>JAVBIX010000046.1 GCA_030756895.1 Synechococcus sp. SP2 MAG
CGCAGCAATCCGGGTGGATTGCTTGAAGCCAGCGTCGACATTGCGCGTCAGTGGCTGGATGAAGGAACGATTGTCAGCACAAAAACCCGTGAGGGCATACAAGACGTACGCCGCGCCACAGGGAATGCTTTAACCAACCGGCCAGTTGTGGTGTTGGTCAACGAAGGCTCCGCAAGTGCAAGCGAGATCCTTTCAGGAGCACTTCAAGACAATGAGCGTGGACTTCTGGTGGGCCAAAAGACATTTGGCAAAGGACTCGTCCAATCCGTCCGAGGACTCTCTGACGGTTCTGGGATGACCGTGACGATTGCGAAATACCTCACACCCAAGGGCACCGATATCCACAAAAACGGCATCCAACCGGATGTTTCTGTGGAGATGAGCGAAAAGGAAATTAAAACCCTCACTGTTGAACAATTAGGGACCAACAAAGATGGGCAATACCGCGTAGCAGAAACAACCCTGCTAAAAGCCTTGCAAGCTCCGAAAACTGGAAGCACGTATCAACCAGGAGCGGCCAACCTTCAGTCGGCGCTTCAGCGATAAGAGGCCAACCCAAACCCTTCCCGTTCGCTTTGACTCCCCCCATAACGGCGGCCTCGGAGGGTTGCTGGAATCGTGGCTGTTCTACCTGGGGCCGCCTCACGAGCCTTCTGCACGAGAGCATTGCAACCACAATCAGACATCGATGCATAAAAAATCACCCAATTGGGTGATGAATAATCAAATATTAGGGAAATGCAGCTCAGGCCACAGGCTGCATCAGGCCGCCACCTGGAGAGGAGTCGTCATCGTCGTTTTCTGCATCGTTCTGCCACAAAGCAAAAATTCCCAGGGCTCCTGCACCAACCAAACTGCCTAGAAGGCTGAGAGAGCTTCCCGATGCAATTGGATCAATGAATTCAGCCACAGGGGTATCACGTCGTATGTCCATATTGTAACGAAGGATTGCGAATTGTGTTGGACTTCCTCGTATTTCCAGCGCGGGCTTGAGCTCAAACCGTCAAAACAGCTTCATTCCGATCTTTTTGCTGTCGGTCTCGCTGCTCACGCGTGAGTCCATCCGGATCCGGAATCTGTGCTGCCATCTGCTCTAGCCAGCCTTTGAGCTCATCAAGCTGCCTCTCCACAGGCAAGACGCCAAGACCCCGTGCCAGGACCTTGGCAACGCTTCCACTTCCCGCCTGGTATACAAGCCGGCCATGGAGATGTTGAGGCAAACCCTGACGAAGAAGACGAAAAGCGGGTTCTTCCATCGGCGTTTCAAGCGCAATATTTGGTTTTTCAGGGCGAATCCGCGCAAATCCGCAGCGTTTCGCAAGCAGCTTGAGGTCCATCAACTGCAACAGGGATTGGACCGGTCCAGGCAAGGCCCCATAGCGATCAGCCCAACCAGCAGCCAGTTCCACCAGGGCTTCAGAGCTCAGGCACTCGGATGCAGCTCGGTACGCAGACATCTTCTCGTCGGCATCCACAATCCAATCCGCAGGAATAAAGGCAGTGACCTGCAGATCCACCTGCGTGTCGTCCACTGCGGGAATGTCTTGTCCCTGAATTTCAGCTAACGACTCTTGCAACATCTCCATGTAGAGATCAAAACCAATGGCTTCCATCTGACCGCTTTGCTCCACACCCAACAAGTTGCCCACACCGCGGATCTCCATATCGCGCATCGCTAATTGATACCCACTGCCGAGCTGAGCGAATTCCTGGATGGCCCGTAAGCGCTGACGTGCCGCTTCACTAAGCGAGGCATCTCCGGGATAAAACAACCAGGCATGGGCTTGGACACCACTTCGCCCTACGCGACCCCTGAGCTGATAAAGCTGAGCGAGTCCGAACCGGTGAGCATCTTCAATCAGGATCGTATTGACACGAGGAATGTCGAGCCCGCTCTCCACAATCGTGGTGCAGAGCATCACGTCGGCTTCCCCGCCGTTGAACGCCACCATCGCGCTCTCGAGCTCTCCTTCAGCCATTTGTCCATGGGCCACGAGGAGCTTGAGACCGGGAAGCATTTCGCGAAGCTTGCCGGCTACCTCTTCAATCCCTTCCACCCGAGGCACCACATAAAACACCTGCCCACCACGATCAAGTTCTTGGCGGATGGAACTCCGCACCGCCTCATCATCCAAAGCTGCTAGGTGGGTTTTGATCGGACGGCGCAACGGTGGTGGAGTGGTAATCAAACTCATCTCACGCACCCCAGACAGGCTCATGTACAAAGTTCGCGGTATGGGCGTCGCCGAAAGCGTCAACACGTCCACGTCCTTGCGCAAGGCCTTGATTTTTTCCTTTTGATTCACACCAAAACGTTGTTCCTCATCCACCACCAACAAACCAAGTTTGTCGAAGGCGGTGTTCTTGCTGAGCAGCTGGTGTGTACCCACCACGGCATCGATGGTGCCAGCCTTCAGCTCCTCAAGAATTATTTTGCGCTCGCCTGTCGTGCGGAAACGATTGAGAAGAGCCACCTTGATCGGGTAAGGGGCAAAACGTTCTGAAAGCGTGCGCCAATGCTGTTGCGCTAACACCGTTGTGGGAGCAAGCATTGCCACTTGCTTGCCAGCGGTGATGGCTTTAAAAATCGCTCGGATTGCCACCTCTGTTTTCCCGAAACCCACATCACCGCAAACCAACCGGTCCATCGGCTCTGGCTTCTCCATGTCTCGCTTGACATCAACCGTGGCCTTGAGCTGGTCAGAGGTGGGTTCGTAGGGGAAGGAATCCTCGAGTTCAACCTGCCATGGCCCATCGATCGGGAAGGCAAACCCTGCCGCTTGATGGCGTTCGGCGTACAACTTCACCAAATCAAGCGCAACTTTGCGAACCGCCTTGGTGGCCCTCTCCTTCGCCTTCACCCAAGCGGAGCCGCCCATTTTGCTGAGTTGCGGCGGAGTATCGCTATTGGCGCGAAACCGACCGAGGCTTCCCAGCTGATCGGCGGCCACTCGCAGAATTCCATCGGAATACTGAACAACCAGGTAATCGCGAACCTCACCGCTAATCGCTAATTTTTCGAGCTTTTTAAAGCGACCAACTCCATGGTTGCGATGCACCACGAAATCCCCTTGCTGCATCTTGTTTGGATCAACGGTGCGGCTGGCCGCTTTGCGCCGCCTACGCACATAACCGCTGCTGGTAAGCGACTGCTGTCCAAAGAATTCGCGATCCGTGAGAAGAACAACCCTCCAAGCGGGAAGTTGCAGTCCCTCGAGCTCAGCTGTTCCTCGGGTTTTTAAGGCCACAGGTGTGCCCTGCTCAATCAAACGATCGATCGCTTGCGTATCGGCTGCATTCGGTACAAAGCGCGTAATGCAGTCGTGTTCTTCGAGCAGAGCCACAGCGCGGCTGGGCTGCGCTGACAACAACCAAACAGCTTGACGCTCTCGTTGGTGCTGTTTGATCAATTCACCGAGTTTTCCGAATTGATTGGGGTAAGCCGGAACTGGCCGACTGGCGAGATCGAAGGAATTGGGGTGGCTGTCGTGTTCCTGAAGTTCTGCCAGATCGAAACCAGCAAACGACTCGGCAAGCTCCATCGCCTCCTTGATGGGCCGATGCAAAGAAGGAATCGGAACCGGAAGCTCGGTGTGTTGCTCTTCAGCGTGATCAAGCCACTGCTGCCCATGGGCGCTGCCATGCCGGCGCTCATCGATAGCGATGCAGCAGTCTGCAGGCAAGTAATCGAGTAGGGACGCAGGTGCCTCCCAGGCCAATCCCATCAATCGACGCATCCCCTCAGGGGTTCCGCCCTCAAGCAGTTCAGTGATCTGTGCCTCACTGAGCAATTGATCAAGGTCATCAGGCACCTGCTCGCGCAGACGTTCAGCAATCAGAGGACTGAAGCCGGTTGGGGTGAGCTTGAGCGTGTCGACGGCATCGAGGGAGCGCTGACTGGCTGGATCAAATTCGCGAAGCTTGTCGAGTTCATTCCCGAAGAACTCCAGACGAACGGGGAGCTCACAACTAACGGGATAAACGTCAACAATGTCGCCGCGACGACTCCACGTTCCTTCCTGATCAATCGTCGAGACGCGTTCATAACCGAGTTGGCTCAGGTAGGTCGATAACTCTTCGAGATCCACAACATCGCCCTTCTTTAAGGCCCTGCAATGCTCTGCCAGTGCCTGCGGAGGTGGCAAGTGGGGCTGCAGACAGCGCTCCGTAGCAACGATCGCTAAGTCACTTTTACTGCGATCTGTTTGCAGTTCACTCAACACCTGCAGCTGGCCCCAGGTGATTTCAGTGGTGGAGTCAAAAGGTTCGTATGGAGACCCTTCACTGGTGGGATAAAGCTGCGCACGGGACCAACCCATCAGCTCCAACAGGGCTGTCCAACGTCCGGCCTCCTCCAGCGTGGGAACGACCACCAGCAGGGGCTGATCCATCCGCCGTGCCAAGGCACTGGCAACCAACGCCCGAGCCGCTCGGCCAGCGCCGCGCATCAACAGCCTTTGGTCCCGTTCCGCTCGTTCGCACAACTCACCGCTCAGCGCTGAGGTCTGCAACAGGCGCACCAAAGAGCTGAGGGGCATGGCAGAACAACTTTCGGCAACGCACGATTCTGTCAAGGACTAGGCCCCAACTGCAGGATTTCTACGTTTTGACTTTGCCTTTGCCTGCTAAATGAATCACTGCTTTAATGGAGAAAAGTATTTAGCAGTTTTCATGAATAAGAAAAAATCTCAACGTCAACTTGGCTCTTTATTACATATAGAACAGACAAACTCGATCGTCAGATCAAAAAGTAGAAACGAATCAAACAACAGATATTAACGACTCATTGGATTCAAAAGACTACAAACACACAACGTTAGTAACCACAATTCATGCCCCGTTTTCGCTGCCCAGAATGCTGTTGTGGACCAGCCGTAGTCCTACGTCCACCCCCTGGAGCCACGCCAATTTGTGCGGGCTGTGGGACTGTTCTAGAGAAACAGCCCCTCGTTAAACCTTTGCCCCTCCTCGTGTTGCTGGCCGTTGGTAGCGCCTTGATCACGCTGTCTATTCCGGCACTGTTTACACCGCGGCCGCTACCGGCACCAACCAATCCACCAGCCACAACGGTTTAATGGCAAGAACACAAGCATTAACAATCAACCATGAATGAGCAAATGGCAAAACTTGAAATCAAAAAGAGTCGGAGAGCCCGTTTCGAATCACGTTTTGAACATTTGCTTTGGCGATTCCGATTGGTGACCATCCTTCCTGTTTTGATGAGCCTCCTTGGCAGCGTTAGCTGTTTCATCCTTGGAACCCAAGAGGAGATCCACGCACTCAACAAACTCTTTTTTCAAGGTTACTTAGATTCTGAAAAGAGCATTTTATTACTTGGAAAAGTAGTGGGGGGCATTGATTATTATGTGATTGGGATTGCCCTGCTTATTTTTGGATATGGCGTGTATGAGCTGATTATTTCTGATATCGATCCACGACTTCAAGACCTATCCCAAGAAAGACGAAATATCCTGAGCATCACCTCACTTGAAGGCTTAAAACAAAAACTTACCAATGTTATCATTGTTGCATTAATCGTTACAGCTTTCAAGCTAATGATTAGCTTTCAAGTGCAATCAATTTCAGAATTACTACAATTCTGTGGCTGCGTATTAATGCTTGCATTTAGTGCTTGGCTGGTAGGGAAAAATCACAAAACAAACTAAAGGCTTCAACTAGCCCATCATCAATCAAAGAGTCATCACTGACCAAACTCAGCTTGAAGGCCTTGATCTTTCATTATTTACATCTCATTCTTAGCACCCTAAACTCATTCAAGACATCAACTGGATGAGATGAAGTTGTACCCAAAAGGCACTGGAGCAGGGATTTCACTGTTCATCTTGATTGTGCTTGGCATTTACGCTGTCTCTCAAATCGAAGCCATGAAGCGTGCTGCCTTCAGAGAAGGCTTTGACTGCGCAATCGACGAAACAACGCAAAGCCTTCACTCCTCTTACCAGTGCCGGGACTACAGAGAAGCCCTCAAAGAAAAAATCTGACAATTGAACTGGCGCATCACAGTGCGGTCAAAACAATTCCTAAACGATCTGAGCAACTATCAAGGAAACAAAACAACCAGCAGAAAATATTTCAACAGCAGCCTCACTGGATCAGACTTGTCTAAAATTTCATCCTTGCCAAAAGCACTTTAAAACACTTTTGTGCATACCTCAGCGCATAAAAAACCCTGCAGATTGCAGGGGTAACAGAAGAAAGAATTAGGACGGAAGGAGCATCATTGAAACCCCTACTGCACGCTAAATAATTATGGGCGCTTGCTATTACGGATCCCCTGAATTGCCGCTGCGTAATCCGGTTGGTTGAACACTCCAGAGCCACTCACGATGGCGTTCGCACCAGCTTCAATCACTTTCCATGCATTAGCGCCCTTAACGCCTCCATCCACTTCGATCCATGGATCAAGACCTTTTTCATCGCACATGCGGCGAAGGTCACTGATTTTTTTAACTTGATTATCGATAAAACTCTGACCACCAAAACCTGGATTCACACTCATGATCAAAACAAGATCGCAGAGTTCTAAGCAGTACTCAAGCGTGTCAAGTGGAGTGCTGGGGTTAAGCACAGCCCCGGCCATTTTGCCGAGATCCTTAATCTGAGCAAGATTGCGATGCAGATGAGGGCAAGCCTCAACTTGCACAGAGATAATATCTGCCCCGGCTTTAGCAAAATCTTCTACATAATTCTCAGGCTGCACAATCATGAGATGCACGTCCAAAGGTTTTTTAGTAACCGGACGCAACGCCTCCACAATCAGCGGACCAATCGTGATGTTTGGAACAAATCGGCCATCCATAACGTCGACATGAATCCAATCAGCACCTGCCTCGTCAACAGCTTTGACGTCTTCACCCAATCGGGAGAAGTCAGCAGACAGGATCGATGGAGAGATCACCAGGGGTTTGGTGCTCATGGAGTAGAGATGAATTAATACACCTCTACGTTACATCTGTTACACGAAGCTCAGACTGGTGTCGAAAGAACCTTTCCAGCCTGAGCTTCGCTAGCAACACGGCGGAGATCATCGCAACCTTCTTTAAGGCTTGGATAAGCAAACATGCCGCTTCCGGCGATGAAGCAGTTTGCACCAGCTGCGCAGCACTGGGAGATGGTCCAGTTGGCCTTGATGCCACCATCAACTTCGATATCCACGTCAAGATTCCTCTCAACTATGTTTTTTCTTAAGTCGGTGATTTTGTTCAGCATGGTTGGGATATAGGCCTGTCCACCGAAGCCGGGATTGACTGTCATCACCAACACGTGATCCACCAAGTCCAAAACGTCCTTCACCATCTCCATCGGAGTATGAGGATTGAGGGCTACAGAAGGGCTTCCACCAAGTTGACGGATCTTTCCAAGAATCCGGTGCAGATGGGTGTTTGCTTCAACGTGAGCGATGACGACTCCTGGTTCCCCATTGGAGCCCTTAGTGGCCTCTACGTACTCTTCGAGCATTGTTTCGCAGTTGTATTGGCTCACCATGAGCTGCGTTTCAAACGGGACGTTGCAGTAACGCCGGCAGGCTTTGATCAGCTCAGGGCCGAAGGTGAGATTGGGAACAAAATTCCCGTCCATCACGTCGAACTGAATACGATCTACTCCCGCATTTTCGAGATCTTTTACGCATTGCCCCATTGCTGCCCAGTCAGCAGGCAAAACAGAGGGAATGATCTGAATAGGGCGATGCGGCGCAGCCATTAAAAGTTGTCATTAACTTTCAAAATTTTATAGATGCTTCGGTGCTCAAGAGGTGTCCAGATAACACTGATACAGTGAGCCGCGCATCTGAGACAGAAATCCCTGCTGTTGCAGGCTTTCTACTCAAAGCCCCTCTTTAACCCCCGCAGCACTTACGTGGATCGCACTCTCATCCAGGAAATTCTCGAGATCGTCGAGCAGGCCGCCATCGCTTCCGCCACGCTCTCCGGCAAAGGTCTGAAGGATGAAGCCGATGCTTTGGCTGTTGATGCCATGCGCAAGCGCATGAATCAGATCCAAATGCAGGGCCGCATTGTGATCGGTGAGGGGGAACGCGACGAAGCTCCCATGCTTTACATCGGTGAAGAAGTTGGAACTGGCACTGGTCCTGGCGTGGATTTCGCTGTTGACCCTTGCGAGGGCACCAATCTTTGTGCGTACAGCCAGCGCGGCTCAATGGCGGTTTTGGCTGCATCCGACCGCGGTGGTCTGTTCAACGCTCCCGACTTCTACATGAAGAAGTTGGCTGCACCACCTGCAGCAAAAGGCAAGGTTGATATTCGCAAATCTGCGACTGAAAACATCAAAATCCTTAGTGAGTGCCTGGGTCTTGCCCCTGATGAGCTCACCATCGTTGTGATGGATCGTGCCCGTCACAAAGATCTGATCACTGAAATCCGGGCCACCGGTGCACGGATTCAACCAATTTCAGATGGTGATGTTCAGGCCGCTATCGCTTGTGGTTTTGCTGGAACTGGCACTCACTGCTTGATGGGCATTGGTGCTGCTCCTGAAGGTGTGATTTCCGCTGCAGCCATGCGCGCACTTGGCGGACACTTCCAAGGACAACTGGTGTATGACCCAGCCATTGCTCAGACATCTGAGTGGGCAGATATGACGAAGGAAGGCAATCTCGCCCGCCTCGCAGAAATGGGCATTACCGACCCCGATAAGGTGTACGAAGCCAGTGAGCTTGCCTGCGGAGAGCACGTTGTTTTCGCCGGCAGCGGCATCACAGATGGTCTTCTTTTCAATGGAGTGAAGTTCGAAACTGATTGCACCCGCACGAGCAGCTTGATCATCAGCAACCTGAACAACACCTGCAGTTTCACAAACACCATCCATATGAAGGATGGAGCTCAAAGCATCGCTTTGAACTGATTCAGCAGCAACAGAGGGATTTCTCCATGCATATCGCCGTAGTCGGCCTCAGTCATCGAACGGCTCCGGTCGAAGTGCGCGAAAAGCTCAGCATTCCTGAGCAAACCATGGAGGAATCCCTACAAAACCTGCGAAATCATGAGCAGGTGTTGGAGGCCTCGATTCTCAGCACCTGCAACCGACTTGAGATTTACACCTTGGTGCGCAACCCAGACTTAGGGATTGCTGCTGTACGTGATTTTCTGAGTGGCCATTCCGGTTTGGAAAGCCGTGATCTTTCTCCGCACCTCTTTACTTATCACCACGACGAAGCCATTGCGCATTTAATGCGCGTGACGGCAGGACTCGACAGCCTTGTCCTTGGTGAAGGACAAATCTTGTCCCAGGTCAAGAAAATGATGCGCCTGGGGCAAGAGCACAAATCGATCGGGCCCATTCTCAATCGTTTGCTTACACAGGCCGTCAGCACGGGGAAGCGAGTCCGTTCTGAAACCAATCTCAGCACCGGCGCTGTGTCTGTGAGCTCAGCAGCGGTTGAATTGGCTCAACTCAAACTCGGACAATCTCGCGGCCAAGATGCATTAGTCACCCTTGAAACGGAGCAGATCGCCGTTGTCGGCGCTGGACGCATGAGCCGTTTATTGCTCCAACACCTTCAAGCAAAGGGAGCCTCAGGAGTGGTGTTGCTGAATCGCACCCTCGAACGGGCCACGGCGTTAGCAACCGACTTCCCAAATCTGCCCATTCAGTGCCGTGGGCTTGACGATCTTGATCAGTGCTTGAGCACCTGTTCGTTGGTCTTTACGAGCACAGCAGCTGATGATCCAATCATTGATGCCAACAGATTGAACGCTCTCAATCGCCGCAGCTCATTGCGACTGGTTGATATCGGCGTGCCTCGCAACATCGCCTCCGATGTGCATGAGGTGTCTGGGGTGGAATCCCACGATGTGGATGATCTTCAAGAGGTTGTAGAGCGCAACCAAGAGGCCCGCCAGCAGGTTGCACGGGAGGCTGAAGGACTGCTTTTAGAAGAGAGCCGCCTATTCCTCGAGTGGTGGGACAGCCTGGAAGCCGTTCCCACCATCAACCGTTTGAGGGCCTCACTTGAAGAGATCCGAGTGGAAGAACTCACAAAAGCGCTGAGCCGCATGGGTCCTGATTTCTCAGCGCGAGAACGCAAGGTTGTGGAAGCCTTAACCAAGGGAATGATCAACAAGATCCTGCACACACCTGTGACTCAGCTCCGCAGCGCACAGCAACGCAGCGAGCGACAACAGGCTCTTCAGGTCGTTGAAAGAATTTTTGATTTGGAATCTGGAGCTCCCTCGCAAGATTAATTTCCTGCAATCTCCACCATCTGGCCCAAGGGTTGGTTTTGAACGCGAAAAATCCAGTAAGTTTGCCCCGCATAGCCGAAAGGCGGGAGCGGCATGAAGCGAGTACTGGCAATCATTCTCGGGGGAGGGGCAGGCACCCGTCTCCAACCACTCACAAAGATGAGAGCCAAGCCAGCAGTGCCTTTGGCGGGCAAATACCGCCTGATTGATATTCCAATCAGCAATTGCATCAACTCCAGCATCAACAAGATGTATGTGTTGACCCAATTCAATAGCGCTTCTCTGAATCGCCATCTCAGCCAGACCTACAACCTCAATGCTGGATTTGGGCAAGGGTTCGTCGAAGTTCTAGCCGCGCAACAGACGCTCGATAGCCCGTCTTGGTTCGAAGGAACGGCTGATGCGGTGCGCCAGTACCAAACCCTGTTTAGCGAATGGGATGTTGATGAATATTTGATCCTCTCCGGTGATCAGCTCTACCGAATGGACTACAGCCGTTTTGTGGAGCATCACCGCAGTACGGGAGCAGATCTCACGGTTGCAGCACTGCCTGTAGACGCTGAGCAAGCAGAAGCTTTCGGTTTGATGAGAACCGATGAAGAAGGAAACATCAAGGAATTTCGCGAGAAGCCCAAGGGCGATTCCTTAAAGGAAATGGCCGTTGACACGTCCCGTTTTGGCCTCAGCGCTGAGTCCTCTAAGGAGCGTCCTTACCTTGCTTCCATGGGCATTTACGTCTTCAGTCGTAAAACCCTTTTCGATCTCCTTGATTCAAATCCCGGACATAAGGATTTCGGCAAAGAGGTGATCCCAGAAGCGCTCTCTCGTGGCGACACCCTCAAGAGCTACGTCTTTGATGATTACTGGGAAGACATCGGTACCATCGGTGCCTTCTATGAAGCCAATCTGGCCCTAACGCAGCAGCCAACTCCTCCATTCAGCTTCTACGACGAAGCATTCCCGATCTACACACGTCCTCGATATTTGCCACCTAGCAAATTTGTGGACAGTCAGATCACAGATTCGATCATTAGTGAGGGATCCATTATCAAGGCCTGCAGCATTCACCACTCCGTACTTGGTGTGCGCAGCCGCGTGGAAAACAATGTAGTCCTCCAAGATTCGTTGTTGATGGGAGCTGACTTCTTTGAATCTCAAAACGAACGCGACACCCTGAGAGCGCGAGGCGGTATTCCTGTTGGCGTTGGTGAGGGAACCACTGTGAAACGAGCCATTCTTGATAAAAATGCTCGTATTGGTAAGAACGTCACCATCGTGAATAAGGATCACGTGGAAGAAGCTGATCGTCCTGACCAAGGCTTTTACATCCGAAACGGCATCATCGTTGTCGTTAAAAATGCGTCGATTGCCGATGACACAGTGATTTGACGACAAATTGATTTGAAGATCGGCGCTTCCATCTCTTATCCCTGACAGAGATGGACCAGTTCGCAGCCGTTTTTTGATCCTGTGGTCACACTGGCTTCAGTGAATGCAGTTTTTGATGTCCAAGTCTCACTTTGGTCTTATCGGTCTAGGCGTGATGGGCGAAAACCTTGTTCTCAATGCTGAGAGCAATGGTTTTTCGAGTGTTGTTTACAACCGCACTTATTCAAAGACAGAAGAATTTCTAAAAGGTCTTGGCGCCGGAAAAAACATTCAAGGCGCCACCGACCTTCAGGATTTTGTCAACAAATTGGAAAGACCTCGCCGCATCTTGATGATGGTGAAAGCGGGGGGTCCTGTTGATGCCGTGATCGAACAGATTTCTCCTTTCTTAGATGAAGGAGATCTCTTGATTGATGGTGGCAACTCGGAATATCACGACACGGAACGTCGGGTTGCCGAGTTGGAAAGCAAGAGCTTCGGCTTTATTGGAATGGGCGTGTCTGGAGGTGCCAAAGGTGCTCTGGAAGGTCCGAGCATGATGCCCGGAGGCACCAAAGCCTCTTACGACGCCATTGAGAGCCTCGTCACCAAAATGGCGGCCCAAGTCGAAGACGGTCCTTGTGTCACCTACATCGGCCCCGGCGGATCAGGCCATTTTGTCAAGACAGTGCACAACGGCATTGAGTACGGGATCGAGCAAATCCTTGCTGAGGGCTATGACCTCATGAAAAGGGTTGGTGGCATGAATGGCACTCAGATGGCCGACGTCTTTGCTCATTGGAACAGCACAGAGGAGCTCGCCTCTTACCTCGTTGAGATCACAGAGGTCTGCTTACGCACCAAGGATCCCGAAGATGGGAGCGATCTGATCGAAAAGATTCAGGACAAAGCTGGCCAAAAAGGCACGGGTTTGTGGACTGTGGTGAGCGCCCTGCAGATGGGTGCGTCGGTACCAACCATCTACGCAGCTCTCAATGGCCGCGTGATGAGTTCGATGAAAGATCAGCGCGTTAAAGCAGAAACCATTCTCAAAGGGCCTGCGGTCAAGTCTTTTGATCTCGGTACCCCTGCCGATGGAATGGCACCCCTGATGGATGCGATGGTGCTCGCCTGCATGGCCAGCTACGCCCAAGGGATGGAGCTTCTGCGGATTGCTTCCGCTGAGCATGATTACAACTTAAATATGCCCTCCATCGCTCAGATCTGGAAGGGTGGCTGCATCATTCGCGCGCGTCTGCTCAAGCGGATTCAAGATGCATTCACAACCGATCCGCAGCTGAACAACCTGCTCATTGATCCTTGGTTTGCCAATCAGGTGAACACCCGACTTCCTGGTTTAGCCAAAGTCGTTGCAGGAGCAGCAGAAGCCGGAATTCCTGTGCCCTGCCTGAGCAACACCCTCGACTACATCAACAGCTACCGCACAGCTCGTCTGCCTCAAAATGCAGTTCAAGCCATGCGCGACTGCTTTGGCTCACACACCTACGAACGCGTTGATAAGGAAGGCAATTTTCACACCGAGTGGTTGGATTGAGCTGACCGATGACCTCCTATCGAATCGAAAGGGCGCCAGATCCCCAGGATCTAGCGCTGCGGGCCGCTGAATACATCGCCTCAGCAATACAACTGGCGCTCGATCAACGCGATCGTGCTCAGATTGCTCTGTCAGGAGGGACGACTCCCTCCAAGGCTTATCAACGGTTGGGCCAACAACATTTGCCCTGGAATCGCGTGGATGTCTTTCTTGGCGACGAACGCTGGGTGTCTGCTGATGACGAGTCCAGCAATGCGCGTATGCTCCGCTCCACGTTGCTGAAAGCCGGCGAACCTGGTGCAGCGGCCTGCTTTCATCCTGTTCCAACCGTTGAGCTGCCTACACCAGAAGCCAGTGCCGATGCTTTCGCACAGCTGATAGCCAACAGCTGTAGCGGCGAACCACCCATCTTTGACATGATGGTTTTGGGTCTTGGTGATGACGGTCACACCGCCTCACTGTTCCCAGGCACTGACGCTCCTGAAGTTCGTGATCGCTGGACAACGATTGGACGGGGTAAGGGATTGGAGCGCATCACACTGACAGCACCGGTCCTCAGCGCTTCTCGAACAGTGATGTTCCTTGTTAGTGGTGCCAATAAAAGGGAAGCGCTGCGACGCTTGCTCGATCCAGCTGAGTCTTCACAGCGAACTCCTGCAAAATTGGCCCAACCAGAGGCTGAAATTATTGTGCTCGCCGACGAAGCTGCCAGCGAAGGTCTTTAAATAAGTACTCCTTGTGCAGGGTTGAGATGACCACCTCCCGCGTCTCATTCGATTCCTGGGCCACGCTCAACGACACCATCATGGGTGGGAGAAGCCAAGCCGGCTGCCGCCTCACTTCTGAAGGTCTGTTGTTGGAGGGTGAGGTGGTCGCAGATGGCGGAGGTTTTGTGAGCTGCCGTTCCCCCTTACTTAGACCACCTCTCGATCTTTCGGGTTTCAGCGGATTGCGCTTAGCAATCGAAGCAGAAGGGCGAACCTTGAAATTTGCAGTGGCCTGCTCTGATGGATTGATGGGACTCACAGAGATGATTCCAGGCGGACTGCGCTGGGTGACACCCGTTCCGACAGAGGTAGAAGGAACCACTGTTGTGGATGTTGCATTTAAAGATCTTCAGCCCGTCGTCCGTGCCAAACCAGTAGGACTTCCTTTGCGCTTTGATGCATCCGCAATCACACGTTTGCAAGTGCTCCATTCGCGGTTTGATGAGGCGGGATCCACAAATCCAGGCTTCCGTGCAGGTGCAATTCGCATTTTGATTCATTCAATCGAAGCCTACAAATGATCGATTTAGCGGTTGTGATTGCCCACACGGCTGATCTCTGCCGCAAGCCTTATCAGCATGCTGTTGTTCCGATTCACGAGGATGAAGGAACATCGAGCATTGATGATCTCTTTGTTCGCATCGAAACCCGTGATGCGACCGGATCTCGCATGGAGGAGATGGACCTCGAACTCGAGATCTATCGGAGCGGCAGTGATGTGAATCTCATGCTGAGTTGGTGTGATCAAGCTGAGCGCCCCATGCTTTGGCAAGGGCAGCATCCAGTTTGGATGCATGGAGACAACGGCATGCGCTGCACAGCACCAGCAGACGGCCAACCCTTAGAAGCGATGGCACGACGGCTCAGAGCACAACTTGTAAGTCAATCTCGAGTGGATTAACTAAACGATCTATGCTTAAGATCACTCATCACCGAAAAATATTTTTTTAGAACAATGGTGTGATTGTTAATCAAATCATTACGAATAGATCATTTAAAAACTCTAAGCAGGGCCTTAATCAGGCTGATCTGTCACGGCACCAAGGCTCGAACTCGAAACAAGTCGAGCATATTTGCCAAGAACTCCAGTCTTATATTTAGGCTGATGTCCTGACCAAATGCGGCGGCGACTTTCGAGTTCAACCTCATTCACATTGAGTTGAAGAAGATTTTGATTGGCATCCACGGTGATGCTATCTCCCTCCATCACAAGTCCGATTGCTCCACCAACAGCAGCTTCTGGTGCCACATGGCCAACGACCAAACCGTAGGTTCCACCGCTGAAGCGACCATCCGTAATCAGCGCCACCTTATCCCCGAGTCCCTGACCAACAATGGCAGCGGTTGGTGCAAGCATTTCACGCATGCCAGGTCCTCCCACTGGACCTTCCTGGCGAATCACGATGACATCACCGGCATGAATGTGTTTGCCAATAATCGAAGCTAAACAATCCTCTTCACTTTCAAAAACCCGAGCAGGACCTGTGAGGACTGGGGTTTTAATACCGCTGATTTTGGCGACAGCTCCTTCGCTTGCCAAATTCCCCTTCAGGATGGCCAAGTGCCCTTTCGCATATAGGGGATGACTCAGTGGCCTGATGACTTCTTGTCCTTCCGGAGGTGTTGAAGGAATATTTGCCAAAAGTTCCTTCAAAGTTTTGCCTTCAATCGTGCGGCAATTGCCGTGAAGCAATCCTGCGTCCAATAGCAATTTCATGACCTGGGGAATACCGCCGGCCTGATGAAGATCCACGGTGACAAAACGACCACTCGGCTTGAGATCGCAAATCACAGGCACACGCTCCCGGATCATTTCAAAATCATCAATGCTGAGATCAACGCCTGCTGTGCGCGCGATTGCGAGCAAATGCAACACAGAGTTGGTGGAACCGCCCACCGCCATGATCACACTGATGGCATTCTCAAAGGCTTCACGCGTCAGCAAATCAAGGGGTCGAATATTAGATTTAATCGCTTCAACAAGAACTTCACCTGAACGGGCTGCACTCTCTGCTTTTTCCTCATCTTCAGCAGCCATTGTTGAACTATGGGGAAGACTCAGCCCCATCGTTTCAATCGCGGCACTCATCGTATTAGCTGTGAACATGCCTCCACAGCTTCCAGCTCCTGGACACGCATTTTTTTCAATCGCTGTGAGCTGCTCTTCATCAATTTTGCCGCTCGTAATCTGACCGACAGCCTCAAAAGCACTCACAACAGTGAGGTCGCAACCTCCAAGTTTCCCAGGCTTAATGGTTCCCCCATAGACAAAGATCGAGGGAATATTCATACGTGCCATCGCCAACATGGCGCCAGGCATATTTTTATCGCAGCCACCAACGGCCAGAACACCATCCATGCTTTGGCCATTGCATGCCGTTTCAATCGCATCAGCGATCACCTCACGGCTCACCAAGGAATATTTCATTCCTTCGGTGCCCATAGAAATGCCATCACTCACAGTGATCGTGCCAAACATCTGAGGCATTCCCCCTGCCTTTCGAGCAGAGTCTTCGGCACGTCGGGACAGAGCATCCAATCCCACGTTGCACGGAGTGATCGTGCTGTAACCGTTTGCGATCCCGATGATTGGCTTGCCAAAATCATCATCACCAAAGCCAACCGCTCTCAGCATTGCTCGATTGGGTGAGCGCTGAATGCCTTGAGTAACGGCGTCTGAGCGAAGCATGGCAACGACTGGATCGCAGATAGGGACAAGCCCCAACTTACCGGCCGTGGTGATTAAGACTTTGAGCCGAGGTCTTCAAGCTGACGGCGGACATCAGAGATGGCTGAATTGAGCTGCTCAACACGATGTTCCAACTGATCGTCGCGATCGGCGTATTGATTGGCCTCAAATGCCTCACTGCCGTCTTGCATCCTTGGCGCATAGAGCATGGAACGCTGACGTTTGATCCGCTGCCGGCGTTCAGCTTCTGTGAGCAACCACCAGCCCACTCCTGCTGCCCCAAGAAGGGCTCCGCTCAGGAGGGTAAAAAGTGTTCCTGAGGAGGATTCCTGCTGCCTGCTCATCGCCGCCGATGGATTTTTTCAAGCCTAGGTCGAGGGAGCTGTTCTGATTTGTAGGCGTTGAGATGTGTTGCCAATCCCAGGAGAAATCTGACCATCCGCATTGAGTTCTTCATCAATGCAGGCGGTATGGATGGTGAGTTCGGGGAATGTTTCACCCAGTCGTTTGAGGCCAGGGCTGGCTGTTAAGGCAGAAATCACTCGAAGCCTGCGGCTCTCAACACCTTTTGACACAAGCTCTTCCATCAGCCCAACAAGCTCCTCTCCATCACTGATTTGATCAATCAGCAACACGAGCCCGGCGTTGGCTTCAATCGTTTCAGGCAAGCCACCCAGGCAGAGCTCTGCGTGGGGCAGCACTTGCCTAGCCCCTTCCCAGAGCATCAGCCCGCCAGGGAGAGATGGCACAGCAAGCAAGGGAACACCCGTTTCGATCACCGTTCCTTCCGTGAGCTCTAGAGCGGTTTGCACCTCTTCTCGGCGATGGGGGAGCCAATCCCGCAAGGCCTCATAGGTGAGCCAACGTCCCAACTCCTCAAGCGCTGTTCGGTACAGCGACGGAGGTGTGCCGGCATGACGCAACATCGTGAGCCAGTGAGCAATCAGTGGATGGGGGGGAACAACCACCCTCAAGGTTTTGGCCATGGCACGTGGCTGGGCAGCTGTCTGCCATAACGTGAAAGTTAAGTTACGGCAGCTGCAACCTGATGCCGGCTGCATCCTTCTCTGATGCCCCTTCCCGATTTGTTCCATAAGCGCCTGTTACCCGTTCTGTTCGGGGTGCTGCTTGCCTCCAGCTTGATCTCCCTTCCTCATCCTGTTCAGGCCATTACGGCCCCTGAATTGCGCGGTCAGTTTGCGGTGCAAGACATCAGCAACGACATGCATGGCCGGGATTTAAAAGAAAAAGAATTTTTAAAAGCTGACCTACGCGGTGTTGATCTCAGTGAAACCGACCTTCGCGGAGCTGTGATCAACACCTCTCAACTGCAGGGAGCTGATCTTCATGGAGCGAACCTTGAGGATGTGGTGGCGTTTTCAAGCCGATTTGATGAAACCGACCTCAGCGACGCAAATTTCACGAACGCAATGCTGATGCAAAGCCGCTTTGTGGATGCGCGCATTGAGGGAACGGATTTCACCAACGCTGTGATCGATCTCACTCAGATGAAGGCTCTATGCGGTCGTGCAAGCGGTGTGAATAGCGTCAGTGGCGTGAGCACCCGCGAAAGCCTGGGGTGCCGCTGATGTCTGAACGCCTTCCCGTCACGGTGATTACCGGCTTTCTTGGCGCCGGGAAAACAACACTGTTGCGCCATCTCTTGATCAACAGCGGCCAACGCCTCGCGGTGATGGTCAACGAATTCGGAACCGTGGGCCTGGATGGAGATCTCATCCGAAGCTGCGGCTTCTGCCCAGAGGATGAAATCGATGGGCGCCTCGTTGAGCTGAACAATGGTTGCCTTTGCTGCACCGTTCAGGACGATTTTCTACCCACGATGGAAACGCTGCTCGCTCGTGCTGATCAGCTCGATGGGATTGTTGTTGAAACCAGTGGTTTAGCTCTTCCTAGGCCCCTGCTTCAGGCCCTCGAATGGCCCGCTATCCGGGCCCGGGTGCATGTGAATGGCGTGGTCACTGTTGTGGATGGAGAAGCCCTGAACAACGGAAGTCCTGTGGGAGATCCAGAGGCGTTGGAACGGCAACGACAGGAGGACCCAAGCCTGGATCACCTCACAGCCATTGATGAACTGTTCTCCGATCAACTTCAATCCGCTGATCTGGTGCTGGTCAGCCGCTCTGATTGCTTAGAGCCCACCGAACTAGACCAGATCAAGCAATCACTTATCCCCAAGATCCGAACCGGCACGACGGTGATCCCCATGACTCGCGGTCAAGTCGACCCGAGTTTGCTGCTGGGAGTTGAGCGTGAGACGTCTGCCGATCAAGAGCATGCGCACGATCACCACGACCATGATCATGAGAACCACGATCATGCGCATGATCACCACGATCACACGCACTTAGATGTTGTGGGCGGCAATGTTCGTTTTGAAGGAGTGATTCAACGTTCGGACTTTGAACGGATCCTTCCTGCATTTGTGACTGAACATCAGGTGGTGCGCCTAAAAGGAAGAGTCTGGTTACCTGGCAAATCCCTTCCTCTGCAAGTGCAAATGGTTGGGCCCCGCTTAGAAACTTGGTTTGAAGCCGCTCCTGATCAGGCTTGGACTCCTGAAAGCAGATCAGGGGTCGATCTGGTTGTGATTGGATTTGATCCAACATCCTCGGAAAAACTCACAACCCTCTTGCTTGCTTCCACTTCTTAGAGGAATGAGTGAAGGAAAAGCTCTCAGCCATTGAGCGATATAAATTTCACTAACTACTTAGCGAAATAACTGATGCTGGTAAATAATACAAACAGGCGCGCTTTGAATCGATAATTAATGCATATTAGCCCCACTTATTCAGTCTTCATCAATCAATAAGCGCACATTACTGGCTTGGATCAGCTCAGACAATTCGAGCAAGTCCTGTTCACGAATCAGTCCAATACATCCCAAGGTGCCGCTATTTCCATCAACACCCACACTTGGGTCTTGATGGATCCCAAGCACCCTTCGGCCGGTGATGAAGGTCGGTTCAATGCCGATCCATACCGGACCGAATTCTGGATAAGCGCCCTTGGCAAGAGGCTCCACTGGCCCGATGGTGTACCTACCAGTTGGAAGGGGAGCCTTACTGCCCATCTGATCACGGTCTGCATCCTGGCGATGGGCTCGACCACTCACAGCATCGAAGTGACGCGCCGGTTCACCAGGAATCTCAAGCCGCAAATCCCAGATGGGATCTCCTGTGGAACGAATTTGTCTCTTTGTACGGTTAAGGACGAGTTGAGGCTGAGGCTCGGGATCCGGGATTGTGATCGGAAGCTCAAGAATCGATAGGAGTCTTGAACTGACCTCAACAGGTTGGGGACAGTTCAGCACAAATTCGTTGGCCTGACCCGGGGCGCTGAATTCGAGACCTACGCAGACAGCACTGAGAAGCAACACGGAAGGCATAACTCTCTTTGCCAGCAGCTGCAAGGGCGCAGACAAAATCATCCGAAACGATCAAAAGCGATTTTGTCTTAAGGGGTTTCTTTATTATTTTTAGAAAAAATAAACGGTTGACCAGCTGGCCCTAACCCTTGCGCCAATCCAAGCCAGGAATACCGGGCAGGATTGCTGGTGTATTGGCGCAATACGCCAAATAGTCGGGATGGACGCTGCAGAGACGCTGTTCTTCGCGATGGGCTTTGCCATTGAGCACCGCAACCAAGATCAACAACAGCGCCAGGTGAAGCAGGCTTCCCTTGGCAAGGACAACACCAATGGAGCAAATCACAACAGCTCGATAGAGAGGGTGCCGGCAATGGCCATACACCCCTGTAGTGATCAAAGCTGCATTGGGCTTTGGATCCGGTAATGGGGAAAGGCTGGGGCCTAATGCCAGAAAACCCTGCAGGGCCAAACCAAGCCCAACAGCAAACACCATCAACCCCAGGACATGAAGCCAGACAGGCCAACTCCAGGCCTGGAGAAGCTCAGAGGGCCAGGTCGGAAGGATATGAGCGCAGATCAGAACCCCTTGCGCCAACAACCACCACTCACCCTTTTGATTGTTGAGCAATCCTGACCAGCTCAAACCCCAACCCTGAAAACTCTCTCGCCAAGCTCCCTGTTGCCTTGGCTCCTTGAACGGAAGACCTTTGTTGTCCATGGTGATCTGCAGGGTTAGTCCATCGGCAGGTCGCCTCGAGCGCAGACCTGCCCCCAGCAAAGCGCACCCTTCTCGCTCCAACTGGCCTGCACAAGATTCCAAGCAGAGCCTTCATTGATCCTCATCCGCATCCAACCGCTGCCGTCATGCTCGAACTGAATCCTGTGAGCATTGAATGCCAAATTCCAACGGCTGCCCACAGGATCAGCCACAAAACGGCATGGCTCCCAAGCCTCATGGCTTCAGCGACACTCCACATCAACCGCTACTGGCTCAGCATGTGCGAACTGCACGAAGCCTGGTGCGATCAGCAGCAGTGGTGTGATCAACCTGAGTGTGAATCCGATGAATTGGATCACAGAAAAAGGGCATGGAGACGTGGTCTGTTTTCAACGTGAAGAGAAAGTGCCTGGAACGGGACTGCGGCCTGCCAAGATTTAACAATTCCTGCTCCGAGCCCGTGCCGCGTTATCAAGCTCGTGTTCTGGTGCATCTGCGCCCATCAGTCCTCGATCCAGCCGGTGAGGCCACGCGTTCAGCTGCCAGCCGGTTAGGGGTAAAAGGCATCGAACGCCTACGCATTGGCAAGGCTGTTGAGCTGGAGCTGGAGGCGTCAGATGAAGCTGATGCACGCCAACAGGTTGAACTGTTGAGTGATCGACTCCTGGCCAACCCTGTGATTGAGAACTGGACCCTGGAACTCAAGCTGTCATGAGCATTGGTGTTGTTGTCTTTCCAGGTTCCAATTGCGACCGGGATGTCCGTTGGGCGACGCAGGGATGCCTTGGCATGCAAACCCGTTACCTCTGGCATGAGGAGACAGATCTCAGCGGCCTCGACGCTGTTGTCCTTCCGGGAGGCTTTAGTTATGGCGACTATTTGCGCTGCGGAGCTATCGCAAGGTTTGCCCCAGTGCTGGAATCATTGATCGATTTCGCGAATAAAGGCGGACGGGTGCTCGGTATCTGCAATGGATTTCAAGTGCTCACGGAACTCGGCTTATTACCAGGAGCACTCACGCGCAATAGCGGTCTTCATTTCATCTGCGAAGACACTCCACTCAAGGTGGTGAGTGCACGCACTCCCTGGCTCTCTCACTTAACAGCCGGAAGTGAGCTCCAACTGCCGATTGCCCATGGAGAAGGCCGTTATCAATGCAGCGAAGACACACTTAAAGCGCTTCAAGACAGGGACGACATCGCGCTGAAATACAGCAACAATCCCAACGGCTCCATTGCCGACATAGCCGGAATCACGAATCCAGCTGGCAATGTGCTCGGGTTGATGCCCCATCCTGAACGGGCTTGTGATCCGGCAACAGGTGGCGTTGATGGACGGAAATTGATTGAAGCTCTAATCCAGTCATCATGACCCGTCCTGTTTAGCGCTGATACAAGATCGGAAGAAATCAAAAACATTCATCGGGCCAACAAAGCCCATCTGTCATTCAGCAGCGCAGTCAACAAGACCACTAAAATTACAAATTGCGCATATTTTTACGCCTGCATAAAAGTTTTTCTATTACGATTCATGCTCTGAACTAAATTTCAAGGGATCATTTAAAGCATAAACTCAATCGAATTGCCAGACTAAAGCTCATTAGAGATGAAGCCATCTAATGCATCGTCGATCATTTTTAACGTTGGGAATCCCCGCGGCTGTAGCCATAGCCGTTTCATCTTCTTCCGCTAGTGGCGTGAAGGCATCGACTCAAAAGAAGTCCGCACTTCGCCCTTTACACAAGGGCTCAAGGCTTCGAGCCATTAATGCCGGAACTTGGCTGGATCCTGAAACAGACTTTGGCCCGTTAGTAAAACGCTGTGAAGTTGAGGGTTGGACGTTAGAAGTCCCGGAATCGGTGAAACGTCAGTGGCAATGGTTTTCAGGGACCGATCAACAGCGAGCGGACGATCTTGAGCGTGCCTGGAACAATCCTTCCCTGGATGGTCTGATTTATGTCGGTGCTGGCTGGGGAGGCGCCAGGGTTTTAGAAGCTGGCTTTCGCTTCCCCCATCGACCGCTCTGGACCCTGGGGTTTTCAGACAGCAGCTCGATGCTGATGGCGCAATGGTCGGCTGGCTTGCGTGGCGCCATCCATGGATCCACCACTGGACCTGACCAACAGTGGGAACGAACGGTCCATCTTCTGAAAGGAGAACCGGTCGCTCCACTTCAAGGGCGTTCCGTACGTGCCGGGGTGGCCAGAGGTCCTCTTGTGGTAACCAATCTCACGGTTGCGACCCATTTAATTGGCACACCCTGGTTCCCTGATCTGCGTGGATCCATCCTTGTGCTGGAAGATGTTGGAGAAGCTCCCTACAGAGTGGATCGCATGCTCACGCAGTGGCGAAGCTCCGGAGTGCTTCGTGGCCTTGCTGGAGTAGCAACAGGACGATTCAGCTGGAAAGGAGAGGTAGAGCCAGGTGATTTTTCAATGGATGGGATCCTCGAGGAGCGACTCTCTGATCTAGGCATCCCCTTGGTCATGAATTTGCCCCTTGGGCATGGACTTCCCAACATGGCTCTCCCCCTTGGTGCATCAGCAACGCTCAACGCCAATCAAGGAACGCTGCACCTGAATCCTGATCGCACGCAACCATGAAGCCATCAAAAAAGGGGGCTGATGCCCCCCGCTTGATTGGTTTTGACCGAATAATCAGGCAGCAACTGCTGTCTTGGGGTCAAGGGTGCCTTTTGCATAAAGGCCGGAATAGAAGTTGATGTCGCGCTGCTTGATCTTGCTGGCGTTACCGGCAGCCCAGAACTGCTGGAAGCGATCCAAACAAACCTGCTTCATGTACTTACGAGCCGGCTTGTTGAAGTGACGGGGGTCGAAGTTGGCAGGGTCAGCCATGGCTGCTTCACGTACGGCAGCGGTGAAGGCCAAACGGCAATCGGTATCAATGTTCACTTTGCGAACACCATTACGGATACCTTCCTGAATTTCTTCCACGGGAACGCCGTAGGTCTCAGGAATCGCGCCGCCGTACTTGTTGATCATTGCCAACCATTCCTGGGGAACAGAGGAGGAGCCATGCATCACCAGGTGGGTGTTGGGGATGACTTTGTGAATTTCAGCGATGCGGCTGATCGCCAGCACTTCACCCGTGGGCTTGCGCGTGAACTTGTAAGCACCATGGCTCGTGCCGATGGCGATTGCCAGGGCATCAACCTTGGTCTTGGCCACAAAATCAGCGGCTTCAGCGGGATCGGTCAGCAGCTGATCCTTGGAAAGCTCACCTTCAAAACCGTGGCCGTCCTCGGCTTCGCCTTTGCCGGTTTCAAGAGAACCCAAGCAACCCAGTTCACCTTCAACGCTCACGCCGATGGCATGGGCAACATCCACCACTTCCTTGGTGACGTTGACGTTGTAGTCGTAGCTCGCAGGCGTTTTGGCATCGGCCTCAAGAGAACCGTCCATCATCACGGAGGTGAAGCCGTTTGCAGCTGCTCCAAAGCAAGTTGCAGGGCTATTGCCGTGGTCCTGGTGCATCACGACAGGGATGTCGGGATAGGTCTCAACGGCCGCCAGGATCAAATGACGCAGGAAATTCTCGCCTGCATAGGCACGTGCTCCACGTGAAGCCTGCAGGATCACAGGAGAGTCAGTCTCGTGAGCCGCCTCCATGATCGACTGCACCTGCTCAAGGTTGTTGACGTTGAAAGCAGGGATGCCGTAGCCGTTTTCCGCGGCATGGTCGAGCAGAAGTCGAAGCGGAACGAGCGCCATAGGTAAGTCCTAACGAAGGCCGATAAACGGACAAATGTCCGTGGTCGCGAGACTTTACCTTTGGAACGTGCGAAATGTCACGACACTCCGTTGCGGAAAGAACCTTGGAGTGTCATGACTGACGCCTTAGTAGGTGTAACCCGCTACGAATAGCTGCTCGTCCGACGACGGCTGAGAGCCTGGGACGTAACGCCCCTGTGAGGCCTCAGAGTTCGCTTTTGCCCGCGCAAGCAACGCTGCCTGGCCCGCCTCTATGTCCTTACCAGCCCATGCCTTCAGACAGGAATGCTGCAAGGCACGTCCGTAGGAAAAGCCAAGATTCCATTGCGCTTTTTTTGAAATTTTATTCATGTTGTTGAGGTACACCGATGCCGCTTCTTCACTCAAACCGCCTGATAAAAAGACAATTCCAGGAACACTGGCAGGAACACAACGCTCCAGTGTTCTCACGGTCATTTCGGCAACGATTTGAGGATCTGATTTCTGAGCACTATCGGCTCCTTGAATCGTCATCGAAGGCTTGAGAAGAGTTCCCTCGAGAAGAACTCCGTTGAGCTGACAAGCGAAGTACACCTCCTTAAGAATCTGTTCTTGCACCGCTGCCGTGACTTCAATCGAATGATCACCATCCATCAAAATCTCTGGCTCAATGATTGGTACGAGACCAGATTCCTGAACAGAACGTGCATAACGCGCTAGGCCCCATGCATTTTCACGAATGGCCAAATCAGAGGGGCATCCATCAGCCGTGATCTGCAGAACAGCGCGCCATTTTGCAAAACGTGCACCTTGAGCGTAATAGTCTGCAGCTCGTTCCACCAAGCCATCCAACCCCGTGCAAACGGTTTCAACCGACTGGGCGCCGGGCAAAGGGCAAAGACCCTTATCAACTTTGATACCAGGAACAATTCCCGCTTTGTTTAACTTCTGAACCATTGTTTCGCCATCAGCATGGCTCTGAAACAAGGTTTCTTCGTACAAAATTGCGCCACTAATAAAGTCACCAAGACCTGCCGCTGTAAATAGCATTCCTCGGTAGGCCTGGCGATTGGCCTCAGTATTTTCAACTTGGATTCCACCTAGTCGCTTACCGATGGTCTTTGTGGACTCATCAACAGCAAGAATTCCCTTCCCCGACTCTGCCAGAGCGTTGGCTGTAGCAATTAACTCTTTGGAGTAAGCGGAGAGAGACATAGGAATGACGCAACAACGACGAAAGCGCCAGAACTGTACACACTAAATCTAGGCTTAAAAAAGTTATTTGATGCCCAGGCCAGTATCTAAGGCCGCAGAGAAAATTGATTATTAATCCTTCAATCTGTCAAATTCAATCGGTTCGCATGGTCGATTGATCACATGCTTGCTGACTAACTAGCCCCTCTGTCAGACCAGGCACCATGGGAGCACCGGTTTGAATGCAGTGCGCCCACCAGCTCTGGATGCGGGCCACCGGCGCCACGCGGCCATCACTCCAGGTCGTGGGGAACATCAAATCAGCGTCCGCTTCAATATTGCGGGTGGACTCTCCCATCGGCGTATGCCACAGCCCAAAGCCATGGACATAATCCTTTTGGTTCGCGCTACCGAGAGTGAGGCTCCCATCAGACCCGTAGATCTCGAGCCAGCAGCCTCGACCGTTGCGTGCCACAGACGCCAAATTGACCTGGGCTGGAACCCTCTGATCCGTACGGCCCTGCCAATCGAGCTGCATCTGAATCAGCGAAACGTCTTCAGCATCCACTGGAGCCATGCCCCCGCTGGGATGGGGACGCTCCTTAATTGACACGCTATTTAGAGATTGAACGGTTCGAATCGGTCCAATCAACCACGCCAGCATGTCGAAGGCATGGGTACCAAGGGCACCAACGACTCCACCTCCGGCTTCCCGTTGTGAATACCAGCTCCAAGGTCGGGAGGCATCCGCCCGGCTGCTCATCAACCAGTCGAGTTTTACCAGCCAAGGAGTGCCGACGGCACCTGCCGCCAACATCCTGGCGGCCTGCATGAACAGAGGCACAGCCCGATATTCATAGTCCACCGCAACACTCAGCCGGTTCTGGATGGCAACGCGTTGGAGCTCTGCCACCGATTCAGCCTTTAAAGCAACAGGCTTTTCAAGCAACAAGTGTTTGCCCGCTTTCAGCGCTTGAAGGGCTAACGCAAAGCGAGGCTCCGGAGGGGTAGCAATGATCACGGCTTGCACGCGAGGGTCGCTAAGCAGAGCCTCCCAATCGTCATAACCAGGGAGATTGTGCTCGAGGCAGGCCCGATCTAAACGTTCACGACGGGGGTGCCAGAGCGCCACAGCCTTGAGATCAGGTTGAGAGGCAAGGGCTTGCAGATGAACCGATTCACCAAAACCGAGACCCGCAATCGCCACTCCAATGGGGGAAGGGCTTGAGGATGGAAGAGCCATAGGGGAAGCGTTGGGATCAGGAGAGCGACAAAAGCTCGTCCGATGCGCACACACCGGAAAGAACACCGTCGATCAAAGGATCGGAACCAGAAGGTTGCCATTCGGCCCTGAATTGGGGCAATCCATTTTTTTGCTTGTCTCGATACAGCTGTTGGCTGCAGTCGATCTCCATCACGACCAGCGTTCCCAAAGCGGGGCTGTCATCCTCCTGACGCAAGCTGTAGCGGCTCAGCACTGACACGGTGCCATCTTTCTTCAGCCGCAAACTGCCGGCATCCCACCATTGTTGTCCCTCTGCACTGGATGGGACTTCTCGCCATTCAACCTGACCCGCGCAGACAGGAGCGGCGCAAAGAATCAGGGCTAAAACGACAGCAGCCAAGCCCCTGAAGCGTGAGGCCAAAACCTGAATCATGAGCTGGCGACCCGAGATTCACAGCCGTGCAATCTGAGCAGACTCGCGAGAGTGGAACGCAATTGCGTACGCGGAACAATCGAATCAACGAATCCGTGGTCTTGCAGATATTCAGCCGTTTGAAAATTATCCGGTAGTTTTTCGCGCAGTGTCTGTTCAATCACGCGCCGCCCTGCAAAGCCAATCAGAGCTTTTGGCTCCGCCAAAATCAGATCACCAAGCATCGCAAAACTTGCTGTGACGCCACCGGTGGTGGGGTGAGTGAGTAACGGCATGTACAACACGCCCGCTTCGCGGTGGCGTTCCAAAGCACCAGAAATCTTGGCCATCTGCATGAGGCTGAGCATGCCCTCTTGCATTCTCGCTCCACCCGACGCACACACAATGAGGAGTGGCAACTTTTTGGCGGTCGCTGCTTCCACCAAGCGGGTGATCTTTTCACCGACCACCGACCCCATCGAACCGCCCATAAAACGGAAATCCATTACGGCAAGAGCCATTGGAATTCCCTCGACCTCACACAGTCCAGTGATGACACCATCGCGAAGGCCTGTGCTGGCCTGTGTTTCGCGCAGTCGATCCGCATAGGCCCGGCGGTCTTTAAAGCCCAATGGATCCATGGGTTGAAGCTCTTGATCCATCGCCACGAAAGTATTGGGATCCACCAACACCGCAATGCGCTCGGTGCTATCGATGCGGTGGTGATAACCACAGTTGCTGCAAACACTGGCGTTGCTCAGCAGATCCTTGCGATACACCACCTGACCGCACTCGGGGCACTTGCTCCAAAGGCCATCCCCTTCATCGGGTTCTTGATTCACCTTGCCGACGTACTGACCTTTACGGCGGTCAGCGAACCAGTCGAACAAACTCAAGGTTGATTACTCCTTAATGGCAACAGCAGATCTCAGTTGGCATTGGGGCTTTCGGTTTGTACGAGCGCCACATTGGGGAGATCCGAGGGAACAAATGATCAAGCCAAAGGCCTGAATCTTGCACCAATCACATCAGGCTAGGACAGGGATGTTGCAATCTCTCAGCACAGCAGAGATTGCGCTGATTTCTGTTCTTTTAAACGCCACCAAACAGGCTGAACCATTGCTGCACCCACCACTCAGAACCTCCGATCCAGGTCAGCCAGATTCCAAGGGCAATAAAAGGGCCAAATGGGAAGGGTTGTCTCGGCCCTAACCGTCCAGAGAGACGTCCAACCGTGCCAAAGAATGCGCCGCTAAAAACGGCGATTGCCAGAGCAACTAAAACACCTCCCAAGCCGAGCCAAGCTCCTGCTACAGCTGCCAATTTGGCATCGCCAAGTCCAAGGGCAGGCTGGCCCAGCATGCGCTCGGCTAGAGCGCTTAATCCCTCCAGCGCCAGCAATCCCGCCGATGCCGCCAACAGATGATTGAGGAGCACTGAACTGGCTTCCGGCGTTGGGATAACCAGATAGAGAGCCCCCGTGAAGGCAAGGCCGAGCAACACCCCGATCCTGCAAAGAGGTTCGGGGAGCCAGAGATGGTCGATGTCGATCAATACCAGTGGAAGCAGCACACTGATCAGAACAATTCCTGCCAACACATTGAGCAACGCCAGGCCTAATTGATCCGAAGCGGCGAGCAATCCATGGCCCCACAACGCGCTCAACCAAAGGAGAGCGCTAAAGAATTCCACGAATGGGTAGCGGCTTGAGATGCCTTGATGACAATCGCGACAACGTCCCCGAAGCCAGACCCACCCCAGCACCGGCACATTGTCGTGCCAGCGCACCGCCTGGCCACACTTTGGGCAATGGCTGCCAGGCCAAACCACTGATTCTTCGCGAGGCAATCGCCAGGCCACCACGTTGGCGAAACTCCCCACACAGGCACCAGCCACCACAAGGATCAAACCCAACAAACTTGTCAAAGCCCTGACCCTCTGGGTCTGTCTCGCCAGCCACGCGGGCGACGCAGTCGTCGACCGATGAGATCGATGCTGATGAAATGCTCTTGAAGCAAAAGTGTGGGGCTTGAGAACACAACCCTGCCCTCATCTAACAGCTCATTCACAACAACACCCATCGGTTCAAGCTGCTGCCCAGAGTCACTTAAGAACCGGAAATAGATCCGTCGTGCCAACGCGATCAGACGACGACTATCCACTCTGTCCCAACGCGGTGGAGAGGTTGTTGATCCACTGGCACCTGCAATCTCAAAGGAGGGAGAGGACAAAAAAAGGACCCACCTGATCATTCAGATGAGCCCACGATAGATGTAATCGCTCGATGTGTATCGAGCAAAGCAATCAGGAGAGTTTGCTTTGGTCTTCAATCATGCGGTGAATGATGGGAGTCAAGATGAGTTCCATCGCGAAGCCCATTTTCCCTCCATTCACAACAATGCTGGTGGGACTGCTCATGAAGGAGTCATGAATCATGCTCAGCAGGTAGCTGAAATCAATTCCCCACTTCTCACGCGCTCCCTTGCGGAAGTGAATGATCACAAAGCTTTCATCAGGCGTTGGGATGTTGCGACAGATGAATGGATTGGAGGTGTCAACCGTGGGCACCCGCTGGAAATTGATGTCAGTGAGGCTGAATTGGGGACAGATGTGATTGATGTAATCCGGCATGCGACGCAAGATCGTATCCACGATCGCTTCGGCTGAATAGCCACGCTCGGCATTGTCACGCTGAATCTTTTGGATCCACTCGAGATTGGTAATCGGAACCACACCCACGAGTAGATCGGCGAGGGACGCCACGTCGTAGCCGTCTCCGACAACGCCACCGTGGAGGCCTTCGTAGAACAAGACGTCTGTCCCACCAGGAATGTCTTCCCAGGGGGTGAACTGACCTGGATCCAAGCTCACGCCGAGGCGAGCGTTGTGTTCGGCAGCTTCTTCTGGACTGTGGAGGTAATAACGCTTCTGACCTCCACCGGTTGCGCCATAGACGCGGAAGAGCTCTTCGAGCTTGTCGAAGAGGTTGGCTTCTGGACCGAAGTGCGAGAAATTCTCACCCTTCGCAAGCGATTCAGACATGGCGGTCTTCATCGCCATCCGCTCGAAGCGGTGGTAGCTGTCGCCCTCCACCACTGCAGGAGTGATGTTCTCCCGAGCGAAGATGTGCTCAAAAGCCCTCTTAACAGTGCTGGTGCCTGCACCTGAGGAACCCGTGACAGCGACGACGGGGTGACGCTTCGACATCGACGGAGGAAGATCTGGCCCGATGAGTTTGGCAGGTCAAAGGGCAAATTCCACATTTTTCCTGCCAGGTCGCATCAGAGTGTCTTGAGAAGTTCCTCCCCCATCGCCTGACAGCCCAGGGCAGTACAGCCTTCAGACATCAAATCCCCAGTGCGGAATCCGGCTGCCAAAACGCGATCCACAGCCTGTTCCAGATCGTCCGCAGCTGCGTTTTGCTTGAGACCAGTCCGCAACATCATTGCTGCCGAGAGCACCATGGCCATCGGATTGGCCTTGTCTTGACCAGCCAGATCGGGGGCTGAACCATGCACGGGTTCATACAAACCAGGTCCTTCGCTTCCCAAAGAAGCTGAGGGAAGCATGCCGATCGAGCCGGTGAGCATGGCAGAAATATCGCTGAGAATGTCCCCGAAAAGATTGCCAGTGAGCACCACATCGAACTGGCGAGGATCTCTCACCAATTGCATCGCCGCATTGTCTACATACAAGTGGCTGACATCCACTGCGGCGTAATCACCTTTCATACCCTCCACGCGATCGCGCCACAGTTGGCTGACGTCGAGCACATTGGCCTTATCCACCGAACAAAGCTGCCCGCGACGCTCACACGCGAGCTTGAAGGCCACCCTGGCAATTCTGTCGACCTCAGAATCCGAGTAAGTCATTGTGTTGAACGCACGCTCTTCACCATCGGCCTGCACACGACCTTTCGGCTTCCCGAAATAAATACCTCCGGTGAGTTCCCTCACCACCATCAGATCCACCCCTTCCACAACTTCAGGTCGCAGGCTGCTGGCATCGATTAGGGCTGGAACAATCTTGACTGGACGAAGATTGGCGAATAGCTCCATGCCAGAGCGCAGGGCTAGCAATCCACTTTCAGGCCGTTGTTCACGCGGCAAGGCATCAAATCGAGGGCTCCCGATCGCTGCAAGCAAAACAGCATCGGCAGCCTTACAAGCTTCAAGGGTGCTCGCCGGTAAGGGTTCACCAGTGGCATCGATGGCAGAGCCGCCGATCGGCGCTTCACTGAACTCGAGTGTGAACCCATGTCGAGCAGACACGGCTTCAAGGAGCTTCCTCGCCACAGCAGTGATCTCTGGACCAATGCCGTCACCCGGAAGCAAAACAACGCGATGCTGTGGCATTGGGTTTCAGAGGGGGTAACCAGAGAGGTTACTGAGTGGCTTTCTTGAGTTCGCGAATCTGTTTCGCCATCTCAGGCAATTTGCTGAAGGCTGCTGAACAACGCAGCCAAAGTCTGTTGGGAATAGCCGGATAGCCACTCACCACTTCACCGGGCTCCACCTCACCATGAATCCCGCTCTTGGAACTGGCGATCGCACGATCACCAATGACCGCTCGGTTGGCCACACCAACCTGTCCAGCCAAAATCACCCCATTTCCAAGGCGAGCGCCGCCTGCAATACCCACCTGCGAGGCCAGGGCACAGCCCCGTCCGGTGACAACGCCATGACCGATTTGCACGAGATTATCGATCTTTGTTCCCGCACCAATTCGGGTTTCACCAACAGACGGGCGATCAATCGTGCTGCCGCAACCCACTTCAACTCCCTCTTCAAGGACCACCAGACCCGTTTGAGGCATTTTTCGCCATCCCTTAGCGGTCGGAACAAATCCAAACCCCTCTGAGCCCACCACCGCGTTGGAGTGCACCACGCAATGGTTGGCTAAGCGCACGCCGGGATGAAGCACCGCATTGGCATGCAATTCGCACGACTGACCGACCCTCACATCGCCATAAATCACCACACCTGCATGAATAGTGCTGTTGGCACTAATGCATGTGTCGTCGCCGATGCAAACGTGAGGGCCAATCGAGACCCCAGCATCGATCTGAACCCTGTCACCGATCACCGCAGAAGGATGAATGGTTGCTTCTGTTCTGGGCCGAGGATGCAAGCGCTCGAGGGCTTCTGCGAAGGCCAACCGAGGATCACGCATCACGGCCCAAGCCAGACCACGCTGCTCTGCCATGGCCTTGAGGTCATCCTGATTGGGAATCAAAACGGCGCCAACTTGGCTGGTTTCTAGGCTCTGAATCAGAGCGTTGCCCTTTTCAAGAAAGCTGAGTTGATCGGCACCGGCCCTCTCCAAAGATGCAGCACCACGGAGCTCAGGATCGCTGCTGAGCTGATGCTCCAGCAGACCTGCCTCTCCGTCCTGAAGGACGGCGATTAACTGGCTGAAACGCATGGATTCAGGGGTCTGGTTGGCGGATCGTAGGCGTGCTCAGGACAAGCACGTCGCGATGCACCACAACAGGCGAGCCCCCTTGCCGATCGGTTCGGGCTGGCTCTCTGACGAGACGTCGAAGCGCCTCACTGCTTAGGGAGCTCAAACCACGGGCCACTTCATGGCCTTCCTGATCGAGAATCCGCACGGGTTGATTGGCCTGAAACTCTCCAGTGATGTCCGTAATTCCAACCAAAAGTAAGGATGCACCTTTGCCGCACAGCGCTTGGCAGGCACCACCATCAATTTTCAAGCTGCCTTGGGGTTGCAACGCATGAGCCAGCCAGCTTTTTCGATGACCAATGGGCTGGGGGTGAGGATGAAAAACCGTGCCTCCACGCCCCCCAGCCAACATGGTTTGAAGCGTGTGCTGATCGCGACCATCCGCCAGATGCACGGTGATTCCGCTCGCGGTGGCAATTCGCGCGGCCGCGAGTTTGGTGGTCATCCCGCCGGTTCCCCAACGACCTCCATCTCCTGCGCCCTGTTCAAGGGCCTCTAATTCTGCTGGGTGATGCACGTCCAAAATTGGGCGAGCCGAGGCATCACTGCGCGGATCAGCGGAATAGAGGCGGTCGATATCGGTCAAAAGAATCAGATCATCCGCATCAATCGCTGCTGCCACCAATGCTGAGAGCGTGTCGTTATCGCCAAAACGCAACTCAGCAGAAGAGACCGTGTCGTTTTCATTGATGACAGGCAGAACCTTCCATTCCATCAACTGATGAAGGGTTGCAGAAGCGTTGTGATAGCTCCGACTGTCAGCCAAGTCAGATCGGGTGAGAAGAACCTGCGCTACGGGGATGCCATGAACGGCCATCGCTTCTTCGTACAGAGCCATCAGATGGCCTTGACCAATCGCCGCCGCCGCTTGAAGACCGCGCAACGTAGAAGGCCTGGTCTTCAGGCCAAGACGCTGACATCCGAGTCCGACAGCCCCACTCGTGACTAAAACAACACGGTCGCCTCGATGAAGACATTGGGCGAGATTCAGACATAAAGCTGAGATGGAATCAGCAGTGCTGCGACGTTCCGTGCTGCGCAGCAGACTGGTCCCAACCTTCACGACCCGCAGGCTCATGCCTGGCCGGCTCCAAGCCATCGAGCGAGTTGTCGCTCCAACACTTGAACACGATCGTGACGACAAGGCGTTCCATCTGCACTTAGAGGTCTCACCAAAACGGTGTAGAGACCAAGCCGGTTTCCTGCAAGAACATCCGTAAACACGCGATCACCAACCATTGCGATCTGCTCTGGGTTGAGATCCAGGCTCTCCATCACACGTCGGATGGCACCGCGACGCGGCTTAGCGGCTGAGCTGGTGAACCCAATCCCAAGCTGATCAGCCACAGCCCCAATCCGCTCGCGGGAGGGATTGTTACTAATCAAATAAAGATGCGTATGGCGTTGAGCCGATTGGGCCCAACGAAGGACAGAGGCAGGCAACGCAACATCACGTCCCGGAAGAAGGGTGCGATCAACGTCAAGCAATAGAGCTTTGATCCCTCTGCCAAGCAAGGGTTCCAACGGAAGATGGGCCAGGGTTAAGCCTGGATCCCAATCAGGTCGCAGCCAATCACGACGCATCACTCGGAGAGCTCACGCTCATCAAGCTCAGCCTCGATTCGAGGTTGAATTTGATCAAACTCATCCCCTTCCACCAAAACTGCAGCGCCATCATCCATTCGGGCTACAACAAAAAAGGGATCTAGAGGGATATAGAGCCCGTATTCCAATTCATCGACCAAAAAGCTCACCAGCAATTCATAGGTCTCCGATTCATCGTCACCCGCCTCATCCTCATCGAGATCTTCAGGATCGGGCTCATCGAGCTCACCATTCACCGTGAGGGTGACGGCGGAGCGCACAAGGGTGAGGTCATGCTCTTGAAGCACCACATCAGCCACCGAGAGGATCGGTTCATTGCTTGTGATGCTGTCGATCACTTCAGGCTCATCTCCATCCTTCAACCTGAACAAGCAGACCGGAGTATCCACAGGGGTCAGTAACGCGTAATCCTGACCATCAAGGGGGATGAGCTGCTCTAGGAAACAAAGAAGATCACGACCATCACTGTCTTTAACCAGCAGCGTTGGCACGTCTCCGCTGTTGTTCGGCCCGCTAGAACTCATTGCTAAAGAATCAATACCTTCAGGATCCTTCATCGCCGTCCGTCTTGCTAGCAGACGGGGTCGCCATGTCGACCGGTTGGGGCTCTGGCCCATCAGCGAGCCATTGCTCAAGCAGTAGCGAAGCTGCTGCACTGTCAAGTTTGCCGCTGCGATCCCCATGCAAGCCATGACGTTCGGCCGCGGCCCAACTACTGCTGTGTTCATTCACGAGTGCCAAAGGCAGCTTTAAAGCCACAGCCAAGCGCTGGCCATAACGCTGGCAATGGGCCGCTTGCTCTGTGAATTGACCTTCTGCATCAAGCGGTAGACCAACAACCAGACCCTGCACTCGACGGGTCAGGCAAACCTTTTCCAAATGCCCAAGGTCTTGCTTAAACGCTCTGCGTAAAAGAGCTGGGAGGGGACTCACCGTGATTCCCAGGGCATCACACCCTGCCAAGCCGATACGCTTACGCCCCACATCCAGGCTCAACATGGAACGGGGAGATGGACTCACGATGAGCGCTCTCGACCCAGGGTTGGCGTGGGCAAGGGCGGCTGCTGTGGCTGGAGACGACCCAGCATCGATTCCAGAGGACGGATGCCACTGAGCTCTCGACTACCAAGCTTGCGCCAGAGGCTTCGGCCCAGGACGAGCTGGGTTTGCTGCGACTTGAATCCACAACGCTGAACGATGGCCTGGAGACGGGAATCATCCTCATCAACCAGGAGTTCAGGGGTTGGTTGAAGTCGGGACAAGCGAGCCAGAGCGGGAGGCAAGGCATCCTTGAGGCGGTCATCCCAGGCCAAACCACGCAACAGTTCAAGCCTTGGTCTGGCAAAGCCAGAGGGTCTGGCAACAAGTCCTGCAATCACCTGATTTTGATCAGAATCAATCTGCTCTAAGAGGCCGCAACCCTTCGAGCGTTGATCGACAAGGTCTTGCCATTGGCGATCAAGAATTTGGCGATGTTGCGTTGAACAACAGGCTTGCTCAAGAGCGAGCAGTTGTCTTGCGGTGCTGTTGTCGAGAGCGCTCCAACGACAATGAGGTGGCATCTCGGAGGGTGGTGTCCCTGAGATGGTGGACGGATCAAGCCGCCAAACCCCAAACCTCTTGAGCGGTTGAAATCCCAGTTCACGGGCCAAATCAAGCTGGTCTTGATCGTTGCTGTCGCAGCGGATCAACCAACTCTGGGAACGGGCGACCCCATCGGTAAGTGCTTCATGAAGCAACGTCCGAATCACAGAAATTCTGCTCGTACCCGCTGCTTCTTGCCGTTCCTCGAGTTCGAGCTGCCAACAGCTGCTACGGCGGTTCAGAGAGCGCAAAACCACAAGAGAGAGCAATCGATCAGCTCTTGGTTCGTCTTGCTCAACAGCGACGAGGACCCTCAGCTTGCGGAGCAGCCAGGTCTGAAGGATCAGGGCCTGAGGTTGATCGACCCATTGGTTCGATGAACTGATCTGAGCAGACGTGAACAGCAATCGCAAATGGGCTGCGTTGAGAGCTTCCACCCGAGGAGAGCTGCCGGATGCTTGATCCACATCGCGTCCGCTGTAGATCATTAATGTATCGCTCACCTGGAGCAGCCGAGGATTTAGGCAGGTCGAACCAACACAAGGGGGGTCCGCTCGTTGGCATTGCCAGCAGGGTTTGGCTTCAGAGCACGGTGAAGCAACGCTTCATCGCAACCACGACTAGAAGCCAGCACTTTGACCCGACCTAAATCATTGACATCAACGATTGCCACCGAAACACCAAGCGTCTCAGCGGCAGCATTACAAAGCTCTGCAGGAGAGTCCGGACCAAGAACGATGGTTTGGTCATAAGGAGGTGTTGTGCCAGTGATGTCGTCAATTAGTCGTGCTTGGTCACCAGCCAGTCGGTAAAACCAACCCTTCTGACCCACGAGTTTTAAAACGAACCCCACACTCCAAGCGACCAGAACGCGTGTTGGACCAACCTGGTCGATCAATGTTTGAAGGCCACAGGCTGTTGCCAGGCTGCTCGTGGGATGAAACACACGACACAGCAAACGAGCAATCCAACTTGGCTGGACAGTGGAGGGATGAGCGTATCGGCCCTGAATCACAGCAACAGGAGTTTCCCCGATCGTGAGGACATCTCCAGGCTGAATCAGTCCACCTGCGTAGTGCCTCAGCACATCAACCGTGTCATCCAAGGGACCCAGCAAATGCGTTTTGATGGGCAAAACCACGCACCCATCTCCTTGGCGGAATGAAGTATCAGCAAGCTGGATCGGTTCGGGTTGACGGGTTGGAACAACCATCCCTTGACGGCGATGTAAGCGGCCAAACGGTCCGTAATTCACCCAGTGCACATCAACCCAAACGCTGTCGACGCGATCGTTGATCACGACCTCTTGATCCGAACTGAATGTGAGTTGCACCTTCACCTGGGTGCTCTTACGGCCCTTCACGATGTAAGCGGCCCAATATCCATCCGGGCGGGCCTCCTCATCAGGATGATGCGCTGTGATTTTGGTTTGGACCTTGACGGAATTCAGGTCACTATTCCCGAGCAATGTGGGTTCCACTCCAAGCTCTGGCACCATCACTTCCATGCGCTGATGGGGATTAGTGATCGTCAACCAACCCTCAACAACGAGGCTCTTTGGCGTGTGTTGCACTTGCCAATCGTGGGCGCGTAATTGAAGAGGTGACGAAGGCCTGAGCCTATGCCGCGCCTCAATCCAAAGCACACCGATGCCGAGCAGGAGCAAGATCAGCAGCAGCGTGCACATAGGAAAACGGTCAGCCGACCGGAAACAATCAAGCAGCGTAAAGCGTTCCTGTGGATTGATCAGCGCGACATCACTTCTGTATTGAGCTCGTTAAAACTGATTGTGATGCTGCCCTGGGCAGGTGCCTCAATTCCAGTGGCTGCGCTGATGGCAGCATTAATGACTTCAAGAGGTACCTGTCCGTCCTCATCGAGCAGAACCGTGCCCTCGCCATCGATGACGACAACCTGCGGAATGGTGCCATGCCAGTAGGTCGCTGGATCGGATCGATCTTGGCTGTCATCCCCCTGAAAGGCATCGGTGGTGAAGGGCAACAGTTCCACCTCACGCCCCCACAAACGCTGCAGTTCAGATACAACAGGCGCAAAAATCTTGCTGGTACTGCTGTCATCTAAGTAGTAGACGATCACGATGGTGCGCTCTTTATCTAAAGCGTCCTTCAGGGTTGTAGCGGGTGGGACCAGCGATCCATTGCCTGCGTACAACGCAAAAATATTGCCGTCGTAACTATCGGTGTCCCTGGCTGCCTCGGCTGGGCTTGCAATCAGCAGCAAGCACAATCCCGCAGCGAATAGAGAACGCAGGACCGGGCGCATGATGCTGAGCAAAGGCATGGTGCTGAACAGTGGATGCAGCATTCTGACCGCTTGGATCAGCTGCGGTTGAAGCTGCGGCCCATCCCTTGAGCGATACCTCGACCCACCAGTCCGATCGCTCGACCAATCACTTGGGTCAGGACCACCGCAAACAGATCACCCACTTTGCGGACGAGAAGTTGAACCTGAGGAGCCAGGGCATCCCGCGCCTCTAACAGAAGAGCAACCTGTTGTTGCCACCAGCCAAGACGACGCAACTCTTCGTCCCTGGGTTCCATTAGCAGCAGCGGTGCGATCGTTCCATCGTTGAGCTGATAAAGAAGCCGCTGGCTTTCGTACAAGCGAATCGGACGTTGAATCCAGGTTTGCCAGCGAGATTGAGTGTTGAGTTGGTTGCGAAGTCGTTCCAGCTCTCGGGTGGAAATCAAACGTTGATCTAATAAGTAGCGTCTTAACTCAGGCCAATCTCCGCAAACACCAAGAAGCTCAGAACCAATCAGTTCGGCTGTGCGCACCAACCAATTGCTCACCAACGTTTCGAGCTGCAGCAACGCGCGGGGATCATCGGCAGGCAGCAGCTGCCCATCCACCAAAACGGGCTGGTCGTCAAGAAAAGGAGCAAGCATCCGCTTTGGATTCGGCAGTTCCTCATCGATGTCTTCGAGCTCTGTGTTGAGAAGCAGGTGATCGGCCACGCCACTTAGCTCCTCTCCCAGGGGAAGGCGCACGTAATGGCCCGCCATCGTGCACAAAGCCTGCTTGCGCAATTCCGGTTGCAGAGCCTGCCAGTGCTCTGAGAGAGCGCGATCTGATCGCTTTTCGGCTGAAGCCTGCTGATCCAAGCGCAACCTTTGCAGCACGGCGCTGAGCTGTCGCAACAGGGCAAGCAAGAGCTCGCGTCGTCGCTCAGGGTGAAGACCTTCAATCGCCAGCATCTGACCGGTGGCGTTGCTTAAACCTCCCGTCACCGCCATTTCCAGGCGCTGATGAATGGCATCCCACACCGCAGCTCCATTTCTCTCTTTTAACTGAATCGACGTTCCTGACGGTTCATTGAAGGGAGACGATTGCTGGAGAGGAAGAGCACCTTCAAGCCCTAGTTGCAATGGACCCCAAAGCCAGAGCAACAGCTGACGCGCACTGCTCAATTCACGAGAGCGACCCTCAAGCATGAATCGCAACAGTGAATTCTCTGGTGGTGGGTTCAAGAGGACCTCGATCATGCGCAGGTCCTGATTGATTTGCTGAAGCCCAGTCATCAACAACCAGGGACCCAGCCCTGGTGACTGAAACGATCCAAACGTCTCGGACGATGCATGCGCCGTCAGTTCGACCACCCTGCCCCCAGACAGCAGAGTTTCAATGCTCTGCTGCAATTGCGCGAGATCAGGATCTTGAAGCAATCCCGCGCAACCCAAGGAAAGAAGCTCTGTGGGATCGCAAGGAAGCTTCGCAGGAAGCAACAGCAACAGTGGAGCTGCCCCCCAACGGCTTTGAAGTTTCAAAACCTCAAGCTGGAGCAGTGCCGGCGATGCAATTGTTTCGATGGACCAGATCACAAGATCAGGTTGTCCATCCAGCTGATTCGTGGAAACGGATATCTCAAACTCTTTGTTGCCAGCAAGCCCCGACAAAAGAGATTCAGCAAGCAAATTCCTTGCGATAAGCAAAATCTTGTTTGGAATCCCGTTCACCGCTGTAATCCGTCCCTCACGAATGATCGCAGGGAAATGGTGAAGGAGCAAATGCTCCAACACGAATCATCAGTGGACATCTAACGCTGTTGGACGTCCACTGAGTTGAAGGGTGTAGGCCTCAATTGTGTAGCCAGTTCGCTCTTCGATTTCCCGCACGAGTTCATCAGGCAGTTGAACATCGAGGTCCTCGATTCGTCCGCTCTCGAGGCAGGTGAGATGACTGTGGGGGTCACTTCGGTAGCCATAAAGACGACCACTCGCCCGATCCAGACATTCGATCACGCCAGCTCTCTGGAGAGCTTCGAGATTTTGGTACACCGAGGTGTGACCAATCCGTCTCCCCTGATCATTCAATTTTTCAAAAATATCCCTCGCGCTCAAATGGCTGGCTTCAGTCCACAGCAGATCAAGGACCATCCGCCTCTGCTGACTCAAGCGCATCCCAAGCTTCCGGCACAACTCAAAAGTGGCTTGGAGTCCACTGGAAGCAGTGGACAAATCCGAACTTAGATGGGTGCTACTAACCGCCACTAATGCAATTTTATTAATGACATCTTAAAACCCTATTCAAGACTTCGTTGAACACAAGGAGCCGCCAGGGTTCCAATGAATTCATTCGTATCAAGCGATTGTGCGGCTTTGATCAGTCAAAGGGTCTTGAAGGCGGCCCTCCGCCATCGCCTCGATGGCTTCATGCAAATCGACGCGACCGTCATAGAGCGCTCGACCCACGATCACTCCCTCCACACCAAGGGGTTCCAGGGCGAGTAGCGAAAGCAGATCTGCCATGCACCCCACGCCTCCAGAGGCGATCACAGGCACCTCACTCGCTTGAGCCATGGCGCGCAAGGCTTCGAGATTCGGCCCAGCCAACGTGCCATCGGTTGCGATGTCAGTGCTGATGATGGCCGCGATCCCCGCGACACTGAACCGCTGAGCCAGAGCCGTGGCTTCCACGGTGCTCTCCTCGATCCATCCACGCGTGGCGACAAAACCGTTGCGTGCATCGATGCCCACCACAATTTTGTGAGGATGACGGCCGGCAAGCTCCATCACCAACTCGGGATTCTCAATCGCCACGGTGCCGAGAATGACTCGATCCAGTCCACAGCTGAGCAGCTCTTCAGCCCGCTCCAACGACCGCACTCCGCCACCCAGTTGCACGGGAATGGATAACTCTTTGGCAATCAAGCGCACCGCTTGATCATTGCTGGGCTCTCCGCTTCGAGCACCATCGAGATCCACTAGATGAAGTCGGGTTGCACCCTGTTTGACCCACTGTTGAGCCTGCGCCAGTGGGTCGTCGCTAAAGCGCGTGACCTGGTCGTAGTCGCCCTGATGCAAACGAACACAGCTGCCCTGCAACAGGTCAATGGCGGGAATGATCTCCATGACGCCGGTGGCACGTTTCTCTCTCCCCATCCTGCAGGCCGGGGGGCAAGCCTGATGTCTGCTGTTGAATGGCCGCGCTTCAATGGCTGGGTTGAGCGCCTTGCTGATGAAAATTCTCGTAATGGGTGGCACCCGCTTTGTTGGGAAGCCATTGGTGGCAAGGCTTCAAGGCCAGGGCCATGCACTCACCCTGTTCACACGAGGTCGACTTCCCTCACCCGAAGGAGTGGAGTCAATCCAAGGAGATCGCAGCGTTGATGCCGATCTTGACCAACTCAAGGGACGCGACTTTGAGGTGATCATCGACAGCTCAGGGCGCAGTTTGGACGACAGTCGTCGCGTCTTAGCGGTGACAGGCACCCCGACGCATCGCTTTCTGTATGTGAGTTCCGCTGGGGTCTATGCCGGCTCAACGCAGTGGCCGTTGGATGAAACAGCCCCGATCGATCCCGCCAGTCGACATTCAGGCAAGGCCGATACCGAACAATGGCTTCAAGCGCAGGGGATTCCCTTCACCAGCTTCCGTCCCACGTACATCGTGGGGCCTGGGAATTACAACCCAGTAGAGCGCTGGTTCTTTGACCGAATCGTGAATAATCGACCGATTCCCATTCCAGGATCAGGTGAGACCATCACCCAAATCGGCCACGCTGAAGACCTGGCTGAGGCCATGGCTCGCTCGCTTGAGGTGGATGCAGCTAGCAATCGGATCTACAACTGCAGCGCAAGCCGGGGCATCACCTTCCGTGGATTGATCGAGGCGGCAGCCGTGGCCTGTGGCCGAGACCCCAAGGGATTGGATTTACGACCGTTTAACCCCAGTGGACTGGATCCCAAAGCGCGCAAGGCTTTTCCTCTGAGGCTCAGTCACTTTTTAACCGACACCACTCGCGTTAGGCGAGAACTGGCATGGGAACCACGGTTTGATGCCCCTGCCGCACTCGTTGACAGCTATCAACGGGAGTACAAAGGCCAGCCCACATCCGATCCTGACTTCAGCGCTGACCAGGCTCTGATCGGTGAGGCTTGAGATAGCCCCAGGCTGACCACAACGCCAAAAACAACGAAGGCCAAAACAAACCCACACCAACCCCTCTTAAACCCTGAACCAGTGCTGGACCACCCCATAGAGGGGGCCAAAGCATGAGAGCAAGACTGAGGAATTGGAGGATTGTTTTGGCTTTCCCTGCAGCGGAGGCTGGTGCACCATCACGACTGCTGCCACGCCAGCCCGAGATCAGTAATTCACGGGCGAGCAACAACCAGACAGCCCAAACCGGAAGGATTCCCTCTGACGCCAACCAGATCAGAGGAGCACTGATCAACAACTTGTCAGCGAGAGGGTCCAGCCGAGCTCCCCATGTGCTGCCACCACCGGCACGTCGCGCCAACCAGCCATCCGCTGCATCGCTCCAGCCTCCAATCAGCAATAACCACCAAGCCAACGCGTCGTAATCCGTCGCCAAGGCGAGAAGAAGCGGGAGTCCCATCAGGGCTCGAGCCAGGGTGAGTCGATCAGCCCAGAGGCGCCAGGGAGAGATCAAGGCTCAGAATGCATTGAGATGAGTGGATTCCATGGTGCTTCAGCAGACGGTGAAAGAGGTGATGTCATCGCCCGTATTGACTGTGACACCAGAAACGGCATTAAAAGATGCCGTGAGTCTGCTGAGCGATCACCACATCAGTGGCCTACCGGTGGTGGATCAGAACGGAATTCTGATCGGTGAGCTCACCGAGCAAGACCTCATGGTGCGTGAAAGCGGAGTGGATGCTGGCCCTTACGTGATGCTGTTGGACAGCGTTATTTATCTGAAGAATCCGCTCAACTGGGACAAGCAGGTCCATCAAGTGCTGGGCACCACGGTGGCCGATCTGATGGGACGTGACCTTCACAGCTGCACAGAGAATCTCCCTCTACCAAAAGCCGCATCATTGCTGCATGAACGCAGCACTCAGCGACTGATTGTGGTGGACGACAACAAACATCCCGTGGGTGTGTTGACACGGGGTGACATCGTCCGAGCCTTGGCCTCAGGGCAGCCTTAGCGAGAAACCAGTGGAGTGATTCGAATCGCCACAGGCTTGATGAAACGGAACTCCACCAGATCCCCGAGTGCTAGTTCATCGAACACCGTTCCAGGCATGCGCTTGCTGACGTCGAGATTGTGAACCTTCCCGAATGGCCCGCGAAGACTCAAAGTGCGATCGGTTCGCGAGATCCTCACCACCTCGGCGCTGCCCGTAGCCATTGCCACGCGAGTGCCTTTCGGAACAGGTCCAAAATCTGCAGCAATTTCAACATCCTGGCGCTCAAAACTGAGGGCTTTGTTGGTGGCAGGGCGAAGGTCAACCACCAACCCATCCAGAATGTCCAATGCAATCTCTGTTCCTGGACTCAAGTTCAAGCTGTTGAGATCTACGGCCGAAGTCACAAGAATGTTGTGTCCTTCTGGGCCTTCAATTTCCAGCACCTTCTGATCGGGGAGAAGGCGGGTCACGGTTGCGTGGAGATGGGTGATCTCAAACGACTCCAGCAGTTCCGCCTTCAGGGTGATTGCAGACCGCAGCAGATCGGCCGTTAACGGAGCCGTCAGAGCAGATGGGCTGTTAGCAGAGCTCGTTAGTTTGCGAACGTCAACGGCGATCGGCTGCACCAATCGGAAATCAACGAATTCGCCTACTTTCAAATCCTCAAGAGGATCATTCTCTGGCGTCACTAAAACGTCGAGATTGTTGATGCCTCCAAACGGACCCATCAGGCTCAGGCTTCCATCCTGACGATCCAGCTTGACCACCCTTCCAGTTCCTGAGGCCAGGGCGACGCGCATTCCTTTCTTCAACTTCCCCATATCACCGGGAAGGATGATGTCTTCACGACTAAAGCTCAGATCCTGATCTTGGCTGGGCTCAAGATCGATCAACAATCCGTCGAGAACGGAGAGGCTTACCTCATCCCCAGGTTCTAAGCCAAGAGGCGCTAGATCCAAACCAACCGTATAGATCTCGGTATGCCCTTCTGGATCAACAATTTCGATCACTTTTTCTTTGGTCAGAGCCTCGCTAACGGTGCCTGTGAGCTCCGTCACCTCAAAACCAGCCAGTTGCTCTTCATCGAATCCAGCAAGAGCACGCTGAGGGCAAATCAAAGCTGAAGCCAACAAGGTGCAGATCAGCAGCACTCGGCCATGGAGTTGTTGACGGGTCTTCTGGCGCGATGTGCGGATCATTGGTTGATGATCAAACGTGCAGAGACGGTAGCTCCCTATTTTGATGCGTCAAAATACGCATAGTTTTGCGTGCGGTGCATGTCAAGTTCCTGGATGCGCCGAGTGGCGCTTTGCATCGGTCTCGCGGTGGTTGCTTCAGCGTCGCAGCTGCCGGCACGCGCTGAGAAGACGATCGAAATCAGCCTGAAGGATCGCTACTTGAAGCTGCTGGATTCCGGAGTTGTTGTCGCTCGCTTTCCCGTAGCGATTGGGGCTCCTGAATCACCCACGCCAGCAGGCAGCTATGAGATCACCCGCATGGAAGATGCGCCGATCTATCACAAGAAAGGAAAGGTGATCGCACCTGGGCCCAAGAATCCTGTTGGGGTGCGTTACATGGCCTACTTCCAGCTTGGATCTGGTGAATACGCCATCCACGGAACAGCCTGGCCCAACTGGGTGAATCTCAGAGCTGCGGTCAGTCTTGGCTGCATTCGCATGCTCAACAAAGACGTGATCAGCCTGTTCAATCAAGTGGACGTCGGAACTCCCGTCGTTGTGACATCCAAATAACCCCACCATCAAGCCATGCGTGTAAATCCACTGCTCTTGGTTGCGATTTCAGCTTGCATCGCAGCCCCGTCATTATCTCAAAGCTCATTCAGTCGAGAGATGCCAGAGCAAAAATTTTTAGATCAAGTTGAAGCCCCTGGACATGTGCTGATTTCAGCCCGTGGTGCTGACGCGGTCAACGCCGAGGCCCGGCGCAAAGGACTCAAGTTTCCTGCTGTGGGCTATTGGTCTCCCGACAATGTGTGTTTCAGCAATCCACCCAAGGGAGATTGCAATGGATTGTTCACCCGTTGAGGCGCATCCAGAAAACGATCAGAGCAAAGGTGGAGGCGGGAGCACTGGTGGAGGTGGTGCTCCATAGATGATGCTTTTTTCGTCATCCGCTGACGACAACGATTCAGGTTCGTTAAATCCAGGGGTTGGAGAGATGGGCTCAGGCCAAGCTTCAGGATCGTCCGGAAGGATCTGATCCTCCTGAAGCAAAACGGGTGGCGGTAGATCCGGAGGTAAATCGAAATCCCATGGCTGAATCTCGGCATCTGAGTTGAACATGTCGTCCGGATCGCTCTCAACGTCGGACCGTTCTCGGAGAACGAGTGGATCGGCAGTAATCGGAGGTTCCCGCAGCGGTTGCCTTTTCGGAGCTGTTTCGGTAACGGGAGTGGTCTGGTTGTGATCGAGGCGTGGTGTGGGCTTTGGCGCCCAGATCATGCGCGCAATTGGCTCAACACCCTGTTCCATCACACGGTTCAAACCAGCTAAAGCACGATCCATCAGCTGCCCTCCGTAGAAGAACGCACAGTCCGACACACCATCACAGCGCTTGCTGGACTCAATGCGTCTGGTCAAATCGGCCATCAACCCTCCTTCCAGTCGGACACGCCGCTCACTCAGCCGGAGGAGGTAAGGAACATGCACAAAACTGGTGGCACCACCACTAATCCAGTTGGCATCTTCTTCAGTGAAACCTTTCACTCCAGGAATGATTAGACGACTCTTCGAGGCGTGATCTGGCATGTAGGCCGCCACAAGACCACGCCGACGTGCCAGATCCTTGGTTTGCTCGAGCGTAAGGCCGTCTTTGCTCATCAACATTTCGATGCGGCCATCAGCTTTCAAGCCGTAAACCATGCGGATGCGTGGCAAGTAATAACGAATCCGTTGGCCCATGCTGATGCTGTAAGCCCCCTTGTAGCTCTCAGGTGGCTCCTCCAGGTCGTTGTAGATGCTGTGCAGACCACCCACAAACATGTCGTAGATCTTGGCCCGATCTGGAGTTAACTCTCCATATCCGAAATCAACGGTGCCATCCTTGAGGATGCCAATGAAGGCGCGTTGTCTCGAAGCCGTGCGATTGCGTCCGCGCCAAACCCTGCTGCCGAGTTTCAAATCACCTAACGGAACGGTGATTTCCTGTCCAAACTCATCAATATGCCGCTCATACATCGGTCCAGAGACGTAGGCGAGAGCGGCAGTGTCCTCAAAGGCGTCCTGCTCACGATCCCAGCCTTCAAGGAGACCTAGCCGCACATCACGTGGGTCGAAATCGAGGGCATAGACCTCATCATCGGGTTGGTATAAAAAAGGCCCCGACACAGAATTGGCATTATCAATCGGCTCGAGCTCTGTTGAGATCTTGCTTTTTTCAGGAATTCCAGGCGCAAGCGCAATCAAACCAGTGAAGACCGTTATGGGAATCACCACGATCAGCCAACGCTTGCGCCAAAGGCTGGAACGCAGGGGAACGGACTTGGGCGAACGTCTCTTCTTTTGAGCGGAATTGTTTGCAGCAGAAGCGGAAGTCCGGGTTCGAATCACCGGACCAGCCTTTTTTTTCGAATTCGGGATTCGGGGTTCTGCCAAGGAACAATGGTGCCCTCAGCCACCAACCATTTGCGGTAAACCTGACCGCATTCATGCCCTCCCGTCAACTCACCAAAGGCTGGGATCAACAATCTTTCCTCCATAGCGTTGTAGGCAAAGCAAGGAAGACGAAGGCGATCACCACCAGAGCTGAGGCTCGCAACAGGGTGAATGTGGCCGCAGACGTTGAGCAAACGAGGTTGTTGGCTGGAAAGGGCGGGTAAAAAAGCGTGTGCATGCTCAGGTTCATGGCTAAGCCAAAGATGTCCGAGTCGATAACTCGGTTGCTGAGGCAGACCCAACATGCGGCAGTGACGATCATGGTTTCCACCCACCAGGATGATGGGGCAACCCGCGAGCTCAGGAAGGGCCTCCAGGGTCTGGCGAAGGTTCTCGGTCAAACCGAGAGGACCATGGACCAGATCACCAAGAATGATCAAAGTCTCGGGCTGAACGCGCGCGCAAAGATCCAACAACGGATTGAACGTGCCGCGATCCCCATCACTCGGCAAAGGGATGCCATGAGCTTGAAACACCTCGGCTTTGCCCAAATGCAGGTCAGCAATCAGGAGTTCACGGCCTTTAGGACGCCAAAGAGCCTTCTCCGGAAGAAATTCAAGTTGCTCCTGCCCCCAAGTCCAGGGCAATCCATACCCATCGCGCCGAGGATCAACGCTTGTGGAAGAGATCAACTCTGAACTCAAAAGATGCTGCCCCCGCTGATGCCTGACATCCTTAGAACGATGAAGGACAAGCCAATACTTTGATTGCAGTTATCACACATACGTTGCTTGAAGAGCTCCCTCCAGACAGCCGTGATGAGAGTCTTTAACGTAAGACGCGTTGGAACGATGACCCTTGCATTGCTACTTGCACTCCTTGGATCGCTGATCGCCATGGGTTTCATTATCCGCCGCCTCGAAAAGAGCTAAGAAAGCAGGGGTTGTCGTGATACGTACGCTTGTATTGACTGGAATCATTCTGATTTCACTGCCAATTCAGACAGTCGCCAAGGAAGTTACAAAAGAGTTGCGGATTGGAGTGAGTGGGTCCCCTCCGTTTGTGATGGAAGAGGATGGTCTGCTGAGTGGGATCAGTATTGAGATTTGGAAGGACGTCGCAGAGCGTCTCGATCAACCTTACAAATTTATTGTTCAGCTGAACACCAATGCAAATGTAAAAGCTGTCGCTGATGGCAGCGTTGATCTAGCCATCGGTCCAATCAGCATTACGCCAACCCGATTAGCCAATCCAAAAATTGATTTCACGCAACCTTATTATCACGGATACGAAGGTTTACTGATCCCTCAAAAACCACCAGGACTCATTACGCGTCTGCGCCCATTTATTGGTTGGGCTGCTTTGTCATCTGTGGGAATACTAATCTCACTTCTATTTATTTTTGGAAACCTAATTTGGTTGGCTGAGCGACGCAAAAACACCGAACAATTTCCTCGCCAATATTTACATGGCGTCGGAAATGGAATGTGGTTTGGGCTAGTAACACTCACAACCGTTGGATACGGCGATCGAGCACCACAATCGAGAAGTGGCCGCACAATCGCCGGCATTTGGATGGTGATCTCACTCGTAGCAGTTTCATCAATCACCGCAGGCCTTGCATCAGCCTTTACATTGTCCCTCGCAGAAATAGCTCCTTCAGCTATACGAGAAAAAGCAGATTTAAGGGGCAAAAAAATAGCGATCGTAGAAGGAACGACAAGCCTAAGATGGGGAAAATTATATGAAATTGATGCCCTCATCACCAAAAACTTGAATGAGGCAATACAAATCCTTAAGCAAGGAAAAGTAGAAGGCATTATTTTTGACGAAGCGCCACTTCGCCACTACCTCAAGCAAAACAAAAATAGCAAGCTAAAACTTGCAAGCTTTCCATTAGCGATACAAACCTATGGATTCGTACTACCGATGGGAAGCCGGTTGAGAAATCGAGTAAATATTGAACTTCTGGATATGGAAAGGAACGGAGTTACAGACAGAATTGAGGCAAAGTTATTAGATTAAGAAACTTGTTATCGAATCACAGTGTGGCGTCGTAAACCATCCTCAATCAGAAACGTTGCCAGGCTGCTACAACTCCTCCCTTCCTGAAGCGCTTGTTGCTTGAGCCGGCTCATAATGCCAGCAGGAAGTGTCACATTAAGCCGCTCAGACGTTGCCGACTCGGCCACTTGACCAGCACTGATTGCAGAATCTGCGGGAGCAAGCTGGTCCTGCAACTCATGCAGAAGACTTTCGAGAAATGACACGGATAAGCTACGATATCGTTACTAACCCGTACCTTAGCAGGAGACCTGGCTCCGGTTAGTCTCTTTACTATTGAAGGGAAGGCCAATTCAACGAATGGATACGCTGACGCTTCATCTTGAGCCAGGGCAAGACCTACGGCTATCCCTTTCAGAGGTAGCCCTACAGAAGCAGATCAGCGGATTCCTATTAGGGGTTGTTGGCAATTTATCAAAAGCATCATTTCAATGTCCAGGACGTGATAAGCCAACAGTTTTAGTTGGTGAACTAGAAATCATCACTTTGAATGGAACCTTTGATGCAGACGGAGTTCATCTCCACTTAAGCCTTTCAGATGGCGCATGTCAGGTTTGGGGAGGCCATCTCGAAAATGGCTCACTGATATTGAAAGGGGCAGATCTACTTCTAGGAATCCTTAAACAGGGTCAAGAAGAGCGAAGCAAAACAAAGATACGCTTAGAGATCGCTGTCCTTCCTGGCTGTCCATGGTGCGCTAGTGCACTCCGGATCTTAGAGGCTTACAACATTCCTCACCTGGTCATCACTGTTGACAATGACGTCACCTTCCAACAGTGTCAGCAACGTAGTGGGATGAAAACCTTTCCACAAGTCTTTATTGATGGAACAACTATTGGTGGCTTCGATAGCCTTGAAAGGCTACAACGTTCCGGGGAATTGATCAGGCTCAAATGAGCACAGACATTCTCAAAACTAATATTACTAAAATCGGTATTTACTTCCCTCTAAACTGTTGCTTCTCATGAAGCAGCTCAGTTTCCAATTGAAGAATCAACTTCGTAACAAGCGACTGAAACTCAGGCTGACAACCACGAAACGCTGCTTTATGACGAATCGGCTCGTTTCGCGTTCTTAGATCCGTCAGCATCAGCTGTAAGGCATCAATTTTTGCTGAGAAATTCATAGTTTAGTGGGTCTCATGAAAAGAGGCTATGACACCGTTGGGACCTTGAGAAGCATTTGTAACTGAAGCATTAGAACTAGCCCCGAGCAAGAGCAAAAAGCATTCAACAAAGCTCAAAAGAGCGATAAGCCGCAAAAGCCAAGATCCATGGACATAGCCAACCAAAAAAGTCAGGATTAAACGATCGAGACAATTAGGAACCAACTATTCTGTCAATCAGCAAATCAGGGATCTAAAATAGTATAATTAAAAAGTTCAAAACATATCCTGCAGGGATAATAACTTCGGGAGAAACCTGTCAATGTCCATCAGAAGCTGCCCGCGCTGTGGATCGACCTCCATCAGGGCTGATCGCTCCCTTGGTGGACGCTTGGTATGCACAAACTGTGGCGCTTCCGTCGGGCAAGGACAAACCACCCGATCCAATCAAACCTCAATTGGTCGAGCAAATCGGCAATGGATTTGGTGGGCTATTGGACTTGGCACACTGATAATTGTGATTATCATCCAATCAAGCTAGACTTATTCACTAGGAATGAAATAAGCTTAAATTTCTACTCATAAACAAAAACGGACCTGCTAATCAGTTCTTCACGAAAGCAAATACAAACAACAAGAAATTATCATCAACGACGCAAGACTTTACCCTTAAAGGAGAAGCACTGTTGACACAATCTAGAATGCAAATGAAAGACAACTTTGAATAGTACTAATCACATCTAAAGAGAAGTGAAATATCTCCATGGAATACCAAAAGTAGCGAGCGCATGACCATTCTCACCTACATCTGCAGGGAAAACGGCTGC
>JAVBIX010000047.1 GCA_030756895.1 Synechococcus sp. SP2 MAG
CTGGTAGTTTAGAAATCAAACAATTGAATCTGCATACATCCACATGGCTGTCATCACTCCCACAGCAATTGTAATCATCAGTACGCTCATGCTGATGGTATTAAAACGAATTCGCCTTTGAATTTCCGCCATAATTTTTATGCTTAGAGTTCCATGACAATACGACAAATAAAAGATTGCGACGAGTTCTTATTATTCCTTCGTGAAAGAGTTACCTCAATGGATCCTGTTCGAACGAATATCAAGTGAGGTCAAGGGATCTCAAGGATTAGAAGCAAGGCCATATGAGACGAAAACTTGAGAACAAATCAGGATCCATTGAGCAGCGCACTCGAAAGGAAACGGCTCAGTGAAGGTGGCCACCTCCAATACGCCTACATCCACGCAGCAACAGAAATATTGAATTCATCTACATATGGTCAAAGAAGTTCTGACTCATCGCATAGGCCGATGATATGGAATCAAACATCTGTAGAATTCACCAAACGAAGTCAATAAAATGAAGATTCTCATCCATAAAGCGCAGGCTCTCGTTATTGTGCTGACGGCAGGATTAGCGGTAATAAGCCCAGCGACTGCAGGCGATCAAAAAACCAAGGATTTAATTAATGTAGAGATATCAGAAGGGGCCAGCAAGATTTCAATCAAAAACATACGGAACTTAGGAGGAAAAGAATTTTCCTATCAAAATTCAGACAAGAATATTATCCTTGTAAAATGTAATGCCGACAAGATCTTAGTAAAATATTGGTATGTCCCTAAGATTGATAGTGCTAGCCCGCAAGAGGCTACAAGCAAGATGCAATGGCATAGGGCATCTCCCAAATCCCAAGCACACCAAGAAAGCAAATTTCTATGTGACTCAAACAAAAACTCAAGGAATCAACACCTCATCAATCATCAAGCACAAGACAAATAAGAAAATCAACCAAACCAGATACTAAAAAATAGTCCCAGACCTGGCAGGAAAGCCCAGTTCCATGGAAACACAAATACCTTTCCTTTATGCGAATACATTCATTAAATTTCAACAATTTGCACCATAATACCCAGGCGAAAAGATCAAATCAACTTCTAACGAGCTTAATTCATTCTAATGACATAAGATCTCCTACTGACTATGGCACTTAAAGAATAAAGAGAGGAAGCCAGCTAAAACCTAAAAAATAAACATGCAAACTTTTAAATACCTATACAGAACAAAACAAGCTGTTATCAAGGTTTATTTTGCCAATGAGAACCCCCGACTCGTAAAAACAAATCAATAAAGCAATGATAGTTAAACTATTAATAGAAGAACCAAAGGCGTGCATACCATTTTTACGGGTGGTCACTCAGTAAACAATGGCCGACACACGACCCTCGTTGAAATCGGCCAGGTAAACCTTCAGATCATCCTGATTCAATATGCTTTATCGACCACATTGGCCCACCCATGGGCCAAGCAGCGCGATAGCAAAAAACACCTACTCTCCATGAGCGAAATCTGCAGCAATGGCTAATAAAGGCAGCATTAGGCCAATGAGGGCAACCAAAGCGACTGAAATGATGTGATGCTTGACGATGTGAATAGACACACCAGTTTTGATCAATGACACCTTTCCGTGATCTCGTCAAAACCGGGCTTCATTTTTGTTTTGTAAACACAGACCAAAAATCGAACAGAATGGCCACATACCATTGATCCACTACGCCATGTTTCGAACTGTGCGCTCCGCACTTTTCGCCTTTGCACTGGTGGCCTGCTTCGTCATGAGCCCTTCAACAGCTATCGCTTGTGTTGAAGGATTGGCCTGGGGAATGCCCCAATCAGAGATCAACGCCCATCTCAATGGTGCAATCAAACAGGAAGACCTGAACCATCAACGCTTGATTGCTCGTAACATCCATCTCGATCAATTACCTGTCTCTCAGCTCACGTTGGACATGAACGAGCAGGGAGGGCTTGAATCACTGGCCTACGAATTCAGCATGGATGACATGACCGAAGTTCTTGCTGGTTTAAGTGCTCGGCACGGCAAGCCAATCAGCACATCGATCAAGGAAGATCACTACGAGGATCAGCTCTGGGTTTGGAACACAGGTGAGGATCTGATCACAGCAGTAAAACGAACGAACGGAAGCGTACAGAAATTTCTGATTGCCTACCGACCAAGCCGACTAAACCCCGAAACGCTTTAATCCCAGTTAGTTTTTAAGCTTTAAAGATCGAAGTCAATATCCTGTTTCATCGTTAGAAGCCTTGATAATAAGTAGCAACGTGCAAAGCCTTAATCAGACTTACCGGTTAAGGCTTTCATCTCTCGAAAAGATTGCTATCACTAAAAGAAGATGCAATCACATCAGCTGATGAGCGATTTTTTTACTTTCTAGAAAGCTGGAGATGGCCGATAGCAATCGCTCTTTCCATATTCTTTTTGAGTCGTGCCCTCATCGTGATTGCAAGAATTGGGATCCGAGTTGAAATCTTCACGCGACTACCCATTTTGATAGGAACTGGAAGCAAACCGATCCAAGCGGAAGTGGGAAAAGTTCGGATCTAACAGAGACGCACTTAAGCCCCCTTCATTTCAGCTCATCTCGATCTCTCGATTGATTTCCTCTTCACTAAACGAGTGCCGATGAGGATGAGTGATTTTCCATCCTTGGATCAAGAGAGCAAACCCCCAACCCATGAGTGGGTAGATCGGCCAGAAAAAGCCAAATCCAGAAAAAGCCCACACCACAATCAAAAGACCATTCACCCAGAGGTAATTGATCACTTGATGGCGATAGGCCCTCTTACGGCTGAGACGGCTGATGGCATGACGCCTTGATTCTTCGTCGATCGTCATCTGGCTATAGAGAATCCTTAGTGTTTTCTATAGCCAGAAATCCACTTAAAAGCTAAAAGTCACACCCGTTCCAACATGATGACTCCATCCCTTACCCCAACCTGTTCCACCCGCGGTGCTGTAGATGGGCTTCCAGTGGCCAAACAACGCCACATTTTCTGAAAGTGGATATTCCATCCCTAACTCACCACCCCAATCTGTCCTTTGAGAGAGTCCAGAATATGAACCAGGCGAATAGAACCGAGGTCCAGCTGTAAGAGTCACGTTGAGCTGGTCGACAAAAAAGCCGAATCCAAGCCAAGTATCAGTGTAATTACCCAAGTAGGTGCCCTGAGTATCCCAACCCGTTCGATTTTCAACAGAGACAAAAATACCGTCAACAACGGACTCAAGTCCATCACCCAAAGCGAAGTTCACATCACCATCACCAAAGGCGTAGACAACGGTAGCTCCAACTTCATTTTTCATGCCCACGTTTTCTTCAGCACTACCAATCTCGAAGTAAGGCATCCACTTCGCTGATATGGACAATCGATCATTGGGCTGATAACGAGCTTGTATAAATCCCTTTATATCTGTTTGCTTCCACTTAGTTCCGCCTGAATGGTCATGGCCTGCATGGTCGTCATGATCATCGTGATCTTCCCCGGCATGGTCGTCATGATCTTCTCCGGCGTGGTCGTCGTGATCTTCTCCGGCATGCTCATCGTGATCTTCTCCGGCGTGATCATCATGACCCCCCTCTGAGTGGTCATCAACATGAATGGCTCCATAGAAATGTTCAGACTCTCCCCAAACAAATGCAGGACCAAAGGAAGCCTCGATCGCAAAGCTCCCTTCATTCTTTAGCCCCCACTCCATAACCATTCCGAACATGCCGTCAATGGCGTAATGCTGAGGACGATCTTCCAGATTATTCTCAAAACCGCCGTGGCCCTCAAGAGTAATTACTGGGCTGAGTTTAAATTCTCCTGGTTGAAGCTGCTCCCCACCTCCTCCTCCGTGTGATCCATGAGCTCGGACATGTTGAAAAGCAAGATCGCCTCCAAGCAAAAGGCCTGCAACAGCACCACCTTGAAGAACTCGACGGAAAATTAAATTCATGACAATAAAAAATAGTTGAAAAAATAGTTAGAAAGGATTACTAAATAGCGGCCCAACGCTGCTGAAGTTGAGATGCTGTTTCCTGATCGCAACGACCGCCTTGAGCATTCACAAAAATGCAAACATTGATCGTCGCTGTTTGAACCAGACTTTTCCCTGGTGCTTGACCATCACCAAAAAGCACTTGCTTCGCAATAGGAACCCCGCTACTACGACTAATCCTTCGCATCGTTTTAGAAGGAGGTAGCGACTCGGGGAAGATGGCCTTACTTCCAGATGCTTTGATCGACTTGCTAATCGCAGACAAACTTGAGGGACGCAATGTTCCACCCGTGGTGTAGTCATCCAGAACGGGAAGTTCACGAAAGCCATAACGCTTAGCCAGGAAATCGTAAGTGCGGTGACCAGTCACAACCACACGCTGCTTTTCCGGAACAGTTGCTATTTGCTGACCAATCCAACCTCCAAGGGAGACAAGAACGCGATCAGCTTTTGCCCGGCGTTGATCAATTACAGAATCTCCATTGGCATCAAACAGAGACTTCAAGCTCGATGCAACGGTGTTAGCCATCGCAATCACATTGGCTGGGTCATGCCAGATGTGGGGATCTTTTACAGGGTTGTTGGGGACAGCAATATTTCCAACCTTTACAACGGTGCCAGGCGTTCTGATCTTGTTCAACGCCGGAGTGAGGTTGTACCCGTTCAAAAGCACAATTTTTGCTTTCGCAAGATTTTGGCGATCAGCTGGGCGCAATGCCATGGAGTGCGGATCTGTGCCCGGCTTGATCAAGCAAATCACTTTTGCTTGATTTCCCACCAAAGTGCGCGTGAGATCGCAGAGAATCCCATCGGCAGCAACCACGGTGGGAGTTGCCGTATTAGCTGCCGCAAGCAAGACGCTTGCAAGCGGTAAAGAAGCGGGCAGTGGCACTTGAGAAAGGAGAACTTTTCAAAACGATAATCATTCTCAAAAGTTTGGCTAGGTACTTCTTCCTGCCAATGGGCAAAGCAACACAACGCATGCCACCCCGATCAAAGGACCTGGAGGGAGATTGAGAGGCAAGGCCAAAAGGAAACCACCACCACTCAGGGCCAAACCCACAAAAGCTGCCTGAACCATTGCGGCACGAAGGCTTCTCACTCGACGTAGCCCTGGAAGAACCGGCGCGCACAGCAAGCCAATCACCAAAATCACTCCCACTGCTGCCATTGCACTGACAATCACCGCAGCCGTTACCGCAGACATGGCAAGACGTAGACCACGCACAGGAAGTCCCGCCGAAGCGGCCCCCTCTGGATCAACGCCCAAGTAAACAAGCTGCCGGTAGCGAGTGCCAAGAAGCAAAGCCACAGCCAAGCAAGCAACCAAAACCCGACCCACATCGAGCCAACCCACCGTTAGCAAGTCACCAAACAGAAGGGCCTCAAGGTCCAGGCGCAAATTCAGCAAAGGGATCAGCAAAACTCCGAGCCCAAGAAAGCCAGCAAGCACGGTATTAATGACAGCTTCCTCATTCAGCTTTGAGTTGCGCTGCAATCGTTCCGCCAATAAGGAACCAAGAATGCCGCTGATGACACCTCCCACGGCTGGGTCAAAACCAAAGGCAACGGATACCGCCAATCCTGGAAGCACGGCGTGAGAGATGAGGTTGGCCTGAAGCACCCGGCGCTGGGTGACTAACAGAGTTCCCATGACAGGACACAAAATCCCCACCAAAAGAGCCATCAATAGAGGCAATAACCAAAAAACGATCTCATCCACAGTGATGATTCCCCGGATTTACTAAACCTTTAAGAGATCGCCTCACCTCAGCAGGAGGTCCATCAGCAAGAACACTCCGATCAACCACGATCACGCGGTCATAGGAATCGAGCGCCTCACCCCAGTCATGGCTGCTCACCAGCAAGGTATGACCGGTATCGGCCAACTGACGCATCAGGAGTAACAACTGATCCCGAGAAGGAGGATCGATCGCTGCACAGGGTTCATCGAGAAGAAGCATTCGAGAGGGTTGCACGAGAGAACGAGCAAGCAAGGCTCTTTGCTGCTGACCTCCTGAAAGCTCATCAAGCCGTCTGTTTGCAAGGTCTGCCAGCCCAACGCGTTGCATTGCAGCCTCCCGATCGCAGCACCCGAAGGCTTGACCATTCATGGATCCAAGATCAACGAGATCACGAACGCTGATTGGGAACGACCAATCAATCCGACTGCGCTGAGGCATTAACACCACCCTTTCACGACAAGTTTCGATCGGATCCCCATCGCAGTAGACCGAGCCACTTGACGGACGTAACTGCCCCTTAAGCACATGCAGCAGAGTGGATTTACCAGCTCCATTTGCACCAACTAGAGCTGTCAATGTCCCTGATTGCAGCGACAGCGAGACGTTTTCCAACACAACGCTATCCCCGTATTGAACATTCACATCCCTTGCTCTGAGAACTGGCTCTTCCAAAAATTGAAACGTCAAGTTGGCTCAACCTATCGACGAACCTTAGAGAATTCATCCAATTCGCCACCTGAAGGCAACCATCGCGCCAACACAACTTGAGGCTTAAGAAGCTCAAACTCAAGGCTGCTGCCATCTATTAGGGCGGCACGACGTTTTGAACCATCCCCATCTGTCATCACCGTAAGAAGACGATTCGTAGCGGGATCCACATCAAGCACCGCTCCTGAAGCCAAATACCATCCAGGGAAATGCCTGCGTTTGAGCACTGATCCAGAACTATCTACTAGCAGTAATTCATCTCGAAGAGTCGGCGATGCATCACGCAGAACAATCCAAATATTTTCTCCCCGGTTATCGCAAGCCGTTGCCATTACCCCCTCCTCCCCTAACCAAACCTGTCGTGGGGGCTGTCCGGGAATGACTAGCTCAATGGACCGTCGATAATCAGGCCAGTTCCTTAACAACACCGCGCGACCAGAGCCAGAACAAAATGACTTGAGCTCACGGCTTCCAGGCAGGCTTTGTGGAGCATTCCCGTTTCGATCGGGGTTCATTGATAGAAGATCAAGACCGTCGTAGGAAGGAACAACCATGCCGGTTCCATCAGGTAAAAGACGAATTGCGCCGGCAACCTCGAGATTGAGATCACGTCGCTTGGCGTTAACCGAACGAATCCAGGTTCGATCACTACCAGCTTCAATACCACCAACTTGTACGAGTAATTCCCCGCGCTGATTGCTACTTAAATGGGCAAACAAAAGTGACCCAGATGCCAATGATTGGAGGGCACCTGGGAAAGGTTCAGATAATTCTTGAGCTTGATCACTAATTGCCCGTGGGGTGAGCTGGCGAAGCAACACCTCCAGTTTGAAAGGATCGTTATCGGTCACGAAGGCGACGCCTTCTCCATTGCCAAGCGGCTCAAGCTGAAGAATGCGCTGCTCAATAGACGACAACGGCGACCAACTGCCATCCTTACGACGCAATTTCAACTGCTCTCCCTCCTCCTCAACCACAACTGCAACGAGATAGGAGCGAGGGTCCCACCAAAGCGTGCGATTAGGCAGCACAAGCCCTCGTTGATCATCACCAGCAAGAACAAGCTTCTGGGGCGAACGAATGAGGACACCAGGATCGAGAAGCAAGCGGAACCGATCCTGTTGACCAAACCACTGATGGGGCTGATGGGGGACTAGACGACTGTTTTCAGCCACCGACTTGCGGTTCATCGTCCGACTGAAACGAACGTCAAGTGCTGCAGCGCCAGAACGAATGGATTGAATCGCAACCGATCGCAAACGCGGGGGGCGACGCAACAAAATCTGCTGCTGGACTAATGCAACCAGGCCCAAGCCCATCAAAGCGACGCTTAAAAGTCGAAGCTTTCCCATCGATGAGCCAAAACCCTTTGGACTCATGGTTCCAGAGGCCGCTCAGGCCTCGGGATGGATTGAATTGTTCTGGGCTTCACCACATTGATCAGAAGTCCATCCTTGGTCTGTGTTGTCATCGTTCCCTCGATAGACAACCATTCATCCGGCTTCGGATCCGCATTTGCAGGCCATTCAATGGGGAGGCCAGCAGGGGTTGCATCAGCCAGACAGCACCGCACCGTGAGCCGGGCGAGCTGGGGTTGCATCCCAGGGCGTTGAAGTACAAAACCACTAATCCGCACAGGATCACCTGCATGCAAATCGGGATCGGGCTGACTGCGCAGCAGCCGCACCCATTCCGTCAACGTACGTTGCTCCGGCGGAAGGAAAAAACTCAATCGCGGCGCCTCAGGCAAGATTTCGCTGCGATTCGCAGCCAAATCACTGAAAGAGGGTGATGGGGGAAACAGCAAAACCAACAAGGCCACCGCAACCGAAACCAGCCAACTCAAAGGAGTTAAGGGTGTTTTCAAGCGTGGAGCAGAGCGAAGCTGTATTGCACCGAGCACCATCAGAACAACTCCAGCAATCGCAACCACCGGATGGAAAACCGCATTCAGCAGCAGATCCAACCGAGCGGACATACTGCTCCAAACCAATAACCATCCCCAAAGCAACAAAACAAGGGGGGGTAGGTATCGCGATTGTCGAATCCGGCTCAGACGTGGCATCGCGTTACAGCAGCACAAGATTGACCCATTGCCCGATCAAGAGAACGAGCAACGATGCTGCGACTGCGGTGATGGCAATGGCTCGCGTTGAAAGAAGCACAGTGAACAAGCCAGCAAGCTTGAGATCCACCACTGGACCAAGCAGCAGAAAGGCCAGCAAGGCACCAGGCGTGACCTGGGCTGCAAAGCCAAGCGCAAGAAACGCATCAACGCTGGAACAAACCGAAACCACGAGTGCCAAGAGCATCAGAGCCAGCACCGAAACGGTGGGGCCTGAGCCCAAAGCCAGCAGCCAACTCCGCGGCAACCAGGTTTGGACCGCAGCGGCAAGAGCACAGCCAAACACAAGCAAAGTGAGCAGGCTCAAAAATTCACGCGTGCTGTGTTGGAGCAGCTCCGCAGGTCGAAGCGGAACTTCCTCAAGCCGACGTTCAGAAGCATTGAAGTCCACACCAACCAGCCCACTGCGACGTTCAAGCAGTCCCACCCGAGAGAGGGGTTGACTCAGTCTTCGCTCCTCGAGCAAGGCAGACGCCAACAACCTCGACTCAGGGAGCAATCCCAGCAGAGCACTGAGGGCGATCGCAATTAGAAAAGCACCAATTGGTCGCCCCCAAAGCAACCAGGTCTTATCAGGGAAGGCGGCCCAAGTACTCGCCAACACGATCGGATTAAGAACCGGCGCTGCGAACAAAAAACCAAAACCAGTCCCCAATGGCGCTCCGCTTGCAAGCAGACGTCTCGCGACTGGAACATTCCCACATTCACAAGCCGGCAAAGCGAAACCAAGCAAGGCTCCAACCACTGGCGCCAGAAGTGGATGGCGAGGCAGACGCTTGATCCATGTGGACTGGGGAACAAGCCATCTGGCCAAGCCAGCAATCGAAACTCCCAAAAGCAAAAAAGGAAGCGCTTCGATTAAAAGGCCTTGAAAGATGGCCCAGCCAGTAGCAAAGCGTGTCATCAAGCGTTGAAGCTGTTAACTCCAGCCATGGCTGGCTTGATCTTCAACGTAGGCCGCAACATCAGCAATTTCATTTTCACTGAGTACATCGAGGAATGCAGGCATCGCGTTACGCCCGTAGGTCACCTGAGCCACAATTCCGGTCTCATGACCGGTCAAGTAGTTAGGGAGAAACGCCTCAAGGTCGGCCTGCCGCAACGTGCGCTCACTTTTCACAATATTTCCTCCGCCGGCATGACATGCGGCGCAATTGGTATTAAAAATCTGACCACCTCTGACGGTGTCAGAGGCCATCGCACGCATGGGCATGCTCAAGACAAGCACCAAAGCAAAAACAGCGGATAGCAAAAAACGCATGGTGCCCCATATCAATTGTCACCATTCTCAGGAGATCTGAAGCACTGGTGGTGACGTAGCTGCAGATCGTTATGGAATGAATCTGAGAGTAGTTAAGCCACCAGGGCAGCCCAAGCGAATGCTCCGCCGATACCAATCCAAATCCCTGCAGCCACACGCTTGCCCTCAGCTCCAAGAGCATCCAGCAATCGCTTCGATCCAAGGCTGACAGCAAGAAGCAAGGCACCTTGGGCAATCAACAGACCCAAGAAGTAAGTGAATAGAGGCGTGGATTCAGCTCCAACAATCGCGCCACCGAGCAGATATCCATGCAATCCAATAACCGGCAGCAAGATTCCTGCAGGAATGATATTGAGAGCGATCAAACCCTCAACCGCCAAACCAAGTGAGACAAGTGCCTCGGCAGCAGGCTCAAGACTGGCGGCCAGAGGAAAGATTTGCGTTAAAACTGCCCCTCCAAGGGCGAAAGCCAAAAGGGGAAGAACCCAAGCCACTGGGCGCCTAAGTCCGATCAATCCAATCGCCAGAAGAAAGAGGAGATGGTCAGGTCCAAGCAGGGGGTGGCCAATCCCACTGAGCAATCCTTGCAGCGCATTCATTTCACCCCCTTCAGCCATCGCAAAGGGATGGTGGGCACCAGCGGGCCCAGCAGACGTGAGTAACAATCCAGTTAGAGCAACAACTCCGAGACCGCAAAGGGCTCTGGTGTTTCTTTTGGACATCAATGGTCGATCCTCGTCGGTTAAAAAATCGGCGGGCGTTCTGACTTCTGCTGATGAATTTCAGCAGTTCACAGCTGCGGGACAGCGACGGATTTTCACCGCTCTTTCCCGGTTTCCTCTAGTGACTGAACCCCATTAGAGCCTAAATACTGTTCTACTTCAGTTCAAAGTCAGTGCCTGCGCTAGCGCCATGGTTATGACCATTGCAAGGCATCCATTTCGCCCCCATCTGATGGGCCCCCTTGCAGTTGAACAAAGCTGCGGCCCCCTCGGCTTCTGCCTTGGTGTCATACATCGCTTTGATGGGCTCCGTTCCAGCTTTTGATGCGGAAGGATCCATCTCCATCGAAAACAATGTGCCGCTGTGATCAGAACCAATCTCGTGATGAGCGATTGCCGGAGTCGTCAAAGCCAGCAAGCTCAAAAGCAGTCCAACAGATGGGTAGAAACGCATCTCAGATTTGATTGCAACCATTTGAGTTTGATTCATCAGGCCTCGCCAGACCGCTGCGCTACTTAACAAACCGAACATGGTGCTGAAGTGTGATGCAGAACGATCCAACCGTTTAAGTTCCCCGCTTCATAAAGGGATCTCATCGATTGGGCAAGCTTGAAATGGGCATCGACGATGCGAATCGATGACGCAAGATCCCATGCTTAGGAGCAAAGAGGAAAGCAATCACAAACAATCCTGTCTGTACAAGAACGATGCAACCAGCTGTTGAACTATCAGTCCAATAACTTGTGTACACCCCAATGAGGCTGGAAAGAATACTGCTGCCAATCGCCAACCAACTCATTCGATCAAAGCGATCGGTTAAGAGATAAGCGGTAGCCCCAGGAGTGACCAACATGGCCACCACCAAAATGATGCCTACTGTTTGTAATCCAGCAACCGCAGCAAGAGAAAGTACGGAGAGAAGGAGGTAGTGAAGAAAACCAGTGTTGATTCCGATCGAGCGTGCGTGAGTGGGGTCAAAACAAAACAACAACAGATCACGACGAAACAACAAAAGAACAGCCGTTACAAGAGCTGAGATCAACACCGTTTGTTGAATATCTGCAATAGAAATACCAAGCACATTGCCAAAAAGAATATGCGTAAGATCAATATTGCTACGCGTCTTCGAGACCAACACCAGTCCTAAAGCGAAGAAACCCGTAAAGACAAGGCCAATCACCGTATCTTCTTTGATTCGAGATTTCTGCTTTACGAAGCCAATCGTGGCAACTGATCCCACTCCAAACACAAAGGCTCCAACCGAAAAAGGCAAGCCAAGGGCATAGGCCAGGATGACCCCTGGCAACACTGAATGAGACACCGCATCACCCATCAGCGCCCAGCCCTTGAGAGTCATGTAGCAAGAGAGGAGACCGCAGACGCCTCCAACGGTGGCGCTGATTAGCAGAGCCTTCACCATGAAGGCGTGCTGAAGAGGCTCAAGCAAAAATGTGGTCAAGCGTCCTCCGAGGAACTATTTCCGGTCAATAAATCAGGAGGGAGGCCCCCAAAGGCCAGAGAAAGATTCTCTGGCGTGAACACCTTCGATGTTTCGCCGTAAGCCAAAACCGTTTTATTGATTAGGACTGTGAGATCGCAGAAGTCTCTGACATGACTGAGATCATGCGTTGAAATTAGAATGGTGCGTCCTTCCTTACGCAACTGAAAAAACAGCTCTGCCATCAACTTTTCAGTACGAACGTCCACACCATTGAAAGGCTCGTCCAACAACAAAACCGATGCGCGCTGTGCAATAGCTCTTGCCAAAAATGTCCGTTTACGTTGACCTCCAGAGAGAGCAGCGATTGGACGATCCCTGAGATCAAGGAGTTCAACGCGCTCAAGGGCATCGCGCACCGCGACCCTGTCTGACTGCCGTGGAATCCTGAGCACATTCATGGATCCATAGCGACCCATCATCACCACATCCCAGACAGAGACGGGAAAATCGCAATCGATCCCTTCACTCTGAGGCACATAAGCAACAGCTTGATCGCGCTGAGCCCGGGCCACACTGCAACCGTTGATTCTGATATGTCCACGCGAGGGGCGAATAAAACCAGTCAGGGCCTTGAAAAGAGTCGATTTACCCGACCCATTCATCCCCACCAATCCACAAATGCATCCCGAAGGCAGATGAAGAGAAGCGTCATAGAGGGCAACTGTGCCGTTGTAGTCAACACAGATCTGATCTGCCTCGATCCGCATCAATTCACTCTGGGTCATGAGGACTTTTCGGCGGAAGCAGCCAATCCCTGCCTAATAAGTTTCACATTGTGGCGTTGAAGGTCGAGCAGAGTTGGTGCAGGACCGTTGCGTTTTGATAAAGAGTCCACATAAAAGCTGCCACCAAAACGTGCTCCAGAAGCACGAGCCACCTCACGTTGGGCTTTATCACTCACTGTGGTTTCACAAAACACAGCAGGAACCTGGTCTTTCTTCACACGCTCAATCAAACGAGCCATGCGCCTTGGACTGATCTGGCTCTCAGCATTGACCGGCCACAAATAGGCCTCATCAAATCCATAGTCTTGAGCTAAATAAGAAAAGGCCCCTTCACAGCTGACAAGAACACGCTGCTTTTGGGGAATGACAGCGAGGAGGTTACGTAATTCAGCATCCAATTTTTCCAACTGGAGCTTGTAGCTGTTGCCATTGTCGCGATACAACTGGGCCCCCTCTGGATCGAGCTGGGAAAAAGCATCCACGAGTCGATCCACATATCCCTGAGCTCTCAAAGGTGACATCCAGGCATGCGGATTGGGCTTACCGGCGTAAGCATCACCCTCAATGAGCAACGGCTGCATCCCCTCGGTGAGAGTGACAGTGGGCACATCAGCAGCGGATTGAACAAAGCGGCGAGCCCAAAGCTCCAAACCCAACCCATTTTCAACAATTAAATCCGCATTGGAAGCTTGCTCTAAATCCCGAGGTGATGGCTCATATCCATGAATTTCTGCACCCGGTTTGGTAATCGATCTAACTTGCAATCGATCACCAGCCACCTGACGAGCCATATCAGCGAGGATCGTGAATGTTGTCAAAACAACTGGGCGGTTATCGGCACTATTTTCTAAGTTATTAGGCAAGGAACCCTGCCTCGAGCAGGCAACAGCCATTGGCAAAGCGATAACAATCGTCGTCAACTTACGTAAAAGATGACTCCTCAATATCTCTGCTGAAAAGATGTTAATGATCATCAAAATAGTTAAATCTATGATGGGGAAAACATGGGTTCATTAGGATGGTTTTGATGCTCCGCGACGGCGTCTGCAGCGCTCAGAGCAATAACGCACTTCGTCCCAAACATCTTTCCATTTACGACGCCATTGAAATGGGCGACCACAAACAGCACAGATTTTTGTAGGGCGGTCCTGTGATGGCGCCATCAGACAAAAGACCCACAATGGACAACTGATCAGGCATATAAACCTTCAGCATTACCAGCTTAAGGCTGACGACGCTTGATTGAGACTTATCAAGCGATCAATGGGAGCAGCGTGCCAATTTCACTGCATTTCAACAAGGCCAAAACGTTCAATAATTTATTTTTTCCAAAAAACGTTTTCAAAACACCTCTTAATAACAATTTAGCTGCCTTATCATTATCCCGAATGGCGTACAATCCAAGGCGTAAAAAGTTATTGCCAACTGATTCCTGGGATTCATCAAAGTCACGCCATGAATCAATGAATAAAACAATGGCCCGTTCTTCATGGGTCAGCATCAGTCGCTTTCAGGTTGATCGGTCCAACGTCGCTCAACTTGAACGAATAGGAACCAGGCCAACGCTGCTCCTGCTCCCGCTGCCCATTCGGAGCGCAGCAACGCAACCAATGCCAAAGTGCTTGCCCCGATTCGTAATGCCCTTAAGCCAAAACGGCTGTATTGACGCAAGCGATGGTCCATAAGCGAAAACAACAAGCATCGGAGTTCAAACAAAGACCGCGACAGGGGAGCCAGCAAAACCTGTACAACTTCTGCTGAACCGAAGAGCGTCAAATGACTGCTGTCGCTGAGCCAAGGAGAACCGAACGAAAAATTGCACGCACTTGCCGACTTAGCCGCGTAGCTTTACAGAACTACATGTGAGGGGAACGTGGTTGAACTTTACCTAGATGCCACTCTGCACAACCAAATCAGTGTTGAGCATTATCGCGAAGTTTTACTGAACCACGGATTGGATGAACAAGATCAAAAGCTGAGGAGCAATCTTTTGAAACGCGTTGAAGCGGGAACGATTCAGCTGTCATCCTGACAGATCTGGTCCGCAGTTTCACCGCATGTTTCAAACGAATGATCCCCGCTTCTGGAAAGCTATTGTGGGAATCGTTGCATTGTTATTGAGCTGCTCGCTTGCTTGGCTAATACTTAAACTTTGAATACTTAGATTAATAAAAACTCAACGCCAACCAAAATTAATTTTGCAATATAATCCTTGAGATCACGAATCCATATTTAAAAAAGATAATTCATAACAGCTAACACCAACAAGCCAATTGCAATTATTGATGCAATTGAAAATATGACAAGACCACTTCCAGTAATTAAGGCCACTCGTTTAGCTGTCTCTGGAAATAACAAATAAAAACTCAAACCTGCCGCAAGTCCCCAAAGAGGCGGCAGCAACACACAAATACCTGTGAAAACGATCAAACGCATACGTCTGTGACGTTGTTGATCGATCAGCTTCAACGCTTGAGTCTCCTCCTCTTCCAAAGCCAAACGTTCGTCATCGCTCAGCCAGCGTCCGTACTGTTGCGCTTGCTTGAACTCACGTTCATGTTTGTCCGTGCTGGAAGAAGGATCCATACCCCTAAGTTATCGCCGTTCTCAACGGGGACTGCGCTCCCAAGCCCGTTCCAGAGACTCTCTCATCGCTTCGCTAGAGGGCTCAGACACTCCATTGTTTCGACGAAAGGCTGCTGTGATCCGCCAGAAACGTGTTGCGCAAGCAATCGCGACGACGAACCAAGCCAACAAGATCCAGGCAGAACCGTGCACGACAAAGTTGTGAATACCTCCATGATGGTGGCTGCGGAGATTTCGTCGATGAACGGCAAGCTCGTAGTTGGAGCCATTGGACTATTGGTGGGCGCAGTCGCGATCTATGAATTCCTGTTGCTGAGAGGGTTAGCACCCTCCAGCTGAGCCTCACAGGCATACGTTTCAATCGACGCTTTCCTTTGGCGGAATTCAGGATGATCCACATCCTCCACCCGCCACCACCAACGTCCATCGGTATAGCTGGGTGGACCAGCATTGTTGGTGCGTGGCAGTTGCAGGCTGAGGTCTCGCCAATGAAGAAGAATTCCATCGCCAGGAACCGTTCCATCAGCACTGTTCGGGATCGGTTCCAAAACAGCGCCGATCGCCTCCTGACCCAAATTTGTTCGCTCCGCGGTTAGCAGATCGCCGTCACACCAATAACTATTGGCAAACACAGGAGAACTTGGAGCAAGCCAAAACAAAGCCACCAAGCAAAACGAAAGCAGAGAGTGCAAGACAGGCGAAGGCGTTCACTCCACCCAAGCACTTAACACGACAGAGTGTTGTTGAGATGGAGCGTTTTGATGACACCGACAAGAGATCAGGTGCTCGCTGCATCAGCTGGCTGGGTAGCTGTTGTGCTGAACGTGGTGCCAGGTCTTGGAGCTGGTTATCTGTATCAGCGACGTTGGAAGGCCTACTGGATCACATCCCTACTCGCCACGACCTGGTTTGTAGTGGGAGCCGTCTTGGCTCAAAACTCCGCAGCTGAAGCTGAACCACAAAACCAACTCGTTGGGCTCATTGGCTTGATTGGTCTTGCCGTTGTGACCAGCGCGGAAGCAGGCCTAGCTGTCAAGGCAGTGCGTCAAGACAGCTGATGGAAACCAGCCCGAATGCGGTGCTCCGCTTCTGGTTTCAAGACTGTCGCCCGCACCAATGGTTTCGCAAAAATGCTGACTTTGACGCCGAGGTGTTCGACCGCTTCGGGCAGCTCACATGTTCAGCATTGAACGGTGAACTGAGCCACTGGGAGCAGAACGAGACAAGCGGATTAGCCCTGGTTTTGATGATGGATCAATTCACACGGCAGATCTGGAGAAATGAATCCAAAGCGTTTGCAGGCGATGCTTACGCGCTGAGGCTCTCCCGCCAAGCGATCGCTGAGGGATGGCTCGATGAAGAACCAGAACGGGTGCGTCGCCAGTTCTGGTTGATGCCAATGCTTCACAGCGAGGAGCTGGGAGTGATCCTGGATGCGATCTCGTACATGGAGCGCTGGAGTGACCCCGCCACGGTTGCAGTCGCTTGTCGCAACAAGACTTTGATCCAGCGGTATGGACGTTATCCCCAACGCAACGCTGCTCTGGGGAGAGCCTCCACTCACGAAGAGCTGAGGTTTTTAAAGGATTGGCACTCCCGTGGCAATCACAAACGATCCCAATCTCATGCATGTGATCAATGCTCTTGTCACGGACCAATTCAATACCGGATCAAAACTGCAGGCCAACCAAACTGGCAATTTGCATGCCCCAGCTGCTGGAACAAGCTGCAACACCAGCCTGGTTATCAATACGGGGGAACGCGAAAAGCAAATCGTCGTGAACGACAACGTCGATAAGCAACGAATCATTCATGTCTCAAAATAAGCAAATCTCCCCCGAATCAATCGCATCAAGACGGAGGGACGAATGAAGGCGCTGAAGACTTAAAGAGCAAAGCATCGTCAATTCGCCTCTGCATGAACAAAACGTGATTTGTGCACGTGGGATAAGGGAGAAGCGTGATGGAAATGAAAACATGAGCCCCATGTTTCAGTGTTTGATCTGCAGGCAAACGATCGAACGTTCAATCCGTACTTATTGGAAACACAAGGGTCATTTACTTTGCTCGACCTGCAAAGACAACATCGAGGCAGAAGTTGGTCAAAGTGGTGAGCAGACGCCGCCTAGCTCTTGAACCTGCTCCCGATTGTGGCTTTGGTTGTAGGAGTCACAGCTCTAGCGGCCGCGATTGGATTGAGCATCCTGCTTTTAGGCCTGCAACGCGTGTTTGCCTCAGCTCCAACGCTATGGCACAGCAACGATGAAGGCGTCACGGACACCAGCCTCAGCGTTGTGATCCCAGCCTTCAATGAAGCAAACAACATTGAGGGTTGCTTGTCTCACGTGCTGATGTCTGAAAGGCCTTGCTCTCGATGGGAGGTAGTGGTTGTTGATGATCAGTCGAGCGACAACACAGTCAAGATTGCGGAGCAGGCAATCGTTACCTTCGCTGATGCTGACCATCCCAGCGCAGCAGTTCTCCAAGCTGGCCCACGACCAAAAGGAGAGCGCTGGGTAGGGAAAAACTGGGGCTGCAGCCAAGCTATGGAGCAGGTCAACAGCGAGTGGGTGCTGTTCATTGACGCAGATGTGACCCTGGCGCCCGACGCCATAAAAAGAGCACTCCACCAGAGCATCAATGAGAAAGCCGATTTATTCAGCCTGGCTCCACGCTTGACCTGTGACTGTCTCGCCGAATGGATGGTCCAACCGATCATGGCGAGCTTGTTAGGGCTTGGGTTTCCGATCCTTGAAGCCAACGACCCTGCCTCAACGGTGGCCTTTGCTGCAGGACCCTTCATGTTGTTCAGAAGGGACAGCTACAACTCGATCGGGGGCCACAGGGCCCTCGCGGGAGAAGTTGTAGAAGATCTTGCGCTAGCGCGGCGGATTAAAGAGGGGGGATTTCGCTTGCGATACGTGCTTGGAATCGATGCAGTCGACCTACAGATGTACGACAATTTCCAGGCTCTCTGGGAAGGCTGGAGCAAAAACTGGTTTCTCGGTCTTGATCGCAGCATCAGCAAATCCCTTGGAGCTGGAGGAGTTGTGCTGTTGATGTTCACGCTGCCATGGCTGCTTTTGCCGGCCAGCCTGACGATGGCATGTGTGAGCAGCCAGGATCAGATCCTGTGGCTCAGTGATGCTGGTCTCGGATTGGTCGCAATCCTGATGCAGCTCAGCGTTCGCCTATGGACCCGAGCCCGGTTTTCAGTGCCATTACGCCATTGGTGGCTGATGGGAGTAGGCGGCATGATCATTGGTCTGATCGCACCTACATCCGTTTGGAAGAGCCTGACGGGAAGGGGCTGGACCTGGAAAGGCCGCTCGCTTGCCGAAGCACAAGCGCATTAGCAGTTAGTGCCACCATCCAGACAAAATGAGTGCATCTGTAAAAACTCCATGTACCGACTTGGTGCACTCATTGCTTTGTGCTTGGCATTGCTGTTGCCTTCAACCGTGCAAGCAAGCACGATTGAAGTAACGATCAACAGCATCAACGCCGAGGGAATCGGTGAGTCCATTGGCACGATCAGTGCCCGAGACACAGACCAAGGGCTGGTGATTATTCCTGAACTCAGTGGCCTGAGCGAGGGCGAGCATGGGTTCCACTTGCATGCTGGCGATCAGTGTGATCCACAAACCAATGCTGAAGGGGCCTCCATTGCAGGTCTGGCAGCACTCGGACATTGGGATCCTGACCAAACAGACACCCATCTCGGACCTTTCGGCAATGGCCATCGCGGTGACCTCAGCCGATTAGTGGTGGACCGTGATGGCAATACCACCACAAGCGTTGTGGCACCCAGGCTCAAGGCCTCAGACCTTCGCGGCCGTGCCCTTGTGGTGCATGCAGGGAGTGATACTTACACCGATACGCCTCCCCTAGGCGGAGGTGGTGCTCGCATTGCCTGCGGTGTCGGGTCTTGAACGCACCACGTTTGCTCCTCATTCATCCCATTGGCGTTGGCTTATCCAATCGGTTTTGGGATCGTTTTATTACCTGTTGGCGAGCCTCAGACCAAACAACTGCCTTGCTCGCTCCAGACCTACTCGGATGCGGTGGGGGCGAACATCCAAATCAACAGCTTGCCCCTGAGGATTGGGCGGCACCACTCATCGATCTACTGAGAGAACACAACAACGCGCCAGCGGTGCTCGTTTCGCAGGGCGCCTCTCTTCCGATCGCTTTAGCGGTGATCGAAACCGCACCGGAACTCGTTGCTGGCTTGGTCGCAATCAGCCCACCAAGTTGGCGCGTTCTTGAGGAACCTTTTCCGAAAACACAATCACAACTGCTCTGGAGATTGCTGTTTCAAGGACCAATCGGGTCTTTGTTTTACCGCTACGCAAGCCGCCGTGCATTTTTAAAATCATTCTCAATCAATAATTTATTTGCAAGCGACAAAGACGTTGACACCGAATGGCTCGGCACGTTGGAACAAGAAGCAGCCAACATGACAACACGCTGGGCAACGTTTTCTTTTTTAGCTGGTTTTTGGAGACGCAACTGGACCAAGCAATGGCAAGAGATCAAGCAGCCGATGTGGCTTTTGTTTGGGCACAAGGCAACCGGAATCGGCCGCTCCAGGCATTGGGATGATGCACAAGAACGCATCCATACCTATGCGCAGCAACTGCCGAACGCTATGAGCGCAAGTATTGATGGACGCAACGTTCTTCCCTATGAATCAACTACTGAATGCGTGACCCAACTCCAAAGCTGGTTGCTGCATTAATAGAAACCATCAACGCCTTTCAAACGGCGGTTCGATCACGCTTCTCAACTTCTATCAATGGTCTAGGGAGCCGTTCTGTCTTTCGTCAGGATCAAATGATCGAAAAAAGATCGAGCGACTCAACCACTCCATCGGCAAATGCACAAGGCGTAGAGCATTCGCTTACGCCAACGGGTGGCGTGCATGGGCTGAAACATCCCGCATGACCCCAGATGGATTCAACGAACGGGCCAGCGCCAACAGTCCAGCAGCAAGAACCGTTTCACCCTCTAGCTGCATCATTCGGTGGAGACTGATGACCTCGCTGTAGTCAGCAGCAGCCGTTCCATTGATCAAACCGCGAGCGGTGCATCGGGCCACAGCCAGTTGAAGAGAGATCGTCATGACCTAAAGCTGGCTCAAAACATGAGCAAAACCAAGGAAGCTTCCAGTTTCCAGCTGATTCAGAAACGCGATTCAGCAACAAAGCCGTTAATGTTTCTTAACAATAGGATTTGACTCATGCTTTCTGCACTTTTTCCGTTGGTCTATGGCTCCGTTTTTGTCTTCCTGTTAGTCCAAGCCTTTCGGATGATGCGATTAAGCTCAGCACCTGCAAAGTCAATACGCCGCACAGATCGCACCGGCTTGCTGACCACCCATCCCGAACTGCTAGACGCCAATGGTTCGATCACAGGCGAAGACCTGCTGGTTGTCCGCTTCCCGAGCCAAGATCAGTCGGAAGCTTCGATCACGGATTGAAGCGGCAGCAGATCGCGTTCAGAATGAAGGATCATCCTTAGAGCCCATGACCCTCAATCAGTTTTTAATCTTCTTGGTCATAGGGGTTGCGATCGCACTCGTAACAAGTGCGACATGGATTTGGTGGGTACTCGCGATTTGCACAGCTTTAGTTGTGTTAAAACTCATAAAGAAATAGATTTTTAGCTAAAAATGACAACTCAACTTAATGCGATTAATTGGGCAAAAATAATTACAATTTTAGTCATTGTTGGGCTAATTCTAATATTTGGCATTAGTGGGCAGAGACAAGCTCTCTATGCTTGCATGCATATTAGTTATTGCGCATGGTGGCTCTTAGAGCAAAAAATCTATCCTGAACGTCGCAAGCAAATCTTCACAGAAAAAGTAGGGATTCCTGGATTTATAAGTGCTCTTTTGATTGTGGGTATTTTTTATTCACTACCAGCATTCTTAGCCTTCACAAACCCAGCAAACTTATCTATCGCGGCGATAGCTACAGCAATCCCGCTTTTTTACTTTGGCAGCTTGATCAATACTGCTGCAGACATACAGAAAACAACGGAAAAAGCAAGCGGGGTCGGCTTAGTAAGGACAGGCATCTGGAGTGAAGTTCGACATATTAATTATACGGGCGATTTAATGCGCTACTTAAGTTTTAGCGTGGTAGCTGGTTCTGTATGGGCATTTTTAGTTCCATTGTCTATCTTTGCACTTTACCTTCAACGCATACGAGAAAAAGAAGTGTCGATGAGAATTAAATACAAGAACTTCTCAGATTATGAGTCAACCAGTTTTCGTTTAATACCTGGAGTCTGGTAAGATTACAAACGCTTAAATGCATTCTCAATAGTCTTTGGGTTGTCCTTGGCAGCTTTTTGATGGCCTTAAGTTGGTGGCTGGTGGGACTTGTCTGTGCCAACAGCATCATGGGGCTGCCATGGAGCCGCTCATGTTTTGTGATTGGGAAATTTGCTCTGAGGCGTTTTGATTTGGAAGCCATCAACAGACGCGACCTCAGCGGACGTCCTGCTCTAGGCACTGGCTCGATGGGACTAATCGGAAATGTACTTTGGTTTTCAGTGGCTGGGTGGTGGCTTGCGATTGGCCATCTCACATCGGCACTCTCCTGTTTCGTCTCCATTATCGGGATCCCATTCGAAATTCAGCACAACAAACTCGCTCTCATTGCCATGGCTCCGATCGGAATGACGATCGTTCCAGCGCATCGAACTGACTCATGACAAAGGGCTAACCACGAGGAACTGAAACTATGGATCCAGAAGTACGCCAATTTGTGATCGCTCAGCTCCTGGTGATCGTGATCCCCGTTGGGACCCTGTTTGCAATCTGGATCAGCATGCTGCGCTGGAAAGGAAATCGATGAGGAATCAGATAAGACAGCTTGCAACTGATGTGGTCTGTCACAACATCCGCTGCCAAGCTGCAAGCAACGAGCATGCCAATAATCAGAATCGCAATGAACATTCCTAGCGAATTTCAAGCCTTCTCCAACGTCCACGCCATCAGAGACGGAAGCACTTTCATTAATGTGCTCGGGTGGATGTGGAGCGAAGACAAAGGCATTCAATATCTGGCCTGGGACGGGAGCATCTATTCAGCTAGTTCCGTTGACGGGATCAGCCCGCAGGCTTCACACCAGATGTATCGAACAGCAAACTCACTGGAAAAGCTGGCTGATCAGTAGGCAGAAGCGAATCAACAAGACCTTAGATGCCTTTCCGCTGGATCCCAAAAGGGTTGCAAGGCAAAGGAAAGCAGCTGTGGGAGCTCGGTTGAGAAACAACGAAAAGAAAGTCGGTGGTTGGGCAGTGAAACAAGGTTTGCAAATTCAAGGCAAGACGTGCCAGAACAAAGGAACGAATGCCTTTGGCAGATGACCAGCACAGCTCAACGCACGATTCAAGCCACAACAGGCGAAGACATGCTGATTGATGCCTTACGAGGAATCAAAACAAAGCAAGAGCTCATGCTCTTGCAAAGCAGGCTGACCTCGAACCCAGCCAATCCACCCCTGTTCAATTGGGTTTGTAACTTATTGATCGAACGAAGAATTTCACGAGGTCTGGCAGCAAGGGTTTTATCTCAACTGCATGAGGATGGGTAGCATTGCTGAAACCAGAAACAGGATGACCCACGAACCTCCGTGTGCCTCCTGCTCGTTTTGAATACATCCGGCAAGCCGGCAACGTCAATGGAGAGCATCAAGCAGCCTGGAGATAGAACAGCACAGAGGCAGGCACAGCTCACGAACAACATCGAAAGCGATCAAAATCAAATCAACTCAGAACAAGAGCCAAGCGAAAAAAACAGTGGAAAATTAAGGGAAAAAAGACACGACAACGGCACTGCAGCTCGAGCTATCAAAACACGAAGAGAAACAAGAAAGAAGCGACTTCATGGACATGTGAAGGGGCGAGCATCACATACAAAAAGGGAGATCAAATGGATCTAAATAGTTGACTTTGATGAGGAGGAGCTGTTAGTAATAGTTCGTTGAGGCTTATCCCAAATGCTTACTGGTGTAGACCTGCTCGCTAAGGTCAAAGATCTTGGTGATGTTTCCAAAACCGATTTAGCTACTCAGTGCGGCTACGTTTCGCAGAAAAAAGATGGGAGCGATCGAGTGAACTTCACAGCTTTTTATGAAGCCCTACTAAATGCCAAAGGCATTGATCTAGGTGGTGGAGCAGGTGAGGTTGGCAAAGGTGGGCGCAAACTGAGTTACATCGCCAAAGTTCAAGGCAATGGAAATCTTTTAATCGGGAAAGCGTATACAACAATGCTTGAGCTCAAACCAGGCGATAATTTCACCATCAAGCTTGGTCGCAAACAAATTCGGCTCATCCCCGAAGGTGTCGAAGACACCGAAGAATGATTGCGGTCAACAAACCATAAAAAGAGGCTCAAAAAGCCTCTTTTTATACTCAAAAGATACTAAAGATTAAATTATGGATTGCACAAGTATCCATATAATCAAAACTTTCAACCTACAGAGAGCAATCAAATAAAATCAGCTCATTTATAGATGTGATACTTAATTCATTCTAAGGGCGATGCTTCGGCCAATTCCTGCCATGGCGAAACATTAAACATTATCCCACTTAATTTTGCCATCAAGGAGCTCCATGAGTTCCTCAAGCTTTTGATTCGTCACGCGAACATCTGCGGCATCTGGCATGGTGCCCTCCTCAATGAGCACGTTGTAGTGCTCACGACACAAATTGCGCAGTTCCTGAAGGCGCTTCTTCGTAATGGTGCGCTTCTCTTCTGCTGTGGCCATGGTTGGATCCTTTACCTAAGCCCAGTCTGCCTTACCGACAGCAGCAGGTGATCGTTCAACCCAGTTAAGTCATCAACCTAAAACTAAGAAGCAGCTCGGCAATGAACGTTCAAGTTCATCGAGAAAGTCCAAAAAAGTTCAATGGGAAGACTGAGGAAACACAAATGGAAGAAATGGAGCGAGAGTGACTAGACGCTCAACCCAATGCAACATTCGTCAAATAAAAGCAAAAAACCATTACTTCAAGAGCACTGCCGAAAATATGTTCTTAAATAGCGAGACAATACAGTGCATTTATTGTTCACAACCAAGAAAAAATGGCAACATTTTCAATAAAGAGAATAAACACAAAGGAAAGAAGAGATTTGTCAACCCATGAAAAAACAACTAAGTGTCGTCTATCGTTGGCCATGATAAGTCGCCCACTTTGCGTGGCGACTTCGACTCTCAATTTCCCAACGACGCCATTCCATAGAAGAGGCAGGTGCAACAGATGACATCAAGGCTGGATCAGTCCAGTAGTCGGGTGAATCGAGGGTGGATTGATGAATGGGGCAACAAGGTCCGTGGTTCACAGCAGATTCCTACATATTTTCTTTATCATGCTCCTTGGGGGCTGCCGTTAGGCAATCTTCAGCCAAAAGGAGTAAGAAATAACTCTGAGCAGGGAATTTAAAGGAGCAGAGTCGCACAGCATCAACCACTCCCCTGAAGCCATCGAATGAGGCGGGGAACAAGTGAGCTAACAACGAATTACAGAATTTCTGAAGGGCAAAGCGAAGGATGGGCCTGTTCTGATTTCAAGATCCAACGTAAGCTCAATTACTCATTTAATTGGTCGATGCAAGCACCTCTTCAAAAATACGAATTGTCATCGATGAAGTGGGCTTCGAATGGAGAACTTTCTACCCATGACATCCATAAGCTGCTTAGCAAATTGGGGCAGGCACAAACTTTTGAACGCCAAGCTCGGTGCCTAGAGCCGAAAAATTCTTAAATAATCTGATGAGCTGACCTAAGCGGAGCTACCGATCTCTTCGCATAGGTAAGAGGAAATCAACTTGAAACTAAATAAAAAATACAGAAATGCGTTGGGACAATTGAAAAGGCTTTGTGATCCCAAGGTAATTCAGTAGATTGCACACTTTTGCCCCAATCGAGGCCAAGCTATCACTAACTGTTAAATCTTGATGTACACGATTGAACACCTGTCCGAAGAAAGCTGGACACCTGAGGTAACCAGAAAAACCGAGTTCAAAGCATTTGTAGATGCTCGGACAAAATGCATGGCTACGGGCAAAATTTACAGGGTTGTAGATGATAAGCATAATGTTAGATATACAATCACACTAGACACATGCAAAAAACAACTTTTTTCAAACCGCTAATAGGTATTTAGCCAAAACTTACTGCTGCAAGGCCGGCATAGCCTCTTGAAGCTCAGTAGAAGGGGCAGAATCGCTAACTTCACCGGTCAATTGGATCGCCAAAACAACTATTAAAAGAGAAGCAACAATAACGATTACAAGTAAAATCTTGGTGGGAGTCATAATCAGAAAAAGGTTGAATCAATGATAGAACAACATCGAAATGATAAGAGAATTTATACTATAAAATGCTAACGCGCCTAACCCAACACTCAAGACAAATAATTTAATTCATCCAAGAGAAAAGGCAATGACAAGTTGCCAACCAAGGAAATGTCTAGGCAGGTTTCAAGGAATGGGAGATGAGTCAATTGGAGTAATGAAGAAGACGAAAAGATTACTCAAATCAAAGAAGCCAAACTGAATGTAAGCACAAAAAAACCGCTCAAAACAAGAGCGGTCATCCACCAAGTAATCCCCATCACCCGGCCATTTCACCACATTTAGATGTGATGTGCAGATTGTACTGACGATACGCACGAACAGAGCATCAGTATCGATTCATTCAAGATTATGACAACGTTATGTAAAGCCATGAAAGAGACAACAATCAAGAAGGGCTGCAGTGGCAACAACTAAAAGATAGTAACAGATAAAGTATGAAAGATATAGTTTAGCGAAATTCAAGAAATAACAAAAAATGGATGGGTATGACGTATATTCTCCGCACATCCAAAGGACGATCAGCTTACTCAAAGCCAATAATGGAAACATGGCATATAAATGTACACTCTATAAACCTCCTAACTCAAAGAAACAATCAAATCGCCACAATTGAATATTCAATCCTTTCATCAGAACAGCATAAATCCCCGTAAAACCGTTCTAATTCATCATAAGCATCATCGTAACAACTAAATCGCAGTCTAGTAATCGAATCTTCCTGAAAATCGTCACGAACAATACGATAAAAAGGAACATTCGAGGTCAACATTTCAGTATCCGATCGCAAGGCTTGAGATGAGTCGTTTTCCATGCAAATATAATATCAAAGATTCACTCTAGGCCAACAACAGAAATGAGCAATAAAATAGCAAAACCAAGAGCAAATAAGTTAGAACGGAAAACAAAGCGACTAACCAACTTAAATAGAGAAAATAGAGACCCAAGCATGCAGAAAAATTATTCTAAGCACATATCAAACCAACTAAGTTGTCAATCTAGAGATATTCCAACTTTCTAAAAAGAAACTTGGTTCAAATCCATCAAGAGAGAATGATCCCCTTTCCGGAATAGAAAGCAACTCTATAACGAATCGCTTCAGCATCAGGCTTTGGCGTCTCATAACTCCAAGCTACATTAGTAACAATCTGATCATCAGCAATCAAATCCCAGTAGCGCGCCTTACCCTTCCAACCGCAGACCGTTGTATGGCGAGAATCACGAAAGTATTGGTCATGCATTGCTTCACGAGGGAAATAGGCATTGCCATCCACATAAATGATATCGTCGCTTTCAGCAAGAATATTATTGTTGAAAATTGCTTTCATTGAGAAAAATATTTCCATTATATTAAGCAGGAATGCACTGAAGTGTGAGAGTTGACATCACACACTCAATCGAAAGACAAGTTGCAAGGACTAACCAATAGAATAAGTGAAGCATAACAGATAATGGCGGAAAACACTATAATATTTCAGCAATGATAGATAAAATATATAAAAATTCAATCATAAAAGCTTCTTCAAAGCAAAGTAAAAGCTAAAAAGTACTAACCAAAGTGAAATCAATCCACGACAGTAGAAGCTATCAGGCCTCTCGCTAAAAAAGACAATAGGAAACAGCCCTCGAGCAATGCCAAACAACACCAGTAAATCGGGTTGGTTTAAGCAAAATGCCATCATCAAACGACCAAGAATTGCAGAGAGTCTTTATTCTCTGCACAAATCTATTTCGATCTGACAAGGAACAGGCGCAAAAAGGACGCAATACCCAGATACTGACCTAGAACATGGGTAACTGAGTCAATCCAGTGGCCTTTCTCAGCAGAATCTGTGCAACATCCAAGGGTTCAACAATCGATGCCGTTGGAAATGGAAAGTATCGAGTCTGTGACAAGGAATTCACATGCTCAGAGGTCAGTGGGTTATGGAAAGCTTATGAGATGCTTAGAACTCAAGAGCAACGTGTGAGCTAACAAATCCATGACCATCTATACATTTAAATAGACGGTCATATAAACAAAGAAATTAATGCTGCACTGATACGATCGCAAGAGAAGCAAAAAGGAATGTGCTTCCACCCGAATCAGGGGGGTTCATGGAAACAGCCTAAAAAGCTGAAATATCCTAGATCAAACTCCGAAGAAAATACTTTGAACCTCCATATTGTGCAGACTCACGAAAGGGCTGGTCACTTTATTGTTGCTTTCAAGCTGCAATGGAATAGCCATAAAAAAGAGTGGTCAGTTGGATCAATTACATGCATCACCCTGCTTGAGCTTATAAGCAGCTTCAGGATATGCATTCTTCCAAATAACGCAATTCTTCTCTTCCTGAGACAAGCTTGTGAATTCATCAACGGAAGAGGAAGAAGCAGATTGTTGATCTTTCTTTTGTATTTGTTTAATGCCCTCAACTTTAGGCTTGGATACGTAGTGGCTCTCACTACCAGGAGATAACTCACTCAAATAAGGTTTAGACTTAGGTTTGCTAATTTCCTTGGGTGAATCCAGCTGGATTTTACTATTCAATGTGTTTCCTATTAAAAGTGAGCCAATAGAAAACCCCACCACAGAAAAGCCGATTCCTACAAAAAGCTCCAATCTCTTTATTGGACGAAATCTTTCAAGCATATTCTTAACCGTTGCTTTGTCAATATACTTAAGATGAGATCAATTTTCAACGAGTAGGGATCATAAAATTATTATCGTATTTCATGAACGAACAATAAAATTTAATCATAGCTCGCATTGCTTAGTAGCAAGTTTGCAAATGGTTAATAGAATCAAACACATAAAAACGATTCATCTCAGAACGTAATTGAAACTAATTATCAAGCTTAATAAAACGATGAGGAAGCTAATTCAGTAAATCGCTACTAAAAAAGATAGTTTTTGAGCAAAGCAGGAATTGCAAATTAAGCTGCAAAAGTGTGTTCATAGGACAACTGAACCTTACAAAACTCCAGGCTTAACAACAAAACATGGATGGGAATTATTAGGAATTAGCGACTCATTATTGCTCTCCTCAAATTTTGGCTCTCACTGATTTCGCCAAAAGAGGGGAGCATTCGAGTCGCCAAATCAACCTTGATCCGTTAGCTGTGACGACCGAGTGGCTCAATCCAGTCCACGAGGACCTCCCGATGATGCAGCCAACGCTTCGAGACACGGCAGCCGAGATTGACTTGACCTTCATCCATGAGACGACCCAAGCGAATAGCAGCTGCTTCTTCAGGCCGCGTAAATGTCTGCAAATGATCAGTTAGCCAAGTGACCTCATCTTCCGTAATCACACCAGTGGAGAGGGTTTCGAGAACAAGTTCGCCGACAGTCATCAGTTTGTAACGATTTCGTTACATCCTGGCGCCTCTCTCGGCCAACCGTGACCCGCAGTCTCCATAAAGAGTTTTTAAGCTAGGAGCATCGCCAGGCATTTCCATGCAAGCCACTCTTGCCCAGCAATTCGAAACGGAATCCATTAAGAGACAAATCGACTCCACAACTGACGTAGCGGAGTTGCAAGCGCTTGCCAGAAATCTTGCAGATCTCTACCTCAAGCAACGCGTCGCCACTGCTTGGGTGATTGCAAACAAATAAGTTATCAATTTATTGTGTGCTCACTACTAATATGTCAAGCTTAAACTCCATATCTGTATATACCCCAAGACTGCTGCTAATTTCAGAATAAAGTTTCAAATGAATTAGTCAAAAATCCTTAATGGTTGCGAATCCGATGGGTTCTAGCCGAGACAAATAAACTTCAAAATTTCTAGCATTAATTAAAAGACATTTCAACGTTTTTAATAACAATTAAATTCAATATATCTACATGTTATCGGCAAATTTTCAAAAATTCATTATTAAGATCAATTAGCTCTCTTCAGATTAAAAAATTTAAACACTACATCGCCTCTTAGGTTATAAAATGCCCTCAAGACAATTAATCGATAGAAATACACATTTGTGTAGTCAGCTTTTAGTGACTTCACTTACCTGTATGCCTGGGCTTAGCTGTAAGCAGCTCTCTTTGAATAATGGTGTGTCCACTGTGTTATTGATCACAGCGAAGAGGTCATCCCCGCACGAAATTCAAAGTTGAAATACGGTTCCAAGCACGCTGGCTGGATGTTCAAACTTCTCTGCAGTTTGACGCTCGAGCTGAAAAATCATCACGAGATGAGCAGTGGTGCGTATCGCTGAAAGCAGCGCTAAGCCAATACAGAGAGGACAGTGCGTCAAAGTCATAAAGACAATTTTGGAGCCAGTTCACGCCTCTGACCCCATTCCTTGCCATTTCTTGACTTAATGGAAGATTCGGCAGCTGATGATCAGAAGCGACAACCCACTTCATGGATCAGGTCGATGCTGTTGGGCCATTGCCGGATGTGCTCGTAAAACTCCATGGCAAGGATGCGGGCCTCCCAAGCATCTGACGCATAGAAACAAGCCTCCTGCTTGCTGCCATCAGACATCTTGTATCGAATCGTGAAATGCTTGTAGTGACTGAAATAAGCCATCGGTTAGGCCACCAATTCGTGATCGCTTTGGATCGCAGTCGATCCAAAGCGGTTCATGATGCAAACCATCTCATCCAAAGGGTTGAGGACTCTCGCAGATTGACCTTCCTGCTGGCTCAGAGCATGAGCAGCACCAAAAGCCTCGATTTCGGTTGTTCTGGCTCCATGATCCGTCCAGCCGGAAGAGCTCAATTCTTGAATTCTGTACATCGATGACGTTTCGTATGTACTCAACTTATGCACCCAACCTGCAAAACACGGTGCAAAACACGCACAATTATCAGAAGTCTTCGGGATCACGCATGATTCGTGTGGTGATAAAGACAAATAACCGCGATTTTTCAAGCTTTCAGCACATTCAAAGGGACAACAGACGTGGAGCAGAGCTCCTCAACCATGGACAGAACAGACCAATAAAAAGACCGTGACCCCCCGGCCACGGCCCACGAGACGCATTCATTGAACTTGATCCGAGCCCTTCCCATCGGGCTCTTTTGTTATGGCGCATGCCATCCATCAGACACATCAGTGCTTGTGCTCAGCAGCTTCACTCAGTAACGGTGTGGGTATTCACCAGGATGATCAACACGATGAACACGCATCCCTGTCAATGACTTGCCAGACAGCAATAGCAGCTCGCTTCCAGACACGGGATAGCCAAGCTCCTGAGCGATCATCGCAACTTCAGCCGCTGTCATTACTGACTGGACGCGGCTTTGCAAACGACCATCGCGTTGCAAATGCTCCAAAAAGGACTGGAGAGCGCTCAAAACAGATGTCCCATGCCCTTTTTCTCCGTTAGTGAATCACGAATGAATCCACAATGCGACGCCATGCAAGCGAAACCAAGAACCGGAACGAGCTGCTGAATCGATCGTGACAAGACGTCCAAGCCACGATGGAGTACGAATCAAGTCATGACCCAACACCAATCTCCAGCAATCGCTGGCCGTGAAGCCGATCTCCATTCTCTTTTACAGAATCGCGAGCCTGTCTGGATACAACACACGAATCTGCAGATGGGGGGGATCAGCTCAGCCTTCGCCTGTGCACTGCACATGCATCAGCCAACGATCCCGGCCGGCAGAAACGGAGAACTGGTGTCCCATCTGCAATACATGGTTGAAAACCAGGGAGAGGGCGATAACCACAACGCGGAACCCTTCGCTCAGTGCTACCGACGCATGGCTGATCTCATACCGCAGCTAATTAGCGAAGGATGCAATCCACGGATCATGCTCGATTATTCCGGCAACCTCCTCTGGGGAGTTCACCAGATGGGTCGGGAAGACATCACAGACGCATTGCGCTACCTCGCCTGTGATCCGCACATGCAACGCCATGTGGAATGGCTAGGTACGTTCTGGAGCCATGCGGTGGCTCCATCCACACCGATTCCCGATCTGAAGCTTCAGATCAGTGCTTGGCAACACCAGTTTGTTGATCTGTTCGGCGAGGAAGCGCTCAAACGGGTGAAAGGGTTTTCACCCCCCGAAATGCATCTTCCGAACCACCCAGATACTCTTCATGCCTTCATTCAGGCTCTCATTGATTGCGGTTACAGCTGGTTGATGGTTCAAGAACACAGCGTAGAAAACCCGGATGGCTCACCTCTTACCCACGCACAGAGGTACCTTCCCAATCAGCTGGTCGCTCGGAGCTCAACAGGAGATACAGCAAGGATCACTGTTTTAATCAAGACACAAGGCTCTGACACCAAGCTGGTGGGCCAAATGCAGCCTTATTACGAGGCGCTCACCCTTGAACAACAACAGCTTGGAAACAGGCACATTCCATCAGTGGTCACGCAAATCGCTGATGGCGAAAACGGGGGGGTGATGATGAATGAATTCCCGGAAGCGTTTCTTCAAGCGCACCGCAAAGCGAGCAATCAGAGCCCGATGGGAGAGGGGCACACCCAAACGGTGGCAATCAACGGAAGTGAATGGCTTGAGCTTCTGGAACAGGCAGGAGTAACGGCGACCGATTTCCCCGAAGTGCAGGCAGTGCAGCAGCACCGGCTGTGGAAACAGGTAGGAAGCGATTCGAATCGTGAGACCGTCAACGCAGCGATCGATGAACTCAAAGCCAATAACAATGACTTCTCAATGGAGGGAGCCTCTTGGACCAACAACCTCAGTTGGGTTGAGGGGTACGACAACGTTTTGGAACCGATGAACCAACTCAGCGCAGCTTTTCATCAACGTTTCGATGAGAAGACAGCAGAAAATCCATCGTTCACGACAGATGAGACGTACCAAAAAGCACTGCTGCATCTGCTTTTACTGGAAACAAGCTGCTTTCGTTATTGGGGCCAAGGCACGTGGACGGAGTACGCCCGGAACATTCACAGCCGGGGTAAGGCCTTACTGAACTAACACACCTAACCAGTCAATAAAAAGCACTGCAACACTGATGTTGCAGTGCTTTTTAGCCCCTTGGGAAAGCCCATAAAAAGGCAACAAAGGATCTAAGACCGAAAAAATGGTCGATCTGCTGATGCTGATCAAGCATTGCTTTTCTGCTTAATCAGCAGCACGCGAGCGACGACGCACCACGCGACGACCATCCGGTGTTTGATCCACCTCAGGCTCGCTGTCAGCACTCGTTGTGACATCTTTGCCCTCAGGTTCGTTTTCAGGCGGTTCTTGCTCAGCAATGAGCCCTACAACAACTGCAGCCTGAATCTGATCGGACAGATCGCCAATCACCATCAGTGCTTTGAGGGTGAGCTCCAAACGAGATTCACGAGGCAAGCCGGGGCGGAGCTTCTTGACAGACCCCCACAATTCCTGACCAACTTCTTTGAGTAGCTCCTTGTCCGCCATCTAAATTATTGTCAATCACATCAACTTACCGAACGAACGGTTGGAGGGGTTGCTGAAAACGCTGGTTTACGACGGTGGCTGTCCTTTCTGCCAAGCATTTGCCTTGCGCAGCGAACTAAAAGGTGGGATCCCAGATCTACTGATCCGAGATGGAAGGCTTGATAATGATCTTCGCAAAGACTTGCGTCGACGGGGATTCAACTTGAGTGAGGGGGCCGTGTTGATCGACGGAGATCAGATCTGGCATGGAAGCAAAGCGATCTCTGTTCTCTGTAGCCAACTCAAACCAAGCGATCCTTTGATGGCATTACTGAACGGACTCTTTGGCAATAGCAAACGAGCCAGTTTTCTTTATCCGGGGTTGCTCGCAGCCCGTCAATTAGCACTAACACTAAAAGGACTTCCCGTAGACCCAGATCGTGCTTGAGCAGCTTGATAGCGCTGCTCTTCAAGATCCATTTGATATGAGAACTCGCATAACTCTGCCTGCATTTCTAAAAGCATGACCACGAGTGATTGAGCCAATTCCCTGCTGAAACTATTCTGCATGGGTCAAAGCTCGATACAAGGCATCACTCTTCTAAGTGACTTGAACGATCGTTCGTGGACAAGGTGAGCGTGCTGTTACACAGCTCAATGCTTTTTAATTCATGGTGATCTAGATCCAGTAAAAACAGCGTGGACATGGCTCGAAAAGTTGAAATAAAACCTCTCGCCAGCCTGAACAATCGCCCAATCCGACTGCCTCTTCTTACCGAAATCGATTAACACAATTCAAAAGATTGCAAGATCCACCAATTCCTCTTGAAGACAATCTCAAGCCAGGCTCCAGCATTGTCTTGATTCCTACAACAACAGCCCATGTTGCGAAGGACTTTGCTTGGGAAGCTGAAACCGTTCTGGCGAGGGTTGTGGCTCAACCCTGTAGCGAACACGCACTTGGGTTTTGGATGCACAATGGTTGATCACACCCAAGAGCAACACAACGAAAAGGCCCCTCACCACACGACGATTCACCACTCACCTCATAGTTCTGGATTGAGAATCAAACGAAATCAACATCAATGAAGTGAACTAGGTTATACAGGCAAACTAGAAAAGCAACATTTTAAAGTTTTTCTTCAGCAAAAGAGGTTTCGAAAGTATTTTTCGAACCCGTGCACAATCGCCAAAAAAATATTGACGAACAATCATCAGATGCCAAACAATTAGCAATATAGGTAAAAACTAGATTTGGATAATTTACGTCTTCAGGGGATGCTTCAATCTAATGCTAAAAATCGAAAGAATCAATACCTCAAAAAATGAACATTACAAATTTTTTGCAATGTTCATTTTTTCATTAGCTTCAAAATATGGATGCCACTGAGCAGCTACTTACGTGATCCAACGATCACAGAAGGCATACCACCGTTGGTCCCGGGCAAACCAGGAACAACTTGAGTCATACCGTCCCACTTATCAAGGAACAATTTATACAACACACGATCATCAAGACTTTTGTTCAAAGTGTCGTAACGCAAAGCCTCTTGTTCAGCGATTAATACCTCGGTTTGGGCCCTAAGAAGTTGTTGCTCAGCAATCTGTTTCTGCTCAATCGCTGCACGATATTCTTCGGCAATTTCCAATCCAGTGAGATCAAGACCAAGAACCTCTACATAGTCAAATTGATCAAGCTCATCTGCAACCGTTTCTGCCACAAGAGTTGAGATGTCATTCCACTCAGATGCAATTGTGACCAATTCATACTGAGAAAAAACAGACTTAAGTGCTTTCAACAAGGAAGGCTGAATGATTCGTGGATAAATATCACGATCACTGCTTGCGATCGTGCTGTAAGCACGACCAGCTTGATCGGCACGCAACGCGTATTTGATCGTGGCCGTAGCCTCAATCACCTGCAAATCCTTTGTGAGGGTGGCAAAATTTTCAGGACGAACTTGGGTGCGAACACTGAAGGGCCAAACCTGCTGCACCAGGGGGATTTTGGTATTCAGACCAGGCTGGCGTGACGCACCACTGACCTTGCCGAGTGTTGTCACAACAGCAACTTCACCTGCTGGCACTACAAATAAAGCTTGAGAAAGCAACAACAAAGCCGCTAAGACGACACCAAGAATCGCGACCAGTCCTCCTTCAGGCCCACCTGGGGTCACCGAACGCATCTGAGATGGGGTCTGCATAGGAAATGTTGTCCGATAGAGCTTTGATCACCCTTCTCTAGCGAAAATGTACGGCCATGAGTCGATGATCGTGCTCAAAGTGCCACAGTGATCTTGGTATCGACTGGAGAACGATGTCCCAGCGATTCACCGTTTTTTTCAAACTCACGGGTGAGAGTGTCGGCTCCATCACAGTGTTTGCCTCAGACCATGCAGCAGCATGGGCTGCAGCTCTTGATGAATTCGGATCTAGAACCATTTCCGTCGTTCGAACCGCTGACGACGACAGCGCCCTATGAGCGTCGTTTGAGAGTCGCTTTCCATTGGTCCCACAACTTTTGCTGCCAGGGAGTTACATCCATGGGAATCCGTTCGGCAGATGTTCTCTGAACTTGATCCAGTTGCTCGAGTTCACTGCGCAATTGGCGCAGGATCGGGATCAGGGCTAATGCGGCCAGCAACCCAGCAATCAGCATGATCGGTAAAACGATAGGTAGCAATGCCGCTACCACCACAAATCCCAAGCCAACAACACACCCAGAAATAAGTTGTTGCTGCCAACGAGGACGCGTGCGACCTGGAAGCTGTTTCATGACATCGCTGTCAGCATCAACACACTGTTCCATATCAAGGCTGGATGACCAAACCACAACGCACCGTCTTGATTACAGGGGCGTCCAGCGGGATTGGCAAAGCAACCGCTCAACTCCTCCTCCTTAATGGGTGGAAGGTTATCGCTGCAGCACGGAGAACTGATGCAATGAACGATCTTCATGCGTCAGGAGCCGAAATCTTTCCACTCGACATCACTGACATCCACTCAAGGCAATCCCTTGTGACACATGTCCACGCTCAATTTGGAGTTCTGGATGCCCTTGTTAACAATGCAGGATTTGGAGAGGTAGGGCCGATTGAAACCATGCCACTACAAATGGCTCAGAGACTTTTTGATGTGAACGTATTCGGTCTAATCGGTCTCACCCAAATGATTTTGCCGGAGATGAGGAAACACGGAGAAGGGCGAATCATCAATGTGTCGTCGATTGCCGGACGATTTGTGACACCTGGGTCTGGCTGGTACGCAGCAAGCAAATTTGCCGTTGAAGCCCTTAGCGACGCCTTGCGTCTTGAGCTTCAACAATTTGGAATCAAAGTCGTCATTATCGAACCAGGCTTAATTGCCACCGGTTTCGAAAACATTGCCAAGCCATCAATGGCGCATGCCCAAAGCGATCCAGCCTGGTCAAAGATGATGAAAAAGGTGGAGCAGAACTGGTTGGAGGGCTTTAGGAGTGCATCTCCAGCGAATGTTGTTGCTAAGACCATTAAAAAGGCTTTGGACGCTCGTGATCCAAAAGCGCGTTATCGATGTGGCCACCGTGCGGAATCTGTCGTGATCCAACGGCTGCTGCCCACCAATGTGTGGGATGGAATCATTCGCAGCCAAATGATTTAGCTGCTACCAAATCAACGACTCAAGCGCGACCCCTTCGATACAGAGTGTTACACTGTCTTTATCTTCAGGCGCGGTACTTCCATGTTCACGATCGATAAGGCCGCGCAAATATTCCCAGATACACGTACAGCAGATGCCGTTCCGGCTATCACTGCCCGCTATAAGTTGCTCAGCGCAGAGGATCAACTCGCCCTCATCTGGTTCGCATATCTAGAGATGGGGCGCACAATCACTGTTGCAGCTCCGGGTGCTGCACGCATGGCAATCGCACAGCCAACACTCGACGAGATTGCCGGGATGGGTTTCAGCGAGCAGAGCCGCGTGATGTGCGACTTAGCTGGAAAGGTTGATGCTCCTATTTCAAAGCGTTATGCCTTCTGGTCAATCAATGTAAAGCTTGGCTTCTGGTATGAACTTGGCGAGCTGATGAATCAAGGGAAAGTTGCACCTATTCCCGAAGGATATAAGTTGTCATCCAACGCCAACGCCGTTCTTGAGTCGGTCAAAAAAGTTGAGCAAGGACAACAAATCAGCATCTTGCGAAATTTTGTTGTTGATATGGGCTTTGACCCCGATAACGACGATTCAGCAATTGTTTCCGAACCGATCGTTGAGCCAACACCTTCAGAAGCTCGCGTAAAGGTTTTCATTCCTGGAGTCTTAAATCAAACGATTCTGGATTACATGGAACTTCTGAATTCCAATGATTTTGAGGGTCTGATTAAGTTGTTTTTGTCGGACGGTGCTCTCCAACCGCCATTCCAAAGACCCATTGTCGGAACAGATGCCATTCTGAAATTCTTCAAACGTGACTGTCAAAACCTAAAGCTGTTGCCTCAAGGTGGTTATGGCGAACCTACAGACGGCGGTTTTAACCAAATCAAAGTAACTGGACAAGTTCAAACGCCTTGGTTTGGAGGCGAAGTTGGCATGAATGTTGCCTGGCGTTTCCTGCTAGATGAGAACGACAAGATCTATTTTGTTGCTATCGATCTATTGGCATCACCAGCTGAACTTCTGAAACTTGGTGGTAGCTGAATCTGTTCAGCAACGTGATCTGGGATTAGTGTTCGCCGCAATGATCACAGCGATTTGGCTCATTTCACTTGTGGGTTGCCTATCGTTGAATCTTGAATCATTGCAGATTTCCTCACTAGTACCTCTCGTTTTATTGAGAACGTTTGTACAAACTGGACTTTTCATTATTGGCCATGACGCCATGCATGGGACCCTCTCACCCAAACGTTCAAAATTGAACCACTCGATTGGAACTGCTGCTCTCATTCTTTATGCAGGTCTCAGTTATCACCGGTGCAAGAGCAATCACGATCTTCACCATCTACAGGCTGAAACCGATCGAGATCCTGATTACCTAAGTCACCCGGATCATTCAGCCTTGCGCTGGTTCTGGGATTTTCTTAGACGGTATATGAGCGTAGGGCCCCTCACGATTTTAGTTTCGTGCTGGGTGTCACTCATCACTCTCATCCCATCAACGGGTCAACAAGCCGTTTTATCCGTTGCTGTTTTCTGTGCTCTCCCTCTGATCCTGAGTGCTCTTCAGCTCTTTTTTGTAGGTACCTGGTTTCCACACCACCTCAACAAGAACAATCCAAATCGTCAAACACCTAGAAGTCTGACGATTCATCCATTGCTCTCGTTCGCAGCTTGCTATCACTTTGGATATCATCGCGAACATCACCTATCACCGTCCACCCCCTGGTTTGATCTTCCGCGTCTGCGTCAACGATCCCCATTGAGTCAGACGGCCTGAACCTCCGGCTAACACCACCCCTTTTGATCACGTCATGACGCAAGTTGACTGGCCTTCCACAGAAACAGAGATCGCTCGTAAAGCCTTCCTCAAAGGCAATGAGCGCGCCGTAACAGTTTTGATTGGTGCTATTCAAAACAAGAGTGAGTCTCTGAGCTCACTCGAATCTGTTTGCTCACTTCATGACTACCTCAGTACGGAGAGATTCGCGTTAGAAGGACGAATGGATTTCAACTACGACACAATTCTCTTCTCTCTCGCAGAGATGATGAAACGAGATCTCATCGAAGCCAATGATCTTCAGGGATTAGATCCCAAGAAGGTTTCAAAGATCAAAGCAATGTCTCTCTTTTAGGAATGCAGTTAATCATAACAAAAGACGAAATTAGAATGAATTATATTTAATGACTTTTGACAGCTGTATTCAAATATTTTATTTAGCGAAGTAGACACTTAGCCAATTATTGAATGGCATCAAATTGCGAATTGGGTTCTTCACTGTTTTCAGGTGAGGGGCCCTTTTCAAGTTTGCGTTGAGTTTTGGCAGCTTTCTTTAAAATTTTCTGCGCCTCGTCACGCGTGAGACACACCTCAGCCTTTGAGAGAAGTTTATGAAGCTTGCGATGTTGTTTAGCCGGATTCATCCTTCACCTACCGATCTTCCTTTTTAACATTCTTAATGGTCTTGCTGCAACTGCGTGGTAATTTTTTCCACTTTCCAACAAAATCAGTAACCATATGAGCTCATAAGCCCCAGTACAACAACAGTCACAGCATGCTGAGACTGCACTCAAACAGATGCCGTAGTGCCTTGGTGGGACATACCAATCTTGATAAGCCTCGGACTCCTAGCGGGAAGTTTGGCTGGATTGTTGGGAATCGGCGGCGGTCTGATTTTCGCACCGGTTCTGCTCTGGCTCAACCTGCCACCTCATCAGGCGCTCGCCACTAGCAGCTTTGCGATTGTCCCGACCGCCTTAGCTGGGACAATCGTGCACCTACAAAGTGGGAGCCTGCCAACACGATCCGCTTTAGCCATTGGCTTAGCAGGCTTCGGATCAGCATTGATATTTGGAGGACTCGGCGGCCTTGTCGCTGGATGGATGCTGTTAGCCATGCAGACAGCGGTGTATGTGTTGTTGGCTTTTTCCATCAAAGAGCCACCAAAAGCTGAGAGAAGTGAAGATGAAGTCGAAGATGCAGAAACAGTCGAAGAAGCAGAAATAGAGCAAGAGAGAGAGGAGCCACTCTGCCCAGAACCAGAAGAAACATCCGCACCCCTGCTGGCTGGAGTGGGCTGCATCGCGGGCTGGACTGCGGGCATGCTTGGCCTTGGTGGCGGACTCGTGCTCGTACCACTGATGAGCGGGCCTTTTGCGGTCCCTATCCATCAGGCCATTCGCCTAAGCACAGTGGCAGTGCTTTGCTCAGCCAGTGCAGCGTCACTCCAATTTCTGCACGAAGGACGAGGGATTCCCTGGATGGGGCTCACGCTGGGCTGCGTTGCAGCCTTAGCCGCCCAATGGACAGCGAGACGCCTCGATCTTTTTGATTCATCTGTGTTGGTGCGATGCCTGCGAGGACTAGCCATTGTCTTAGCCATCGACAGCAGCCGCCGCGCCATTCAACTCATACTGAATTGATCTAATTGATCATCATTGCAACCATAAGAATAGACTAAAAACTCTTTTCAACGAATAGGAGGCAATCTCAAAAGACGACTCATTCATCCAACAAACATATTCCTTCATTGATAATTAATAAATCTTTCAGGCAACTCTAAGGCCAGAAAAACTTAATTCAGTACGATTATTAGCAATACACTTAAGCAAATGACAAGTGCCATCAAGGGCTTCCACTATGGTCAGTCCAAAAACAATAAACTGCAGCAGCTCGTAACCAAGACAATTGTCATAGGAGTAGTTACACCAGTGCTAGCAGCAGTTTCTCTTAGCCAAAAGCTATCCTCATCTCCTACAGATACAACAAAATTTAAACTCTGGTGAGCCAACATACTGGAGACCGAGGGGTCATATTGCAAATTGCTTGCAAAGAAGAGAGAATGAGTCTGCTGCGAACAACTTCAGATGAGCAACGATTCAGAAAAAGGCAAAGACTATTGGATCGACGAAATTGCCTTCCTGGAAGCGCGACTGAATGGAAGCCAGGGCGATATCGATGCGGACGATCGATCAGCCTGCGAGGATGCTCTAAAGATGGCAAAAGNAAACCTTTCCTCTTTTAGCAATGGTTAGAAAAGCAGTATTGTCTTCAAATNATAATTACTATGTTCGGGCTTATTGCAAGGCCTACTGGAGAATATTGCCAATAATGCATAAAAAACAATTATCCACTTATCCTTCTTGGAAGCCACTTTATAAAAACTCTAACCAGAACTTCACATTCAAGCAGCTTATCTTTAAGAGATCTCATTTGCCCTGAAAATCCAAAGGTGAAACAAACAGGCCGTCGAATGCTCCCCCTTCAAAAAAGTTATATTTCATACAAATTTACATGTATCAGACAGAAGACAATAATGATGACGAAGATTGACTACAAAAGAGAGATCATGGAGGTGCTTTATTCAGAACAAAGCGAGTGGTCCAAAGGGAAATGTGAAGTGAACTACAAAGCAATAACCACTTCACAAACTTACCACTATTGTTTACTTGAGCCGTAGTAGCAAAGGCCTAAACCTATGCCAAGAGTGGCATGAATCATGCTATTGCCCATTCGTCTGATGAGTTTCAGCTCATTCATAGCCCACTAATTATCCCCAAATAGGGACTAACAAAATCCCCCCACATAGAGCATTCTCCACCCACAGCTCAGGACAGGGCACTCTCGAAGCAAAAAATGAGTTTCTCAATTGATGGATGGACTTTCAAACTCGTCTTTTTAGGTAGCCGGGTCATCCTTGAAGGATGCTGTAGCGAAAGGTCCATAAGCACAGAACTCCACCCACTTTCTTCGCCTAAGCAAACTGCTCATGAACTTCTATGCGAGGCTTGCGCTTAGTGGCCTCTCCAACATTCAGTACCACTCAAAGCATTTCCGAACTACGTGATCAGCAATCAATTTATCTAAAAGCATTACAAATTCTGATTCAAGATGGTTCTTCGATGGAAAAGGCACAAAAAACAGTTTGCTGGAATCGCTTGAGCAGACTTCACGAAGCAATGCCAAACCAGTACTTGAATCCAGAACGTCTCTTCTTGCGAATGCTTGCCGATACAACAGTAATCAACCAGAGCAAAAAGAAAAGTCGCTAATTAGAAGACAGTTGAATCGACTTTTTAGGTCAACTCATTAAAACATAGTGACATTGAACACTTCCAGTAGGATCACGGAAATCATGCTAAACAATAATTTTAACGCCTAAATTGCCAAACAGAATATCTATATTTTACCACTTTTCCTTGTATAAGTTATTTCAATCTCCCAAATCTCTCTGAAACAGACGTAATAAATGCGAAGGGGCCTTATACCGACGAGGAAGAGACATGTGGAGTAGCTCCAGCCTTTCCCAACACAAAGTTTTCTTCATTTGCAGGGGTGAGCGGCCTTCTGAAAGTAAAAGACGCATCGCTTTACAATAAAGGGGATACTTTGCCTCCAATTCTCCGATCGTAATTGCTGGGCTCGTGCTCATTAGCTAAGCCTTATCACAAATCAACTTTACATTGCCTTAGCAGAAGCAACTCTACGACCCCCATTTGGGGTCAATCAAAAGGTCCCCATCTGGGGGTATCTGTCAAAAGCGAGAAAGCTTTGAATAATAATTATTCATTGAATTTTTATATGGAAAGCATTGAAAACCATATCTCTAAAGACCGCGCAGATCTCGAAAAAGCAAAGAAAGATGGTGATACAGGCAAACAAGCTCATCTAAAAGAAGAACTTGAAAGGCTTGAGACCTATAAGCGAAATCACCCTGATGAGCACAAAGACCCCTCTCCGTTGGAATTGCATTGCGAAATCAATCCCGATGCGCCGGAATGCCTCGTTTATGACGACTAAGCCCCCAGCTAACCGATGAGGTCGTAAATTTTTCGAGAGGATCGCTGAGAACGTTCCTGCGCTGCACGATGTCCGGACCATGGATCTGACTCCCTATATCCAGAACCAAGAGCAGGGCGAGAATGAAGATCGCCTTCTTACGGTCACAGTGACAGGGAAGGTCGCCCTTGCGATGAAGGGGCGCTTTTTTCTCCGTTGTTTTTGTGATTCTTTTCAAGACACAGGATGTATTGGCTGTGCAGTAACTGATGAAGACAGTTGTATTAAATACCTAGAAAAAGAACCCTTTGAGCTCCTGATTTGCACCGATCGGCTGGAAAAGGGAAATGGGTTCGAATTAACTCGCAAAGCACGCGAGCAACAACCTTCGCTCAAGGTTGTCGTCCTGGCTCTCGGAGATGCCATCCCTGTCGAATACGCCAATGCCTCCTGGCTTGAAGCGGTTGTCGCCGAAGCAGACATCATTGAAGATCGCAAGCCCCTTGAAGCAGCTGTGCTCGCGGTCTTAGGGCATCACTCCTACCGGAGTGCCTCTCTTCGCTCAGGTCATTTGCCCTATTTGAGCTGTCCCAGGCTCACGCCTAGAGAATATGAAGTTCTTGATCTTCTTGCACAGGGAATGACAGATAGGGAGATTGCAGAGGCATTAACCGTGAGTGAACAAACTTCGCGGACTTACACCAAGCGACTGCTAAAAATTCTTGGGGTCAACAATCGGGTGCAAGCTGTCCTAAAAGGCATGCGCTGCGGCATGGTGCAGATCTGAACCCCGTCCAAGCCATGATTCAGCGCTCACTTATTCCATTTCTGATCGCAATTTGTTTGCTGATCAGTACCCCCGTTTTGGCAGCTGAACTGCGGTTGAGTGATGTGTCCCTAGCGCCTTGCGATGCCAGTGACCCAGGGGCACAACCAGGCCAGGCTCAAGGAAATACGCGCAACAACATCACAAGTCCTGAAGGAGCCAGCTGCTACGTGCTCAGCGGCACTGTTGATAATCCAAGCAAACGCGCTGTCATCGATACAGATGTTTATGCGCGCATTCTTGATCGCAGCGGTGAGCCAGTGCTTCAAAACCGCACACGGGTTGGATCGATTGGAGATGTAGACCCAGGGCCCCATCCATTCGCCCTCCGACTCGCTGTGCCCAGAGGCACACCAGGCCCTTTTGAGATCAAGAACCCGCGAGCACGTGGTTTCAATGCTCCTGTTCGTACTCGTGCAAACGACGACGATGAATTGCTACCTCTCGAACAAGATGTGGTGACGTCTGTGGAGGATTGAAAATGATCTCACCGATTCGGTCTGGGATCACATTGCTGGGCTTGATTGCTTTGATGGTGCTCATCAGCGTGAACCCAAGAACAGCAAATCGAGACGCCCCTCTCCGTTCACTCAAAGACAATCGGATCATGCCCCGCTACAGCATGCGACGCCTCAGAGAGCAACGGATTCGCGATTGATCAGCAAGGAAAGGGGATTACTGGATGTCAAACAACGAACCCTGGACAGCAGATGGGGATGGTTGGTTCCCGCCCGATTGAATCGGTTCCACAATCCAACCGTGAGGATCCCAACCCATCAAAAGTGGTTCTAAAGCGCGGAGGTCATGCCCATCAGCAACGGCCAGCCAGGCCTCTTCCAGACCATCAGGAATCAATACAGGCATTCGATCATGCAGCGGCTGAATCAGAGAATTCGGTGCCGTGGTGAGAATCGTGCAGGTATCTAATTCACTCCCATCCGAACCAAGCCAGCGCTCCCACAACCCAGCCATCCAAAAAGAACGTTGATCAAGACGGCGTACCAAGTAGTTTTTTTCGAAAAATCCAGTAGCTGGAATCAAACATCGCCGGTGGCGCCAAGCTGCTCGAAAGCTCGCTTTCTCGGCGACGGTCTCAGAGCGGGCGTTAATGGGTCGAGGCCCTGCGGAAGGGTCTTTCGCCCAGGAAGGAATCAAGCCCCAAAGCATGAGCGCGGCTTCGGTCTTGCACTCCTCTCGACGCAATCCCAATACGGGTTCAGAAGGGCGGATCAATTGCCGTGGTGCATAGCGCGAGAGATGCACATCATCCATTCGCTCCCGAATCGCCGCCGGGAGCTGAAGGGCATCCGCAGTAAGTGCAAAACGTCCACACATGCATCCATCATCGATGGCGGATGGATGCGATTGAAGATCTCACAGATGAGTGTTCAAACTCGTCAGAATTAGCAAAATCTTGTAGGCGAAGAAATGCTTCCTCTTAATCCGTTCTGTCTGATCAGTGCAGGCAAGGTGGCTGGTCTTAAAGCCACCATCGTGATCTTGATGATGATGTTGATGAAGTCCAAGCTTCTACGCATCAAGATGTCGCTCCTGGGCTCCTTGATTGGTTTCACCCTGCTAGTTGGCTTCCTGCTCACCACTGGCGCCCTGACGCTCGTTGCAGGTGGAGCCGTCGTCTATGCGGCTAAAAAATAAAACGATTGAGTCAGGCGTGGTTGAGCGTGCAGTCCAGCAGTGCCAAACCACTCAACCCAATTCCAAACAGGCCAGAGCAAACACGTCGTTTAAAGCCACTTTCGGCATATCGCCTCGATACATCCGCATGGTTTCCGACTCAGCCGTAAAACCCAGTGTGGCCATGAGCTCATTCGCAGCTGTGTTAAATCCAGGCGTATCGATCAACAACACTCCTGGGTGGCGCTGCTGAAGCTTCCGAATCAGATAGGTGGCTAATCCAGGGGAATCAGCAAGGAGGGGGCCGATGCGCCAACCTTCGCCATCCTGCAAAAGGCATGGGCGAATACGGCCGAATCCATGGCAGTTGCCTCTGTCATCAAGCAGGGCAAGAACTTGTCCAGACGGATGTCCAAGCCAATCAGCAAGAAAATGGGGTCTAGGACTTGGCTCTCTCTGAGCGTCATAGAGCTGAACAGCTTCTGAAGGAATATCCCGGCCCTCCACCACATGAAGACCAGATGGAAGATCCCCTCTGGAGTCTTCTGAAATGCCCTTGTTGAAGCAACACCAACGAGTGGTTGAGGACGACGATTCAAATCCCCATCCCGCATAGTCCAAGATTCGAGCAGGGGCTGCCTCTAATCCAATGCAGGTGAGATCGGCAAGGTGATCGAGAGCATGCTTCCAAAGCTGTTGTCCATACCCATGACCTCTCTGATGAGGAACAACGAGATACAGACCAATAAATCCATAATCAAGGTTGTAACGAACGCCTGCAATGCAACCAATCGGCTCCTGATCGAGCCAGGCGATCCACAACCCTTGCCGATCCGTGTGCCTGTAAATCTCTATATCCCCCAGACCTGGAGCAAATCCCTCACGACGAGACCAATCCGTCACGATTGGAATCTGATCTGACTCCAATTCACAAATTTGAAGAGACCCCATCCAACCAATACAAACGTGGCAAGACCTCAATCATGGGGAAAAACCCTCCTGAATACTCAGAATTCATTCTTGAATATTCGTTCCAAATCTTTTCGAAACTGTTGGGAGCTCAAAGGCTGAGCTTTTTGGCGTGCTGAATTTCTAAACAGCAAGGAGCGAATCCACCAGACCTGTAGAACTGCAAAGAAAAACCCCACAATCAGCAGGCTGACTGTGGGGGAATTGAGAGGAATGTTCATTGCTGTGTCACTGATCAAGCAGGATGGAGGCTGATCGGGACAGAACCTTGCGCGAAATGAGTGTTGGTGAACTGCTGCTTCGCAACGTAGGGAAGTTTGCCGCAGTGTCAGGGGTGATCGGGGTGGTGATCTGGTTGAGCTGGGTGATGATCGACGTCAAGCACCTCCAATCGGGATTCACTCTTCCTTAGGGCTTAAAAGAATCTAAGCAACACCACCATCTGTTACGACGGTGTCGATTGATCCAGATTGCTCTCTTTCAAGCTCAGGGCTGAAGCGACGGACAATCAGTTCATCAATCGCAAATCGACCTGGGCCCATGGCCAGGATTGCAATGGCTGCACCGAAATAGAGGCCAAGGAGCTCTAGGAGATAGATATTAAAGCCTGCAGTAATGATTGCGTGATAAATGGCAACTGAGATCGTCCCCATGATCGCCAGTGCGCCAAATCGGGTTAAAAATCCAGTAATCAGCAGCCAACTGCCAATCACCTCAGAAAAAGCAGCGATGTAGGAGAGAAGAATTGGAAAGGGAAGATGAAGTGGACGTACAAAGGCGTCAGCAAAATTCTCGATATTTGCAAGCTTCTCGTAACCGTGGTGGATCAGAAGTGTTCCTGTAATGACCCGCAGAATCAAAATTCCGAAATCCGAAAGGAAGGGTTTCGTCGCAATGGATCTCAGCATTGGATTTACGTTTCTCAACATATCTTAAGGGAACCAACGCATCTTTGTAAAGAAGTACGCCTCAAAGCGCTGGCATTAGGAATAATTACTCACTCGCGCAGAGGCAGGATGATGCGCCATGATGAGGTTTGTAACAAATGCTTAACATGTCGAGCGAAGCTTTGATCACAGTATTTCTCGGTTTTGGTGCGGCCGTTACGAGCCTCACGTTTTGGAAGCTGAGCCAAAGCCGTTCACCGCAAAATTCTTCTTCGCGCTGAACCAGTCAAGAGATGCTTCTTTTTGACTTTCCCCAAGCTTTTATCAATTCACGAATCTCCTGTAAAGCCATCTGACGAACCCGCCAAGAACCGGTACAGGGCCGAAAGTGGGACCAATAAAGTCAAAATAATCTCTATGGCTGATTACTTTTCCGTCAGAATTGATCTCGAGCCTAGAAACGCCAGGGTAAATAAATTCTATTCCCTTAATTTTCAATCCCATTGTCCATTCGACAAAAGCAGTTTTTTCACTAATCGCAATCGTTCCTGGTATCAGATAAATATCGTCGCACCGCTTCATCAGGTCATCTTGAGCCGCGATATAAGCCTCTATGCCCTGACGTTCCTGGGTTGGATCTTGGAAGAAAACCTGTTCGTCATATAACTCTCTCCACTGAGACTCTGTGGGTGCTGCTTGTCCATAGGGTTTGGTAAAAAGTGCTTTTAAACGAACAGGATCCATGGGTTCAGGCCTAAGGGTGTCCTAAGCCTATGAAAAGAATCTGGATTTCTGCATAAAATCAAACTCTATTTGATGGACACCTTTTGGCACCCCAAAATTTCCAGTACGAACCTTTGGAAGCTTTTGGTGAGGGCCTAACGACCAAACGCCCCTGGAATCAAGGATCCTTGGGCTTTGTTGAGCGTCTCAACGGAAGAGTGGCAATGCTGGGCTTTATGGCTGCCATTATCGGAGAACTGATTAGTGGTCATGGACCTGCAGGCCAAGTTGCAGATGTCATCCGCTGGTATTTGTCTCTATAAGCTAAATACTAAAAAGATCATTACTGGAACAAAACACTATTCAATAATCTGAATTTAAATCCTTAGAACCCGAAAAGTTGCCAAACTGAAATAGCTTATTATCCTTATTAGCGTTTTCGCCCAAGCGATGGTTCTACATATTTTAAATTTATTACTGTTTAATCAAAAGGGAAATAAAAATTTTCACTAAAACTGCATGCCAATACTATCCCCTGTGAGCAATATCAAGTCATATGCGTTTAGCATTGGGAGATCATTAACAAACCATATCAATTGATAAAATCAATATCTATGACGATGTTTTCCTCACTTCCTGGATGGATTGCTCGCTCAATATGAACTTGTAATTTCCAAGGTCATATCAAAGAGCTAATCATTTTTTAGACCAACCCCATGGTCACGACACCACCATGTCTGACATCTCAGGCTGGAGCAAAACGTCGCGGGCGTTGTTCAAACGCGTCATTGTTTCGGGATCGCCACCCTTATCAGGGTGATGCTGCACAGCCAGCGCTTTGTGCACTCTCTTCACCGCCTGCTCTGTTAACCGACCTGAAAGAGCCAATCCCAAAGTTTGTCTTGCGCAAATTGCCTCAAAATCAGGATCTCGACCCAAGGGCTGACGCTCGCGACCGTGGTTGGAATGTCCAGGTTTGCGCTTGCTGCTTCGGCTGCGCTTGCTCCCTCCAGCGTTACCGGTTCCAAAACCAGAGCCCCCTTGGGCCTCTTGAGCGCTCGACATAGTGATCTCACATATGAAGCCAGCCTGCCGGATCGCGATCATCGGAAGAAACGCAAACCCTCACAGCTCTAAAAATGGCCTTGGGTCTTGATCAAAACGATGCTCAAACGGCGGTGGGGTTGGCTGGGCCTCACTATCCAGAGCTGCTGTGGTCTCAAGGACCTTCCTCAACAACCGAGCACTGTGCAGAGGCATGTCTCTAGGTACCGAAATTCGATCTCTCAAGTAACGCAGACCGATTGCAGTATCAGCATTTGGCTGACAAAGATCTCCAGCCACTAAACAGGTCAGTGCAGCCCGCAGAGGCTGATCAAAAGCAGCACCAAGAGGATTGCGTTCCATCAGCGCAGCACGATGGCGCAACACTCTCTCAAGTGCCCTGTGAGAGGCCATCACACCGTCGTCATCGATCTGCGCTGACCAACTTGTTTCGAGTTCAGCGAGTCCATCACCTTGATCCACCGCACAAGCCATCGCTTGCTGCTCAGGACTTCCGTTACTCCAACAACCACCCATTTGTGGTGGCAGGTCGTGGGCATGCGTATGGACATCACTCTGGGTGCCGCGATAGGTCGAAAGCTTCTCCAAAGCGTTGAACCATCGATCGATGCCTGGATGCTCTTGCCGAAGTGCAAAGCCCTTGAAGTAAGCCAAGGAGGCATTCATCCGCTCCACGTAAGGAACGAACACCAGATCAGCCGTTCCTGGATGAGCTCCATCTGGGCAATCAGGATCAAGCCAACGGCCACCTCCCGCCATGAGAGCCGCCTCCATTTGACGTGCCACCTTCTGAAACTGGTCTCGCGCTTGCACCTCCTGCCGGCTGTTCAGCCTGGGTGTGCAGAGCCACATGCACCAGGCACGAAACAAAAGACGCTCGAGATCGCGCAATCGGCGCACACGTTTGTCATGCATTCCTGCGCCCAAGGTGCCAAAGGCATGCTCCAACGCTTCAAGAATGCGATCGCTTTCTGTGAGGAGCCTTCCATCTAACTCAAGGGCCGGAAGCATTCCTGACGGCACCTTGGCGGTAAACCAGGTTTCCTTCGGCCCATAGCAACGCATGGTGACTTTTCGAATCCGATAAGGGACTCGACGAAACTCCAGCCATAGCCAAACCTTTTGGCAATACGGGCACCAAGCGTGATGATCACGGAACAACGTGACCCGCACTTGAGACTCCGATTGTCCAAACAAGCGCAATGTGGATTGCGCATTCGCTGGGCCTTCACAACGCTCTTCAGGGGCAGGAGACAAAGCTTCAAGCTGCTCCCAGCTCAGGGGAACGGCGTCAGCGAGCAAATCGGCCATAACTCACGTTCAGATCTATGCATGATCAAGGATCACCCAGCCTGTGGTGGCTCTGCAGGAGTTAGTCCTCAGCCTCGGCAATGGTTTGCAGCATTGGCTCGCCACCATTGAGCAACCAGAATTCAAGGCGAGCCTCATCGGGCGCCCAAAAAAGCAAACCTCAAATGGCATTAAAACTTTTTCACAAAAAAATTGACTCTCGCTAAAACATTTGAGGATTAACATCTTTGAGGAATCGTTCCAGTAGCAACATTCGTCTATCTAAGGATTACGTCCATGATCGCAAAAACATCCCTCTGAAAACCTCATAAAACTTGTCTAACTCAACACAAAAACAAAGCATTTTTTAGATTTTTTATTTTCAATGCCACGATTTGATTCCCCTTCCCCGCTCTCATGAACTTCGCCATTCTGAATGCGAGAGAAAAGGATGTACGACTGACAGGCACTGGCCTCAGGAGCAGTGATCTCTTGGGATGCTGGCATCTACAAACGGTTTGGTCGAAGGGAGACCAGAAAGCGAATCCATTCAGCAGTTGGATGCTGAAAAGCCTGGATGCCCGCTTAGAGATCGAAGCAAATTTAGAGGACAAAAGCAGTGATTTGATTTTGTCTAATGCCGTCAACTTAGGGCCTATTGAACTCAAATTTCAAGGCCCAGGTTTATTAAAAGGAAAGCGCCCATTGCTGACCTTTCATTTCGACTCGCTAACACTGCGGGTTGGTGGCATTGTCTTGCTCAAAAAAGCATTGACCGCTCCAGACCAAAAGGACACTCCATTTTTTGCTCTCATTGAACGCCATCCTGATGGCTGGATGGCGGCCCGTGGACGGGGTGGCGGACTCGCACTCTGGAGACTCAAGGGTTAACCCTTTGTTCGCTCCATTGCGTAGAAGATGTCCACATCCGACGCAAATGAGGGTGTGGCTTGAGATCGAGCTGCTCCACATGGTGCAACGAAATCCGAAGCAGGCGCAAATGCTCTGGCATTGCTGAATCATCCGAAACCTCCTGAGGCCATGGGCCTTGAGGATCAAACGGATCCCCGGGAGGTGGCCAGGCCCAGACTGATCGTCCAGAGGGTGGGAGCCGCTTCCAGTGTTGATCCAACTCCACAGAATCCCCTGCGGGAGCGATCAGCGTTGCCGTTCCACGCAGGCGAAACTGCTCGCGGGCCTTACGAAACAACCAGCACAACTCCACCTGAGGCGTTCTTTCAATCTCTAAGCACTTCTTACTGCGGGCATCGGTAAGCAGATCCAGCGTTGCCGCCGCACTCCAATCGCGAAAAACGAGCGTTCTCACCCTCGGGTAGCCATCAACGGAAAGAGTTGCAAGCTGCACCCAGCGACCACCCGGTAACCGTCCTTCTCGCTTGCGCGCCGCAGACAACAAGGGTCTCCAAGAAGGAAGCGGCTGAGCAGCATCCATATCAGTGCTCACTGTCGAGCCAAGGTTCGAGGAAAGCGAGTGGAAGATTCATGGTCTCCGAGAAACCCAAGATGCCCTGGTCGCGGTGGACATAGAGAACAGAATCATCCTCGTCTAACAGGAATGTGCCGCCTCGCTGAGTGATGTAGGCGTTGTTAGGTACATAAGTAGCCCAATTCGTCAGCACTTCATTCATGTTGCGAAGGCGAACCGTGGCCAGCTCGAACGGACGTTGAAACCCGCTACCCCCAGCCAGACGAAACAGAGAAGAATCGTCAAAACGGGCAGGTGCGCTGCGGTCTCCCGTATATCCCCTCAAAACTTCAGCAAGAGTGCCTGGCGAGCCAATCCCTGCACACATCAGCAAGAGTGATGGCCAAGGACCGCCAGCAGCCTGAAGCCCGGGTGAGAGTCCAACACTGAGATGCAGGTCCGCATTAGAAATCACCCGAAGCTGAGATCGTGGAAATCCGGTAAAAGCGCAAAAACGATCAGCACCTGCTTGATCACCGATTGCAATACCCATGGTCTTAATTCCTACATGCTCCAAACGAGAGAGCACAGGCACGAGGGCTTGGGCATATTCCATTGAATCGAAATCACCCAGCTGAGTGAACAGCAGCACCAAACGCTTGCAACCTGATTCCATGCCAGGGATTTGTTGGAGATAAGCGAGTAAGGCTTCTGGTGTTTTCATGTTGGATCGAGCCTTAACAGCGCAATTCGATGCTGAAGATCTAAACCCTAATCAAAATTGGATCCGATCTCCTGATTGAACGATTTCATGCACCCACTCAGGACATAGGTAAAGGTCATGGGGAAAACCCATCGATTCTCATTGCAGCATCAAAAGCAACAACAAAATTGGAGCAACTTACTAACCGGGATTGAATCTTACTAAGCGCAAAATATCGCCTCTAGACGTGGCAACGTTTCAGATGATTTTGATTGCAGCAATCACTTCGCTTGTGCTCAATCGGTACGCACCTCAACAAAATGATTAAGGCTCATCACTGCGACCCCCAAAATCCGAGATCATCGACCTGATCGCTTCTTCGATATCTAATTCTTCTAGCCGCCACTGCTTGGAGGGAGCATTTGGCATCTCAATGCGTTTGTAAATGTGACCATCAGCCACGAGGTACTGGCTGGGATCAACCATCTTTTTAGAGGTAACGATCAAGAGAGGTTTCCAGTAACAAACCAAATCTGATCGGACTAGGTAGCAAGTCACAAGGGTTTGTCTTGGGGAGCACATCAACAGCAGCGGGACTCTCCTTTCCGCCAGCCACGATCGAGAGCAATGGCGCGATGATGACCCATCTGTGAATGCAGCAGCCAACATGAAAAGCCAACGCCTTTGTCTTCCACTGCTGTTGCTCGCGCTGGGACTAGCAAGCTCTGTTCATGCCAGTTGCGACATCTTTTCAATCACCCTGAACAGGATTGATGCAGAAGAGAAAGAGGCCTTCAAAAAAGCGCGCAAAAAGCACGTAAAAACGAAATGCGGATCTCAAAGTCAATCCTGGATAGGAGGAGCGGCAGGATCCAGACGATTTGAATATTTAAATTGCAAACTCAGTGCTCGGAATAGCGACGCGTTCAAAAAAAAGTGGGCTGTCAATGCTGCGACGTGGCAGGCCAGGCGAGAGAAACTAACAGCTGAACGCCTCTCTTCTGGTTGTACTGAATGAGCGATTCCACAACAGCAATGAGAAAGGCCAATGTTGAACGGTCACTCCTCTATTAGGCCACCTGATCAAGTACGAAGCGGTAGCGCACATCACCGCGATGCAAGCGCTCAATCGCTTGATTGACTTGATCCAAGGGCAGATGCTCCACCTGGGGTTTGATGTCGTGCCTCACGCAGAACTCCATCATTTTCCGAAGGCTCGCTGGTGACGAGGTGGGACTGCCCGTGATCGAGCGCCGAAAGGAAATCAAATCGAAAGCACCAACTTGTATGGGCTGCAAAACGGCTCCCAGCTGATGCAAACGCCCCCGTGGAGCCAGAGATCCCATGACGGCAGACCAGTCGAGAGGTTGATTCGCGGTGTTAATCACGAGATCGAAGCGTCCAACCAATGCGGGGAGATCTTCCAAGAGCATCACGTTGTGGGCCCCAAACCCTCTGGCCTCATCAGCCTTAGAGAGATCGGTGGTCAGCGCGGTTACTTCACAGCCCCAGGCTTTAGCGAACTGCAATGCCATATGACCGAGTCCACCGATCCCCACAACCGCCACATGGGCCATCGGTGAAACCTGCTCATCCAGAAGCGGCGCGAAAACTGTGATCCCACCGCAGAACAACGGTCCTGCCAGCGCAGGATCGATCCCTTTCGGTAAAACAATGGTCCAGTCCTGGTGGGCTTTGACATGGCTGGCAAACCCGCCCTGGCGGCCCACGATCGTCGCCTCCAGGGACGGACAAAGATTGCTGGTTCCTTCCAGACATTGATTGCAGCGAAAACAACTGCCACTGATCCATCCCAACCCACGAATTTGCCCGATCGCGCTTGAGTCCACGCCAGCTCCAACAGACACCACCCTTCCCACAACTTCATGACCAGGGACTAGCGGGTACTGGCTGATGCCCCAGCTGTTGTCGATCATCGACAGGTCGCTGTGGCACAGACCGCAGTGAAGGACCTCTAAAACCAGTTCGTTAGCACCAGGCTCAAGCAAAACTCGCTTGACCTTTTGAAGAGAGGCCGATGCACTCTCAGCTTCCCAGACAGAAATGTCCACAATCGATCCAGCAAGCCTCACTCAGCTCTAGCCAGAAAACGAGAAGAGCGTTGACGCAGGCAAACAACTCAACTAGAACACCTGTACCAGCGACAGATTCTTGGCTCCGAGCTCGCCCTATGCCACTTTCCAGGCGGAAGCATGGATGCATGACTCTGTCATCAGCCCTCGCAAGACATGCCAAACCAGGACTGGATCCAGGACCCCAACTCAACTGACACGAAACGCTTCCACCCCGACGAAAAGAGTTGGAGCCGTGATCCACACGTCTTCGTGGATTCAGGGCGACCTCTTTCAGGCGACCCTCCCTTGTTGAAGACGCGTGTTCATTTGAGCCAGCAAACGGCTGATCAACTTTGGCGCGAACTGCTACGCGTTGGCTGGAGGCCCTGCAGCCCGCAGTGGAGCTCAGACTCAGATATTTGAGCCTCCTCAAACACCAATCAACGCTTCATTAGAAATGCCTGTTTCGCAGCACCTAACCGAATTGGTAATGCTTGCGGACAGGTTGGTGAACATCCCAAGTGCAGCTCATCCCCTTCGGAAACACAACAAGATCTCCGGCAGCAAAGCGAACGGGCTCGCCTCCATCCGGAGTTACCGTCACGTCCCCGTCAAGTAACAAGCAAGTTTCGCGCTGGTCATAAGTCCAGGGGAATGTGCTGATCTCGCAGCCCCAAATCGGCCAATCACGCAACCCAAGCGCCAGGATCGTGCTCTCGGGACAAGGCGATGTGACGCTGATCATCGTGCTAACTGAGCAGGTTTCTCAGATTCGCTGATTTCGGGGCGCCTGACCATCCCCAACAAGCAATCCACGTTGCCAACGCGATGTTTGTCGGAGCAAAAGACCGCTCAGCGCAGCGAGACCTACACCCAACCAAAACAGCCAACTCAACTGGCCCGCTCCGATCAGCACGGCAGACAACCACAGCGAGCCCCAGAGCCAAGGACGTAGCGATCGAATGCGGCGCAGAGCAACCGAGCAGCTGCGACAGTGCTTGGTATGACTGTGATATCGGTCCATTAAGACCTCTACATCCTGACGCGGTGGTAGCGGTTGGCCTGCAAAAGGACCACCACCTTGGCGGTTGACCCAACGATGCAGCGCCTTCACATACACATCGGCTGATGTGGGAAGAGCAAAGGCCTGTTCAGCAGCAGCACTACCTCCAGCTGTTTCAAGGACCCGTTCTTGCCAGTGCAGAAAGACCTGATCGTCTTCTAAGACCTTGTGGTTACCGATGTGCTGCAACCAGCGAGGCCGCAACCCCACCAAGACACGAGGCGCAACAGCCTTGAACTGGAAGGGGAACCGAGCAAACAAACGACATTTTCCTCGGCTGATCGGTACGGCATAAACAACCGTCAAGATGCGAGCAAACCCCTTCGCCGTGAGGTCATGCCACATCAGCTGGGGAGCTCGAAAGTGCGTGTCCTGTGAGCCGAGCTTTCCCTTTCGAGGGCCTTCCTGCCAAAACGCTTGAAACCCTTGCGAATCCTCGCGGGTGATGACCGCTTCCACTGGAGATGCATTCTCCCTTTTGCCCACGGTGCGGTGATGCGTGAAAGGGACATGGCTCACATCCAAAACATTCTCAAGGAGCGTTAGAGCATCCATCGGCAAATCGCGGAAGGTGTCTTGCACAATCCAGCCATCAGCCCAACCTTCTCCCTGCTCCTGCAGAACGGGAACTAAGGGAAGCAATGCAGGGTCAGCAGCTGAAGCCGTGCCGCTCCAGACAAACAACAATCCCTGACCTGTCGCAGTGGGAAAACTCCCGCATCTCGTTCGCTGGGATTCAGAGCGAGCTCCTTCCCCCATTTGAGGAATCGCTTTACACATGCCCCGCCCATCAAAACTCCAACCGTGATATGGGCATTCCAATTGACCGGACTCGTTGATACGGCCTTCACTGAGAGGAACGAGTCGATGAGGGCACACATCTTTAAAGGCCCTCCAGCTTTCTCCCGGGGCATCCCACCACAGCACCAGGTCTTGTTCAAGAAGGGTGAAACGCTGGGGACGGGTTGGATCAAGATCACGTGTGAAGGCCACGGGCCACCACTGATCACTCCAGCTGGGGTGCATGGTTGCTTCACGAATAACGACATGATCGTCGGATCTCGATCCGTAACGTGAGGAGGTACGCCGTACCGGGCAGATTGGACTTACAGCTCGATGGCCATCGGCTCCAAAACACCCTTGATCAACGCTGAGACACCTTCCCTATGGTTTTGACCGTTTTTTCAATCCTTCTGGCTCTGTTTCATTTCGTCGGGCCGATGCCCACTGATCTGGGCATCCATCAAGGTCAACTGAGTACATGTGAATCACCCGCTCATTGCGCACGACTGGAGTGGGAGCGAAACGATCCCGTCGAAAGCCTGAGCGAACTCGCCGAAGTCATCAAACAAACCCCACGATCCGAGATCATCGAACAGCAAGCGGACTATCTCCATGCAACGGCAAGCAGTCAGATTTTCGGCTTCGTTGACGATCTAGAGCTCTACGCCGATTCGGAACGATCTGTACTCCAGGCACGCTCAGTTTCAAGACTTGGAGAATCAGATCTTGGGGTCAACGAACAACGTCTCCGAAGCTTGGAGGCTGCCTTGTCCAATCAAAAGTGAATGAGATCGTGTCGCATTGAATGTCAGGCGTCCTCGTAAATCAGTGCAGCTCAAACACATACAAGGCTCGTCATCATGCACGCTGGCATGGAGCTGAACAGGGCGATAGCTCGGGTGCATGCTTGATCCGCTTTGCACTGTTTTGACGCATCAATGAGCCATTTACCAGAGCTGGCTATCCATTCTGAAATTGTTGTTATCAATTCTTCCGCGTTCCGTATTTAATTAGATCAGTTGAGCAGCGAGATCAACCGCACTTTGTAGAGCCCCTTCAGCCATGCCAAAACCTCGGCCGGCGATCCAATCCCCACAAAAGCCAACAGCACTGGGCTCACACCATTGAAGGGACGTGGGGAGCGGATAATCCAGGGGCTGAGATGCTCCCCAACGCATGACCCCTAAGGAACGAGCCAAGGGAAGTGCCTGAGCCAACTCTGGCCAAGGCAGCAATAGTTCGTTGAGAGCTTTGCGTTGACGTAATTCCTGCATCACCAACAAACCAGGCTGGCTGTCTGGCGTAATCGGGGACCCGTCATCCAATCCGTGGACCACTAATCCGAGCTTTTGGTCCTGTTGACGATGGAGAACAATGCGTTCAATGCCAAATTTTTCTTGAGCTCCAGATGTCAACCAAATTTGCCTAGGAAGATGGTCGGCACAGCGAGGTAATTCGAGCATCAAATTCCAGCGCACCGATGCACGCATCTCAGCAATTTGCTCAAGTGCAGCGTCCAGGGAGGGATCCACATTCGACGGAACTGCCGAGCGCAATGGAACATCGGGCCAACCCAACATCGCGAGAGAACGGGGATGGGCAAGAAGATTGCCTGTGACCACCAAAGAACGTGCCCGACGCTGACCTGAAAAGCACCACCATCCATTCTCTCTGCGCAAGCTACTGATTCGTTCACCAAAAGCCCCATGCGTTTTAGGGCCTGCAGCCTGCAGGAAAGCTTCCGGCACGGAGGCCATAGTTGGGACACCACGAAAACGCGGACCCTTGAGAAGTGGATGCTCCGGTGGGTCAACAAGACAACCCGTCTCACTGAGCCCAACCACAAGTCCTAGATCGAGCTGGACAATCCCTTGGTCAAGAAGAGGATTCCACAGTTCAGCAAGAGGACCCTGCACTGGTTGACTGAAGCTGAAACAAGGCGCTCCATGATCAAGCCGCCAGAGCATGTCATCACGTCGACGCCTCGTCGCCGCGCGACCACCAGGGCCTCGACCAGCCTCCAGCAGCAAGATCGTGCCGTCAAAACCGCGTTGGCGGAGAGAGGCGGCAAGACCGGTGCCGGCCAAACCAGCTCCGATCACAGCAAGATCAACGTCTAAGTGCTGAGTATCACCAAATAAGGTCATGCTTGTAGAGCGCCGAGGGCCGCAGGACGATGTCAAAGCGAATCTTCAAAAACGCCATGCCTATTAAGTCTGGGCCCTACGGCGATCCACCGCGTACAGCTCGACGGGACTACTTCGTTGTTCTGTTGCTGTTGCTATGGCGTATGCGCTACGACCTATTGCTATTGGCAGTCATTGGCACGCTGATCTTGACTGAAACAGTGCCTACTAATTGGCAACAAAGCGGCAGCGTGGTTTCAATTTTAGGGATCACGGTTTCGATCTTTATAGGTTTTAGAAATACTCAGGCGATTGGTCGCTGGTGGGAAGCGCGGCAATTATGGGGCGCAGTCGTAAACCACAGCCGCAATTGGACAGACATCCTGACAAGCCTTCTTCCAGAAGAACATTTAATGAGTACACACGGAAGGAACCTAGTGCGTTATCAAGTCGCAATGGCTTGGCAGCTTAATTTTCAGTTGAGAAATTTTTACCATCAAGATCTAAGACGCTTCCAAGACTATCTCCTGGAAAATCTAGACATGAAACCAACTACAACTTTAAGACAATTAGGGCAGGCTAGGGCACTTGCTGTTCGCGAACTATACGAGAACAAGAAAATCAATGCTCGAGGACGAGAACAATTAATGAACATTGCAAATGCCACTGTTGATGCAATCGGTGGCCTGGAGAGAATTAGAAACACACCCCTACCTGCAAGTTATGACGTCTTTGTGCGCATGCTCAGCTGGATCTTCGGGTTTCAGCTCTTGTTGAACTTCAAGATGGATGGCACATCTTTAGTAGGAAGCTCCACAGGGATCTTGTTGTTTTTGGGGTTTCTAATGGCCGAACGCATTGGCGCCTACGTTGAAGGTCCATTTGACGGAGATGGAAGCGCATTTGCATTGCCTCTCAATGCAATCTGCCTCACAATTAGCCGAGACTTACTGGGGAATGAAACCGATTCATGTCTCCACCATTTTTCTAAAGACCCTGTTAGGTGGACCTAAAAGTTGAAGTTGAGATCAAAAGCGATAATTAGTGAAAATAAAACATCAGAAAAGACCACAGCAATAAAAGTTCTTGAGGCGATTAATCCTGCCAGCGGAACAATCATTTCCACAGACCCATTAATGTCAAAAAGAGATCACACTAGTCATACAGAAGGCACATTCTGGATTCCAACAATGGAAATACACTGATTTTCCTATAAGAGAAAAAGCTCTTACAAAGTTTAATAGGCATTAAAAGCAAACAACATTGCCTTGGCAGAATGCATCACCAAAGGAATAGGAAAGCCTATTCAGCCATCATGGGTCATTAAAAAAGATGGGTGGCGGCCCATCTTTTTAACTTGATTACAACGATCAG
>JAVBIX010000048.1 GCA_030756895.1 Synechococcus sp. SP2 MAG
TTTTTAACTTGATTACAACGATCAGAGATCAAACCCTGACGATTGATTTATCGCATATCCACAGGACCTGGTCTCTAGGAATCAATACTCAATAATGCATCGGGAAGGGAGATCAGTGGTCGAGACGCACTGCTTGTTACTTCAAGAATCTTTCCGATCGAGGCCGGAGTATTCATCGCCTCTACGCAACAACGGGCAACAAGACGCCTTGGAATGGAATCCTTCTCCTGCTGATCAGGACCTGACCAATACACCCCCTCTTCCTCGAGTGCTTCCTCTCTTTCACTAAGGCCTCCAGGTCTGATCACAGTCCAATCCAAGCCGCTGCTCTCCAGAGCCTGCTCCCCAATTCGTTTCCAAACAAGGATCAAACCAAACAAGTTCAGAGGGTGACGCCAACGACCCGCACAAAGAGAACTCACGAGAATCACCCTGGACACCCCAACTCTCAAACAGCTTTCCACCTGAGATCGCACGCCCCAAGCATCAACCCGCATCGGCCCTAACAAATCAATCGAAGGCCTAGCACCCGTTGCAATCACGAGGGCATCCACACCCTTTAAGGCTTCATCCAAAGCGCATGGATCTTGCAAACTGAGCCGAACTTGCTCAGCATTACTGAGGGTGTCGGGAATCACAGAGGTAGGCCTCACCAACAAACGCGGACGATCTCCATGGGCCATCAACTCCTCAGCAATCCGAAACCCCGTTTTTCCAGAGGCCCCAGTAATCGCAATCGTTCGCTGGCTCATGTGAAGGTGTTAAGACAACAATTATGAAATTAATGATAAGGGAGATCTAAGCTGAATCGAAAAGCAACGCATCAACATCAACGTCAAAACTGACGCATCAAATCATGAAAACTTTAATAGCTGCAGCAGTTCTGACTCTTATGAGCTTGCATCCAGGGCAAAGCAAAGCAACAACAGAGTGCGAGCTACTCACAAGAATCATGAACAGCCTTGGCTCGAAAATGAGCATCAATCGCTACATCATTTCAAGCAAGAGTGATAGTGAGGCCGCAAACGATGCCAGTAAGGAGCTAACAGAACAAAACAAAAGCTATCGCAAAGCAAAAGCACAATATAAAAAAGCAAACTGCAAGAGTGTCTGGGACAAGTAATTCATACATTATTTTTCATTCCAAACAAAAAGCCCGATTGCGTAAACAACCGGGCAGAAAGCCAAACCACTGAAAAACAATAGTTAAGCGACTAAGTCACTTGGAGTAACGAACGCCCCTGTAGCTCAAAACTGGATGCTGTTGCATTTCAGCTCTGACCTGTTCACGGCAAGAGTTGTAATGCTCGTGGCGATAGGTCAGCTCAACACAGGATTTAGCAGCTGAGGGCTGATGCGCTGCGTAGGACTGACCTCTGTAAAGAAGAGTAGTCATGATGTTCTCCGAGAAAGCCCAAGTCCCCGTTCCTTGGCTTGGGCCGGTCTGCGCCTCGCGAAAACGAGGTGAACGATGCAATGCGTAGCGATTGCTACTCCATAAACATAGTGATTGGTCAATTGGATCGTCGTTCACTTCGATACAAAGACACAAATCAGGATCAAAGGAAACCATTGGGATGGGTGTGCTCAACTTGAATTACATGACCTTCACCATCCACACGGCAAAGCCAGGGAGCTTTTGCACGTGGAACCTTGACGCGAACTGAAAAGCCCGCCTTATACGATTCAGTCCCAACGATCTGAAGGGAATCACGGCTTCGTCCAACCTGATTCGATACTGCGCGAAGACAGGTTGACTCTGCATGCTGGCGCTGATTTCCACCGCCATGACCGGAGTGACCCTGAATCAAACTTCCGATCAAAGCTCCAGCAAACGCTCCAATTGCAGACCCCGCACTCGTTGAAGAAGAATTGTTGTAGCGAGGACTCGGATCATGCGCGGTTTCTAAACGGACAGCAAGGCGCTGCGCTTGACCTCTGTCATTCCATGCAAAAACATTGTTATTGCCGCCATCACGAAATTGCGCGTTGTGTAAGCCAGAAGACGTTTCAATTTGCAGAGCCTCCTTGGAAGGTCCTCGAAAGCGATAGGTGGAGCCATTATCAAGCTTGATCACTAATACGGTGGTGCCAGCATTGACCTTTTGTTGACTCACGCAATGCCCCTGAAAGGCGACAGCACCACCACTCATCAATCGGCACACCCCCTGAGCACGCGCAATAGTCTTGGCAGAGACCCTTGCAGGAGCCACTAACAATTGCAGAGATGAAATCGTGGCAATCCCAGACACCGCAACAACAAAACGAACCAAATGCTTCATATCAGTCAAAAAGATCACCACTTACTGGTAGCAAGATCTCTCGTTCTCAGCCAAAAAACCGCATAAACCTCAAACCATTCGCTACCAAAAGGGCATGCAATACTTAGGTCCAAAATAGCTAGTCCTAAGCAGCCAATGCAGGAAGCGAAATCAGTTAACGCGACAACAAAAGATAACCAAAAACTAAACCGAACCCAAACCTAAAAAGAAAGAGTTTAATTCACAAAGGCATAAATAATCCAAATCCACTAACTAACAAGCATTAGGCCTAGCAATGAAGAAGTATTTTTCAGATCAAAGTACAGAGCAAACAACAGAAAAGTAATGCATTTCAAAGCAATGCTTCAAGTCATAAAAGGACTGTTCTTGGCAGCACCCTTGCTGTTGATCATGAGCTGTGAGCCAGGAATTTCAGCAAAGCAGTCCATAAGCGAACATGAAATCAAACAAAGCAATACACAAAAACCCAAAAAGCTTGATCCTGGCCAAACAGGTCCAAATCCCGCCCTTCTTAAGGAACATCGCGATAGCTTTTCTTTGAAAGCAAGACGTCTTACCAGCACCGGCAACCCCAGCAACGGCCAATGGGTGGTCGAATTGCTTCAAGGAAGCAAACGCCTTGCCCTATGGCCTGCCATCAGTGGATACAACACCAATCCAACGGCTGATCGACGCTGGAGTCCAGGGAATGGAGCAGCTCTACCAATTGGAGATTATCTGCTTGGACAACCGGAGCCATGGGGAACAGACATCTGGTTGAACCTACAGCCACAATTCAAAACAGACCGAAGCGGACTCGGCATCCACAATTGCAATCCAGGAAGTGGATGCCTTTGCATTCCTAATCACACTGACCTTGAAGCGATTGCCGCATGGGTAAAAGCCACCGGAATCAATAAATTAACTGTTCAAAATTAAGCAAAACAGACATAATCTCCTCTAGGCATTAAAGCAACAAAGACCATTACATATACAGCAAAGGAAATCTTACGCCCCAAAAATTTAATATTGAGCGATAAACGACCTCAAAAGACTTAGCGGAGCTCATAGTAAAGGCAGATCGCAATCATGGTGAGAACAATTCCCTTCAAAAACGAAAGCCATAAAAGTTGATACGTCGAAAGGCCAAACGTTCTCATCAATCTATTCAAAACAGATTTATGGAATGCGACAATTCGACCATCTCCTGTTGTATTAAATTGCTGAAGACTTTTCACACCAGTTTCTGCTAACTTTGCCAATGGGCCGATTCAACTGAGTTGATTATAAACACAAGCAGAATCTTTCCAGCATTGATCGTCTTACAATCAAAACACTTGGGTTTTATAGGCAATCTCACGACTTTCAATCCTCTGAATCAAAATAATCACATGACATTCCAATGCTGAAAACTCACGATCGACAAGCCAAAATTTAAATGTTTTCATTGAAACTCGCCACACCACATCCATGAGCTGGACTGTTGCCAAAGCCTGGACAAGCGTTCAACCCCAGGTGGGTTTTCGTCATTTTCGTCTGATCCTTCAGGGCGGGAAAGGCCAATCCCGATGGGTGGAACTGGAAGCAGTGCTTGATTCAAGCGTTCGTCTACGCATCAACTGGAACGAACTCAAGAACCAAGAGCTTTGGACCAGCGGTTGGCAACAGCTTCCGCCAGATGAGTGAGGGCTTCGAACTCGCAGGGCAGCCAACAAACTCGCCAAAATGCGTTCATGGCAGTTCAAATTCTTACTGAAGACCAGCGATACAAGCTCGATCGCGAGCCTGATCGCGTTTTTTATTCAGAACCTCGCTTCGTCCAGCATTTAGACGAAGGCTTTAGGACACGTCTCACCAGTTTCTACAGAGAACACATTCCCTCTGGAGCGGTTGTGCTTGACCTGGGATCATCTTGGGTGAGTCACTTACCAGAAGACATTCATTACGAGCGCGTGATTGGTCATGGAATGAATGAGGCAGAACTCGTAGCAAACCCAAGACTTGATAGCCACTACGTCCAAGACATGAATCTGGACCCCACGATTCCTTTAAAGGATGCATCCGTTGATGTCTGTCTTGCCGTTGCTGCATGGCAGTACTGGACACAACCAGAAAATGTCGCGTCGGAGATGCTCCGAGTTACGCGGCCCAATGGAACAGCGATCATTGCATTCTCGAATCGGATGTTCTTTACAAAGGCACCACAGGTTTGGACTGATAACGACGACAAACAGCATCTCGACTACGTGGGCACAGTGCT
>JAVBIX010000049.1 GCA_030756895.1 Synechococcus sp. SP2 MAG
GCACCACTCGCAGCAACGGGTGGAATACCAATTCCAGGAAAACAACTTGAACCACATTGCAGCAATCCCTGAATGGGAGTGGTGACTCCAGGGAACAGCCCCTTCGCAGCTGACAACGCAGGCCCATAACTGCCTTGATGCGTGGATAGGTAATGACGATGGGTGAGAGGAGTCCCCTCCATTACTAATTGGCAACGACTGCGCAGATCGGGGATGCGTTGCTCCAACACATCCCAAAACACCTGGCAACGTTGTCCGCGTTTCTCCTGATAAGCCGCCGTTCCCCGCTGAAGACCAGACCATTCCGACCAAGGTTCATTCGCCGGCGTATAGGCATGGAGCACATGATGTCCTTCCGGCGCCATCGAGGGATCGAGCACAGATGGAATCGACACCACCACAGCATTGCGTTCAGCGTCGATCCCGCGTTCCCAGTCTCCGACCCAAACGGTATGGATCGGCAGATCCTCGAGACCGTTGGCATCAAATCCCAGATGAAGGTGCAAGAAAGAATGACAACCAGGAGTGGACAGCCGTTCCTGACTCCAAGTCTTCGCAGCCGTCTCGGGTAGCAAGGCTGCCGTGCCCCAAGCATCCGCATTGCTCACCACAACATCGGCGTAAAGCGTCTCGCCATTGCTGAGTTCCACTCCAATGGCCCGATCACCATCGAGCAACACCTGACGCACCCTTGCGCCAAGCCGCAAGCTGCCGCCGTGAGCCTCGAGGCCACGCACGAGTGCATCAACCACAGCCGCACTGCCGCCTTTAGGAAAATCAAGGCATGATTCAGGGTTAAACCACTCACCAAACAAGGTGGCCATCGCGGCTGCGTTGGTATCAGCCATCGGCATACCGCTGATCAAAAAACAGAGCAAATCCACCCAATGGCGCAGAAATGGATCCTGCAGATGACGGTCCACTAAAGGGCCAAACGCACCACTGAGATGGCGGATGGCTGGAAGATGCTGCACAAGGCGCCCACTACGCCTCAACAGAGGACCAATCCCATCCACGGATGCTGGTAATGCCAGCAACGGCAAGGCATCCGCTGCTGCTGCGATCGGCTGCAGCACCTCTGTAAACCGCTTCCACTCAGCCACAGCCTCAGGTCCGCGCAGCCTCTCCACCACGCGCTCAAATCCATCCCCTCCAACCCCAACACGGAGATGCCCTTCCGGAAACAAAACATCCCAGTCTTTGTAGGTCAGAACATCCAGAGGCTGATCCAAGGCACGCAGGATCTGGGCGAGCGGGTTACTACTTGGCCAACGCGACAACCCACTCCAAAGGGATGGACCAGATTCAAAGCGATAGCCCTGACGTTCAAAACCATGGGCAGCGCCACCTGGTTGGCTATGGGCTTCAAGAACCAAAACTTCCTTACCAGCTCGAGCAGTGAGTCCGGCACAGCACAAGCCGCCAATCCCACTGCCGATCACGATCACCTCAGCGCTTTTTGGCATCTATCACCAATCAGAAATCCCAACTGGGGTCATAGCCAGTCACAGCTGTGATCGCGAAAAACACATCCCAATCCAAAGATCGGTTGAAATGGTTGAAAGTCAAAAGTCCTTGCCAGAGCAATCGTCCCCAGGCCAGAACAAGCTTTCACTTTGGCGTCGAACGCCTCCCCTGGTGTTGCCGATGCTGGTGCTGAGCGGCGGTCTTGTTGTGGCTGGAGCTGTTGCCGTAAAAGGGATTCGAACCGCGACAGACACCGTGACCGTGACTGGTGCCAGCACCGAACGGCTCCGCAGCGACTACGCAGATTGGACCGTAACCGTGAGTGGTAATGGTCTGAGCCAACAGCAGGCTTACCAAAATCTGCAACCTGATTTGAAACGCACGCTTGCATTTCTGCAAGCTGCAGGCATCCCTGAAAGCAACACCCAACTCACTGTTTTACGGACTGATCGCAACGACATTCGCAACCGTGTGACCGGGATGCTCACCAACACGGAGTGGACAGCGCGTCAGTCAATCCACGTTGGCAGCTCCGATGTGGCGTTAATCAATGGGGCGTCAAACACCATCAGCAACCTGATTGGCGACGGCGTGTCGTTGGCGATTCAGCCACCTGCTTACACCTACACAAAACTGGCTGAAAAACGCGTCGACATGCTTGCCAAAGCAACTGCCGATGCTCGCGATCGAGCGATTGCGATTGCAGGTCAGGCGGGTTCCGGCATTGGAGCAATCACCAATGCCGATACAGGCACCTTCCAAATCACCGTGCCGAACTCCACAAAAATGGGGAGCTATGGCTCCTATGACACCAGCACCATTGACAAAGACATCACCGCAGTGATGGGAGTGACGTTCAGAGTGCAGTGATCGTTCTTCCCCTAATCCTTTTAGGCCTGTCCTGGCTTCAGGAAGGCATCGACCAAATCCTGCTTGGCGGACGATGGAACTTAGCCATGGGGCCTGGCACTCCTTGGTGGACCCTGCTCACCGCTCCATTCAGCCATGGAGATCTTGGTCACCTCATCGGCAACAGCATTGTTTTTTTGCCTCTCAGTTATCTCGTGCTGTTAAAGAGCTTGCGCGGTTATGTGGCGGTTTGGATTGCCGTGATTCTTCTCGAGATTCCGGTCTGGTTGTTTTGGCCTGTTGGCAGCCACGGACTCTCGGGAGTTGTTTACGGACTCCTTGGCTACCTCGTGCTGATCGGATTTCTCGAACGACGACCGCTTGCCATCGCCTTAAGCGTGATTGCAGTTGCCTTCTACGGAAGCGCCTTACCTGGATTGCTGCCCTGGGCCTCACCCGCAGGAGTGAGCTGGATTGGCCACGCGAGTGGATTCATCGCAGGTCTTTTGGCAGCCGGCGCTGTGTCACGTGAACCGCATCAGCCGTCAGCCTGATCCTCAGCTGATTTGAGGAAGCGACCAGATAAGCGAACAGCCAAGACAGAACAAGCGGCTCCATAGCCGATAAAGGTGGCCACTTGGCCAAAAGATCCCATCTCGTAGACCTCTCCGCCTAACAACACCCAATCCACGATTGATGAGGCGACACCCCACACCACAACCCAAACCGAAACGTAGAGAATCCCCCTCACGGCGGTGTTCACGGCAGCTCCTTTTGAAAATGCTTGTTCAACTCGACGCTAGGCCAAGCGTCAATCCAAGTCTTTCAGTGTTGATCGAAAGGCCGATTATTCAGCTGATCACTCGTTTCTCTCGTCAAGGGGTTTCTTTCAAAGCTTCTTGAAGCAACCTGACAATCAACCTGCGCTTCGCTAGGACCTCTGGGAGATCACTTTGATAAAAGCAGAAAGGTCCTCCTATGCCTGAAGACAATCAACAGCAACCTGTGGTGATCAAGCAAGGCGGCGGCACTGGCATTGGCCTAGTTCTGGCAGCGTTAATTCTTGGCGGTGCGCTGGTCTATGCCGTCACGATCTGGTCAAACACCCAGAAAAGAATGATCGAAGCGCCCAAAGAGGCGATCCAGAAAGGCGTGGACACCCTTAAAAAAGCCATTCAGCCTGGCTCGTAAGAGTTCAATCCTTGATGTTCTGATCACAAAGATCAAGAGACCCAAGAGCCAAAACTTCACCCCCCTTCCGCCGATTGCTGCTGGCTGTGATGGCGGTAGAGATCGCTATCGCTGTCACTGTCGTTATCAGATTTCGGTTGGTACTGGGAACGAAGTCGCGGCTGGGGCGACTCAACTGCTGAAACATGCTCGTCAGAATTCACACCCTTTTCTTCTCGTGCGATTGCACGTTGATAAGCCGAAGTGACGTCTGATGAACCATCTTTACGAACAGATGTCATGGCCGCAAAAGCAGTGAGGTCATGATGGCAGTCCTGCCACTCGTTGACCATTGCTCAGAAAAGAGCGTGCTTCCCATCTGCTCTGCCGCCTGGATGAGCACTATCCAGATCCACCCATTCCTCTCGATCACAGCGACTCTTTCAGCCTGTTGATCGCTGTGCTTCTTAGCGCGCAATGCACCGACAAAAAGGTCAATGAAGTGACTCCAGCCTTGTTTGCTGCTGGACCAACTCCTAGTGCCATGGCGGCTTTGTCTGAAGCGGAGATTTTCGAACACATCCGCCAACTCGGGCTCGCTAAAACCAAAGCTCGCAATGTGCACAAACTCGCTCACCTGTTGATCACTGTGCATGGGGGACACGTGCCCAGCAGCTTTGAAGAACTGGAGGCGCTGCCTGGCGTAGGCCACAAAACCGCAAGCGTGGTGATGGCCCAAGCCTTCGGAGTACCTGCCTTCCCTGTGGACACTCACATTCATCGATTAGCGCAGCGCTGGGGGCTCAGCAATGGAGACAGCGTTGAACGCACTGAAAAGGATTTGAAATCCCTATTCCCTCCGGAGAGCTGGAACAAGCTTCACTTGCAAATCATTTTTTATGGGCGCGAGCATTGCACTGCTCGTGGATGCGATGGAACCGTTTGCCCCATGTGCCGCGAGCTCTACCCGAAGCGACGACAGCCGGTGATTTGGAGGAGGCCATAGCCGCAAGACGGTCCAACGTCAAACCTCTGTTACAGTTCGTTTCAATTGACGCATCACCATGGATCGCTCCCCCGCTAACGACACTTGGTTCCAAAACAAAGCAGCTCGCTCCATTCACGAAGATCAACTCAAGAAAGTTGAGCTTTTCAATGGTCGTGCAGCCATGCTCGGATTCGTCATCGGGGTGATCACGGAAGGACTCACAGGTCAAGGGATTCTCCATCAGATCGGCCTCGGCCCCCTCGTTGACGGCTACGTGACTTGCAGCGCTCAGATGCTCCCCTTCTGTTTCTGATTCAGGCCAAGCCAAGAACTGTCAGTCCCCTGGCCCTAGGATTAAGGGCTGACAGTGCAGTCCAATGGCTCGAAAGCGGCGCAAACTCAGCAAAGACATGGAAGCCGAAATCAAAGCGGCTCATAAGAAAGTCGAGTTTATTTCTGCTTTGATTCGAGACATTCGCGAAGAAGATATTCAAAACGAATATGCAGAAGCCTTTGTGCAAGTTCATGCCGCATGCAGCCATCTCGCCCAGCTTTATGACGCTGAGGGCATCACTGAAGAAAGCGAAGGCACATTAGTGCTCTACAAAGGTCTCCTCAATCGATTTGAAGAAGACTACGAGCTTTAGGACATTTTCAAGATCTGGACCTAATGCACTAATTATTTTCTAAAAATCCGGTACAACCGGATGAGTTTTTAGAATTAATTTGATGCCAGAGAACAACGATCCGCGCTGGTTCACGCTGGCGATGGCAAGCCGCTGGCCACTCGCTGTTGTGATAGCAGCGTGGTCAGTTGCTGTTGCTGCTACTCAGATTCTGCGTCAACCCATCCCCATCGGACTTCCCGTCGGTCAGCCTTTTCCAGTACGAGTTGTTGGCGGAATCACTGTTGACGAACTCAAGGCACCTGTCAGCGTGAAAAGTGAAGGCTCAATCTCAATTGATGCCTCTGAAGCCCTTCCCGTTCAAGGCCAAGTTTCCGTCATCAAACCCGTTTTGATTGACTCAAACAAAACTATCGAGGTTCAAGGACAGGTTTCCGTTGATGAGGTCATCGCCCCAGTCAAAGTGCAAGGCGTCGATGAAGGTCCTGTCCTAGTAGGGACATCCGATGAAGATCAATTGACCGTAGGTGGAGCCGTAGAAGTAACCGAAGTACTCGGTCGGATTAATGTGCGCCTCCGGGATGCGGCCAAGTCGATTCTGCCGATTCCTTAGATGGCATCACTTCCTACTGATCTCAATCTTGCTGTTGTCGGGCACCTCGAATGGGTCACGTTTCTTGCCGTGAGTGAGCTCCCTTCGCCTGGGCAGATCAGCCGTGCCCATCGATCCCTCGAAGAGCCAGCTGGAGCTGGAGCAGTGGTGGCTGTTCAACTGGCCAGGCTCACGGGGCAAAGAGTGGCCTTCTTCACGGCTCTTGGGAAAGATGAGATCGGCGCACGCAGCGAAGCACGCCTGCGCGAGTTGGGTGTCAACCCAATTATTGCCTGGCGTGACCAACCCACCCGCCGCGGTATCAGCTTGGTTGATCGAAGCAGTGATCGGGCGATCACGGTCATTGGGGAGCGGCTGACGCCAATCGCTGATGATCCATTGCCTTGGGAGCTCCTCGCCGATTGCGCTGGGGTATTTGTCTCTGCGACCGATCCTCAGGGCCTGAAGCTGGCTCGAGCTGCCAAAGTTTTAACGGCAACGCCGCGCCTTCGGCTACCCGTTTTCAATGAGGCGGGAGTCAGTCTCGATGCCTTGATCGGCAGCAATCTGGATCCAGGCGAATGCATCGAAGAGGGTGCACTCTCTCCAGCACCAACCTTGCGAATCGCCACGGAAGGAGAGAAAGGAGGGCTCCTCATTCCAGGCGGACGATTTGAAGCCCAACCTCTGCCAGGCGCCCTTATGGAAACCTATGGATGCGGCGACAGCTTTGCGGCTGGCGTAACAGCAGGACTCGCTGCAGGATGGTCCACTACTGACGCGATCAAGCTTGGGGCCCAGTGCGGAGCGACCTGCGCGACACACTTCGGCCCCTACGCCTAACCCAAGAAAGAGCACTGCACCAAAACGGTGTGGGCGCAGCTTTTCGTTATGGATAATCTCGAGTTGAACTGTCTCCAGCGCACAAAAAAGCCCCCTCGTTTAAGGAGGGGGCTTTCTAGTTCAGTTGATCTGAACTTTTAAGGGGTTCCAGATCAACCGATTGCAGGTGCTTGAAGTGCCACAGGTGTGGACTCAGCAGCTGCCAGGTCGAGGGGGAAGTTATGAGCGTTGCGCTCGTGCATCACTTCCATGCCAAGTCCAGCTCTGTTAAGAACGTCGGCCCATGTGTTCAGGACGCGGCCCTGACCATCAAGGATTGACTGGTTGAAGTTGAAGCCGTTCAAGTTGAAGGCCATGGTTGACACGCCAAGGGCGGTGAACCAGATGCCGACTACAGGCCAGGCTGCAAGGAAGAAGTGAAGGCTACGGCTGTTGTTGAACGAGGCGTATTGGAAGATCAGGCGACCGAAGTAGCCGTGAGCAGCCACGATGTTGTACGTCTCTTCTTCTTGGCCGAACTTATAGCCGTAGTTCTGGGACTCGGTCTCGGTTGTTTCACGAACCAAGGATGAGGTCACCAATGAACCGTGCATGGCGGAGAACAGTGAACCACCGAAGACACCAGCCACTCCAAGCATGTGGAAGGGGTGCATCAGGATGTTGTGCTCAGCCTGGAAGACCAACATGTAGTTGAAGGTTCCAGAGATGCCCAAAGGCATGGCGTCAGAGAAAGAACCCTGACCGAAGGGGTAGACCAGGAACACTGCAGATGCAGCAGCAACAGGTGCGCTGTATGCAACACAGATCCAAGGGCGCATGCCCAAGCGGTAGGAAAGTTCCCACTCACGTCCCATATAGGCGTAGATGCCGATCAGGAAGTGGAACACAACCAGTTGGAAAGGACCGCCGTTGTAGAGCCACTCGTCGAGTGAGGCAGCTTCCCAGATTGGGTAGAAGTGCAAGCCAATGGCGTTGCTGGAAGGAACAACAGCACCAGAAATGATGTTGTTGCCATACATCAGTGAACCTGCAACAGGCTCGCGGATGCCGTCGATATCAACCGGAGGTGCGGCGATAAAAGCAACGATGAAGCAAGTGGTAGCGGCAAGCAGTGTGGGGATCATCAGAACACCGAACCAACCGACATAAAGACGGTTGTTGGTGGAGGTGACCCACTCACAGAACTGCTGCCAGCCGTTAGCGCCGGAGCGCTGCTGGATGGTGGTAGTCATGAGAACGGAAAGGGGCCTGTGGGATAAATCCCGGTGGCGAATAAAGAAGGTCGGTTAACCCGACACCGGCAATGTAAAGGAAGATTGCGCTGCTGACACGATGCCCGGCGTGAGCGCTCCTGATCCCAATGATCAGCTCAGCTGATTAATGGCCTTGTTGCTGATGTGCTCATACCGTTAGCGAGATGCAAACAAGTCGGCGTCTATTTCTGAGGCTGTTAGCAACCACGGCAGTGAGTCGGTGTTTGCTTCCTGCCGTTCAAGCAGCGTCCAACCAAAAAACGTTGGAGCCAGTGGCTGCTTCAGAGCGAGGGGATCTTCGCCTTGCCTTGATCAGTGATCTCAACGGTCCTTATGGGTCAACCCGCTACAGCCCAAGCGTGGCAGCAGGACTTGATTTGATCTCTGAACTGAAGCCAGATCTGGTGCTTTGCGCAGGGGACATGGTGGCCGGCCAGAAGATCAGCCTGACGGATTTTCAGCTTGAGGCGATGTGGAGCAGCTTCCAATCCACCGTTCTCAATCCCCTCCTTCAGCAAGGGATTGGAATGATCCCAACGATGGGCAATCACGACGCATCCAGTCAAACAACTTCCTCTCGGTACGTTTTTGCAAGAGAGCGCCATCAGGCAGAGGCCTTTTGGGACCATCAGAAGAACCGGCTTGGGCTCGAGTTCATCGACGCGAAGCAATACCCATTTCAGTTCAGTGTTAAGCAGCCTGGCTTATTCGTCGTCGTGATTGATGCGTCATCCGCCACTGTTGATCGAGGCCAACGGCTGTGGCTTGAGCAAGCACTGGCCTCAGAGTTCAGATCTCCAGACGATTGCTGTGTGGTGATGGGACACCTCCCACTGACCGCCATCAGTGTTGGTCGAGATCGTGCCGGTGAGTCCATCGAAGACGCCATGCACCTCACCGATTTAATGCAACGTCATCAGGTAGACCTCTACCTCTCAGGACATCACCACGCCTGGTATCCGGGCGAACTCACGGGACAGCGAGTGCTCAGTCTTGGTGCCATGGGAAACGGACCTCGTCGGTTATTAGGGACGCAACGCACATCTGATCCGAGCATCACACTGCTTGATCTTTTTCAAGCGACGAAGGCAGTTCGTGAAACCACATTCAGTTTGAAAACATTGGAGCCCATCAGCCTTGACTCCCTACCAAATCAGTTGAGCGCAAAATCGTTTCCAACCTTGGATCGGCGTGACACCAACTGGTCCTATGGCTCCTAAAAAATCTTCCTTACCTAAAGACGTTGCATCTTCTTGATGCTCTTACCAGCGCACAAAAAAGCCCCCTCGTTTAAGGAGGGGGCTTTCTAGTTCAGTTGATCTGAACTTTGGATGATTTCCAGATCAACCGATTGCAGGTGCTTGAAGAGCCACAGGTGTGGACTCAGCAGCTGCCAGGTCGAGAGGGAAGTTATGAGCGTTGCGCTCGTGCATCACTTCCATGCC
>JAVBIX010000005.1 GCA_030756895.1 Synechococcus sp. SP2 MAG
GTGGTGCTCGATCAGCTCGATGACGACCTGCCCTCCACCGATCGCAAGGGCTTAGCGATAAGCGTGATGCTGGCCGTGCTGCTACTTGCCGGCCTGAAGGTGATGCCCCTGGTGGCAGCCGTGCTCGTGGGTGTGGGGGTGTTGGTGATCGGGAAATGTCTCGATGCCGGAACGGCGCTGCGCTCGATTCGCTGGGATCTTTATCTGCTACTGGGTGGTCTGTACAGCTTCAGTGTGGCCTTGCAGAAAACGGGGCTGGCTGATCAGGCGGCCTCAAGCTTGCTCATGCTGTTGCAAAACAGCTCCGCCTACGTGTCTTTGTTGGTGATCTATGCGATCACCCTGGTGGCAACTGAACTGCTCAGCAATGCGGCCGCAGTGGCCCTTGTTTTACCGATCGCTGCTGCTGTGGCCACCGGCTTGGGGCAGCCGCCGATGTTGTTTGCCACCGCTGTGGTGTTTGCTGCCAGCCAGAGCTTCCTCTCGCCGATTGGCTATCAAACCAACCTGATGGTCTATGCCCCTGGTCGCTATCGCTTCCTGGACTTTTTCCGCTTTGGTTGGCCTCTGTCGCTGGCTTACACCCTGATGGTGCCCTTGCTGCTGATTTGGTTCGCTTAAAGCTCCATAAGTCCTGGCGGCGGGGTGAGCAGCAACCAGCCCTCCTCCAGCTGCACCTCTGGAACGATTGCCTCCACAAACGGAACCAACACCGTTTTGCCGCTGTGCAGCTCGATCTCCAGCAGGTCATTGCCTCCGCTGATCAGGTTGCTCACTGTGCCGATCGCATCATCACTGCCGCCCAAGCGCGCCTCTAGGCCCACCAGGTCGAGCAGGTGAAACTCCCCATCGGCCAGCTCGGGCCGATCCGCAGCGGGTACGAGCACGGTGTTGCCCACGAGCGCTTCTGCGCTGGCGCGGCTGTTCACCCCCTTCAGGCGCACCACATAGATGCTTTTGCCTGGCAGCTGCCGGCCTTCGAGGAGCTCCACTTCTTTTGGCTCTGCTCCCTTGATTTGCAACCAACGAGGCCCAGGTTCAGTGAAGCGCTCGGGAAAATCACTGGCGGGGTTGAGGCGTAGCTCGCCCTGTAACCCCTGAGCGCCCACGAGCGTCCCCACAGGCATCCATTCGTCTGCGCTGTTCGGATCAGCTGAGCTAGGTGACGGAGTGGAAGTCATCATTCGATAATGGCGCCACGACTGCCCGTTCCGTTCATGGCCTCCGCTGTACCAATCCTGCCTGGCGCCACGGTCACCGTGGTGGATGCCCGTTCGATCTATGCCGGCTACACCGGGTTTGTGCAGCGCATCAGTGGCGATCGCGCGGCCGTGCTCTTTGAAGGCGGGAATTGGGACAAGCTCGTGACGATGCGCCTCAGCGATCTCAGCGCCGCCTGATGTGATGACCCTGCGTCTGCGCTTGCGGCGGATTGTTCTTGATGCCGACACCAGGGCCGGCCGTGTCTACAACCTGATCATTTTTGGCACGATTCTGCTCAGTGTGGCTGGCCTTTTGGTGCAGCCCCATCCCTTGAGGTTGGCAGCGCCGGGGGAAGTGCCCAGTTGGGTGGGGCAACTCGAGCATGGTTGTTTGTTGGTGTTCATCGCCGACTTCTTGCTGCACCTATGGGTGTCGCCCAGGCCGCGCAAGTACTTGTTCAGCTTTTACGGCTTGATTGATGTCTCAGCCGTTCTGTTTTTTTTCGTTCCCCAGATCAGCAGTGGCCTGATTCTTTGGATCTTTAAATTCGGGAGGGTGCTGCGAGTCTTCAAACTGCTGCGCTTCCTCGATGAAGCCCAGTTGCTTGGTAATGCCTTAAAAGCCAGTGCACGCCGCATTGGCGTGTTTTTGTTTTTTGTGGTGATGGCCCAGGTCGTGCTGGGTTACTTGATGGTGCTTGTGGAAAGCAGCCATCCAGAAACCCAGTTCCAGACTGTTGGCCAAGGGGTGTATTGGGCAATCGTCACGATGACAACTGTTGGTTATGGAGACATCGTTCCCCAAACCGTGCTCGGGCAATTGCTGGCTGCTGTGGTGATGCTGCTGGGCTTTGGGATCATCGCCATTCCAACGGGGATCATCACGGTGGAAACGATGCAGCAGGTGCGCGGCGGCGGCCGCAGCTGCCTGAGTTGTGGAGCCTCAACCCATCACAACAAAGCGCTGCATTGCGATCAGTGCGGAGCGATGCTGCCGCCTTCGGCCTCTTGAGGTTTGAGTAAGGCAGCTTTTGCCGCATGCTGCTCCGCCTGACGCCGCGATCCACCCCAGGCTTCTGCCGTTGGGCTGTTTTGGTCCTGAATGAACACCTGGCAGTGAAAGCGCCGGGGGTCGCCATGGCGCCTGCTGATTTCTTGGCAGGTGTAGGTCGGTAACCCCAGCCCCTGGGCTTGGGTCCATTCCTGCAGCGCCGACTTGCTGTTTCCGCGGTGGGGATCCGCGAGCACCTCACGGCTGGTTTCGCTCCAGTAGGGCGTGAGCCAACTTTGTACTGGAAACACCTTGCCGCTGATCCGGTAGATCGCACCGATCAGGGCTTCGCAATGCTCGGCGCAGAGGGTGGCGCGAGCTGCTAGGTCACCGCTGGCCTTGGATCCAAGCTTCAGCAGTGATTCAATCCCGATTCTTTCCCCCAGGTCCGCCAGCCAGCGGTCGCTCACCAGCTGGGCGCGCAGGGCAGAGCGTTCCCCCACAGGCATC
>JAVBIX010000050.1 GCA_030756895.1 Synechococcus sp. SP2 MAG
TCCCAGATTGGGTAGAAGTGCAAGCCAATGGCGTTGCTGGAAGGAACAACAGCACCAGAAATGATGTTGTTGCCATAAAGCAAGGAGCCAGCGACAGGCTCGCGGATGCCGTCGATATCAACCGGAGGGGCGGCGATGAAAGCGACGATGAAGCAAGTGGTAGCAGCAAGCAGACAAGGGATCATCAGCACACCGAACCAACCGATATAAATACGGTTGTTGGTATCTGTGACCCACTGACAAAAACTTTGCCAGCTGCTTAAGCGACCGCTACGAACGGCAGTTGCCATGAGATGAAAATAAGAACGGGATCGATCAATCAATCCTCAAAAAAGGATCCATGATCAAAGTCAAGATGATGAAAAGCCATCCAAAATTCAAGTGAAACCAACGGATCTCATTATCTCGACAACATTTTTCATGACAACTTCATGAACAATTCATGAAGTTGTGTCACGCGCCGGCGAATCTCTGCATCTTCAGCCATTCCCTGGCCTGATCAGCAAAACCAGGAAGATCCAATCGTTCTCGCTCTGCCGCCTTCGCCACCAACAGCGGGGCCTGGCGTTTGAGGTCCTCTAGATCAGGCTGGGCAACACCCGCATTCAGGGCCATCCAATCAGCCATTGATGCCCCCACAACCCGGGTGAGATAGGCAGCGCTGAGGCCTTGGAGCATCCCTGCCGCCAACCAAGTACCACCGTCAAGCTTGGCCATGCCAAGCAGTGCTTGACCGCTCCACTCCACAACCCCCTGCCCAAGGGCTGCGGTCCCCAATTGGCGAGCAACAACCTGCAACACCTCAGAGCTCCAGGAGCATCCCCAGATTTGAGCCATTTCCTTCACCATCAAACCGTTCACCACAGCCACAGCAAGTAGATCAACGCTTGGAACAGGGGAGGCAATCACCACACCCGCCACAATCCACTGACTCCGTTGAAGCAGGGAACGGAATCGCTCACGACGCAACTGCTCCAGCTCTGCTTGCCAACGGCGATGAAGAGAGGTCAACAAGCGTTGCTTGGTGATCTCGCGGCTCCGAGAAGGCTGGGCAAAATGACGTCGCACCGGATGCAAGCCCCTCCGTAGATCAGCTGACTCACCGCTCCAGAACAGCAGTCGATCGCACCATGGCTTTGGTAACTGACAGCTCAAGGCGTCCTGTCGTGCTTCGCGCGAGTCCTGAACAGAATCCTTAATGAGCAACCAAGCGGGGCGGTCAGTGGGCAGTTGTTCCAACCGCAAAAGATCAGCTGCCCTTAGGGGCATTGGAAGTCCGTACAAGATCACATCAAGCTGCTCAAGCTCCTGGGGCCAGCTCCAGGCATCAGCCACCACAGGCAACGGCTTGGCAATGCACAGCTCAAGTGAATTGGAACCCTCCAAAGCGGTGTGAAGCTCTGAAGTGCTCGGGTGGGTCCCGCCCTCACTGATGACCACACCCACACTGAGAGGTGAATGCTGAGCTTTCAAGAGATCAAGCTCCTGTTCGCGTGGATGTCGCAAACCATCAAGACCTAACGACAGCTCCAGCTCTGTGAACTGCGCAAGCACCGACTCACAACGACGGATCCATCCGGGGATGGAGGACGGCTCTGAAAATTGAGCAGCCCGAGAAGGACGGGACACCCACCAGAGGCCAGCCCCCAAGACCAGGAAGCCTGCGCCTCCACCGGGAAGGTGAACAATGTCGCTAAACAGCCAACTCCCAAATGCCAGGGTCCCTCCAGCCAGAACAAGTTTCCCTGCAATGGATGGAATCAGCTTGATGGTGCTGATTGATGGAACCGGCATCAGCACAACAAATCCATGACTTGGGGCTTTCCTAGCTCAACCTGTCCAGTCAGACCAGCGCTTGCACACGTATGAAAACTGGCAGCGCCGACTCCGGCCCTTATTTCAGGACCTCTGTGCTTGGAATTCATATGGTTAGGAGGCCTGTGCCTGACATCGATGGCCCGAGATCGTCGTCATGAGGTCAAAAGGGTCTTAATGGTTGCCCTCACCATCAACTTGGTTATGACGTTGCTCAAAATGGTGGTGGGTCTAGCCAGTGGATCACTCGCTGTGGTTGCGGATGCGATGCACAGCGCAACCGACGCGCTTTCAAGCTTGACAGGACTGATTACCAATGGGCTCTCGGATCCCAAACCAGACCGAGATCATCCCTACGGCCATCACAAATACGAAGGGATTGGAGCGCTTGCGGTCGCTGGTTTCATCTTCTTCACAGCGATCGAAATCCTGCTCACCTCAAGCGAACGACTCACTCAGGGCTTACCTGAACTGCGGATCAACGCAACGGAGCTTTTGCTTTTGCTCCTGGTGCTCGTCTTCAATCTTCTGCTCGCCAGCTACGAGCGACGCGAGGGGCGCCGATTAAACAGTCCGCTTCTCCTAGCCGATGCCCACCACACCACGAGCGACATCTGGACCACGGTGATCGTGCTGGTGGGACTGACTGGGGCGTGGCTACTCAAGGTCAGCTGGCTGGATGTCGCCCTGGCCATGCCACTTGCAGTGTTCTTGATCCGTGTCTGCTGGCAGGTATTACGCGACAACCTTCCCTGGCTTGTGGATCACATCGCAATTGCACCCGAAGCCATCAACGAACTGGCATTAGGTGTACCTGGAGTCCTTAATTGCCATGACATCGCCAGCAGAGGAGTCCTCGGACAACAAGTATTCATTGACATGCACATGGTGGTGGATGTGGATGACCTGATTGCGGCTCATCAAATCACTGAACGGGTTGAGGAGCGCCTGGAATCCCGCTTCGGGCCCGTTCGCTGCACCATTCATCTCGAGCCTCGGGACTATGCCGAACAGGTAATCACCTTCCGTGGAACCCACGGTTAAGCACGGAGATCAAGAAAGGAAGCTCCTAGAAGTTCGGTGATGCGTCACACTTGCGCCTGATTCCAGGCCTCGGGCCATGACTGATTCCAACAGCGATACCCGTCAACAGGGCAGACAAGGTGAGAACGGCGGGGGCTCCCGTGGCGGCCGCAATTCCGGCAACAAAGAGGGGGGCGGATTCCGTATTCGACTCAGTGACAACGAAATGCGTGCAGTGAGAGCCCTTCAAGAGGCTTTCAATCTGCGTTCAACAGTTGCAGTGCTGGGTTTTGCCGTTCGCGCTCTTGCTCAGATGCTGGAGGACGGCCAGCTCACTGAGCTGATCGCTCAGCAGCGAGCCCAAGGCGGCGGGCGTCGATCCGAAGAATCACGCGGAGAAGGCAACCGGGGTGAACGTAATCGGACACCACGGCC
>JAVBIX010000051.1 GCA_030756895.1 Synechococcus sp. SP2 MAG
GCAACAGACGCCAGCGCTAGCGATGGGACTTCCCCGCCAGCAAGTGACGACAACAGCGAGACAGGAGCCTGATCGATGGGGCGGCCGAGGGTTCTCTCCGGCGTTCAACCAACAGGTGCTCTTCATTTGGGCAACTGGTTGGGCGCCATTCGTAATTGGGTGGATCTGCAGCACGACAACGACACATTTTTTTGTGTCGTGGATCTGCATGCCGTCACCGTTCCACACCAACCAAATCGTTTGGCGGAGGACACCCTCAGCACTGCAGCCCTCTACCTGGCTTGTGGTCTCGACCCTGATCAATCCACCGTTTTTGTCCAAAGCCATGTCAAAGCTCACAGCGAGCTGTGCTGGTTACTGAACTGCGTCACTCCCTTGAACTGGCTGGAGCGGATGATTCAGTTCAAAGAAAAAGCAGTCAAGCAAGGCGACAACGTCTCTGTGGGCCTTCTTGACTACCCAGTGCTGATGGCCGCAGACATCCTTCTCTATGACGCAGACCTTGTGCCTGTTGGGGAAGATCAAAAACAACATTTGGAGTTAGCGCGCGATATCGCCCAACAACGCATCAATGCTCGCTTCGGCTCAGAGGATCAACCGCTCCTGCAGGTTCCCAAACCATTGATCATGCGCGAGGGGGCAAGGGTGATGAGCCTGACGGATGGCCGCAACAAAATGAGCAAAAGCGATCCGAACGACAGCAGTCGGATCACCCTGCTTGACCCACCTGCACTCATCACGAAGAAGATCAAGCGGGCCAAAACAGACCCTCAAATGGGTCTTGAATTCAGCAACCCCGATCGACCGGAAACCGACAACCTCCTCGGGCTTTATGCCCTGCTAAGCGGCAAGGGCCGAACAGCCGTTGCTGAGGAATGCGCAGCGATGGGCTGGGGAACGTTCAAGCCTCTATTGGCAGAGGCCGCCGTGAGCGCTCTAGAGCCCATTCAAAGCCGATACAACGAGCTTATGGATGATCGGGCCGAATTAGAGAACGTGCTGCATCAAGGCCGTGAACGGGCAGAAGGCGTGGCAACAGCCACCGTGGATCGCGTACGCAAGGCCATGGGCTTTCT
>JAVBIX010000052.1 GCA_030756895.1 Synechococcus sp. SP2 MAG
TCAGCAACCTTTCTGAAGGCCATGCGTCAAAAGGGTCGTTTTGAAGAGTTTTTGGATGGTTTAAGGGTTACCGCCGTCATCGACCCTGAAGCAGGTCTGTTCAGCGCAGCCTGTCGGGCAAGAATCTTGGCTGAGTCAAGTGGGACACTGGCCTAAGTGGAATCGCAGGGATGGCGCAGCCGCGTATCGGCCAAACAGTGGTGGTGGATGTTCCCGCTACCACCGCCAACATTGGACCAGGATTCGACTGTCTAGGCGCTGCTCTGGATCTCAATAACCGTTTCACCATGCGTCGAATCGATGGCGATGGAGAACGATTTGAATTGATCATCGAGGGGCAGGAGGGGTCTCACTTACGGGGAGGGCCAGACAACCTCGTGTATCGAGCCGCGCAGCGGGTCTGGAAAGCAGCCGGCCAAGAGCCCGTAGCCATCGAGGCTCGAGTGCGTCTAGCCGTTCCACCAGCCAGGGGCCTAGGCAGCAGCGCCACAGCCATCGTGGCCGGGCTCGTCGGTGCCAATGCCTTGGTGGGAGAACCGCTCAGTCGAGAAAAACTGCTGGAGCTCGCGATCGATATCGAAGGACACCCAGACAATGTTGTGCCTTCGCTACTGGGGGGGCTTTGCATGACCGCAAAGGCTGCCTCGCAACGCTGGCGAGTGGTGCGTTGCGAATGGATGCCCAGCATCAAGGCAGTCGTTGCGATCCCAGCCATTCGTCTCAGCACCAGCGAAGCGAGGCGGGCCATGCCCAAATCAGTTCCCGTCGGTGATGCAGTGGTCAACCTCGGCGCCCTCACCCTCCTGCTGCAAGGCCTGAGGACCGGAAACGGCGATTTGATCTCAGACGGAATGCATGACCGTCTACACGAGCCCTATCGCTGGAGGCTGATCAAAGGTGGCCAGGAAGTCAAAGAGGCTGCCATAGCGGCTGGGGCCTGGGGGTGTGCCATCAGTGGCGCGGGGCCAAGCATCCTGGCTCTTTGCGCAGAAGAACGAGGGCCAGCAGTTAGTCATGCCATGGTGAAGGCTTGGGAGGCGGCTGGCGTCGCTAGTCGCGCTCCACTGCTTAACCTTCAGACGACTGGGAGCCACTGGCACCCCAAAGATACTGAGTAGAATTACTCAACAAGGCCCCTAGGGCTGATAAGTTCAATCACAATCTTGCGAATGCCATGGACGCCAATTTGCCGCTGACGGCTGCGTCTCAGGCAGCGTTCCCCTGGCTCTCGCTCATCGTTTTGCTACCCGCGGCGATGGCTTTGTTGATGCCATTGCTTCCAGGTGATGACTCGCAGCAGTCAACTTTGCCGCGAAATCTGGCCATCGGCGTCCTACTCGTCGACCTCCTGCTGATGCTGGTGGTCTTCAGCCAACATTTCGACCCGAGTGATAGCAGTCTCCAGCTCGTGGAAAGGGTGAGCTGGGTTCCATCAATCGGATTGGAATGGTCTCTCGGAGCCGATGGCCTGTCAGCACCACTTGTGGTTCTGAGTGGATTGGTCACTCTTTTATCCGTTGCGGCCAGCTGGAACGTTCAACACAAGACCAAGTTGTACTTCGGTCTCCTACTCGTTCAAGCCTCCGCTCAGGGGCTGGTTTTCCTCTCCCAGGATTTTCTGTTGTTCTTCCTCGCTTGGGAGCTGGAACTCGTACCTGTTTATCTCCTCATCGCGATCTGGGGCGGAAGCAACCGCCAATACGCAGCCACAAAATTCATTCTCTACACAGCTGTCGCATCCCTCCTGATTCTGATCAGCGGTCTTGCTCTAGCCCTATCCGGAGACACTTTCACACTCAACCTGACTGAGCTCGCTGCACGTTCGCCTGGCGGAACCTTCGGGTTGCTCTGTTATCTCGGCTTCTTAATTGGCTTTGGGGTGAAGTTACCGATGTTTCCGCTTCACACCTGGCTCCCAGACGCCCACGGAGAAGCCAATGCGCCTGTATCGATGCTGCTAGCTGGTGTCCTTTTAAAAATGGGCGGTTATGCCCTGCTGCGTTTCAACGTTCAGATGCTTCCCGATGCGCATCTTGTTCTTGCACCAGCACTCATCGTTCTTGGCATCGTCAACATCATTTACGGAGCGCTGAACGCTTTTGCACAAGACAATGTCAAACGGCGTATCGCCTGCAGCTCAGTAAGTCATATGGGCTTTGTGTTGCTTGGAATCGGTGCTGTCGATGCCCTGAGCCTGAGTGGAGCCATGCTTCAAATGATCAGTCATGGACTGATCGCAGCAGCCATGTTCTTCGTAACAGGCTGTTTCTATGAACGCACCAAAACGCTGTCGATTCCGAACATGGGAGGTCTTGCAAAGGTCCTGCCGATCACCTTTGCCTTCTTTCTTGCGAGCTCTCTGGCCTCCCTTGCCCTTCCGGGCATGAGCGGATTCATCAGTGAAATCACCATCTTCTTGGGCATCACAAGTCAGGAGAATTTCACCACCTTGTTCCGCGTTGCCACTGTTGCTATTGCAGCGATTGGACTCGTGCTCACCCCGATGTATCTCCTCTCTATGTGCAGGCGAGTGTTCTTCGGCCCACGAATCCCAGCGTTGGCCTTCATCGATGACATGCGCCCTCGAGAACTCGTGATCGGGCTCACCCTGATGGTTCCAACTTTGGTGATTGGAATTTGGCCTCGTATCGCCATGGATTTCTACGAAGCAGCCACCGATGCTCTCGCCAGTGATCTCGGCACTCATAGCCTGGTAGCTCTCACAACCCTGCTGCCGGCGGGCTGACAGCGATGACCAACCCAGAACTCTTGCGCGGACACGGCCTTCCGCGCTTTGAGGCCATCGATGCATCCCAGGTAGAAGCTCATATCCCAGCACTGATCAAGGAATTGGGAGAACAGCTCAGCTCCCTGGAATCCACGCTTCAACAACGCCTCTCTGACACAACAGCCCTGAGCTGGGATGAGGTGATGACTCCTCTGCACAACCTTGGGGAACGATTGCGCTGGAGCTGGGGGGTGGTGAGCCATCTCAATGGCGTCTGCAACAGCTCGGAGCTGCGCGAAGCCCATGCGGCCCAACAACCTGAGGTCGTGCGCTTTAGCAACCGCGCTGGTCAGAGCCAAGTGATTCACCAAGCCCTAGAAAGCCTTCAACGCAACCCCAGCCATCCGCTGGACTCCACTCAAATCCGCATCCTTGATGCCGAGCTGTTGTCGATGCGCCATCGGGGGGTGGGATTGAGTGGAGCATCCAAAGAGTCCTTTAACGAAGCCAGCGAACAACTCGCTTCCCTTTCCACCCGATTCAGCAATCACGTTCTTGATGCCACCCAGGGCTGGACTCTGTTGGTGAATGATGCAGAACAACTCCAAGGCATACCGGAGCGGGCCCTGCAGGCTTTAGCTACTGCCGCCAAGGATGCTGGGGATAAGCATCGCGATGGACAAGATCCCACAGCCTTGGAAGGGCCGTGGCGTCTTGGTCTCGACATGCCCCGATACCTTCCAGTACTGACCCATGCCGACAAGCGCAACCTGAGAGAAACGGTCTACAGGGCACAAGTCAGTCGGGCGAGCTCAGGGGAGCTCGACAACACTTCTCTTATCGAGGAGATTCTGGACTTACGGAACCATCAGGCCGCACGCCTTGGCTATCAAAACTGGGCCGAACGAAGCCTGGCCTCAAAAATGGCCGACAACGTAGACGCCGTTGAACAGCTTCTTGAAGAACTTCGTGCTGCAGCCCTCCCCATCGCAAAACAAGAGATTGAGGAACTGAGGGACTGTGCCCGTCGTCATGGTGCAACAGAAGCGGATGCGTTCAGCCCCTGGGATGTGAGCTACTGGGCAGAAAAACTTCGTCAAGAGCGCTTCAACCTCAATCAAGAGGAGTTGCGTCCATGGTTTCCGCTTCCTCAAGTACTAGATGGCCTTTTCCATCTTTGCGAACGCTTGTTCTCCATCCAGATTGAAGCTGCTGATGGTGAAGCACCGATTTGGCATCAGGATGTGCGCTTTTTCAGAGTCAGCGATGAAAAAGGCCAACCACTAGCAGCGTTTTATCTGGATCCCTTCAGCCGACCCGCCAGCAAACGAGGTGGGGCCTGGATGGATGAATGCTTGAACCGGTCGCGCAATTCTGAGGGTGAGCTCACCCACCCTGTGGCCTACCTGATTTGCAACCAGACCCCACCGGCTGGAGACGTCCCAAGCTTGATGAGTTTTGAAGAGGTGGAGACACTCTTTCATGAGTTTGGCCATGGGCTTCAACACATGCTCACCACGGTGGAACATCCTCAAGCCGCAGGTATAAACAATGTGGAATGGGACGCGGTGGAGCTTCCCAGTCAGTTCATGGAGAACTGGTGCCTTGATCGCCAGACCCTGATGGGAATGGCCCGTCATTGGAAAACAGGAGAACCATTGCCTGAAGAGGACTACCACAAACTGCGCAACAGCCGCACCTTTATGCAGGGATGCGGAACGCTCCGCCAGGTTCATTTCGCTTTGACCGATTTACGTCTTCACAGCGCTTGGAGCCCCGAGCTTGGTCAATCCCCTGATGCCTTTAGGCGCTCGATTGCGGACAACACAACCGTGTTGCGACCTATCCCGGAAGACCGTTTCCTCTGTGCCTTCGGCCATATTTTTGCTGGTGGTTACTCCGCTGGTTACTACTCCTACAAGTGGGCAGAGGTCTTAAGCGCCGATGCTTTTGCCGCTTTCGAGGAAGTTGGCCTCGATCGAGAAGCGGACATACAAGCCACCGGTCAACGCTTCCGCAACACTGTTCTCAGCCTCGGAGGAAGTCAAAGTCCCGCTGATGTCTACAAGTCTTTCAGGGGTCGAACAGCCAGCACGGATGCATTAATTCGCCATTCCGGACTGACAGCCGCCGCTCGTTGAGCTGGGAGGCATGACCATGACCTTCTTGCGCTGGCATCGCTGGAAGAAGCCCAAGAAGCAGCATATTGAAGAAATAAAGACCAGCTTGTCCTAAGACTTCAGAGTTTTCAGTTAATCAATTAAAAGTGATTCGATCAACAGATCAAGCGATTTTGGATGGGACATCAATTGCTGATGCGTCCAGACAGGCACCGCTGTGCTCTTCCCGATTGGAAGCAGGGCTTGCCACCCAGGGCACACCATGAGATCCCAACGGCAAAAGAAGCTGAGGCATTTCACAGCCTGCAACTCGGCGTAATCGCCATTCAAGGAGCGCAGCAGGGGACTACCGCGCTTCATGTCTGCCAAACCAGCGAACAACCAGGAGGGAACGCACTGTGCCGTGAGCGTTCCCTGTTGGGGACTACCAACGCTAATGAATCGATGTGTTCGCTTGGCACCATCCAATTCTTGGAGCCAAGTCCGCGCAATGACCCCACCCATTGAAAAGCCAAGAAGGTCAATCGGCGTCTTCGGTCCCCAACGTTCTTGAATCAGGCCATCCAGCTGACGAGCGAGCTTGCGGAGCGGAATCGCACCGAATCGATGGGGCAAATGCGGAGACAAAATCGGACGGTTTTGTCCTTCAAGGCGATGCTGCAGGCGAGAAAACAACCGGGGCGTATCGAGAAGTCCATGCACCAAAACGAGGGGTCGGGTAGCAGCTTCAGATTCCATCAAAAACTCTGCTGAGCAGACCAATGACGCCGCCGCTCAATGGAAACTGTGCCTGTGAAACCAGCAATAGGAGGGTGACACTTTTGCAAGAGCAGATGCATTGGCAAAGGGCCATAGAGACCTTCCAGCACCTCAAAAACCTCCTCACTGAAACGTTCAATGGTGAGGCAACTCAGCTCCCTCACCAACGCCTGAAGCGCCAGCACTGCCCGGCTGTAATCGGCGGTCGCTCTGAGATCGTCGGACTTGGCCGATTCACTCAGATCTAAACCCAACGTGATGTCGAGTTGAAACCATTGGCCATCGCGTCGTTCATGCTCCAGCACTCCAACATGAGCCCAGAGGTGCAGATCATGGATATGAATCAAATCCACGGGTGTTACCTCGTACCGGTTGGTAAGTCGCGATGGCTGAACTGTTCACGTCCCTCAGCAAAATCAGCAGCGATATGCCCCTCACCGCGTAACCGGTAGCGATAGGTCACCAATCCTTCCAGCCCCACAGGCCCACGCGGCGGCAAGGTCTGGGTGCTGATGCCAACCTCTGCACCAAAGCCATAGCGAAAACCGTCAGCAAAACGTGTTGAGCAGTTGTGATAAACACCGGCGCTATCCACTGCCCGCAAGAACCGCTCTGCTGTGCCTTGATTCACCGTTGCAATGGCCTCGGTATGGCGTGAGCCATACCTTCTTATGTGTTCGAGAGCTTCGTCGAAATCTTTCACCACACGCACAGCAAGCACGAGATCTAGATATTCCTGGCTCCAATCATCACTGGTTGCGACCTGCTCCACGCCAAAGCCTCTACTCGCTTCATCTCCGCGCAAGCACACCCCAGCATTTCTAAAAGCAGGAACAGCCTCTTTCAGAAAGGTGGGAGCAATCTGCTCATGAAGCAGGAGTGTCTCGATCGCATTGCAAGCCGCCGGATATTGGGTCTTGCTATCGATCGCAATGCGCAAAGCCTGCGCACAATCGACCTCCTCATCCACATACAAATGGCAAACACCATCGGCATGGCCAAGGACCGGAATTCTGGTGTTGTCCTGAATAAAACGGACCAGCTCGTTACTACCCCGAGGAATAATTAAGTCCACAAGACCATCGAGCCGGAGCAGAGCCAAGCTCTCCGCGCGGGTCGTCAGCAAATCCAAGGCATCGGAAGACACCGATGTTCCAGCAAGGCCCTCTTTCAACGACTGCATCACAGCCTGATTAGTGCACTTGGCCTCGCTGCCGCCCTTCAGGATTGCACCGTTGCCTGAACGAATCGCCAGTGACGCGATTTGGATCACAGCGTCAGGCCTCGCCTCAAAAATTACCCCTAAAACCCCGAGCGGGACCGTGACGCGCTCCAACACCAATCCATCGGCAAGCTCACGATGCAACTGTCTCTCACCCAAGGGGTCATGCAGTGCCGACAATTGACGGACGCCATCAATGGCTCCAGCCAGCTTGCCGACATCCAATTTGAGACGAGCAACCAAGGCAGGAGCTAAACCATTAGCGGAGGCCTGAACGAGATCTTCTGCATTCGCGGCAACAATGCGATCAGCATGGGCCTCGAGTGAGGAGGCCATGGACAACAGCGCCTGTTGGCGCTGTTGATTTGTGCTCTGTCCCAAGCCAACAGCAGCACGCCGAACCGCTGTAGCCAGGAGCAATAGATCTGCTGATGGTTCGGGCACACCCTGACTGTTCATCTCGCGCGCTTGTTCTTTGGTTCATCATCTCGTTTCGCCTCACGTCAAGCGTTCGATAGCCAGTCGTGCAGCCCCTAGACGTCCGGCACCATTGCCTAGAGCACAGGCTTCAATGCGCAGGCCTTCACGGCTCACGGCCTGGACCCGTTGCTGAATTTCCTTTCGCAGAGAAGGAAGAAAATGGGAGCAAGCTCCAGAAATGCCGCCACCAAGCAAGACCACTTCTGGCGTGAACATGTACACCAACGAGCTGATCCCCACACCGAGTGTGGTCCCGTAACGGGACCACACAGCTTGCGCGGCAGCATCGCCATTAGCAGCCAAGGCTGCCAACTCAGCCGGATCTCCATCCCACAATCTCCTCAGCGCAGAAATGCTGGCAAATTGTTCAAGGCTGCCGTTATTGCCGCTATTGCAGGGTGGTCCATTGGGATCGAGACCAATCAAACCCGGTTCAGCCGCGGCCCCGTTGTGACCCGTGAATAAGTGGCCAGAAAGCATCACGCCTCCGCCCACACCCGTGCCGAGAGTGAGCATCACAACATCGGAACAACCCTGCGCCGCCCCCTTCCACGCCTCTCCGACTAGTGCACAGTTGCCGTCATTGGCAAGCGTGACACGACGCTGAAGACGAGGCTCCAACCAATCGGCAAGAGGCACCTCCTCCCAACCGGGCAGGTTGATACAAATTCTTGCCACACGAGCCCCCACATCCATCGGACCGGGCAAACCGATCCCAACAACCAAAGCGCGGCGATCAGGATCCAAGGATTCAATCGCTTCGACCAAGGCGATACAAACAGCACCTGGTGTTGCTGGCTGAGGGGTTTGTATTTGCTGCTCCTGAAGAAGATTGCCATCTACTGAGAATCGACCCAACTTGATCGCAGTTCCACCCAAATCAACTCCGATTACTTCCGAGGAATGCATGAACTAAAACCGGAAGAAAAGCTGTAATTGACTTTGCCAAGTACCTTGCGTATCAACAGAACCTGAAACGCTTAAGTTTTGATCTATTTGATAAGTAAGACTTCCCTGAGGAGGAAGATCATTGCGATTGGGTGCAGCCAATACAGATAAATCAAAACGGTCCGCAATATTCACTCCAAAATCAGTCACAATTGCCAATTGTGGCGGAACACGACCTGAAACTCGCTCGCCATTATTATCTACTATAGGCGTAACATAAGTGGGATAGAGAGCAAATTGAAGCCTCTGATTAAAAGCATCGGTGAACGTTCCCAATAATGGTGAGAGCAGAGATTGACCAAGCACCGCGGCTAGAGCCGTACCTGCACCTCCACCAGTGAGTCCAGCCAACGAGTTACCACCAATCAACCCAAGCAACTGGGGCTGTGGCATAGGAGGAGAGCTACGCAGCTGAATGCTGTCGGCAAGGCGATTAGCTGGACCTTCGGCTTGAAGCATCACTTTGACCAAACGCAATTGACCTCCAGCGCCAAGAGTGCCTGTGCCATTCGTATCAAAAATAGTTGTATTCGAGGGGTTACTCCCAACCCCAAGATTTACACTATCTGAGACCCTAGTCTCCATTGCAATATCTACATAAGGGATCAGGCCCTGCGAAGGAGTGAAGACAGCCACATTCGGAGCCTTGCGATCCAAATTAAAGGTGCTCGTGAACATCGAAACACGGCCTGTAAGCAACTGCAGAACACCTCTTAGCTCAATATTGGAATCCAGAGGACCATTCACTGTGATCAATCCTGCAGTCGTAAAATTTGCTATTGGTTGCACTTGAACCTTTAAGCCAGGACCAAATTGAACTCGAAAGTTGTCAAAACCAACAAACGGCAAATTAGGCAGAGATGCCTTCAGTTTCCGACTGGGGTCTTCCTCAACATTGGGGCCGAGTAGAACAAGCGGTTGGTTAAAATCCCAATCCTCTTCAAGCAGAGCATTGGCTGAAACCAAAGGTCTGGCGACAACCTGATCGTTCTGATATCCACTCTTTCCATCACTCTTTTTTAATCTTGAAAACAGAGATTGTTCCGGAGTAATTGCCCCATCACTCAACTGAAGATTCCCTTGAAAATTTGGGCTCACAAGTGCTCCATTCACCCGAAGATCAGCCGCGAGCACCACATCAGCGGTAGGCACCTTGATCCGGGCCTTCTCAACGGTGATGGCTAAGGGAACGTCTTCCGGTCCAGTCTTAAATAATTTCAGAGCGCCACTGGCCTCAATGGTTCCTGAGCGACCAATTTGACCCTTAAGTTCCTGCACCTCAAGGCGATCGAAATCGAACAAAACGGAACTTTTAACCTTGCTAACAATTTGGTCCCGAACAACAAATTCACCATCATTCATCACGATGAATCCATTGGCCTCAGGAGCTAGAAGGCTTCCGCCAATCAACAGCCTGAGATCGGTGTTTCCCTGATTCCAAACGACCACGTCTTTCGAGAATCCAGCCAGGAAGTGAAGACCATCACCATGACTTTCAACCCTGACGTCCAAGGGGCGGTCGGGCGTCAGGGGGACCTGCCCAATCAACGTGAGCGGCTCATCGGCCCCCTCTGCCCGCAAAGCCAAATCAAGCTGCAAGGTTTCATTAGCAAGCAAAACCTGACCACGATCGAGTTCAATCGACTCCTGGCCAACACGTGCCTCCTCCAGCACCAGCTCTGTTGTTAGTAAGGGGCCTCCGTCGCCCAAGCGATAGCTTCCATTAATCCCAAGCGCCCCTTGCAGCGCTGGAGGCACCGGAGCCACCAGTGCTAACAGACTGAAAGGCAAATGGATCAAAGAAAAATTGCCCTCGCCTGAAGAAAGAGGCCCCTTGACCTCAGCGATGAACGGTTTCACCTGCAGAGCGATGTCTTCATCTTCTCCATCGATCCAAAGATGACCACGCGCAGTGAGATCAACATCGAGGCTCTTGAGATTGGGCCCCTGAAGATCAACAACAGCATCGACTTGCCCCCGGAGATCTTCAGGATGAAACGCTTCTTTCTCTCTTCGATAACGACGGGCATCCGCTAATTCCAATTGCGATCCTCTAAGTGCCCTCAACTGACCATCCAGCGATCCACCAAAGGTGTTAACAAGCAGCGTGCCCAGGTCTGTGGCATCACCCTGATAAGCAGGAAGAGATTGGGACAACTGCGGAATGCTGAGAGCACTTGCCGTGAGCCAGCGTGCACTCAGACCACGGGCCTGAATCGTGGCGTTCAGTCCTGCGTTCCGAAATCCATCTGCCTCGAACATGATCTGTCCGCTACCGCGAGGTAAGAGTTCGCCGCTGATGTCATACCGATCATTTTTGTACTTGGCAGTCAGCAAAGCTTGACGCAACTGAATTCCCAGCAATCCCGGTTGCACGAGCTTCAGATCGGCCGACATGCTCCAAGGCTGCAAGCTCAAATCACCAGACCCACTCAAACGTCCATACACCCCTTCCCAACGCTGTTTCGGAGGCAACACCAACTCCAAACCATCCACACTCAGGTTGCTCGCTGTCCAGCGATAAAGGGCAGGACTACCGCTGATCTGCAGCTCACCGTTTCTGCGCCGTAAGCGAACGATTTCTGGCAACCAATCTCCCCCAAGTTGGGCATCCAAGGAGCCAGGAATCACAGCTCCAACCGATGCCATCTGAAGCTGACCACCTCCACCAGGTTGTCCTTTAAAGCGGCCTTTCCAACGTTCAACAAGGCGGATAGCTCCTGCACGAGGGCTATGGACTTCGATCTGAAGATCAGGCTGCAACAACTGAAGAGGACCACGGACCTCCCCATCGACCGCAATCGTGCCGTCCATCTCCGTCCCAAGCAGAGAACCGATCCTGCTGAGGGGATAGGTCCGTAAGCGCAAATTGGATTGCAACGCGCCAACCTTCAGCCCATCCTTCCCGATTTGAAAGGGCAACACAGCATCTGCATTGAGCTGAGGGCTACTGAAGCGATTCAGACTCAACAATCCCTGAACTGAGGACCAATCAGCCTGAAGAGACCAACGTTCAAGCAAAGGATTGCTGTCTTGGTTGAGTGCCAACTGAAGTCGAGGCGAAAGGCTGGGACCCGACACACTCAACTCTCCATTGAGAGGGGTTTTGGTCCCCAACAGCTCAGGAATCAACGGGAGTCCCTTCCAGGCTTTCCCGACAAGTTGAAGCTGCTTGGTTTTGATATCCAGCAGCGGATACAAAGCACCCTGAGCCTTGACCGATAAACCTGGAGCCTTCAAAGCCAATGTTTCGAGCCTGGCTTTCCATGCCTTCGGGCGACGCCCGTCTCCGCGCACCTGCAGATCAATCGCAATGGGTTGATCCAGGACGTTGGTCTCGGGAAATTGCCATCGCCCTGACAGTTTGAAACGAGGCTGAGACCAATCACCATCAAGGCTCATGGCCAACTGATTGTCCTGATTCAGCTCCTTCAGGGTGGCGCTTAAATCAAAGTGCTGATTCAGTCGAAATCGACCGCCCAAACTGGCTCTGTAAGGGCCATAACGCCATTGACTGCGAGGAATCGTGAGTTGATCACCATCACAGTGGAGACGCAGCTGTCGCGACGCAAGCGCGTGCTGAAGCGGCTTACCGCTGACCTTCAAGCCAACGACGGAAAATCCTCCACCGCAGCTGGTTTGACCTCGATTCCATTCGAAACTGAGATCACCACCCAATTGGCCCTTCAGTTGGATGGGCTGGGCCATCGGAAGCAACCCTTGCAATCGGTCCAAGCGAATCCGCTTCAGACGCGTTGTAAGCAAAAATTCAGGACGATCCCAGTGAGTACGCCCTTTCAACGTCACCGAACCTCGATCAGGGAGTCCGATCTGAAAGGCACCATCAGCCCATTTCTCATTGAGACGGAGGCGGGCGGCTCCCGCCAAAGAAAGCTGAAGATCGGCTGGCTCAAACCGAATTTGAGCTGGCTCGGTGAGCCGAACTCGAAGGTCGACGCGATGAAGGAAATCACCCTTGGGCGGAGGGCCTGGCACCCAAAACTGCCCCTGTTGATTTCGGCTTAAGTCGACGTTTGCCCCCTTCAGTCGGGCCACGACCACCAGCCGCAAATGGCGAATACTGGAAAGAGGATCAATCCCCAAGCTGAGTTTCTGCACACGAAGGGTTGAGGCATCCTTCGTTCCAGGAAGAATCTTGATCGGTCCGATCCCGATTCCATCAAGACCAAGGCCGCGATAAGGGCCGATCTCAATCGGATGCCCCAGTGGGATGGAAAGTTGCTGTTCAAGGGAGGGACGCAAACCATTGACGGCCCGTGCAATCAATCGGTCAGCAGTCAGCCAAACGGCAGCGGCAGCCACAACTGTGAGGCCAAGTCCAGAGATCACCACTCGTGGAGCCATCGCGCTTTTGCCTGTGCTCCCCATCGACGACCGTCATCCCAGCCAAGGTCGACGCAATATAGAGAGGACATTTGTCCCTAACCAGCCCATGCCGCTTCCGGAATTATTGGAGGTATCCAGCAAATGGCTGGCCTGGAGTGGCCTGGGCCTCTCTGTTCTGACGGTGGTTGCGTTCGTGACCCGCTGGGGACTGCGTTTTCGCCTTGTTGGCGTCAGTAGTTTTACGTTCTTGTTAGCGGTGAGTTGCTGGGCTTTCTCAATCAGCTATTCGCCCCCGGTGCGCGTGGAAGGAGCTCTACAGGTGCCAATTGTGTTTGATAACGGCACCGACCTTGTCGTGGCACAAGCTTCCAATGATTTTGTAGAAAGTGCAATTACACCAACGCTGAACCAGATCGCTGCGAACCTCCGCCCGGGAGGTCGCAATCGTGAAGTGCGCGTTCGACTTCGGCAGCTACAGCCCGTGAGCGAGGGCACCTCAAGACCGGTAGTGCTGGGAGAAACCAAACGAGACTTCAGTCAGGGATGAACGCCAATGCCCCTATACATGCGTTACCCCAAGGTTTTCGCGATGAGCAGCGTGATTTAAAACAGGCTGGAATTACTAACTGGGGGGAGCTGCGTGAGCTCACAGATCAAAAACTGAGCCGGCTTGTCGCAACGGGTCGATCCACAGCACGCAATCTCAAACGACTCCGCGGCATCGCCGAACTGGTGTGCTGTTTGGAACTTGCCCCAGCCGATGCGGCTTTATTGATGCATGCAGGTTTTGCAACGGTCGCAGCCATCGCAACCTCTTCGCCGCAGGAGATTACCAACCGCACCGGGCGCCTGGAACGCCAGTTGGGGAGTGGCAGAGCTCCGGTTGTGGATCTTGCGATAGCCAAACAATGGATCATGCAAGCAAAAGCCAGGCAAACCACGAACTGACCGCTCCAAGCTGCAGCCCCGTACTTACTCCTTTGAAATAGTTTCAGTTATTCAAGGAGGAACATTGCGTCCCCTCCAACAAGGTTTCGTCAGAACTTGGTCTATGCGCCACCTGACGATTCCATCCTTGTCACTTTCACTGTTGATATCCGCTTCAGCAGGGTTAGCTCAATCCAGCCTTCTTGAGAGCGTCAAGAGAAACCCAGCCGAAGCCAAAGCGCTTTGTCAGTCGTTCAGAGCCATGAACAGCAATGGCCAATCCGCACTCTCATCTGGAGCTATCAATCAGCTGGCCAATCAACGTAATCTCAGTACAAATAATGCAGAAATCTTGGCCACTTATGTGATTGGACTGCACTGCTCGGATGTTCGCTGATTCAGATGGTCCTTGATCAAACATTCACCCAAGAGAGGTTCACCGACGCAACATTGATCACCACTGATGGCGTGGCATTGGTGTCGCGCATCTGGACTCCACAAGGGTCTGGTCCATGGCCCACCCTTCTGATGAGACAGCCCTATGGAAGAGCCATTGCCTCCACTGTCACTCTCCCCCACCCGCTGTGGTGGACTGACCAAGGGTTCGCAGTCGTCGTCCAAGACGTGCGCGGACAGGGCAGTTCTGACGGAACGTTTCAAGGGTTCGGCCAAGAAGCTGCTGACACCGCCGCGACCATCACTTGGCTCCGCAAGCGGCCTGAGTGCAACGGCCGCATTGGCATGTATGGATTGTCCTATCAAGGGCTGACCCAGCTGCTCGCACCATCGGATTGCCCAGCTCCTGATTGCATCGCCCCAGCCATGTGCGGTTTGGATGAACAAGCGCATTGGAGTTGCGAAGGCGGTGCTCACTGGTGGCACCTCGGCCTTGGTTGGGGCTTGCAGCTTGCAGCCCTGCAAGCCAAGCGTCGCAACGATCAAGTCGGCTGGGACGAGATCCACAACGCTTTGGTGGATGGCCGCTATCTCCGCGAAGGAGTCGGGCTTTTGGAGCGACACGACCCCAAAGGAATGGCCTTGCGCTGGTTGCAACAACCTACAGATCAAGCCAACGGCTGGACTCTCCATCGCCCAACGGAAGCCTGGCTCCGCAAACCCATGCTGCTGATCGGCGGTTGGTGGGATCCCCATCTGCGAGGTCTCCTCGACCTTCTTAGAACGGCCCGATCTAAGGGCGGCAATCCGGAACTTCATATCGGCCCCGCCACCCATCTGCAGTGGTGGTCAGAAACCAACCAGCTTCTGCTCGATTTTTTCAATCAACATCTCAAAAGCCCTCCAACACAAAGCCAAGAGAAGACAACAGAAATCAGGCTTTGGGATCAAGGCGATGCCACCTGGTCTTGTCAGAGTGGAAACGAGAGCTCTAGCGCCTGTTGGCATTTGGCAAGCCAAGGCCTGGCTTGCCTTGATCTCAGCGATGGGACATTGCTCGATGCAGCGATACCTGGATCTGGAACCTGCGTCATTGTTCATGATCCATGGCGGCCCGCACCGGCAGTTGGCGGACATTTGAGCCCTACGGCTGGGCCTTGCGACAGGAGGGTGGTTGATCAACGCTCAGACGTGGCCGTTTTTAACTCCGCACCGCTTCAAACAGCTCTCCAGCTATGCGGTCGCCCGCTCTTGAAATTAAGGGTGTCAGCCGATCAGCCATCCTTTGATGTCTGCGCTGCGTTATCAAGACTCCCCGCTGATCGCGATGAGGTGCAGCAACTTTCAACCGGTGTATTGCGAGTGGGACGGGCCATTGACTCGGAATGCCGCCAAATCACGCTGGAATTGCAGCCGCTGTTCGTCAGCTTCCAACCGGGAGATCGACTAAGGCTCTCGCTTGCCGGTGCTTCATGGCCCGCCATTGGTGTCAATCCAGGAGATGGCGAGCAACGCTTTGGCCCACCCAACAGCGATTGCCGCGTCATCACCATCTGCTTACAACTGGACGGGGCGACACTGCAAATGGCGCCACTACTCGTTGCCCAAGCCGGGTGAACTCAGGCAAACTAACTCCATTGTTGCTCCACATTCATGAAGCTCTCCTCCTGCCTTCTGGTCTGCGCTCTAGCGGCACCGATGCTGCAGGCTTTCCCTGTGCCAGCGGCACGAGGAGAACAACTTTTAGCCCAGGGAGCATTGGCCCCACGGACTCCCTTGAGTGCCAGTAAAGCCAGCAAAGCGGCGGATTCCTTACTGACAGCTCTACAAACCCGAAACGCCCAGGCTTTGTTTGATCGCCTATCCACCCCACTGCAAAACGCAACCACCGTTGAAGCAGTGAAGGGGCGCTTGAATCAAGCGCATCGCATCCAATCCACACGTGTCGTGGCGATTTATCCAGGAATGGATGACACCACCGTGGATGTGATTGCCCAAACCGAGAAGGGAAGCAAGGAGCTGCTGCTCGTTCTTGACGATGAAGGCAAGTTAGTGGCCTGGAAGTGGCTGGGTGAAACGCTGCCGATCGAGACAACAGCTCTCAAATTTGTTCGCGATCTCAACGCACAACGCTGGATTGCAGCTCGCTACTACCTAGCGCTTGATTTTCAAAAAGAAATTTCTCCAGAAGATCTGGAGCGGAAATGGAGCAAGTTGAGCCGCATCTTGGGAGGAGTGAAGCGGATCAAAAACGCCGTCATTTCAAGCAGAGGAGCTGAACAACAACTAGTTCTGGTCACCATTGAATTTGGAACCGTGACCGACAACCTGTTCGTCATTTTCGATGATCAAGGCCGGATCATCAACGTGGACTTCTCAGAGGATCTGGTCTAATCCAAACAACTCGGGAGAATCCGTGGAGCCTAGGCGGGTTTTCCGCTTAAGCTCCCGGGCTAACGAAGTCCATCCCCCTGCATGACCGGCGCTGTTCTCGACTGGATGGTTCAGGACAGCCAGAGGCTGGCTGAATGCCGACACGATCATCCCTTCTCTCTTCTGGGACCCCAACAGCTGGAGTCGGGCGAATGGATTGTTAGAGCTTGGGTTCCTGAAGCTGAAACCGTTGAATTGATCCTCGATGGCAAACGCCTATCGATGCAGACTCCTCATCACCCATGGGTGTTCGAAGCACAATGCTCAAGGGACCCAGGGCATAACTACAAATTGAAGGTCCGCCGAGGCGAGCTCGAGCATGACCAATTCGATCCTTGGGCCTTTCGGCATGAATGGATGGGCGAGATGGATCGCCATCTGTTTGCAGAAGGAAATCACCATCACATTTGGCGTCGGATGGGGGCCCACCAATGTCAACAAGGCGGCATCCAAGGTGTGATGTTCTGCCTTTGGGCACCGAACGCCCTCACCGTGAGCGTGATCGGAAATCTCAATTCGTGGGATGGCCGCTATCACCCCATGCAGCAAAGACTGGGCGGCATCTGGGAATTATTCGTTCCCGAGCTTGAAGAAGGACACTTTTACAAATACGAAATCCGCACCCAAGACGGCCACTGCTATCAGAAGGCTGACCCCTACGGCTTCCAACATGAAGTCAGGCCTGATACCAGCTCCATCGTTAGTCATCTCGACGGATTTCAGTGGAATGATGACGCCTGGATTAGCAGCCGAGATAAATGCAACCCTCTCGATCAACCGATCTCGGTTTACGAGATGCACCTTGGTAGCTGGATTCATGCAGCAGCCGACGATCCATTCATCGAAGCCGATGGAACTCCACGCCCACCGGTGCCTGCTGCTGACTTAAAGCCAGGTGCACGCCTGCTCACCTATCCAGAGCTTGCCGATCGTCTGATTCCTTACGTCAAAGAGCAAGGGTTCAGCCACATCGAATTAATGCCCATCACAGAGCATCCTTTCGATGGGTCATGGGGATACCAAGTCACAGGTTGGTATGCACCCACAAGCCGCTACGGCACTCCCGACGAATTTCGCGCCTTCGTAGATCGCTGCCACGCCGAGGGCATTGGGGTGATCATCGATTGGGTGCCTGGCCACTTCCCCAAAGACAGTCATGGTCTTGCCTTCTTCGATGGCTGCCACCTGTACGAACACGCCGACCCACGGATTGGCGAACACAAAGAATGGGGGACACTGATCTTCAACTACAGCCGGAATGAGGTAAGAAACTTCCTGGTTGCCAATCTCGTCTTCTGGTTTGACCAGTTCCACATCGATGGCATCCGGGTTGATGCGGTGGCATCGATGCTTTATCGAGATTATCTACGGCCCGATGGTGAGTGGTTAGCCAACGAACAAGGGGGCAGAGAAAACACCGAAGCCGTCCGCTTCCTTCAACAAGCCAATCACGTTCTGTTCGAGCATTTCCCAGGCGCTCTTTCTATTGCCGAAGAATCCACAACCTGGCCCATGGTGACTCAGCCCACGGAGAACGGTGGACTTGGCTTCAATCTCAAATGGAACATGGGTTGGATGCACGACATGCTCGATTACTTCGAGCTGGATCCGTGGTTCCGCCAGTTCCACCAAAACAACATCACGTTTTCGATCTGGTACACCTATACCGAAAACTTCATGCTTGCCCTTAGTCACGACGAAGTCGTGCATGGCAAGAGCCATCTCCTTCACAAGATGCCTGGGGATGACTGGCAGAAGTACGCCAACACGCGTGCCTTACTCGCCTACATGTGGACGCATCCGGGCAAGAAAACGATCTTCATGGGAATGGAGTTCGGCCAACGCGAGGAATGGAACGTGTGGGGCGATCTGCAATGGGATTTGCTGAACTACGAGCCGCATGCGGGTGTTCATCTCATGGTGAAAGAACTCAATGCGCTCTACAAGCAAGAGCCTGCTCTCTGGAAAGACGACTTTGATCAGTACGGATTCCAGTGGATCGATTGCAATGACAATCGCCATTCCGTGATTAGTTTTATGCGACGAGAAAGTACAACTGGCTCTTGGTTAGTCGTCGTAGCCAACTTCACACCCCAAAACCATTCCAATTACAAAGTAGGAGTTCCAATCTCTGGCTTCTACGAAGAAATCTTCAATACCGATGCTGCTAAGTACGGCGGCAGCAACCTTGGAAATCTTGGTGGGAAGTTGAGCGATCAATGGGGAATCCATGGCTACGAAAACTCCTTGGATCTCTGCCTGCCACCTCTCAGCTTGATGGTGTTTAAGCACGATGCCAAGAAAAGTTTGTCTGAAGCAAGCAAGAAAGAGAGCACTTAGGTTCAGGTGATGTGACAAAACTGCCCGGATCGCCTTAAAACACAGCGTTTCGGTCAGTTTCCTCAGGTAGGTTGCCGCCTGGATCTTCACGCATTCATGAGCGACACCCTGCCACTACTGCTCCGTGCCGCCCGCGGAGAATCAGTAGAGCGTCCTCCTGTCTGGATGATGCGCCAAGCAGGGCGCTACATGAAGGTCTACCGCGACCTTCGCGATCGCCACCCCAGCTTCCGAGAACGATCTGAAAACCCCGATCTCTCTTACGAGATCTCCATGCAGCCGTTTAAGGCCTTCCAGCCTGATGGGGTGATCCTTTTCTCAGACATCCTGACCCCACTGCCCGGCATGGGGATCGAGTTCGACATTATTGAGAGCAAAGGCCCTCAAATTGGTGATCCGATCCGGAGCCTCAGTCAAATTGAAGCGCTCAGGCCTTTGCAGCCAGAAGAGAGCATGCCCTTTGTGGGCGAAGTACTGGGCCGGCTGCGCAGCAGCGTTGGCAATCAGGCAGCAGTTCTTGGTTTCGTAGGTGCCCCCTGGACCCTGGCGGCGTATGTCGTGGAAGGAAAAAGCAGCAAGAACTATGCCGTCATTAAAAAGATGGCCTTTCAGGAGCCAGAACTCCTGCACAAACTCCTCGATCACTTCGCGACTTCGATTGCCACCTACTTGCGTTATCAAATTGATTCCGGAGCACAGGTTGTACAGATGTTTGACTCCTGGGCAGGGCAACTCAGCCCCGCCGATTACGACACGTTTGCTGCGCCTTATCAGAAAAAAGTTGTCGATCTCGTCAAACAAACTCATCCCGACACCCCGTTCATCCTTTACATCTCTGGAAGCGCAGGGGTTTTAGAGCGAATGGGTCGCACAGGTGTCGATATCATTTCTTTGGATTGGACCGTGGACATGGCTGAGGGCCTCGCCCGCCTACCCGACCACATTGGCGTGCAAGGCAATGTCGATCCAGGCTTGCTTTTTGGCACACCTGAGGCCATTCGCGATCGCATCGATGATTGCGTGCGCAAGGCCCGTGGTCGCCGCCACATCCTGAATCTTGGCCATGGAATTTTGCCTGGCACTCCTGAAGAGAACGGCCGGGCATTCTTTGAAGCCGGTAAGACTGTGATGGATCGAATCGGGGAGGGCTGATTGATCCCGTCACCCGCTCGAATCCTGATCACCGGCGCAAGTGGTTGCGTCGGCCAATACACAGCGTCCTGGCTCCTGGAAAATTCCGATGCCGAGTTGCTGCTTTGGCTGCGTGATCCAGCCAAACTTTCTGCGATCTCAGCGGATCAACCACGTGTCCGTCTGTTAGTGGGAGATCTGCGTGAAACAGATCGATTTGCCAGCGAACTCTCCACCGTGACCCGGGTGATTCATACGGCTACCGCATGGGGAGATCCTGAGCGTGCCCATCAAGTGAATGTTGTGGCCGTCAAAAGGATGCTGGCCCTTCTTAATCCAGCTGTCGTTGAACAAATCATCTATTTCTCAACCGCCAGCATTCTCGATCGTTCCTTACAACCGCTTCAAGAAGCCCTGGCCTACGGCACCGAATACATCCAAACCAAAGCTCAATGCCTTGGAGAGCTTGAACAACACCCATTAGCTGAACGCATTGTGGCGGTGTTTCCAACACTGGTATTCGGCGGAAGGGTTGATGGGACAAGTCCATTCCCAACGAGTTACCTAACGGAAGGCCTAGCGGAAGCAAGCAAATGGTTATGGCTCGCTCGCTGGCTGAGAGCCGATGCCAGCTTCCATTTCATCCATGCGGCTGACATCGCGGCAATCTGCGGAATCCTGGCGACAACACCTCACCAACCCAATCCAGAACCTGGGCAGGGGCCGGTCCGCAGAATTGTGATGGGGCAACCATGGATCAGCGTGAACGATGCAGTGGCCACGCTCTGTCGCTGGAGAGGTGTGTCGCGAACTCCTGGAATACCCCTTTGGAGCTGGCTGATTGAGGGCCTGATCAAAGTCCTTCCAATCGAAATCAACGCATGGGATCGATTTTCAATTCAACAGCGACACTTCGTTCACGATCCCGTTACCCAACCTGAACGCTTCGGTGGTCGCAGCCATGGACCAGACCTTGAAACAGTTCTGATGGATTCAGGACTTCCACATCGTGGAAAGATCTGAACAGCGTTAAACTCATGGAAGTGTTTATGAGCTCATGATCAGTCGTTTGCGTTCTCTCCTCTCAGCCGCGATTGCTTTGGCACTCGTCCTGGGAATCGGTGTTGGTACAGCCAATGCTGCCACTGTTGAAGTGAAGCTCGGTACAGATTCCGGCATGCTTGCATTCGAACCCAGCACCCTCAACATCAAAGCTGGCGACACCGTCAAATTCGTCAATAACAAGCTGGCGCCTCACAACGCCGTTTTTGATGGCCACGACGAGCTCAGCCACAGCGATCTAGCATTTGCTCCCGGCGAATCATGGGAAGAAACTTTCACTGAAGCTGGAACCTTTGATTTCTACTGCGAGCCCCACCGTGGTGCTGGCATGGTCGGCAAAGTTATCGTTGAGTGATCGCTTTGATCAGCAGTTGAACACAAGCCCGGCGAGCGTTTTAACAGATGCTCACCGGGCTCTTTTTTGTCTACCGAAATGGATAGGGTTGAAGAAATTGAAGTTGATGGCGATGCCCCATCCCAATTCCCTGTTCGCATTGCTGCTCTTCATCAGCCTCAACCTGTTAGGGGTCTCACCTGGATTTGCGGCCAGCACACCTGCCGTTGACCTCGAACACGGTGGCCAACTCTTTTCTGCGAATTGCGCCGCATGTCATATGGGTGGTGGCAACGTAATCAGTGCATCCAGAACGTTGAGTCAACGGGATCTGCAAGCTCATCTCAATGAGTACAGCGACGATCACATTGAGGCCATCGAGCACCAAATTGAAAATGGAAAAAATGCAATGCCCTCGTTTGTTGGAAAGTTGAGCGAACAAGACATCATTGATGTAGCTGCCTACGTAGAACTGAAGGCTGAAAAAGGCTGGCAGCGATGAGCCGAGAGGGCTGGAAAGACTTCTTACGCGCTGCAGAACGAAGTCCTGCTCTTCAGCGCGAACTCAGCGTCTGTAGCGAAACAATAGACATCGTTGAGCTTGGCAAACGCCTTGGTTTTGCATTGTGCCTAGAGGACCTGAACAAAGATCCTGAAGCCGAAGCCATCAGTAAGTGGTTCGATCAAAACACGATCCAATAACCAGACAGACCTCCACATCACAACCTACAAATCTCTCCTTTAAAATAAGAAATCTCTAGATACATCAAGCGTTGATCAAAGCGAATGCAATGACCAGCGAACAGTTGGATCGGGTCATTGAGATGGCATGGGAAGACCGCACACCCTTTGAAGCCATTGAATATCAGTTCGGGCTCATGGAAAAAGATGTGATCAGCTTGATGCGCCAGACATTAAAACCAGGATCCTTCCGTAGCTGGCGTAAACGTGTCTCTGGTCGAAAAACCAAGCATGCGGCCACGAGCAATGCCGAACGATTCAGAGCAGCTTGCCATCACTAGGCAACATCGAAAGATCAATCATCAGATTGGTTGGTTGAGCGACTCGCAATCTTGGCGTCAGCCCAACGTGAGAAAAAATAAACAGCAATAAACATCGGCAAGTATGCAATCCACATGTTGTCAAGCACCAGTCCACTGTTGTTGACGAGAACCAAGCCTCCATAACCAACGACAAAGTAAATACCAGCCCGGCGAAGAGCTCCAACCTGTTTGGGATTCATCGAGGTCAATACAATTTTCCTTACGCTAAGAGATCACTCAGCCGACGGCATCCTTTCTGCTCCTACCGAAATGCAGCAGCTGCAATCTGGACAATTATCACGGATGACACTATCTCCGTAGCAAACACTGGCATTGAGGAGTGGGCTCCCATAACCGAGGGAAACAAGCTCGTCTGAACAAGATTTCCAGGGTGCAGCTGCGTCCATTACCAGAGTTACATTTTTTTGAGAATGCGAGGAACAGTGAAGGCAGTCTCAACACTATTGATCCGGTATTGAATCCAAGAGGGAGTGACCTCATGTCCAAGAATCTCAATGATCTGGCTGGCAGATTGGCTTGTAAGAAAAGTCGCCTTGGCAGGATGCTTGAGCTCAAGATTCACAGATTTCCAGAGAGTTCTAACTGCTGGCTGATGAAGTTCATTAAAAACCTCACCCGATCGATCGGAATACATTTGGACAGAGCTAATCTCCTCTCTAGGAATTTGCAATTGCAGTTGGCCGCCATCCCTAGCCAGGACACGGCTATAGGCCTTAGGAGAGTTGAGTACACACAAAAAAAGAGGGCCTTACCATCAGACTTCAGGGAAGATGATAAGGATGCCGGAGCGAAAGCCATCAGGCACAACAGAGATCCAAACTACTAATAAATACGATTCATACTCAGAATTCCTCAAAATCCCAACCAAATCACTATCAATTGCAAATATATGAATAACGCCCCACTAGAAATAGGAATACCAATTTTGAAAGCTTGACGCATTGATATCAGAATACAACTCCTTGACTAACAAATGATCCGCATAAAAGCAAAACATGAAATACATTCAAGAACGAATACTAAACAATAGAAGCGCTGGCCAAGCAATGAATGACTAAGGTTGAGTTCGTGGAGTCAAGAACAAACAGATGACTAACATCAACAACCGACCCAACCCCAGCGATATGACCTATGCCCAGGCATGGGAGGAGTATCAAAACAATGGGGAAACCTGGAGAACCGAGCATGACGAAGCCCTGCAGCAAGTGCGCTTAGAAATGCCCGAAGCAGGCTCTGGCGCACTTGTAGAAGCAGGTCTGATCATGGCAACCCGCCCAATCGGTCAACGCCAAGAAGCACTTAGCCGATGGCACGAATTTTTCGAAAGCGACAAACAGGCAAACGCATTGAATGGCTATCCATCCGGACATCCAAAATCGAGCACATGAAAACAAAAATTCCATTTGACCAACACATCAGAGATCAGCACTTTTCAGTTTTCAAGGTATCCGCAGCAACAAATCAATTCTCTACGTTCGAGCCATTAATAGCTCTATTCCCCCGGACAATAAATTCATTATTTAGTTCACAAAGGATGGCAAACCTTCTTAGATCTGATACGAATAACTCAATGGAACAATCGATTAAACCTCAGCTATGGAAAGTGTGATTATTGCCTGATATTGGCGAAGTGTCATTTGTTGAGACAACTCCCCTCAGTTCCTAAAGAGCCTTCAAATCAACTACGAACTACTTCAAGCACCGCAAGATAAAGATCTTCGTCGATCTCTCGAATATCGTATTCGGTAGGCATAGCGCCATGGTGATGTTCATGCACCACTGTCCAACACTTGCGCTCCACATCACTGAATTGGGCTCCGTAAACGGCATGGACACGCTCCACTAGAGCTGTCACAAGGGCGGGATCAGTTGCCATTCTTATGTTCCATTGATCGATAAAGTTCGGCTGACCCTACAAGTGCAGGTCGGTAAGCCGCAAACTGGCGAAAAGACCGGCAATTCTTGATCGGTTCTCCGCTCAACAAAGTCAAAAGATCCACATACGGTTCCAATCAATTAAACGTAGCCAAAATCATGCAACCCACAGCTGAACAATTCACCGAAAAAGCCTGGGCCGCGATCATGTCAGCCCAGCAGCTGGCCCAAAACCGGCGGCATCAACAACTTGAAAGCGAACACCTGTTGAGGGCTTTGTTGGACCAACAAGGTCTGGCGGGCCGAATCCTCGATAAGGCAGGAGTTTCACCACCAGCGCTCCAAACGGCTGTAGAGACCTATCTCAGTCAACAGCCCTCACTCACTAACGCCCCCGACTCGGTGTTTCTGGGTAAGGGCCTCAATGCCTTGCTCGATCAGGCTGAAACGCTGAAACAAAGTTATGGCGATAGCTTTATTTCGATTGAGCATCTGCTGTTGGCCCTCGCCGACGATGGCCGCTGTGGCCGACAGCTTCTGAGCCAAGCAGGCACAGATACCTCACGTTTAAAAACCGCCATTAATGCCGTGCGTGGCAGTCAGAAAGTGACCGACCAAAACCCTGAGGGGACCTACGAATCTCTCGAGAAATACGGTAGGGACCTCACAAGCGCCGCCCGCGACGGCAAGCTCGATCCCGTGATCGGTCGCGATGAAGAAATCAGGCGAACGATTCAAATTCTCAGCCGACGCACCAAAAACAACCCTGTCCTGATCGGTGAACCAGGGGTTGGCAAGACAGCCATTGTGGAAGGGCTAGCCCAACGCATCGTGAATGGGGATGTGCCTCAGGCACTGCAAAATCGTCAGCTGATTTCCCTCGATATGGGAGCGCTGATCGCTGGAGCCAAATATCGCGGTGAATTCGAGGAGCGACTCAAAGCGGTTCTGAAGGAGGTCACCGACTCCGAGGGTCAGATCGTTTTGTTCATCGACGAGATCCATACAGTGGTGGGTGCAGGTGCCACCGGGGGCGCCATGGACGCCAGCAACCTGTTGAAGCCCATGCTTGCTCGAGGCGAACTGCGCTGCATCGGTGCCACCACCCTGGACGAGCACAGGCAACACATCGAGAAAGACCCAGCTCTTGAACGTCGCTTTCAGCAAGTGCTGGTCGATCAACCCACCGTTGAAGACACCATTTCAATTTTGCGTGGACTAAAAGAGCGCTACGAGGTGCACCACGGCGTCCGCATTGCTGATAGTGCGCTTGTTGCGGCAGCTGTTTTGAGTAGTCGGTATATCGCCGATCGCTTCCTTCCAGACAAAGCAATCGACCTTGTTGATGAATCAGCAGCCAGGCTCAAGATGGAGATCACCTCCAAACCAGAGGAGATCGATGAAATTGATCGCAAAATCCTGCAGTTGGAAATGGAGAAGCTCTCTTTAGGACGGGAGTCTGATGCGGCCAGTCAAGAAAGACTGCAACGCCTGGAACGCGAACTTGCTGAATTATCCGAACAGCAAAGCACCATGAATGCTCAATGGCAGCAAGAAAAAGCTGCCATTGATGAGCTCTCTGCTCTGAAAGAAGATATTGAACGCGTACAGCTCCAAGTTGAACAAGCCAAGAGGAGTTATGACCTCAACAAGGCTGCAGAGTTGGAGTACGGAACACTCGCTGGACTTCAGAAGCAATTGCTTGCGAAAGAACAAGCATTAGTCGATACCGATGACACTGCTGAAAAATCACTACTCAGAGAAGAGGTCAGCGAAGACGACATCGCTGAGGTGATTGCGAAGTGGACAGGAATTCCTGTCGCCAAGCTTGTGCAATCCGAGATGGAAAAATTACTCAAACTCGAAGACCAACTGCACGAACGCGTCGTCGGACAACACCAAGCAGTGACTGCAGTAGCCGACGCCATCCAACGATCGAGAGCTGGACTAAGCGACCCCAATCAACCCATCGCCAGTTTTTTATTTTTAGGCCCAACCGGAGTGGGCAAAACAGAGCTTTCGAAAGCTTTGGCGGCCCAATTGTTTGACAGCGAAGACGCCTTGGTTCGCATCGACATGTCGGAGTACATGGAGAAACACACAGTGAGTCGCTTGATCGGAGCACCTCCCGGATATGTGGGATATGAAGCTGGAGGACAGCTCACGGAAGCCGTGCGGCGCAGGCCTTACGCCGTGATTTTGTTTGATGAAGTGGAAAAAGCTCACCCTGATGTGTTCAACGTGATGCTTCAAATCCTCGATGATGGTCGCGTCACCGACGGCCAAGGCCGCACTGTTGATTTCACCAATGCAGTGCTAATTCTCACGAGCAACATCGGCAGTCAATCCATCCTCGACTTAGGAGGTGATGACAACCAACATCAAGAGATGGAGAGTCGGGTGAATGAAGCTCTACGCAGCCATTTCCGCCCAGAATTCCTAAATAGAATTGATGATACTATCATTTTTCACAGTCTTCGTCGCGATGAATTGCGCCAAATCATCGGCCTGCAAGTAGAACGATTAAGACAACGCCTTAGCGAGCGAAAGCTGGATCTCAACATCAGCGAAGAGGCCACCGACTGGTTAGCCAATGCAGGCTATGACCCCGTTTATGGAGCGAGGCCCCTCAAGCGAGCCATTCAGCGCGAGCTGGAAACACCGATTGCAAAAGCAATCCTCGCAGGGACCTACGAAGAGGGCAGCAGCGTTCAAATTCAAGTTAAAGAAGAACGGCTTAGCCTGCTCTAAAAACACGCTTAATATTCTTAAATTTGCGAGCGAAGTCAGCTCAAAGCAGAAAGTTAGTTCTGAAAGTTCTTAGGTTCAAACCATTCAGGTACTGAGGAATATGTTGCTTCATTACTAACATTTTCTCTTGCTTCTACTTTCCAACAGCAGGTTCGACCTAGATCACGTTCGATCAGGAGATCATTTGCCCAGGTCCACAATAATTGTGCTGTATTTTCCATTCCCACATTTTTCATCACCCGAAGATTTAGGGCTCCCTGCGCATGAAGCGATCGCCACTCCTCCAGTAAAGGATCATCGTGGTTGACCAAAAAAGTGTGATCAAACTGATCTCGCAACTGTTTCTCTAGCGGACGCAAGCTTGAGAAATCCACCACAAAGCCACAGCCATCCAGCTCCGTGGCAGCGAACCAAAACGTGAAGCTGCGGCTGTAGCCATGAACAAAATGACAATGTCCGGAGTGTTGCCACTGCCTATGACAGCAGGGATACCCCTCGAAATGCTTGCTGCAGGTGAAGCCGGCGGGAGGCAGAAACATCAGCTCGAAAGAGGGGACACACTGCGGGAGAATTGACCTTGTCTACATCTACATGCACCGAGGCCCGATGCCAGCCGCTGATGTCGCCTTCATTGACGAACTCCGCTTCAATGACAAGGGGCTAATTCCTGCGATCGCTCAAGACTGGCTAGATGGGGCCATTCTCATGCAGGCCTGGATGAATCGTGCAGCTCTGGAGCTCACGCTGAGCACTGGTGAAGTGCACTACTGGAGTCGATCTCGACAAGAGATGTGGCACAAGGGAGCGACAAGTGGTCACATCCAATATCTCAAGGGCTTTCGCTACGACTGCGACGCTGATGTGTTGCTTCTCACGATCGAACAAACCGGCGATGTGGCGTGTCACACAGGAGCACGCAGCTGTTTTTATGACGATGGTCCAGTTCCTAGCCATGGAGGACACGAGGCAGCACCCCCACCGGCCGATGCTTGCACCGAATTGATGCGAGTGATTGAAGATCGCCGCAATTTCCCAGAAGAAGGGAGTTACACCAACCGATTGCTTGAAGGGGGTGACAATCGAATTCTCAAAAAAATCGGCGAAGAAAGCGCAGAATTTGTGATGGCATGCAAAGACAACAATGCCAACGAAATTGCTGGTGAAGCCGCTGATTTAATTTTTCACCTTCAGGTGGCTCTAGCCCATCACAACGTCAGCTGGCGGGACGTCCAAGCCGTACTCGCCAGCCGCCGTGGAGCGCCCAGGCGTTCCTAAGGCCTCGGAGGCAAAGGCAATCCAAATCGAGTCGGCTGGAGTCGCATCCACTCCAAAGTGAGCTGATCACGTGGCGACAGCTTCAACACAGGGGAGGCTCCTTGGACAGGTGCCATTGCATCACTCGGCACCAAGCTATGGGCCCAGAGTCCGAAGGCATGCCCCAACTCATGAAGGGCTGTGGCCTGTTGAGATTCAGATCTCAACTCAGGTGACACGATCACAGTGACTTGGGGCTCAAGACGCCACACCTCCTGCCGTTGCACCTCCAAAATCTGAAGGAGGCTTCTGCCATTGCTAGCTCGCCAGCCATCAGCAAGACGTCGACGAGGCGGCCTGCGACGTTCCACTCGGACATGAGCCCGCTCAGGATCATTCACCCGGATGATCGGCAACACAGCAGACCACTCATCAAGAGCACGATCAACAGCGCCGAACCATCGACTTTCCCAGCGATTGGGCTCAGCACTTTCAGCTGGCTGAACCCAGACGCACCAGCGCTGCAAAACGGGGAATCCAGATGAGCTAATCGCCAATCTGGAGCCATACCCTGGCGCATTGGTCAGTGCGCTACGTCGCAACGCATCGGGCCTGATCTGCTGAGCCTGGGCTGGAGGACAGGGGTCCACTTGCATGCTTCACATCACGACGCCGGTAGTCCGACACCTCGAGCCATCAGTGTTGCCAACAGGGGCACGAGGGCAAAACCCGCCAACTCAATGTTGACAATCCAGCCCAGACGAGTGGCTAGCGCCTCAGACACCTTGGGGAGCTCTCCCTTACGCAAAGGAATCGCCCAAAGGATGTAAGTGACTGTGGGATACAACGACAAAGCACCCACCGATAGGTAGAGACCAACCTTCCACCAAAACAAGGGATTCGTCGTGTAGAACTCGCTGCCTTGGCCGAAATACAGGACACGAAAAATGCCACTAACCAGAAGTGCCAAAGCGGCGATCCCGTAAATGATGTCGGTGATCACCATGGCCGTGGCTGCCCGACGATCGGGATCTGGACGCAATAAGCGTCGCTCCACCACGAGAGCGGCAAAACAAAGCATGAAACTTAGGTAGTGCACATAGGCCACACCAGCGCTTTTGGCGATTTCTGGTGTGAGCAAAGTGGCCAGCGGCATAACAAATGATTCAGTGTGGCGACCGTAGCTGCTGGCTTGCCACTCGCGCTGGGGTCAGGCGCACCTGCAGAGCTCTAGCCAACGCGCAACAAAAAGAAATCATGGAGCAATAATGAATAACGATAAAAACATGAATTAAGGTATAAATATAAATTCCGCAGTCTTTATTACGCAATCTGGATAGAAAGACTTTCGCCCTAAGTTCAAGAAAACCAGGAGTCACAGATGGTGAGTTCTCTGAGTGCTTTTCTCGGCGAAATCGGTCGGCATCAACTGTTGACGCCTGAACAGGAATTAACCCTGGGCCGCAAGGTGCAGGCTATGGCGGCTCTCACTGAGCGCTGCACGATGGCAGGTGGCGAAGGAGATGCGTGCGTTTATAACGACGAAGAGAAGCGCACAATTAAGCGCGGAGAAAAGGCGAAAAATCAAATGATTACGGCCAATTTAAGGTTGGTTGTCAATCTTGCGAAGCGCTACCAAGGCAAGGGCCTAGATCTTTTAGACCTCATCCAAGAGGGCACACTCGGACTGACCAGGGCTGTTGAAAAATACGATCCCACTAGAGGCCATCGTTTTTCTACTTATGCCTATTGGTGGATTCGTCAAGGCTTGAACCGAGCCCTTTCTACGCAAAGTAGAACGATTCGCATTCCTGTAAATGTCAATGAAAAACTGACGAAACTACGCGCTGCCAAAGCGCGCCTTATGCAAAGCAATGGGCTTGCTCCATCAGCGGAACAATTGGCCGAAACCATGAAGTTGCCGATCAGCGAAGTCGAGGACTTGTTGGGCTGTGAACTTCGCAGTGTCACGGTGAGCCTTCAGGGTGTGGTGAAGTCGAAATCCGATCCATCCGAACTGGTGGATGTGCTGCCAAGCGACGAAATCCCACCGATGGAGCGGGCTGAAATCGCTGAGCGCACAGACTCCGCCTGGAAACTGCTCGACAATTCGAACCTGACTCCAAAAGAGAGAACCATCGTCATGCTGAGATTTGGGCTTGATGGAAGCCACGAGTGGCGCACCCTTGCCGAAGTTGCCCGACAGATGAATTGCAGCAGAGAATATTGCCGCCAGGTGGTGCAAAGGGCATTACGAAAACTGCGTAAAACCAGCATCCAACAGGGCTTAGTGGAAACCGCCTACTAAGAATCCAGCGAATTAGGTAATAGTGGATTTACCTTGACGGCCCAATGCTGCATCGTTCATGTCTGATGCCTCTTCTTGCACCGATTCCGTTTTTGAAGCTGATGTAATCGATAGCTCCGTCATTGATGAGGGAGTGTTTCAACGATTACTCAGGCGTGCTGGAAGAACGATTGCAGCTCCAGCCCTTGAAGCCCTTGAAGTGGTACTGGATCGGGGCACTCCGCCTCAGGCCAGACTCACCATGCTGGCAGCGCTCACTTACCTGCTCATACCCACCGATCTCATTCCCGACTTTCTTCCCATCGCGGGATTTAGCGATGACCTTGTTGCATTGACAGCTGTGATCGGTTTATGCAGCCAACACATCACACCAGAAATCCGTCTGAGGGCACAACGCAGACTGAATCGATGGTTCCCGCTCGGATGCTCATGAATCCCTGGTCTCCCGACGTTGAAGAAGAACTGGCCCTTGTTCTGAAGGATTGGCTGAAACAGCAAGGTCGAACCCAAGCCGATCTTCGCCGTAGCCTCCGAGCGACATCAACTCGCATGCCCGCTCTGATGGAAGTTCTTGAACGAGAGCATCGCCTCGGAGGACTACCCCGTCTCGCTGCGAAGCTCTGCAGCATCGAAGCAGATTGGATCAACAATGCCCCAGCCCATGCCAGCGCCTCAGCAGGAGACTTAACGACAGACACGGATCCGTTTGGCCAACTCGATCTCCTTCTGCGCGAAATCCGGGACGATCGCGGCAACTGAACGCAATCACAGGCAAAGTGGCTTTAGATGCTTTGCTGCCTTGCGTTTATCCGCTTCCCTCGTCTTCAGCGTCGGACTCATGGCTGGTGCTGGTCTCTGTCTTGTTGCGCCCCAGATCGCGCAGGCTCAAACAGAAACATGGTTACTTGGACCCAATAGCCGTTCAGGGCCTGGCAGCACTGTGGTGCCAACTGATTGCGTGACGGGTGACGACGGTTCGATCACCTGCAATACCAAGATCGAAAACCCAGCAGGTACAACTCCTGCCAAGCCTTACTACAACCCATTCACCAACTGATCAGCTGTGCCTCAGGCCCGTCGCAAGCGTCGATCCTTCTTGCTGCTCGTTGACTCTGCAGAGCAACAAGTCGCCAAGCTGCTCACAGTCATCACAGCTGTGGTGATTGTGGCGGCCCTCATCCAACTCACCATTCGCGTCAGCCTTGCGCTGATTTACACCGATCGCAATTCCTATTGGCTAGGCGATGGACTGATCAAAATTCTTGGAGATCTTCTAACCGTCCTGATTGCCCTAGAAGTCCTTCAGAACGTCACCAGTTACCTCAGAAAACATGTCATCCAGATTGAACTCGTTCTGGTAACAGCTCTAACGGCTGTTGCCCGAAAAGTGATTGTTTTACCTGCAGGGTCTGAAAACAAACCGCAACTTCTCATTGGGCTCGGTATCGCTTCGATTGCCCTTGCAGGCTCCTACTGGCTCGTTAAACATTCAAGCCCTCTTGATTCAGCTGCAAGACAGGAGGAATGGAGTTCACAGTCCAATACAGAGCGAGCCATAGCGTCCCAGGATGCGGATCTGTCCTCACCAGGCGGTGGCGACGATGGGCTGGAATCAAGAGCTGATCACCCACGCTGAGATCGACCCATACATCGGGATCCTTAAATTGCAATGTGGCACTGCCACGCATCAGAGTCAGCCACTCGTTTTCAGCCTGGTCGTACCAGGACCCTTCGGGACTGGAAGACGCGCATGACTCGATCCGCATCAACCGCCAATCAGGACCTTGGCAAAGCATCCGCTCTTGCTCCTCTCCAGGATCTAAATCCGGCCCATAGAACAAGTTGGTAGAAGGTCTATCAATGGCTGCCCCCTCTCCATCCCCCCATCGTCGAGCGATCTCAAACCCCCAGGAACGGGCAAGTTGCACAACTGAGTTGTGATCGTCACAAGCGGCGAGCTGCTCACGTCGCTCAGGGTGCTCGTGAAGAGACTGAATCAAGCCATTCAGATGATTCACCTTCTGCAGGAATCGCTGAAGATCCTTTTCGGCCAATGGGAACGTCCATCAATTCTCTAATCCTGCCAACAATCGAGACAGGCATCAGCACGCCGCCGAACAAGGAAGCAAACTATTGCTCTACCACCCTCAGTGAGCATGAGTCGACTTCTCTCAGCCATCCTGCTTGCCGTAATGCTCTTCTGCCCATCAACTGCACTTGCCGTTGAGTCGGGAGCCTCGTTGTTTCAAAACAATTGCGCGAGCTGCCACCCCAATGGCGAAAACATTATTCGTCGAGGACGCACCCTCAAGATCAAAGCATTAACAAAGCGTGGACTCGATAGCAGTGAGGCCATCGCTCAAGTCGCTCGAGCAGGAATCGGACAAATGAGTGGTTACGCCGATGCCCTCGGAGAGGGTGGGGATGTGATTGTGGGCGAATGGGTTTGGCAACAAGCTCAAAAGGCCTGGACCCAGGGATAAACATCCAGCTGAGTCCAGATCCCCTCACGCCAATACACGTCTTGCTCAAGAAGGGCACAAACGCTTGATTTGCTGTCTGATTCAAAAATTGCAAACACATGCGTGCTTCCTTCTGTAGGGCCCAGAGTGATTAATGTTCCCTGTTCTTTGAGCGCTCGCAGTCCAGCAAGATGCTCATCTCGAAAAGGCTCACGTTTTTGAAGTGCGCCCTCGCAATATGTTCCCCAAAGAACAAAACGTGCCACTGGTCCGTCCCCCCTTTTTAAGTATTTTGTTGACGATAGAATGGCATCTTATAGGTGCACAAACTACATATATTGATTGAATCGTTATTGACCATTGGGTTAAGCCATAACCTACTTAACGCCATTGCAACAAAGGCATCGATCAGCGAGACAGATCATCCAGCAGCATCCCTAAGTTGCCGGCAAAACTCCCCAGCTTCCAGTGCGGCATTCCCTGGCGATGCAGCGGCGATTCGTTTTACCAAAGCACTTCCAACAATGGCACCATCAGCGCCCCACTGTTTCACTTGCAAAACTTGGTCGGGGCCAGAAATCCCAAATCCAACAGCCACAGGACGGCTGTTACAAGCCTTTAAATCGCTCACCAAAGTAGCAACGCGATCCTGGAGCTTGACGCGCTCTCCAGTCACACCGGTCACACTCACCAAATAAGTGAAACCACGACTTGATTCAGCAATCCGCTGCATCCGCTTTTGTGGTGTTGTTGGTGCAACTAGTAAGACTAAATCCAATCCAAACGTCGCAGCCAAAGGAGACAATCTCTCTGCTTCCTCTAAAGGAAGATCAGGTACCACTAAACCTGCAGCACCAGCAGCAGCCGCTTCCGCAAAGAAGCGCTCCGGTCCTCGATTAAGCAGCGGGTTGGTGTAGGTAAACAGAATCACAGGCATGCTGAGCTGATCTTTCAAATCAGCCAACATCTCGATCACTTTCGCGGGCGTGGTCTTTTGCGCCAGGGCCCGAAAGGCAGCAGCCTGAATCACAGGACCATCAGCCAATGGATCCGTGTAGGGGATGCCAAGCTCCACAATGTCAGCACCATTGGCTTGAAGGCTCAGGAGCACTTCAGCGGTTGTGCTCAAATCTGGATCCCCTGCCATCAGAAATGGCATCAATGCCATGCGTTGTTCCTGAGCCGTTCTGGAGAAAACCGCTTCAATCCTGGAAAGTTGATCCGTCACAGAAAGCAGAGGGTCTGATTAACGGAGCCTACGGTTCTGTGGTCTGTTCCGATTCAGACTCATCCAAATTGAGAGATGCGAGCAGGGCTTGCTGCTCGTCTGGAGTTAAGGCATCAAAACGAGCCTGAAGCTGATCGGTTGTGAGTTGGTCGTACTCCTTTCGGTAGCGGCGTCGCTGCTGCATGTACGTCATCTGCCCCGTCACCACCCTGAAGAGGTAGGAGCCTGTCCAGCCCACAACAATCACAACCAACACGGCCTCAGCCGCGATTCCTGCTGAAAACCCCTCAAACCCAGCGGCCTTAAACAGCCAAAACCCAACACCCCCAGCAAGTAAGAGACCTAGACCAAGTTTGAGAACACCGGCACGCGTCAAGGACTAAACCTCCCCTTGACCGCTGAGGCGGAGATTAAGGAATGGTGCGAACACAATCATTCCTGGGAAGAAGAAGAAAACAAGACCGTACACAGAAAAGCGCTCAAACTTCCCCATGACGTGCCAGCGCCGATTCATCCAAAAGAAGAGTGCAAGTGGCATCACGACTAGGTAGAGGCCACCCAAAGCCGCATAGCCACCGATCACAAGCAGCGTGTCTGAGGAGACCGAAGACAAGAGATTATCGATGGACACAGAAGACGACCTGTTTGGGGTGAATCTAAGATGTCGAAGCGAGCCTCTATGGCACGCGGGGGCGTGGCGGAATCGGTAGACGCACGCGACTTAAAATCGTTTGGGCAGAAATGTCTGTGGGGGTTCAAGTCCCCCCGCCCCCATCAGTGAAGACGTGGACTAAACAGCTCACACATTCCAGTTTTAAAAGCAGAAGACAGACGAGGCTCTTACCCATTACTTCAAAGCAATCTCAACCATTTTCTGAGTGTGATGAAGACCCGACGGATACATCCAATCGCGGAAGCAGCAAGCAACTTGAAGGTCTTCAACCCCCATACTCAGTCAAAGAGACAGGTCGAGGGGCTTCAGGGAAGTCAAACCTGATGCAGATCCCTTAACGCCGACCCATCAAGTCGACAGACCAAGCCAGAGACTCACCGGCATGAAAGAAAACAGGCGCCTCGCCAGAGTCCAATTCTTCTAAACCACCTTGAGGAAGAGTGAGCTGCTGGGGCACAATCTGCGGCTGACGCACCAACGCAATGGTGTCGGTGTTTAAGGGCAAGCCGTAAAAGCGCGGACCAAATTCACTCGCAAAAGCCTCTAAGCGATCCAGTGCACCCTCCTTTTCAAAAACAGCGGCATAGCTCTCCATGGCATGCATGGCGTTGAAAATCCCGGCACAACCGCAGGCTGACTCCTTACCCGATCGGGGATGGGGGGCTGAATCTGTGCCGAGGAAGAAACAAGAAAGGCCGCTCGTCGCCGCCTTCACCAAGGCACGACGGTGACATTCCCTTTTGACTACGGGAAGACAGTAAAAATCGCTTTTCAAGCCACCCACAAACATCGCATTGCGATTGAGATGCAGATGATGGGGCGTGATTGTGGCAGCCAAACGTTGGTCTCCCTTGGCCACGTAATCCACGGCTTGCTCTGTAGTGATGTGCTCTAAAACAATCCGCAATCCAGGGTGACGCTGACGCAAAGGGATGAGATGCCGTTCAATAAAAACCGCCTCCCGATCAAACACATCCACATCTGGATCGGTGACCTCTCCATGAATGAGCAAGGGCATATCGATCGCCTCCATCCTTTCCAGCAAAGGCGCAATCAACACCAGATCGCTTACCCCAGCTGCTGAATTGGTGGTGGCATTGGCTGGGTAGAGCTTCGCTGCTGCAAACACCCCCTCAACAAAACCTCGCTCCAACTCGTTGGGGTCAAGATCATCAGTCAGATACGCCGTCATCAACGGTGTGAACATCACGCCGTCCGTCAGCGCATCCTCGATCCTGTGGCGATAGCCACGCGCAGCCTCCACAGTTGTGATGGGTGGTCGCAAGTTCGGCATCACAACCGCCCTTCCAAAAACCCTGGCCGTTGCAAACAGCACCGCTTCCAACATGGGCCCATCTCGGAGATGGACATGCCAGTCATCCGGACGACGCATGACCAGACGATCTGAGGTCATCTAAGAGGAGAGCTCCTGTAGCTGAGGCAATTGATTGACGGCATGCAACAACACCTCATAGCGATTTGCACTGACGTGATGTTCTGGGAGGAGATCCAGAAGCTTGAGTTTCTCTAAGCGCTTGCGCGTAGCCCCAGGAAGAACAACCACATACACCAACCGGCCCACTTCAATAGCTTCTTTAATTGCATTTTCAAGGGCCAGGGATGCGGTTACGCCGAGATGAGAAACCTCGCTTAGATCAAACAGCACAGCCTCACATTCCTCAATCGCGTTATGTTCTCGGTTAATGGTTTTGGCAACACCAAAGATCATCGGACCGGTGAGCTGGAAGAGCAATAATCGACCGGAAGCCCTATCAAGAATGTCCTGCTCTTCAGGCGGAAGAATTACATCGTCATCAGTAGTACTAATCGTTTTTACTCCCTTGGACTGAAGAGCCGTCATCCGCTCAATCGTTAGAACATTGGCTACAAACACACCAATAAAGACCGCCCAAATCAGATCAACAAGAACCGTGAGTCCAATCACGCCATAAGTAATACAAGCCGCCTTCATCGACAAATGATGAGCCCGCCTCAAAAAACTCCAATCGATAATGTCAAAGCCAACCTTGAGAGCAATACCTGCAAGCACCGCTAAAGGAATGCGCGAAGCCAAAGGTGCTGCCACCAAAATGACCAGCATCAAGATCATGGCTCTCACAATTCCCGAAAGAGCAGAACGGCCACCCGCCTGAATATTGACAACCGTTCCCATTGTGGCGCCGGCACCTGGCAAGCCACCAAACAAACCAGACACCAAATTCCCTAAGCCCTGCCCAATTAGTTCTTTATTAGAATCGTGTTCTGTACGCGTCAGGCTGTCTGCAACGACAGAAGTAAGCAGAGCATCGATGCAGCCGAGCATTCCCAACACAGCTCCATTCACCACCATCAATCGAAGCAAATCTGGGGTGATTGCTGAAAAGGTAGGGGGCTGAAAACTAGGAAAATCAGCCGAGAACTCTGGAATTCGGCTCAATCCCACATTCGCAAATGCAGTGAGTGAAAGTATTGTTCCCACAACTAGAGCGAGAAGCTGAGGAGGACAAAAACGTTTCCAGTTTTCAGGTGTAAACCAAAGGATTAGCAGGGTAATCAGCGCTAATAAAAACTCCAGTGGTTGTGCACCAGAAATCAATTGAGGAAGGCTGGTCAGCGTCCCGATTACACCACCGGTTGGACTGCTCTGACCCAAAAATGGAGCCAACTGAAGAATGACCAGAATCACACCGATGCCAGACATAAAGCCTGAAATCACGGTGTAAGGCATCATCGTGATGTATCTGCCTAATCGACACAACCCAAATAGAATCTGGAAAAGGCCTGCAAGCATCACCACCATGAACGCCAGAGCCAGGGCTGTTGCTCGGTCTGGGATTTGGCTGGTGAAATTGAGAATTACCGCCGTAAACACCACAGTCATCGGACCAGTGGGCTCAGAGATCAGCGTGGATGTCCCGCCAAACAGTGCCGCCACCAGGCCAATAATCACCGCACCCCAGAGGCCTGCAGCCGCACCAGCACCAGAAGCCACTCCAAAAGCCAACGCCATCGGAAGGGCAACCACAGCTGCCGTCAACCCACCAAAGGCATCGCCTCGGAGGTTGCGGGTGCTGATGTAATTCAGGAGCACCAGAGTCTCTCCTTGGAAGTTGGGTAATGCTAAGTCTCTTCCACTTTGCAACCGTCGAGGCCAGCAGGGAAGATGGTTTCCAATGAAGCAAGGAGTCGATGTCTGACTTTCTGATCTCTACCCTCGAGCTCTTGGTGGGAATCGGACTGCTATTCGGAGGGGGCGAATTATTTGTACAAGGTGCGGTGATTCTTGCCGTCATCCTCGGCGTCCCTCAGCTGGTCATTGGCCTAACAGTGGTTTCGCTTGGAACGAGCGCGCCAGAATTTTTTGTCAGTATCAGTTCGGTAGTGCAAGGGGCTGATGCGCTCGCCGTCAGCAACGTGGTGGGGAGCAACATTTTCAATGTGTTGGTCGTGCTCGGCTGCAGCGCCCTGGTTCTTCCTCTAAGAGTGGAAAGCCGCTTGGTGAGAAGGGATGTCCCCCTTCTGCTCGCCGTGTCGGCTGCTGCTTGGGGGATGGCCTCTGCGGGACGGGTCACCTGGCAATCAGGCGTTGCTCTGTTGCTGGGTCTTGTCATTAACACCGTCTGGGAAATCCGAACCGCACGGGAGGAACCAGAGGAGATGGAACCTGCCGAACCAGAGATTGACCTCGAGACAGCGAAGGAGGGTTGGGTCAAGGCCATGGTGCGCCTCGTGGTCGGCATTGTTGTTCTCGGATTTGGCGCCAATTTGCTTGTCAATGGAGCCAGCGGAGTTGCCGAGATCCTCAAGGTTCCTCAGCCCATCATTGGTCTCACCATTGTTTCGGCTGGCACTTCCATGCCTGAACTGATCACTTCAGTGGTCGCCGCATTGAAAGGAAGAACGGATCTCGCTATCGGAAACGTTGTTGGCAGCTGCCTTCTAAATCTTCTTCTTGTCCTTGCTGGAGGCGCATTGGCTGCTGGATCAGACGGCCTAACTGTGAGCCAGGATTTAATTCATGACGACATGCCTGTGATGATTCTGACCAGCCTGGCTTGCCTACCAATCTTCTGGACCAAAGGACGAATCAGCAGACTTGAGGGCGGCTTACTGGTTGGCCTTTACGTCCTTTACATCACTGACAACGTTCTTCCCCGCACAGGTCTGTCGTCTTGGTCAGACGAATTTCGCCTCGTCATGCTTTGCGTTGTTCTGCCAGCCGTTGTCGTGCTCATCACGGTTCAGGCAGCTCGCTATTGGAGACAACTCAAACGAGAGGGCGCATAAAGCGCAACAAGGACTTCTGCTTCTCTTCCGTTATCGAGGGATGACTGCGGAGCAAAAGGTATCCATGCTTAAAGAGCACGATCGGCATGCCGATGATTGGGCTGCTGCTCCCCCCGCTCAACGACAAGAATCTCCCCTGGCTGGATGTCATCCATCCAATCGTGGTTCATTTCGTGATTGCGATGGCACTGATCACGGTGGTCTTTGACCTAATTGGAGTGCTTACGCGGCGGCGCAACCTGTTTGAGGTGAGCTTCTGGAACTTGTTGGTGGCGACCGTGGCCATCTTTGTGGCCATCATCTTTGGACAGATTGAAGCCGGCTTAGCCACTCCTTATGGAGCTTCAAGAGACATTTTGAATTACCACAGCACTCTTGGCTGGTCGCTCGCCGCGATTCTCAGCCTCCTGACGGGTTGGCGATACGTCGCAAGGCAAAAAGACCCCACAGTGCTGCCACCAGGATTTCTGATCTTTGATTCAATCCTGGCAGTACTAGTGCTCTGCCAGGTCTACCTAGGCGACAAACTCGTTTGGGTCTATGGCCTCCATACGGTCCCTGTGGTGGAAGCCGTCCGTAGTGGAGCACTGTCATGAATATCGTCAGCACGATTCTCTCGCCGGTGAATGAAATCGCCGACAAACTTGGGGCGAATGACCTCCCCTACTCAATCCCGATCCATCCCAATTTGGTGCACTTCACCATTGGCCTTTTTGCCATCGGAATTGCCTTTGATTTTGCCGGAGCCTTTTACCCCCTAGAGAAACGAATTTTTCGTTTCCTGGCACTACCAGCAACACGAAGCGGTTTTCACGATGTTGGCTGGTACAACGTTCTCGCTTGCAGCGTGATCACCTTTTTCACCGTTGCAGCTGGCTTTTACGAAATGCTCCTGGCCGTTCCGCTACCAGGAATCCGCAGCATCATTGGACAAAATGCGATCGACACGATGTTGTGGCACGCGATCGGAGGGATCGCACTGCTGCTCATCATTGTGGTGATGACTATCTGGCGAGGATTTCAGCGATTTTTATGGCGTAAAGATTACGGTCGCCAGGTGAGCTGGCTCTATCTGGGATGCGGAGCCGTAGTGCTCCTGGCAATGGGCGTGCATGGAAGCCTTGGGGCCTGGCTTGCGAGTGAATTTGGTGTTCACATCACAGCTGATCAGCTTCTTGCTTCAGGGACAGATCTAAGACAAGTCTTGCCATGACATCTACAACTCCTAAACCAAAGAAAGGTCTATCGCTCAGGTTGATACTTATCTTGCTCAGTCTTGTGGGCCTGAATCTGCTTGTCAGTCTTCAGATTGCACAGTGGTCATTTTCATGGCTCCCGGTGGCTGCCTCTACGGCAGCTCCCTATGTTGATGGGCTCTTCTCCCTAGAGGTGGGGATGGGAGCATTTCTATTCAATGGTTGTGTCGGCTTCATCTTGTGGTCGGTCATCGCGAATCGTGCCGAGAAATATGATGAAAGCGATGGACTTCCCATCGAAGGAAACACCAAGCTCGAAATCATCTGGACTGTCATTCCTTTCATCATCGTGATGGCTCTAGCCATCTACTCCATTGATGTAAATGGAAAACTCGACACGCTGGGGCCTAAAAATAAATACGACGTCGCTGAAAATCAGTCACCAAAAACGGTTGCCAGTCTCGATGGACTAAGCGAGGTAGGTCCCATCGAGGTAATATCAAGGCAATGGAATTGGGAATTCGTTTATCCAAATGGTGTACGAAGTTCGGAATTACATTTACCAATTGATCAACGCGCAAATTTCTTACTCACATCGAAAGATGTGATCCACAGTTTTTACATCCCAGCATTCCGTCTCAAGCAAGACATCATTCCGGGAAGCGTCATCTCTTACAGCATCACCCCAACGAGAGAAGGCCGCTATCGCCTTCGCGATGCCCATTTCAGTGGAGCTTATTTCTCTGAAAATCAAACCCATGTCATCGTCCAATCCAAAGACGATTACGCAAGTTGGCTTCAATCCACAAATGAGAGGCCACTTGTTCCTGGCTTGAGTCCAGGAACAGTTCAATATCAAAAAAGGCTCTCCAAAGGAAACAAAGGTTGGGCAACAGTTCCACCTGCACCGCCACCGATGGTCAACGATCCCGGTAACCCTGACGATCCCCACGAAGCCTGACCCCAATGACTAGTACCAAATACGATCCACGCATACTTAAAACACAACATCCGGTTCCAGGAGCGCCGGACAACTGGAAGAGATTTTTCACATTCAACACCGATGCCAAAGTGATCGGCATCCAGTACATGTGCCTAGCTCTGATCTTCCTTCTCATAGGTGGATTATTAGCCATGGTGATGCGCGGAGAATTGATTACACCTCCCGCCGATTTAGTAGACCCCTCTGTTTACAACGGGCTCTACACCATGCATGGAACAATCATGCTGTTTCTCTTTCTGTTTCCCGTCCTGAATGGATTCAACAATTTGTTGATTCCAACCATGATCGGCGCACCCGACATGGCCTTCCCAAAACTGAATGCAGCAGCATTTTGGTTGGTGCCAGTGTTTGCCATCGTTCTTTTGGCCAGCTTTTTTGTACCCGGTGGCCCTGCGTCCTCAGGATGGTGGTCCTATCCGCCTGTGAGCATCCAGAACCCCTTAGGCCATTTCATTAACGGTCAATTTCTATGGATCCTCGCCGTCGCTTTATCCGGTGTTTCATCGATTATGGGAGCGGTTAATTTCGTTACCACAATCATTCGCATGCGGGCTCCTGGGATGGGCTATTTCCGCATGCCCGTTTTCATATGGACTGCATGGGCTGCTCAAACACTGCAACTGATTGGACTACCCGCCTTAACAGGTGGCGCCATCATGCTGCTATTTGATCTCAGCTTTGGAACGAGCTTCTTCCTTCCAGAAGGAGGCGGTGATCCCGTTCTCTATCAACACTTTTTCTGGTTCTATTCACATCCAGCGGTTTATGTGATGGTGCTTCCCGTTTTCGGTATTTTTTCGGAAGTGATTACGGTGTATTCGCGCAAACCCCTCTTCGGCTACAAATTTGTTGCCCTTGCTTCATTTATCATTACTTTCTTGGGGCTCATTGTTTGGGTTCACCATATGTTCTATTCCGGGACACCACAGTGGATGCGAAACCTTTTCATGGTGACCACCATGTTGATTGCTGTTCCCACTGGGGTGAAAGTCTTCGCTTGGTTGGGAACTCTATGGGGAGGAAAAATACGGCTAAGTACACCCATGTTATTCGTACTTGGTGGACTTATAAATTTCATCTTTGGAGGGATTACTGGGGTCATGCTTGGCACAGCACCCATTGACATTCACGTAGGCAATACTTATTTCGTTGTCGCTCATTTCCACTACATAATTTTCAATACCATTGGCTTTGGAATTTTTGCAGGAATTTACCACTGGTTCCCTAAATTCACGGGACGAATGTATTATGAAGGACTCGGCAAAGTTCACTTTGTATTGACATTTATTGGCGCCACACTGAACTGGTTGCCCTTGCATTGGGCAGGATTGCTGGGCATGCCGAGACGAGTGGCTTCCTATGACCCGGAATTCGCCATCTGGAATGTGATTGCAAGCATTGGGGCGTTCATGCTGGGCGTGGCCTCCATCCCCTTCATTCTCAACATTGTGAGCTCCTGGGTCCGAGGACCGAAAGCACCAGCTAATCCCTGGAATGCGATTGGCTTGGAGTGGTTGTTACCTTCCCCGCCTCCGGCCGAAAACTTCGAAGATGATGTTCCCACCGTTATCAGCGAGCCCTACGGCTATGGCTTGGGCAAACCCTTAGTCGAAGACCAAAACTTCTACGTCCGTCGCTCCATGGAGGCCTGAAGCAATGACCACAACTAATACCGACTTACCCCTCAATCATCAACCCGGTCACATCAAACACGATGGGCACAACCTCACAGGTTTCATCATCTTCCTGTGTTCAGAAAGTATCATTTTTCTAGCCTTCTTTATTGGCTTTGCGCTTCTAAAAACCACCGCCCCAGAGTGGCTTCCTGAAGGCGTCGAGGGGCTAGAAACACGCATGCCTTTGATCAACACAATCGTGCTGGTCAGTTCAAGTTTTGTAGCCTATTTTGCAGAGCGCTATTTACATCAGAAAAACCTTTGGGGCTTTCGAGCTTTATGGCTCCTCACGATGGCGATGGGAGCTTACTTCGTGTATGGACAATATATTGAATGGTCCGAACTTGAATTCGGCCTTAGCAGTGGAGTCTTTGGCGGTACATTCTTTCTACTAACGGGATTCCACGGCCTGCATGTCATCACAGGAATTCTGTTAATGGCATTGATGTTGCTTCGATCCTTCAGGGCAAATAATTATGATAAAGGGGATATGGGTGTCACCTCAGTAAGTCTTTTTTGGCATTTTGTTGATGTTATTTGGATCATTCTTTACCTTTTGATCTACGTCTGGCAACGCACGACCTGATCTATCCGAGTTTTCAGATCTGATCTGCCCTCAATCTTTCCATCATGATCATCGACGACCGCCATTACGACGTCATCATCATCGGCAGTGGTGCCGGGGGTGGAACCCTTGCCGGTGCCCTGAGCCGAAAGGGTCACTCCGTGCTCATGCTCGAGCGAGGAGAGGCCATGGCTCTCGAAGATCAAAATGTTGCAGATGTGGATCTGTTTCGGAAAGATCGTTATCACCCAAGGAATGAGCGCTGGTTTGGCCCTGACGGTGATCCCTTCGCACCACAAACCACCTATTCCCTCGGCGGCAACACAAAAATCTGGGGTGCAGTGCTGGAACGCATGCGCGAAAAAGATTTTGATGAAGTCCCACTGCAAGAGGGGATTTCACCGTCCTGGCCCATCAACTACAACCAGCTCTCTCCTTATTACTCAGCAGCTGAAAAGCTGTACCGCGTGCACGGTCGCTCAGGAGTCGACCCCACTGAACCCACTCGCTCTTCCCCTTTTGAGCATGAGCCAAAACCACTGGTTCCCTTTCTTGAGCCCCTGCGAGAAGCGCTCAAACGCCAGGGATGTCAGCCCTATGACTTACCGCTGAGCTGGTCCAACAGCCAGGACGATCCAAGTGGAGATTCCCAGCTGTACGGCATCGACAATGCCGATCCTTCCAAACTTGAAATCCGAACGCAAGCCACGGTGAAGCGTTTGCACTTAAATCCGCTCGGCAACTGCGTTAAGGGGGTGGAAGTTGATGTAGCCGGAGAAACATGGCTGTTCAAGGCGGATCTCATCGTGCTGGCCGCAGGAGCCATCAATTCCCCGGCAATTCTGCTGCGATCGAATTCAAGCCATCACCCCCGCGGCCTCAGTAACGGGTCAGATCAAGTCGGTCGCAACCTGATGAATCTGCAACTCACCTCCATCCTGCAACTCGCGACCGAACGGAACGATGGACGCTATGCGCGATCGCTTGGAATCAATGACTACTACTGGGGAGACAAAAACGTCTCGTTCCCGCTGGGCCACATTCAAGCCGCAGGAGGCGTCTTGCAGGACGCCCTATTTGCAGAGTCACCGCCAGTGCTGTCCCTTGTTACCAAAATGATTCCTGATTTTGGACTGGAACGACTGGCGTCCCGATCGGTGGCTTGGTGGGCTATGTCTGAAGTCTTGCCCGACACCCACAACAAGGTGTGGCTAAATAACGATCAGATCCGCATCAACTACATCCATAACAATCGCGAAGCCCATGATCGACTGGTCTACCGCTGGCTTGACACTCTCAAGGCCATCGAAGCAGACCCACTAACTCGGGTCGTCAATCCAGCACCGACCCATCCCCGAGGCGAAGCACCCTTAAGCGTTGTGGGCTATGCATCCGGCACCTGTTGTATGGGCACAGATCCAGCTGCGTCTGTGGTCGACCCATCAGGTAAGTGCCATGAACTCGACAATCTTTATATCGCCGACTCAAGCGTGTTTCCTAGCTGTCCAAGTGTGGGGCCGGGTCTGACCACCATCGCCTTAGCCCTGCGGTTAGCTGACACTCTCAGCCAGCGCATGACCTGACCCTAAAAAAGGGCTGAAAGGATCAGGCCATCGTCACAAACTCTTCTGAAACAGTGGGATGCAAGGCCATCGTGCGATCAAAATCGGCCTTGGTTGCCCCCATCCCCACGGCGATAGCAGCCATTTGGATAATTTCTGCCGCATGCTCGCCAACCATGTGACATCCGAGCACCTTTCCGCTGCTCACCTCCAAGACCAGCTTCAACAAGCAACGGGGACCATGTTTAGGTAAGGCCTGAGCCATTGAGCGAAACCGCGCGCGATGAACCACAACCTGATCCGCACCCAGCTTGGCGATCGCCTCCTCCTCCGATAAGCCCACTGTGGCTAGCTCCGGCTGACTGAACACAGCACTTGCCACCAAGTTGTGATTCACCTGACGAGGAGTGCTTCCAAACACACTGTCTGCAAAAGCACGTCCCTCATCCACAGCGACGGGGGTCAAGCAAATGCGATCAGTCGCATCTCCAACCGCAAAAACATGGGGAAGATTGGTGACTTGATCTGCATCAACTGGGATCCGATTCCCCTCTACCGCCACGCCAGCAGCTTCGAGACCAAGGCCGGAAAGAAATGGTTGACGTCCCGTCGCCAACAGGACCCCGCCGCAGGGCAGCCGATCCCCGCTCTTGGTCACAACAGTTAAATCGTTTAATTGCCCCTCAATCGCAGCAAGGCCTTGTCCAAAGCGCAGGTCGATGCCCTTGTTCTGCATGCCCTCCTGCACAACCCCTGAAAGTTCGCTGTCAAAACCTCTCAAAAGCTGTTTGCCACGCACCAATTGGGTCACCGCAACACCAAGACCTCGCAGGATGCCAGCAAACTCACAAGCGATGAATCCAGCTCCCACCACCACGACCTGGTTCGGGAAACGCTGTTGCAAAAACATGTCATCGCTGACCCAAGCAAGCTCAGCCCCTGGAACGTCCGGCCGAAAGGGGCGCCCACCCACTGCAATCATGACCCGCTTGGCCTGCAGCACCTGATCGATTTGGCCCGCGCGCGCCTTAGAAACACCAATGCGATGCGGATCAAGAAAACGCCCCCAACCTGTGATCAGTTCCACTCCCGCTTTGGCCAAAAACTCGATGTGAAGTGCATTGAGGCGATCCACCTCGTGACGAACATTGCGCAAAAGCACAGACGTATCAAACGTTGCCCCCGCAACACTCACTCCGTAACTGGACGCACCCTCGAGTTGTTCGGAAAGAAGAGAGCCGTACACCAGCAGCTTTTTCGGCACGCAACCACGAATGACACAGGTACCTCCAACGCGATCTCCCTCCACAATCGCCACCTTGGCTCCGTAACGGGCAGCACGTTTGGCAGCGGCTAGACCTCCAGACCCAGCCCCGAGAACCACAAGATCAAAGCTTTGCTCCATGGAGTGCACTGTTTTCTCACATTTTGCCCGCAGGCTTCGGTACACGAACACACCAACAATCAGAGCTGAGTCAGTTCAGGAGTGATTAACGAGTCAATTCACAACCCAACCTCGGCATAGTGGATGGATGCAGCGTTGAGATCTGCCCTCTGCATCTTCCTGAATACGCCCCAATACCCGATCACACCAAAGGTTTCAAGCTTTTTGAGGTGGCCGTTGCTGACCTTCAACCCACACAGATGTGTGTAGGGATGGCTGAGGTATGGAACCGGCAACGCGATTTCCGTGAGGAAAGTTCCGAAGAACGTCGCCGGTATCTCAATCGCAAGCCAGTGCCCTTAGTACGCAATCAGCTTGGACACCTTTGGATGGTGGATCGACATCACCGCCTCCGAGCCTTGCTCGAAATGGTTCCAACGATCACGACTTACGGCTACGTGATCGATGACCTAACCACTGGCACCAGGGAAGAAGCACTCCAGTCCTTACACAACAAGGGGTGGCTCTATCTTCAAGACGGAAGAGGCAATGGCCCATGGCCAGCAAAAGATCTACCCGCCACATTGCTTGGCCTCCAGGACGATCCTTACCGCAGCCTGGTTTGGAAACTGAAGCAGGAGGGAGTGATCAAGCCACAGCCCTTGATTCCTTATCACGAGTTCCGTTGGGGCCTCTGGTTGCGAACTAGGCCCATGCCTCCGTTTAGCTCAAAACATTTGGATCCAGCCCTACCTGCAGCACGCAGGCTGGCTCGCTCATCAGCGGCATCCCACCTAGCAGGTTGGAAAGGCAGTGATGCTTAGTAACGCCTAGCGACGACGGCGAGAGTCGATTTGCAAGAGATCCTTCACCCGTTGCACCTGACTCGCTAAGTGCGGATCAGTAGCCAACTTCTTTTCTATTTGTTCAACGGCATAAATCACGGTGGTGTGATCCTTACCTCCGAAGGTGTCGCCAATCCTTGGCAAGCTCAAGTCTGTGCCTTGCCGCATCAAGAACATACCCACCTGACGAGCCTGACTCACCGCCCGCCGCCGGCTGCTGCTGCGCATGTCATCCGCCGTGACATCGAACACCTCAGACACCTTTTCAATGACTTGCTGCGGTGTGACATCAACACCCTGGCCACTGGGATCAAGCATCGGGGCCACCGATTCAACGGTCATCGGAATTCCTGTGATCGATGAAAATGCAACAGCCCGAGTGAGAGCTCCCTCAAGCTCGCGAATATTGGAGGTAAAGCGGCCAGAGATGTATTGAATTAGGTCGCGAGGTAAAGCAACGCGTTCTTGCTCAGCTTTTTTCTGAAGAATCGCCATTCGAGTTTCCAGATCAGGAGCCTGAATATCCGCGATTAATCCCATCGAGAAGCGTGAGATTAATCGCTCCTGCAGCCGAGGAATTTGGCTAGGAGGCCTATCACTCGCAATCACAATCTGTCGCCCTGCATCGTGCAAAGCATTGAACGTATGAAAGAACTCTTCTTGGGTGTATTCCTTCCCTTCGATGAATTGAATGTCATCAACCAAGATGAGATCCGCGGCCCGATAACGGTCTCGGAAAGCCTGCATCCCGTCCTTGCGGATTGCAGTGATCAGATCATTGGTAAACGTTTCAGTCGACACATAAAATACGCGCGCTTCAGGATCAATTTCTAGGCGGTAGTGCCCGATCGCCTGCATCAGATGGGTCTTGCCTAGGCCCACACCTCCACAGATGAACAGCGGATTGAATTCACGACCTGGGGCCTCTGCTACTGCCAAAGCAGCCGCATGCGCCATCCGACTGTTAGGGCCAACGACAAAACGATTGAACACATAACGCATGTTCAAGCCAGGAAGCCGCCGGGGAGCCGTGCTCGGCGGGGCAGCGACTGCAGCAGCCGTTGGGGCCAAAGCCTGCCGGCCGGATGGCGACACCCGCGCCTCGGTAGCCGACCCAGACGCCGCATCTTCATCGTCTTGAGCAAGCACGATCACCTCGATCGGATGACCGGTGATCTCCTGCGCCACTTCAGCAATGGTGCTGACGTAGTTCTTACGCAGCCAATTGCTAGCAAAACGATTGGGAGCCTGCAGGGTCAGCCTCCGATCCTGGAAGGAATTACAGCGTGCAGGACGAATCCACGTTTCAAAGGTGGGCTTGCTGAGGTTGCTCTGAAGAGCGTGCTGCACCTTGTTCCAGAGCTCACTGCCCGTCAGCACCACATCCCACCTTCTGCGAAAGCTGAATCTACGCGCCTTATGCCGGGTGGCCCGTCTTTAATGAAACCAGTTTCAACACGTTTCTGTTCATGGCAGCTGCCGTCTCCCGCACCCTGGCACGATCCCTGCCCTGGATCGGGATCGGAATACTCAGCTTGACCATGGGAGGGTGCGGATCGTCGTTGCGTCAACGTCTTGGCTTAGAGCCAGAAGCGAAGGCGCCCGCAACCCAGCCCGAAGTGAGTGATGGGCCTCGTTCGGCCCCTCTACAACCCGGCCGCAACGTGATCGTGCAAGCCGTTGAAAGGGTTGGTCCGTCGGTCGTACGCATCGACACCGTGAAACGGGTATCCAATCCACTGGGAAACCTGTTTGGAGGTGGACCAACCACCCAAAAACAAGCCGGTCAAGGTTCTGGATTCATCACACGCTCTGACGGGCTGATTTTCACGAATGCGCATGTGGTGGAAGGCGCTGACAAAGTGGCCGTCACGTTGCCTGACGGTCGCAGCTTCAGTGGACGCGTTCTTGGCGGCGACCCCTTGACGGATGTGGCGGTGGTGCGAGTGGTGGCTGAAAAGTTACCCGTCGCACCCCTTGGAAACTCAAACGACCTGAAACCCGGTGAATGGGCCATCGCGATCGGCAATCCACTCGGGCTCAACAACACCGTCACCGCGGGCATCATCAGTGCTGTGGATCGGACCAATGCCGTAGGAGAAGGCCAGCGTGTCCCCTACATCCAAACCGATGCTGCTGTGAATCCGGGCAACAGCGGTGGTCCCCTCATTAACGCGGCCGGGCAAGTGATCGGCATCAACACAGCGATTCGCCAAGCACCTGGCGCAGGGCTGAGTTTTGCCATCCCGATCAACTTGGCCAAGCGCATTGCCCAACAAATCATCAGCACTGGGCAGGCCTCCCACCCCTTTATCGGTGTACGACTGCAGAGTCTGACCCCCCAGTTAGCCAAGGAAATCAACGCCACGAGCAACCTTTGCACCGTGCCCGAGCTCAACGGCGTGCTCGTGATTGAAGTAGTGGACGACAGCCCCGCAGCCAAGGGTGGCATTCAGCCTTGTGATTTGATCCGCAACGTGAATGGCTCCGCCGTCAACGACCCCTCGGAAGTACAGCTGGCCGTTGACCGTGGACAGGTGGGTCTGGTCATGCCGCTGATTGTGGAACGAGCTGGGGAACAGCAAACCCTGGACGTAACACCAGAGGAGCTACCACGCAAAAGATGAGTCAATCCCCCATCCCAACACTCGTTGTGATGGCTCGCTGGCCAGCTAGCGGTCGCTGCAAGCGTCGCCTGGCCGTCGACATCGGATGCGAGCAGGCGGCCATCGTTCAGCAACGCCTTACCGCCCATACCTTTGCTGTTGCTGAAGAACTCAACAAGCAGGGGGACGTTGATGTTCAGGTAGCGATGAGCGGCGTGAGTCTGCGATCAGCCCAACGCTCTCTGCTCTCCTTACCGCCGTGCACCCTCGTGGATCAGGGGAGGGGATCGCTTGGGGCTCGCATGCTCCGACAGATTCATTGCGCGCGCTTCAGGCAGCACAACAAGCCTGTGATCGTGATCGGAACTGATCTTGCAGATCTTTGCCAAAGCGATCTGCGCCATGCGATCCAAAAGCTCCAAAACCAACCCTTGGTGCTTGGCCCCTCCGCAGACGGTGGGTATTGGTTGCTGGGGCTGGGAGCTGCTCTAACGCAGCAACAGCTCGATGCACTTTTTGCGGCCGTGCCATGGGGAAGCAACAAGGTGTTTGACATCACTTGCGCTCGCGCTCGGGGGATGGGTTTCACCCCTTATCAGCTCAGAATGAAAAACGACATTGATTGTCTTGCTGATCTCAGTTCATGGCAGGGATGAGCGCTGACACCCTCATGCTCAGCGTGGTGATTCCCTGCCTCAATGAGGCGGAGCGTCTTCCGCTTCTGATCGCTGACCTACAGCGCTGGCCTCTTCCGATCGAGATCACGGTTGTTGATGGTGGGAGTAACGATCACAGCCATCGCATTAGCGCTCTCGCTGGTGGACGCTTCATCACGGAGCATCCAGCTGGGCGGGGCAAGCAACTGGCTGCAGGTGCCCAGTACACCATCCAGCAAAACCAAGGCAAATGGCTCCTTTTTCTCCATGCCGATAGTCGTCTGCCAAGCCACTGGGGAAGCAGCGTGTTAAGTCAGATTCAGCATCCCGATGCGCAACGATTCGCATGGTTTTTTGACTTGCGCATTCACCCCAGCACTCCAGCCCGACGCCTACTGGAAGGGGTGATCACTGTTCGGAGTCGCTGGTGCCAACAACCCTACGGAGATCAGGGACTCCTGCTCCATAGCTCTCTATATGAGTGCAGTGGTGGCTACGCACCCTTGCCGTTAATGGAGGATCTTGAGTTCGTGCAGCGACTCAGCCAACTCACACGCTTGCGTCCCCTTGGTCTGGCGATCACCACCGATGGCCGTCGCTGGGAGCGGGGGGGCGTGCTGCGCCGGAGCCTTGAAAATGCCTGGTTGCGGCATCGCTGGCGACGTGGGGAATCTCCAGCACGGTTGGCAGCGGATTACTACGGAAAGCCCTTTTCAACAATTCAATTGGAATACCAAAAGCCACAACGGTGACCATTGGGCTCTAATTCCCAGCCCAGACGGTCATAGAAGGGCAGCACCCCGGGATCGGCGAACAGCGTGGCGCGCTCCGTTCCCATCTCTTTCAGAGCATCGAGGATGTAATCCATCAACTGACGACCAAGCCCAGAACCCTGATACAGGGGGTGAACGGCCACATCCCAAACCGTGGCTTCAAGAACACCATCTCCAGTGCAGCGTGCGAAACCCACAAGGCGTGGAATGCGTGGGTCATGGCGCCATAACCCCACCCTGAGCAAGCTGTTGTCGAGGGCCTTGCGAACGCGCCGAACTGGTCTGCGACTCCACCCGACCGCCTCTAGGAGCTGTTCCAGCTCGACTAAATCCATTGGACGAGACTGGCTGAATACCAGGCTTAGCTTGGTATTGGGCGTTTCACAGATCCGAGCCTCTTTCCCGTAGGAATGCACCAAAATCTCTTTGGTAAGAAAGGGAGTACTAGTCACCCTGTCCTGCAACGATGCCTTAATCCTGACGCACCGATGACCTCTGATCTGCTGCTGATCGCCATACATGGTTGGATGCTCAGCCGCAAGGTCTGGGCACCATTTGAAGAAAGCTGGACACGCTTAGGAAGCCCTATCCCTTTGTGGTGTCCTGATTTACCAGGATTTGGACTGGAGTCTCGCCCTCCCCACCTTCGACCAACCTTGGCGTCCTACGGCAAATGGCTCGCAGAGCACATTCAGGCTCAAGCCAAGGGTCGCCACGTGGTGCTGATGGGGCACTCGCTGGGAGGAAGCATTGCCTTGCATGCAGAAACCTATCTGCGTCGGCAGTGGGATCAGCCTCTCTCGGGCCTTGTGATGTTGGCGGCCGGAGGTGGGATCTACCAACCCAGACCGTTTCGACGTCTCAGGTTTGGAGGGCAGTTGATTCTGAAGCTCCGTCCCAGCGCACTTCCAGGGCCCATCGGCAAGTTGGGGCCATTTCAAGCGGAGCAACGCGCGGCACTGGGTTTGCTGGTGAACAGCACGACTCGAGGAGCTGTTAAACAGATTCCAAACCTGGTGGCAGATTTGGAGACCAAAAACCTATGGATTAGCGGTGAACAAGACCGCGTGATGGAACCCGGCTACGTGCAACACCTTGCCGAATACAGCAGCAATCACTGCCTAAAAGAACTCAAACAGTGCGGACATCTGGCCATGCAGAGCCATCCCGACCTACTGGCACAAACCATCCATGACTGGCTCATCGATCAAAGCCTGGCGAGTCCTCGTTCCTGAAGATCGGCAAGTTCTGCGTACAAACCGCCACTGGCTCGCAACTGAAGATGAGTGCCCTGCTCGATCAGGCTCCCTCGCCGAAGCACCAAAATCCGATCAGCAGCCTCAACAGTGGCAAGCCGGTGGGCAATCACCACTGCCGTGCGGCGGTTGAGGAGACGATCTAAATCCCGCTGCAAGGTGGCTTCCGTAGACGGATCCATAAACGCAGTCGCTTCATCCATCACCAGGACCGTTGGGTTGCGAATCGCCACCCTGGCCACTGCTAGCAGCTGTCTTTCCCCAGAGCTGAGATTCCCACCCCGCTCTCTCAATTCGGTGTCCAAGCCTTCAGGCAATCGACCGAGCAGGGGATCAAGGCCGAGATCACGGCAAACCCCCTGCAGTTTCTGATCATCGAGGGGCCGATCCAAACGCAAGTTGTCGGCGACCGTTCCACTAAACAGAAAAGTGTCTTGAAGAACCACACCCAGCTGACGACGCAGCTCTTGCAAAGGCAAGCTACGGATATCTTGGCCATCCAGAAGAATTCGTCCAGCCTGAGGCTCATACAAACGGCACAGGAGACGGATCACCGTGGTCTTGCCAGATCCAGTGGGTCCAACAAGCGCAACGTGCTCACCAGGCGCAATCCGGAAACTGAGATCGCGCAGGATCGGCTCGTCTTTGCGATAGGCAAAGTCCACGTTTTCAAAGATCACTTCACCGCGAGCTTGTGAAGATGAAGCGTTCTGGAGGAGCGTGGAACCAACAGAAGTATCACTTGTAGAGCCGAATGTTGAACCCATGGCAGCGCCATGGTCAACAATCTCGAGAGGCTCCTCCAGGAGCTCTCCAATCCGTTCCACGGCGGTGAGCCCTCCCTGGATCTGTGTGAACCGCTCAGCCATTTGGCGCAGGGGGTCAAACAGGCGCTGTGAATAGAGGATGAACGTTGTGAGCGTGCCAAGGCCCATCGCTCCTGATGTCACCATCCATCCACCGAGAGCAAGAACTAGGGCAACGGCGCCTAATGACACCCACTCCAAAAAAGCAGAGATGCTGCTGTCAAAAAAAATCGTGCCATTGACTGCACTTCGATACGCCAAACCGGTTCTCTGAAACCGATCTCCATTGACGGCTTCACGGCGAAACATCTGGACAACCTCGAGGCCTTGGAGGTTCTCCTGAAAATCAGCATTGAGTTGAGAAAGCTCCTCTCTCACTCGATAGTTGGCCTTGCGATAGCGCCTCTGAAGCCAAACAATCACGAAGGAGACAGGCAATTGGGTCACCAGCAACAACAAACCCAAACGCCACTCGATCAGCAGCATCGAAACCGCAATGACCAACAAACTGACGAGATCACCGAGCACACCAACGGCACCGCTCCCGAACACCTCAGCCAATGCATCTACATCGCTAGTAAGGCGAGTGAGCAGCTTGCCCACAGGCATGCGGTCATGAAACCGCAGAGACAAACTCATCGCATGGGCAAATAAATCCTTGCGGATTCGAGCGGTGAGCCGCTGGCCTACGGCTTGGATATTGAAAGACTGAACTCCCTGAAGAGCCAGGCGAACCAGAACCGAGCCCAACAACATCAGAATGATCAGTCGGATCGCAACCGTGCTGTCGAGACCCTGAAAAAGAGGAATCACCGATTCGTTGGCGGCCCCCCCGACTCGCCGCAGAACAGCAATCGCCTGCCCAACCAAAAGCGGCTGAATCGCGCCGGCAAGAGCCACCGGAATGAGCAGCACCAACGTGAGCGTGAGTCGTCGTCGGTCTCGGCCCAAATAACGACCAAGACGCTTGACTCGCTGAAAATCCGAACCAGCCATCAGCTGATCACCTTGGACTCTTGTGTTGTAGAGCGCATCGCTTCAACGATCTGGCGCAGATCACCTTGATCAAGGCGCAATGACAGGGGGTGGCCCACCAAACGAGCCGTGGTGAGGAAAAGATCTTCGATTGCCACTAAACCGTTATCGCGGAGCGTCCTGCCCGTAGCCACCAAATCAACAATCGCCTCAGCGATCCCGGTGATCGGACCAAGCTCCACCGAACCAGTGAGGTGGACAAGTTCCACAGGCAAATCGATGGCATCGAAATGGTCGCGTGCACAGCGGGTAAATTTGCTTGCCACTCGGCAATGAGGAGGAAGATCCGTCGCCCGCTGATATCCACTGCTGGCCTTCACAGCCACTGCCATACGGCAACCTCCAAAGCCGAGGTCTACCAATTGCGCGACGGGCATTTGATGCTCCCGCAAAACGTCGTATCCCACCACTCCAAGTTGCGCTTGCCCATAGGCCACGTAAACAGGAACATCTCCGTTCCTCACAAGCAAAGCTCTGGCTCGTCCACACGCTGATGGAACCATCAGTTGCCTGTTATCGGGGTCGAGAACTGCAGAAAAGTCGAGCCCGGCCGCCGCAAAGCGGGCCACTGAATCTTTCAGAAGCGCTCCCTTGGCTAGGGCAACAGTGATCATGGAATCAAGCGTTGAGCAGAACTTTAACGATGGCGATGGCCTCCACGATTGATGGCATCCACCCAGTTGCTGTCCTCAACGACAACATCGTCTGGGTTTGGGTGAATGGCGATCAGGCCATCGTCATCGATCCTGCCGTCGCTGAACCCATCATCGACTGGCTAGACAAGCGTGGGCTGCAGCTGTTTGCAGTGCTTCAGACCCATCACCACTCCGACCATATCGGCGGCACCCCTGGACTTCTTCAACGCTGGCCATCAGCTGAAGTCGTGGCCGCTGCGGACGACCAAAAGCGCATCCCATTTCAAACGCTGTCCGTCCACGACGGTGACGCAATCGAGCTCCTAGGCAGGTCCGTCAGGGTTCTGGATGTGCGTGCCCATACTCGAGCTCACATTGCTTATTGGTTGCCAGAGGGAGCCTCCTCAACCTCGCTCACCAGTGTGTTGTTCTGCGGCGACACCATGTTCAGCGGCGGATGTGGACGACTGTTCGAGGGAACACCTGCGGACATGCACCGCGCCATGCAAAGGCTGGGCTCGCTACCGCCAGACACCCTGGTTTGCTGCGCTCACGAATACACCGAAGGAAATCTTCGCTGGGCCGCGCAACAGGTCCCTGACGATGCCCTCATCACAAAGCGATTGCAGGAAGTTCAGGCGAAACGTCGGTCGGGTTTACTGACCCTCCCCAGCAGCATTGCCGAGGAGTGGCGCTCCAATTTGTTTTTACGGGCAACCAGCGCCGAACAATTGGGCCGTCTTCGTCAACACAAAGACAACTGGAAAGGCTGATCAATCAATTCAAAACTTGAAGCGATAGGCACTGAGGATGGAGCAGAACCTCACTATTTTGTTGCAAAGAAAGCTTGCAACGCAGTCCCCTCTGATGGTCTTCAGCAAGAGGCCTGATTAAGCGCAACTGCTGATCTCCAATCTGTATGCGATAGAGCCAGGAGCGACCCAAAAACTCCCGCCCCATCACATAGGCATCTCCTGCAGGATCGGGGGCTAAATCAATCAACGCCGGATCAACTAACACGGTGGCGTCATTAGGAAACGCCATGGACCTCTGCCCTTCTGGAATCGCCAGATCACCAAGTAAACAACGGCACAAAGACTCCGATCCGTCCCTCCAAACCGGGAGCACATTGCGTTGAAGCACAAACCGCCCCACAAAGGGCGTTGCCGGGACTTCCACGAGCTCACGGGGAGTAGCGCATTGATGAAGTTGACCGTCACGAAGAATGGCAACCCGCCCACAGATGGCAAGGGCCTCCTCCGGGTCGTGAGTCACAAGCAAACCACTGGCCCCGCAAGCACTGAGCACTCCGGGTAGCTCACTGCGCAAACGCAAACGCACTTCAACATCAAGGTTGGAGAAGGGTTCGTCGAGCAACAAAACAGAGGGGGCAGGCGCGAGAGCTCTTGCGAGAGCCAAACGCTGACGTTGCCCCCCCGACAATTCATGCGGGTAGCGCCTTATCAGATCGGTCAGCCCCAAAAGTTCAAGCAACCAAGAAGCGCGACTGGTGTCCTGTCCGCGACGAAGTCCAAAGCATGCGTTGTCCCAAGCGTTGAGATGGGGAAAGAGGGCGTAGTCCTGAAAGACCATGCCCACGCCGCGGCGCTCTGGAGCGAGACGCAAGCGGGATGACGCGACTTCATTCCCGTGCAGTCGAACCACGCCCTGGCTGGGATTTTCAAACCCAGCAATTAAGCGCAAAAGCGTGGTTTTCCCACAGCCGGATGGCCCGAGCAAACCCACAAGTTCACCCGTCTTCAATTGAAGATTGATGTCTTTCAAAGTCCAAGCTTCATCTGCGCCGCCGTAGCGATGCCAGAGACCCTCAAGCTCAACCGGCCACGACTCCATCAACACAAAACGCGAAAATGAGCTTTCATTCTGAGCCGTGACTATGTCATCCACCGCACTAAAGGCTGTCATCACCCAAAAGGCACCAGCCCCAGTGGGGCCTTACAACCAGGCTGTGATCGCCGGTGGTTGGCTGTATTGCTCCGGCCAAATTCCGCTTGATCCTGCAACTGGAACGATGGTGGGGGACGGAAATGTGGAGGCTGAGACCCGCCAAGTGCTGAGCAATTTAAAAGCTGTACTTCAAGAAGCCGGCACCGACCCCTCGAAAGTCGTGCGCACCACCGTATTCCTCGTAGATCTAGGTGATTTTCAAACCGTCAATGCCATTTATGCCGAGGTATTTGGTGATGGGGTTAGCCCTGCCAGAGCTTGCGTTCAGGTTGCAGCGTTGCCAAAAGGCTCAAAAGTAGAAATTGATTGCATTGCCTGGCTGAACTAAGCGTCGAATGGGTCCTCCTCCAGAGGGGGGGCCCGCGGTTTCTTAGGTTGAGACGATGCTGAGAGACTCCATGGCCCAAGCCAAGCTGACCATTGGCGAACTCGAAGCGGGCTACCCCCTGTACTGCAAAGCTTTACGCAGACTTCTCAAGGAAGGTCGAAGCAACAAAGACATTGAACGAACCGTGTGCTGGGGGCACTTGGAAACATTAAATCGCTGTCTTCCAGGTCGATACAAAGCACCGTCCTATTTGCTCGCATTGATTCGGCGGGATTTGGATCAACCCAAGCACTAATGGCTTAAGAAGAATCCGAAATGTTTGTCAAAGGCTGAGAAGGATCACGACCCTCGATCTCACCCTGAAACACGCGACTGGCAAAAACATCTTCTGCTTCGATGGTGGTCAGATCATCACGACTAAGAGATTGATCAAGTCGAGAAAATAATCGATTCGCTTGACGGAGTCTCAGACGATCAAGAGCATTGCGAATGGAACGAGCATTCGCAAAAAATGGCAACTGACATCGCCTCTTGATGTAAAGACTGAAGGCATTTTGAGCCGATTCGCTGAAGTGGTAATCCTGTTGAGTGAGAAGCAAAAGGGCAATCGCCATTAGCTCATCTTCGCTGTAATCAGGAAAATCGATGTGATGGGCCACTCGCGAGGAAAGACCAGGATTGGATTGATAAAAATTAGCCATTCGATCCTTATAGCCAGCGAATATCACCACAAATTCTGATCGCTGATTCTCCATATCTTGCAAAAGTATTTCAATCGCTTCAGCACCATAGTCTCGTTCATTATCAGACTTATAAAGATAATAGGCTTCGTCAATAAACAGAACACCACCTAGAGAACGCTTGATCATCTCACGAGTCTTAGGAGCAGTATGCCCAACATATTGGCCAACAAGATCATCACGAGTCACGGTAACAACATGTCCCTTTCGCAAATAGCCAAGCCGATGAAGAATTTGCGAGATTCGTTTAGCAACAGTGGTCTTGCCCGTCCCTGGTCTGCCAGTAAACGACATATGCAAACCGGGAGCAGTGCTTTGCAAATCCAACTGTTGACGGGCACGATCTACCAGAAGCAAAGCCGCAATTTCACGAATACGGGTTTTAACTGGCAACAAGCCAATGAGCTCCTGGTCAAGCTGCTCAAGCACCTCCGCAACGCCTGAATCGGCATAAGCAGCAGCCAGATCAACAGAAGAGGGCATCAATCTCTGAAGCGAAGCAACGATCATCATCGCTGAGCTGACTATCATCGTCTTCAGCTTCTGGGCGAAGAGTGATATTCACATAGGTTCTGCCAAAACTAATGTCAGGAAATCTCTGTTTAGCTTCGCTGAAATCGCCGAGTCGATCAAGAAAATCACGCGTGGCACTGTAGCTTTCAAATTCAAATCGGCGCTCAAGGCAAACTGGCCTTTTGCGCTCATGCCATTGGTCCATAAAACGATCCCTTCATCACCTACAAACCTAGGAGAGAACGGGCCAACGACCTAAAAATAAATCTTAAAACTGAATCGACACTCATAGGGAGAACCTAAATCAAACAGCTCCGCATAGAGACAAACCGGAAAAACAAAACAATGAGAATTAAATAAAGAAAACGAAATGATCAATCAATCCAAGCCCATGAACAGAAGCCAAGAAAAGACAAATACACAGCGTGACGGTCGTAGCAGGAAAAATCACACCCCACTGCAGAAAAGAAAGCAAAACAGCTCAACAGCTTACGAATACAAAATAGATACACAGCAACGACAATTATGATACAGAATATAATTCACAAACAAACAGAATTGAAGTCGTCAAACCGTAAGATTTAAAAAAATTTGGAAATGGAAAACTTAGAAGTATTTCGACAAGCACTTGAGGATAGTCATAGAAAAAATGATGCAAGCCAAACAATCAATGCGGTAGCCGTCAACCTCATAAGGGCAAAATCAGAGTTAAGCCATGCAACTACATCTCTTGCTGAACTTATGGACATAGCAGATGAACAAAACTGTAAGTCATGCCTTGTATTTCTTGCAGAACTAAGAGCAACAGCAATTGCTGCCTACAACACAATTAATTCAGCAGAAAAGGAACTGCAAGGTAGAGGCGGCTGTCAAAGCGGTGCAACCTGAACAGAGCCGAGAAAAGGAAGAAAAACCATGAAAGAAATGAACATCAGCCTTCTTGAAGCATTCATTGAGACCATTGAGTCAAGCAGGGTCAATAGGGAACGCTGGCTAAAAAAAGTTGGACAGATCGGGCTGGAGCAAACACTCGGAGAGTACAACAAGTACATACAAATCAACCCAGCAAAAGTATCGAATGATCGAAAACAAAGAAGTCAATGAAACGATCAAATCGTAAGAATAAACAGCAATAAATACTCAATTACACAAATCAGGAAGATGGAAGCATTGAAAATAGATTGGTCAACGACAAAGTCATGGCCTACACAATTTTTTTTGCAACCTCCACAGGAAAGACTGAAGATGTTGCCGACAAACTCAAAGAGCTATTACCAGGTACAGAATGTAAAGATGTAGACAGCATCGGATCTGCAGCGGAACTGGCTGAAGCAGAGGCACTCATTTGCTGTGTTCCTACATGGAATACAGGTGCAGACGAAGGTCGTTCTGGGACAGCCTGGGATACTTATGCTGAGGAAATACCAAGCATGGATTTCAGCGGAAAATCAGTCGCAATCGTAGGCCTTGGAGATTCATCCTCCTATTCAGATTACTTCTGTGATGCCATGGAAGAGTTATATACAGCCTTCCTGCAAGCCGGTGCAAAACTTATCGGAAAAGTAGCCACAGACGGTTATACATTCGAAGAATCAAAAAGTGTGATTGACGGAAAGTTTTGTGGGTTGGCAATTGATGAAGATAATGAGTCTGACTTAACAGATCAACGTTTAAGCGATTGGGTCAAACAAATAAACTCAGAGGCGTAAGAGGAAAAACAAAAAAGCGCCCATAATGGGCGCTTTTTATTTGTCATTTATGCACCCAATCAACTCGAAACTCAGTTCTAGAGTTGAGGTATTTGTCAATTGACATTGCAGCGATACAACCATCTGAGCAAGCAACAACAGCCTGCTTGAAAGGGGTATTACGAATGTCACCTATAGCCCAGACTCCCGGAACAGCAGTCATCATATTGTCATCCACATCAACTCCACCATCGCCTCGAAGAGGAATAAGTCCATGAAGAAAATCAGTGATCGGGAGCGTACCTGTAGAGTATAAAAAAGCTCCGGTAACATCCAAAGAGAAAGTTACCTTGTCTTTCGTAGATTGAACCTGTGCAAAATTCAATCCAGCATCAGTTCCATGAATAGACAATAACTTAGTTCGCTCCCATTGCTTGACATTTGGAAGATCTGTTAGCAACTCAACCCGATTCGTAGATCGGCTTGGTTTTCCACTGGTAACCCAATGAACAGTTTTAGCAAATTTAGCTAGAACAAGTGCTTCATCAACAGCTTCTTGATTTGAGCCATAAACCAAGACATCCTCATTACGATAAAAAGCGGCATCACAGGTCGCACAGTAACTAACACCACGACCTAAAAATTCTTTCTCCCCAGGAAGAGTTGATGTCCTACCCATCGCACCAGTCGCTAAAACTATTGTACGAGAACGAAAGACACCTTCCGGCGTATAAACAAGTTTATACTCTCCAGATAAATCTAAACTAAAAACCTGAGCTCGCATATAGTTTGTTCCATAGGAAATGGCTTGGTCTCGCATCATATCAAGCAGCTCAGATCCAGAGATCTCATTAGAGACACCGGGATAATTAGCAATTTTATGAGTAATGGCCAAAGCCCCTACAGATTTATTTTTATCTAAAATATAGGTCTTCAATGATGACCTAGAAGTGTAAAGAGCACAAGAGCAACCAGCAGGACCACCCCCTATGATCAGCACATCGGTATCAATATAATCTGTCATAATGAAATCCTTCTCGAGAGCGAAGAATGGAATTGATCAGGAAAAGTAGATGAGAATGAATTTGGAATCATCTCGAGAAAAGAATTTATCAAGGTTCCATAGAGCTTGGCCTGAGAGAAATGAGAAAAATGATAGCCTCCAGGTAAAGAATAGAACCGATCACCGTTCTTTAAATGAGGCTTCCAACGCAGGGCAGAATTTTGATCTACTACAAAATCATCAGAGCCATTAATGACCGACATTGGAATGTCAATCGAAGAAAGGTTAGGAAGAAGCGAATGAGAAGCAATTGAACCAGGTATAAAATCGTTATCAAGACATTTTTCAAAGAAACCAGAAAGAGATAAATTGGTTTGATTGATTTTTTTATCAAAGAGAAGTGGCACAATATGAGACAAGATAGAAGATCTTGAGCAGGGTAATTTTCTTCTCATTTCCAAATAATGACTCGACCATTGATTCGTAGAAATTGGGTCAACAGAAATCAAAGTAAGTGATCCAAATAACGTAGGAAATTGACGCGCAAACAACGAAGCGACAGTGCCACTAAGACCATGTGCGACAACATGAGGTGGTGAATCTAATTGACCGACTGTTTCTCTGAGAAAATCAAAAATCGTTGATAAGGAGCAGATCTCATCAAGATCATGCTGAAAAGACCAACGGCGTACATGTCTTGACTGACTTAAAATGCAAGCAAGCTTCTTACTAAAGCAAAAAACAGAAGGCTGCAAATCAATCCAAAAAATTGATGACATGCTGAAATAATGCTTTTACAATATTGCCGCATTAGCTGCCGCCTCAAGAACGAAGAGGCACAGCATTAAGATCAATATGTTACAAATGAGCCGGACGGATGATCACCACTCATCCCGGGAATAACCTGAATAATTCCTTGCTGAATCTTTAATTCTAAAGCAGAGATTAATCGACGTTCAGCACTATCAGCAGTACTCTTCAAGAAAGAAAGCGCATTTAATGCCGAGAGGGGGATAGCCATAGATGTAACGGCTTCTAAATAAATAGCAACAATAGATGAGATTTTCATGAAATAGAGCTGGCAGGGGGAGAGGTAATTAGCCACCAATAAAATAGTGAGTCAATTAGCGAAAGATCGTCCAAATAAGGGATCACCAAAGCTCCTCTTCACAATCGGTCTTGACGATCAGATTGGAGGTGGCATATGCTACGCATAAAAGTGCATATTTATCTTTTATTTGTTCCTCATCAAGAAAACTTTGATCACTCTGATCTAATGTTCCTTGAATCAGCCGGCCTACACATGAACTACATGCGCCAGCACGACATGAGTACGACATATCAATACCCGCTTGCTCTGCAGCATCCAGAATATACTCATCATCAGGACATTGAAATGACACCTCTCCTTGAGGAGTCATTAGCTGAACATTAAAAAATGTCATCACAAGAATAGTCCAGTGATTATTTTATTGCATTAGTCAATCAATTCGTAACATCGATTTACCCATAACGTATCATATGGCACTTTTAGCTCAACAATAGTAACAATCAGGCCAACAATTGGATGTATACAACCTCCTAAAGATGCGCCCAAAGCGATTAATCTGATAGGGCAAAAAAGATCATCCTCCCAATCGGTATTGGATAGAATTGATAGTATTTAAGGGTGAAATAAATCACCATGAAAGAAGAAAGATTCTCTCGGTTTCTCGGTTCAGCGAATGGATGGAGATCCAAGCGTCTAAGACTTGCAATTGCCTTAAGAAAGCAAGGATGGTCATATAAGCAAATAGGAGATCACCTAAGTACGACCCCACGATCGATAGGAAGGGATATCAAATGCTTTGTCATTAAATCAAAAGAGAAACTGGCCCTCCAAATCCAAGCCACGTCGTAGCATCAAAGAAACCCTAAAACAGACGATTGAAAAGCCATGCTCAATAAATAAGAAGCAATAGCCTCATATTGGCTCACAAAAAACAGCTATTTATCCATCAGAGACGGAATCAGATAATTTTTTTTGGACTTTTTTATTTATATCAGAATAAAGCTTGCTCAAGCTAATATGATCCTCTGATGTTGTGCGATTGATCCAATCTTCAAGAATCTGAGCAGACTCATCACATCTGGCCACGAATGCAGCGTCATCATGTTTTTTCATTAAAAGGAAATCAGCTACTTAGCAATTATCAGTTGATTAAAGATCAACATAGACGCGAATGCTTCGCATTTGCTGCATCTTTTGATACAAAGAATGCAAAGAAATATGAGGCTTGCAAACGAGTCCCCCCTGCTTCAAAATATTTAAACCAGTCTTTTTTCTTGGAATAGTATTGATCAAAGAAGAGCTCCTCGCTGGCATCCCATCAACCTCTCAGACCATGATTCGGCATAAGCATGATTGGCTTGTTGCTGATCAGCATCTTGCGTATCCAGAGGATGGGGCATTGTGCCTGAGATTGCACCATTCGTGACACAAAACATCGATTTTTGAAAACTGATGCAGATCTGCACATGGACATCACGCATTCCCCTGCCATGCGACAAGTACCAATCACTGAGCTCCTTTGGAAGATTTCGGTACATATCTTGCATGCACAAACTCGGAGGAATACCCGCTCCCATACTGGGAATTGGATCTGCATACAGAGCTCCATACTTGAAATCACCAATATCAGCTGAAATCTGTCGAGCCTGAGCGTTATAAGAGACCGTTCCAAGGAAGGGCATGCCCCTAAAAAAGACAGCTTCCACATAAGGGACAGCCACATCAACCAGAAATGTCAGTCCGGCCTCTGGTGGTAAAACCCATACGTCTTCATTACCAACCGTGACCTTGTAAGTCATCGGATCTCCAGCAGCAGCGACTAGACCATCTCTGATGTGATGAACAGCATCATTAACAGACACAATTTCACCATTGCGATATCGGCGAGAAAGGTCAAGGAACAGGTCACTCATCACCCGCCAAAACAGACCAAGGGCATAAATGGTGGCCATCGATCGGATGGCCTCAGGCGCAAAACCTGGATAAAGCCGATGCACCAATGCCAACAATGGATCCCTACGACTACGCAAGGCAATGATTTTTTGACAGGTCTCAAGAAAAGGCTCGGAATCAAAATAGGCATCCATCCCCCCAGTGCCATGCCAAAACATTGCTTTTTGGCAATACTCGGCATATTCAAAGTTGATGCGATCACCACGAAGATGCTGCCATAAGCGTTCAACACTGAAACCCTCATGAAAGAATCGCATCACTGGAAATGGATTCAGTAGCTGCGTTTCACCCTGATTCACAAGATTGCGGCTATAGGCATCAAGGACGATCCCGTAGCTATCGAGAACATTGACAATCTGGAGAAGATGATCAGGCGTATCGGCCAATAAAGGTTGGTCAGAAAGCAAACGACGAATCAGCTCTTCACGATCAGGGAGGATTGGAATTGTTGGGACGTCATTGATCTTTGAAGCAGTCATGAAAGTCCTCCTGTGATGGGCAAGAGCGCTAATTCGCTGAGACCAGTTGTGGCCGCCTGACTCATCCCGACCAAAAGATCGGGAGCAAGACCCAGGAGCAGCACGATGAACGACAGTGCAATTGCCGGAAGTTGCTCATGGAGCGGCACGATGGAAAGAATGGTGGGATTAGAGACTCGGCCTGCAGCGATGGCCAAACGTCCAAAGAAGGCTCGATTCACCAGCAACAAGAAATACACAGCTGTTAAACCTGAGCCCACCATGCAAAGCAGAGTGGCAATGGGGAAGGGCTGAAGGCTTCCTCTAAAGACAAGAAATTCAGAGATAAAACCTGCCATGCCTGGGATTCCAGCACTTGCCATCACACCCACAATCATCAGGGTTCCCGTGAGTGGTAAGCCGCGCTGAGGATTAAGGAGTCCCCGAAGAACATTCAGATCTCTTGTACCTGTTCGTTCATAAACAACACCAACAGCAAGGAAAAGTATCGCTGAAATTAAACCGTGGCTCACCATTTGAAACAGCGCACCGATCAGACCAAGTGGCGTTGCAGCGGCAGCAGCGAGCAAGACATATCCCATATGACCAACAGAGCTGTAAGCCACCATCCGCTTCATATCCGATTGAGCAATTGCAGCTAAGGAGCCATACAAAACAGAAATTGCTGCCCAGATAGCCAACCAAGGGGCTGCAACCTCCCATGCCTCAGGGAAGAGACCTAGACAAAATCGCAACAAGCCATAGGTGCCAAGCTTGAGTAGAACTCCTGCCAAAAGAACCGACACTGGAGTCGAAGCCTCGGTGTGGGCATCCGGAAGCCAGGTGTGAAATGGGAAGAGAGGGATCTTGATCCCAAAGCCGATCAACAGTGCCCCCATCAGCAACAGCTGTGACGTAAGACCCATCTCTCCCGACAAGATCGGGCGGATCCCAAAATCAACGCTTCCTGTAACGAGCGCAATACCGAGGAATGCTGCCAGGATCAAAACCCCAGACACTGCGGTAACAATCAGGAATTTCGTGGAGGCATAGGCTCGATTAGCACCGCCCCAAATAGCAATCAGTAGCCAAAGCGGGATCAGCTCAAGCTCATAAAATAAGAAAAAGAGCAAGAGATTTTGAGCCAAAAAAGCCCCATTAACCGCACCACTAATAATTAATAAAAGTGCGAAATAAATTCTTGGGCGATTCTCAATCTTTCGCGATGCCACTGCTGACACGAGACAGAGCACAGCATTCATTAAAACAAGCGGAAGGGAGATCCCATCAACCGCTAAGGAATAGTCAAGCCCAACACTGGGAAGCCACGGCAAGCGTTCCTGAAGCTGCAAGCCAGGGTTGCTCGGATCAAACCAAAACAGCACAGCGAAACTGGCAATGCATTGAACCGAGAGAATGACAAGCGTGAGACGTCTGAGTTGAGCTGGAGTGGATCCCTGCGGCCATAGGGACAACAGGAGCGCACCCAAGAAAGGAATAACCAGTAGCAGAGTGAGAATCATCATTAATTCAGTTCAGCCACCAGCTCAGGGATGACAAGAGCAACACAATGGCCGCGATGACGGTTAAAAGATAGCTTTGGCTTCGACCGCTGATACTCAACTTCAGGCCTTCGGCACTCTGAAGTGAGAATCGAGCAAGTCCATGGAGAACTCCGTCAACAACATTTCGATCAAAGCTATAAGCGAGCTTCGAGAATAAGGCCACTACATTAACGATCGTCAAGCGATAAAACCTTTCTGTATAAAAATCATTTTCAAGAAGGTCCTGGATCCAGCGCAGCACGGGATTGAGAGATCGAGACCAAGCTTTGTTGAGGGGAATGAAAGCTCCCACCAACAATCCGGTCAAACCGCTTCCCACCACAACACC
>JAVBIX010000053.1 GCA_030756895.1 Synechococcus sp. SP2 MAG
CTGATTGTGTCTGCAGCAGACCAAGCGTAGAGGTCGTCAAAGCTGGTCACACCCGACCACGTTGCTAGGGCAACCATTCCCATCAAGAGCATCACATCACCAACGCGCTTGGTGAGGAATGCATCTCTTGCCGCAGTCACTACGAGGGGTTGGGCGTACCAAAAACCCACCAAGAGGTAGGTCGAGAGAGTGAGCATTTCCAGCAGAAAATAGCTCTGGAACAAGGAGTCGCTCAAAACAACCCCTGACATCGCCCCCTCGAAGAAGCCCAGCAAGGCAAAGAACCTTGCTAGCGCCCACTCCTTATCGAGATAGCCAAGGGAATACAACTGAGAGAAAAAGCTCAAACCCGTGATCAGCTCAAGAGCAGACACATTGGTTAGAGAGAGGCTGAAGCTGATCTCAAGATTGAGATCGGCCACATTCAGCCATGGAAACGTCAGAAGGGTCGGTCCACCTGCCATGACGTCGCGCAGCACAAGGCTTCCATGGATGAAAGCAAGCAATGTGAGCAGGATGTTGAGATAGGCCGCAGGCCGATGGGAATCACGCCGAAAGACCCCCAAAGCCCAAGGCAGTGAAACCAACATCCCAGCGAACCCGTAGAGCGGGATCAACCAGGCGGTTTGCAGAGGCAGCGTTGCAGCTGAGATCAAAAGAAACGGGGCGGTTGCGCCGTTGAGAGGAATGATGGGCCGGGAATCTAAACGGAGTTAGACAGCGGTGAGTTATTACTCACATCCGCCGCGTGACATTGGTACAGGAAAGAGCTGGCTCCACTTCATCATGAGGACGAGCAATGATGTGAGCAGCAACAAGGCCGTCTCCAACCCGTTCACAGGCATCAGCTCCTGCGCGCACGGCAGCATTCACAGCTCCGGTCTCTCCACGGACCATCACTGTGACGTATCCACCACCGACGTATTCACGACTGATCAGCTGCACCTCCGCAGCTTTCGTCATTGCATCGGCGGCCTCAATCGCAGGCACCATGCCTCGGGTCTCAATCATGCCAAGGGCAATACCGAATGCGCGCCTTGGAACAGGGCTTGAAGAAGCCTGAAGGGAAGACCCTTTTCCACTACCGCCACTTGTAGGTGTACCTCGAGAGCTGCTGCGAGCTGGAGAGCTGGCTATAGGAGCAGAAGCGCTCGTGACAGGCTTCACATCAACAGTCGCTTTTGCTGCTGCTGAGGTGGGGGTAGCGGCTTTGGTAGACGGTGTTGATGCAGCGGAGTCTGCGCTGGACCGACGACGGGGTGAAGGAGTGGCCATTGGATGGATTGCGTTGAAGTGGGACGGAGAGCAGAACGTGAATTAGTTATCCATCTGGCAACCAATGGTCGATGATTCCGCCGATGGTGAGATCTGTGAGAACAGTGTTGTCAGGACAGGCGTGTCGTGCAGCAGAACCACTAGCGGTAAACACCCAGTTGCCTTCTCGCGCGCCGACAGGATCAACTGCAACAAGCTTTTTGCCCTTGTTGTTTTTAAGGATTCGCAGGTGCATATGGTCCAAACCTCCGACGCGGAAAGTACAGACCAGAGTCCCCATCACCTGCATGATTTCCATTAGCTCTTCGCCTCTTTCGACGAAGACGATGGCTTCGGTGGATCGGGATCCCAATGGTCAATGATCCCAACAATTGTGAGATCGCTGGGATACGACTTACTTCCTGCAGCTTCCCTAGCCGCAGAGCTGCTGACGCAAATCACCCAATCACCTGGCTTCGCACCAACAGCGTCAACGGCAACTTTTTGGCTGCTGCCGTCTAGAACAACCTGAAGGTGCTTGTGTTCGAAATCAGGAATGCGATTGGTAGAAACCAGTGGCTTGATGACCTTGACGATAAGCATGATCAGTGAGCCTCCTGAACAGCAGGATCGAGTGTGGACCCTACAATTTCTGCAGGGGATGTTTGACTTCGATCCCGGATGGTTAAACAGGTATGAATTAAACCATCACGAACCAGGTTTGAGTATCGATCTGAAATAGCCGCATTAACTCTCTGACAATCTGAGATAGCTCGTTCGCGCGCACCAGGAACGGAACTGGAGTAATCGAAACGGATCACAACAGGTATAGGCAGATCACGCGAAACGTTTAAGCCCTTGAAAATTTTCACACCAACGTCCAAGTCTGGTGCGCCCTCTTCGACGGTATCTAGGTGGGCAAAATAAGTGAGATTTCGTAAATGGACTTCTTTAAAACCGATTCCTACCCCAATAAAACGTTCTGCATGGCCCGCATCTGGATAAGGGCCACCATGAAGCTCAGATACATAATCAATCTGAGAAATATTGTTGGCCAATAAGCGAGTCATTAATGCCACCATTCCCGTATCCATCGCTCCCGGCGCACCAGATTCAACAGCTTCAGCAATCTGAATCAGCGCCTGATCGGGAGACATCGTTGACGTTGCCTCATAAAGATCCTGAGCTGACACCCATCGATCTAACTGAGTTGAACTATCGCTTGCGGGTGGGTGAACCCTGATTGCATCAGTATCGGTATCGAGTCCAATCAACAACAGGTCAACGGAAGCACCGCAACAAAAGCTGTTTTCAACAGCCTGTCGAAAATCAAGAAGGCGCTGATATCCAGCAGAGGCTGCCAATTTGTCATCACTTCCATGGGCAGCGCAGCCCTGATGGCTCGGATCCAAGGAGCTGAAGTGATAAGTCACGACCTTGAGGTAACGGGTGTCTTGGCTGGCAGCATTAGGGAGGGACTCGCGATAACGCCGATGTTCCGTCTTGACCCATCTATTAACGGTATTTTCGACGTCAAACATGGCTCCGGCATGGGAGCGGCGACGCACTGAACTGAACGGAATCCGTAAGGCGTAGGCAATGGAATGAGCCAGCCGACCATCCGCACAAGGCGTCACATCGAGGAGATGGAAACCGCAATCAAGAAGAAAACGCTCAAACGTCTTTGCCGCTTCACTCCCTGAAGAGGCCGCGAGAGGATCGTGCTGAAAAAAACAATCACTAAAAACACGGTGCGACTCAAAAACACACCATGCGTAGAGCGCTCTCATATCCAAAGGACGGACCCAGGCACACTCAAGGATGTGCTTTGGCAAGTCAAATCCAAGCTCTCGACAAGCTAAAAGCTGTGCCTGATCAATAAAATCAGCATGATGTTGAAGCGCTGAAATCTTTTGAAGGACAGGAATAATCCTTTCGAAGCGCCCTTTAACTTCCAACTCGTAGACCCGTAAATGGTCATTAGCAACCTGATCAGTTAAAGGATGCAAGCGTTTAGAGACTGGACGGTTGGATGTTGAGCGGTTAGCAGAAGGGAGAGTCGTTCCTAACTGTCTCGAGCGATTCGAACTGCTCGATAGTGCACTGGACGACTTTTGATCCCTACGTACCCAGCCGGGTTGTTGCGGAACTGAACGCCTGCTGTCTTGACTTGTCCTGACGCGCCCGGCACCAAGGGTGCCTTGAGCCAAGACGGCTGCCTTTCCCGAAGTCGTGAGCGCTCTGCGTCTTTCAAGCGAGGCAGCACGGGCCGTAAGCGGATTGAGATCAGCTTGCTTGGGATCAGAGGAACCCGAAGACTCAGCACTCTCTTGTTGCAACTGACGTCGAGTAGGAGCGGTGGGGGAAAGAGGTCGCCCACCGCGGGAAGGCACAGAGCGGACCATTAGTTGATCAGCCTCGCGCTCCGCCTGAGACGGTAATCAGCGAACCCTTTGAAGTACTGCCACTGGAACCTGTGACACGACTTTCAGGCCATTCAGACTGCTCGTTGCGCTTTCGTTCGGAAGGGGGCATTCCCATCATTGATCCCGAACGGCTGGGGTTACGACGACGAGCGGAGACGCCTTCGGTACCCGTCACATGTTCGCCCCGATCCCAGTCATCACCAGTAACTTTGGTGGAAGAGCCTTCACCTGTGACCCGAGAAGCAAGTTCTTGAGTAGCGACTACAACCTGAGGGGTGGTGGGTTGAAATTGACGTTGGTCTTGACGTTGGCTGTGACGCTCCTGAAATTCGCGATTATCAAATCGGAATTGCTCCGTGCCGGTGATTTTCCCACCGGCCAAATCAAAAGGGCCCGTAATACGGCTGCTGTCTTCGTAAGCGGTACCCGTAACGCCTTTGCTGGTGTCACGCTGTTGCTGCGCTGCACGGGCAGGAGAAACCACGCTGAATCGAGTCCAACTCGACCCTTCTGGTGATTGACCATGCGTATCTGTCCCAAGGGGTGCCTCAGCACCACAAGCTGCTGAGAGCTGATCGGCACCGATATAAGGAGTACCGGTCACAGCTTCACAAGCGCCGCGTTCGCCACCTGTCATCACTCCTCCAATACCTGGTTGAAGGCCTGTCATCGGAGAAGAAGGGGTGCCGGGACGGACAGGCGTCCGTTCTCGAATCGCCTGAACAGCGGAGTTACCGCAGTATTGACCTGCTTGCTCAAGGCCTGCATAAGGGGTACCTGTTACTGCTTTGCAGCTTCCAGGTTCATCGCCCGTGACTTTTTCAGAGCGCCCTGTGCTGGTCCCACTCACAACTTGGTTGCGGTTAGTGATGCTGAATCCAACCTTCGCGGGTTCTGGCTCTGGCTTGGCTCCACAGAACGAATTGACTTGTTCGGCACTGATGTACTGATTGCCAGTTACGCGCTTACAAGATCCAGGTTCATCGCCAGTCACACTCGATGAACGACCAAGCATCGTGCCGGTAACACCTGTTCCAGTAAGGGTTTCAGACAGGCCAACCTTCGCAGCTGGACGCCCTTCAGGAAGAGGATCAGATCCTAAATATTGATCACCAGTTAAAGAGCGGTTCGCACCGGCTTCATTACCAGTCACGCTGGAGGATCGCCCTACCATCACGCCGCTTACTGGGCGCCCTTGCTGCGTCAAGCTATGGCCAACTTTGCGTGGTGAAGGATTGGTACCACCGCAATACATGGCACTTTGGTTCGCCGAGATGTATTCGGTACCTGTCACGCTTTTACAAGTGCCGGGCTCATCACCAGTCACTTTCTCCGAGCGACCAACCTCGTTGCCTGTGACCCGGTTGCCATGGGTTGTGGCAGACACACGAACCTTGGCGGGTGTGGTTGGCGTTGGAGCGCTCTGACAAAAAGTCTGAAAAACCTCAGCACCGAGATATTCAGTACCAGTAATCGAACGACACGTGCTGGCTTCGTTGCCCGTTGTCTTAACAGAGCGATTCGCCTGAGTGCCAGTCACTGTCTGGCCTCCAGTGGTCTCTGACTCACCCACCTTCCAGTGAGCATCAGCGGAGGCAGCTTGCTTAGATCCGTTCCGGTTCGGGCCTGTTGGACGCGTTATTCCAGCGCTTTGCTTGCTACGAGCTCCGGACTTGGCGCGAAGCTCACGCACTTGCTGAGCCAACTCTCTGCTTGTGAGGTCAGGATTTGCCTGACGGGCTACTGCAGCAGCGCTTGTGGGTTGTTTACCCGCTGTTTTCCCATGTTTAGACATCGCTTCGCGACGGGCTAAAGCAAGTGAACGGCTTGGATTATCGATAGCACGACGCTTTGGAGCTTTGCTTCGGCGAGAGGAGTTTTTGGTGGAAAGATCGACAGATGCAGCCTGACGACTCAACCGAGTTGGTGTTAAAGCTGCATCATTACTTCCACAACCACAATCTTTCTTACTGACTGCAGGAACTGTTGTGGATGAGGTTTTCACTGTTTTACGAGCGACATCAGCACGATTTCTATCTTTGGTGGTATCAGCTGATTTGCCACGACGCGAAAGGGCTTCTCGGCGAACCATCACAAGCTCACGACTTGGTTGACTGACAGGTTTCACTCGAGAACGGTGAGCTGCTGACGAAGAGGTCAGTGATTGATGTCTTGGTCGCTCTACAGCGACAGGAGTTGCGGCATATGAAGGGGCTGCCGCGATTGGATCTGGGTTGGTTCGCGTCTTACGGGCATCATCGGCCGACCGAACACGATTGGCACCTGCTGAAACAGCAACGGATGCTTTTTTGCCAGCAGTAGTGAGAGCCTTACGGCGCTCGAGAGCTAGTTCGCGACTAGAAAGTCTTGCCATGTCCGCCCGAGAGTGTCGTCGTGAGTTGAAGGGAACAAGTCCCTACAGGAAAAGTTGAGCCCTGATCAACTCAGGGCTCGAAATCGTGCAGCCGAAGGATCAGCGTCCTTCGAAAACCACGAAGCAGGAGCCTTGACCCTGGGTGTAGGCGTCGTAGCCAACGATGCGCACGTGATGATCGGGGTATGCGCGATGGCAAGCCTCGAGTTCACTTACAACAACGTTGAGATCCTTCTCACCGAAGAAGGGGAGCTTCCAATAAGACCAGTAGATGGCCATGGAATTGGAAGGATGGACGTGCTCAACGAGCGGGCTCCAACCTTGGGCAATGATGTAAGCGATCTGGTCATAGATCTCGTCCTGGGTCATCGGCGGAAGGAAGCCGAATGTCTCCAGGGTGGCGACTGTTTGGTAGTCACCCACGGTGCTCTGAAAAGGCATGGGGATCACGCTTTAAAAAAATGTTTTGGCCGGATCAAATTTTTCCGGCCGGAGTTATTTCGAGGCTCGGTTAAAGGGTGAAGAATTCACCCCTTGCACCGATCACTGAACGTCGAGCTTGTCGACGGTGTCGAACTCAAACTTGATCTCCTTCCAGGTCTCGAGAGCGATGGCCAGCTCAGGGCTGTGCTTACCGGCTTCCATAAGGATGTCGCGGCTTTCTTTCTCGATCTCACGACCGGCGTTGCGTGCCTTGACGCAGGCCTCGAGGGCCACGCGGTTGGCAGCAGCACCAGCTGCGGATCCCCAGGGGTGACCGTGGGTACCACCACCGAACTGGAGGACGGAGTCGTCTCCGAAGATGGCAACCAGTGCGGGCATGTGCCACACGTGGATACCGCCGGAAGCAACGGCGAACACACCAGGCATGGAACCCCAGTCCTGATCAAAGAAGTTGCCGCGGCTGCGATCTTCAGGAACGAAGGATTCACGAAGCTGGTCGATATAGCCGAGGGTGGTCTGACGATCACCTTCCAGCTTGCCGACCACGGTGCCAGTGTGGAGTTGGTCACCACCTGACAAACGCAGACACTTGGCGAGAACGCGGAAGTGAATGCCGTGCTTGGGATGACGGTCAATCACAGCGTGCATGGCACGGTGAATGTGCAGCAACATGCCGTTCTTGCGGCACCACTTCGACAAACCGGTATTGGCTGTGAAGCCACCGGTAATGAAGTCGTGCATGATGATCGGCTGATTGAGTTCTTTAGCGAACTCAGCGCGCTCATACATCTCTTCAGGAGTGTTGGCAGTCACGTTGAGGTAGTGACCCTTCCGCTCGCCCGTTTCCTGTTCGGCAATCTTGATGGCTTCCGCAACGAATTCGAAGCGGTTCTGCCAGCGCTGGAAAGGCTGGGAGTTGATGTTCTCGTCATCTTTGGTGAAGTCCAGACCGCCACGAAGGCACTCATAGACAACACGGCCATAGTTCTTACCGCTCAAACCAAGCTTTGGCTTGATGGTGCAACCCAGAAGAGGGCGGCCGTACTTGTTCATCCGGTCACGCTCAACGGCAATGCCATTAGGCGGTCCAGCGCAACACTTGATAAAAGCAATCGGGAAGCGAATGTCTTCCAGACGCAGGTGGCGCAGGGCTTTGAAGCCAAACACGTTGCCGACCAAGGAGGTCAGAACGTTGGTGATTGAACCCTCTTCGAACAGGTCGAGGGGGTAAGCGATGAAGGCATAGAAAGCCTCCTTGTCACCGGGGACGTCTTCGATGCGGTAGCAGCGTCCTTTGTAGAAGTCGAGATCGGTGAGGAGCTCGGACCACACAGTGGACCAGGTACCAGTTGAAGATTCAGCGGCAACAGCAGCTGCTACTTCTTCTTTCGGGACACCGTCTTGGCCAGTGCACTTGAAGCAGGCCAGCAGGTCAGTGTCTAGGGGAACGTAATCAGGAGTCCAGTAAGTGTCTCTGTACTCCTTGACGCCAGCGTCGTACTTCTTGCTCATGGATTAATTCCGTTAAGTCGGTAAAGGGAATGAGATGCGCTTCCTCGTCAGAGGGTTAGCTGCAAATCTCAATCCTTCTGTCCGACGAAGTTGCCGTTGCCGAGTGCTGGCTCAACTTCGCGGTGAGGGCGAGCAATGATGTGAGCCGCTACAAGGCCGTCTCCGACACGCTCGCAAGCATCTGCACCTGCACGCACTGCCGCGTTCACAGCACCTGTTTCGCCACGCACCAAAACTGTGACGTAGCCACCGCCGACGAATTCACGTCCAATCAGGCGCACTTCAGCAGCCTTGGTCATTGCATCAGCTGCTTCGATCGCTGGGACCAGGCCGCGTGTCTCGATCATGCCGAGAGCGATACCCATGGTTTCGTTAGCCATTGCCTACCGAGTAAGGGGGGTGGAATGTTCGGAAATGACATTGGTCTGCCAGAGGCCAACTCGTCAAGCGGTTTGGGGGCTTTGCAAGATCACTGTCCATGCTGAACTTCATAAGCAATACTGATCAGCCTTGCCCGGACTGATCTGAAGCCCTGTGCGGGTTCGGGTGAGCACACCAACACAAGCGCTAGGCAACGCTCCTACGAGCCCGTAATTTTCCGCACGAAGCAAAACTTTCGCGTAAGCGGAGTGGATTGTTCAACCCCAGCTGAGCTTCATTTTCGAACCTGAACGAAATTTTTACCCTTACCCCACACAATGGGATTCACTCGATCCCCCTTAGTGCTCAACCTGACGATTGCCAGTGGCAATCCACGCAAAGTTGCTGAAATTGAGGAGATGCTCGGACCTCTCCCACTCAACGTGCTGAAACAGCCTGCCGAGCTCGAGGTTGAAGAGACAGGTACGACCTACCTCGAAAACGCTCTCCTCAAGGCGTCTGCGGCCGCACAGCTAACGGGGAACTGGGCTCTTGCTGATGATTCTGGACTGGAGGTTGATGCCCTTGATGGGGCTCCTGGCCTCTATACAGCACGTCTTGCTCCCACTGACGACGAAAAAATTTTTGCGTTGCTGCGATCCATGGCTGACCAGCCCTATCGCAGTGCGCGATTTCGCAGCGCCATGGTTCTTTGTTCTCCAGACGGAGCGTCGATTGCAAGCTCGGAAGGAATTTGTTGGGGTGAACTACTCCAATCTCCTGCCTATCCAGGTGGTGGATTGGAGTCACTGTTCTGGCTTCGCGAAACAAGATGCAGCTACGGCGAAATGACATCCGCCCAACTCAGTCGACTTGGAAGCCGAGGAAAAGCTGCAAGAGAAATGGCTCCTCGCCTACGTCAGCAACTGGGAATTCGTTAACCACCAATTTCGTCGTGAGTGTGGATTAGCCAGCTCACCCGTCACCTTGATGAACAATTTCGATTGATCGATTCAATCGCGCGCATGGCTGCAGCTGCAGCCTCTTCAACATCACCTTCTCTTCCCGCAAGCGTAAGGCGTCCAAAAGCGCCAACTGCTTTGACATCAACCAAGGTGATGTTCGAAGATTTTTCAGCCTCATTCGCAGCAATCAGGACATAGCCAGCAGGCTCTGTCTCAAGAATGAACATGCTCATTCCAGCTTCGATCATCGATCCCCTGCGATTCAGACGATTGATGAGGACGGCATGGTCAGGGGTGATGGCTCGAATCACTTCTGTCCAACTGACATCGGCGGGGGTTCGTCGGTCAATGGAACTGCCAATCGCCTCCAGAACAACATCACCGGAATGAATCACAGTACTTTGGTCCCGGTGATAGAGAGCCATGGAGCCAAAAGCGCGCTCAACCACCATCTGCCCAAGACGAACATTGCTGGCCTTGAGAGCAATATCCGTAACTCGATGCACCGCCATCCCTGGTGAGACTTCCATCCACAGACAAGCATCACCTGGGATCGGCAAAAAGCCCTGACTCACCGTCCCCATGTAGGCAGCGAGTTGGGGTTGAAGAGAATCTAAAAAGACATAAGTGCGCAGTTCAATGGACTGCACGTGGCTGTTTTGTCTCAACAGCCGTGGGGATTCGCTGTCGGTCGTCACGACACAACTAGCTCCACTCGCCGAGGTGTGTACCTCAGTTCCGGTGACGAGAGCGCTTCCGCCTACTCGCCTCTCCCGGGCATCGAAGCTGGCGAAGCGAGTCATTGCGGCGATGTTACCGGAAGGTTGCTCACAAAATTCGTCTCGCGACTTGCATCAGCCAACGGAACCGATACCGTCCGCGCAAATCGGGAGCGCAGCATGGCAGCCAATCAAACGCATAGCCCAGAAACAACCTCCTTGAGTTCTGAGCTCAGCGCCGAGCAAGCGCTAGGAATGATCGGAATGGGCTTAATGCAAAAGCTCAGTCAGGAAGGCCCAGGTCGTTGGATTTGGAGCGATTCTGAAGATGGCGGTGCTGCCAATCTTGTTGAGCTGCGCCAGAGACTCGAACTGACATCTCTTGCGATTAAAACAGGGGCTCCATTGAGTACTGCGGAAGTTACCCAGTTGCTTGGGATCCGCCCAAGTTCGGAACAAGTTGAAAGAGGAGGCCTCCGGGCGAGCCGCTTGAGCAGAAACGTGTGGCGTCTCACCCAGATCGGCATGGATTCATCTCAATCAACAGGTTTCGGCGACGATCGTTTCCGTCGTCGCCTTTGAACAGCAGGTTTGACTGAAACTGTTAAGAATCAGCCTTTCCGGGGCCGTCATCCTTCGACTTGTCCCGAAAACAGTCATCCATTGAATCCGCTAATTCTTGAACCTCAACGCAAGCCGTGGTTTCGGCAAGTTGCTCGTGAGCAGCCATCACAGGCGCGACTTTGGCTTTCAGTTGCTGACCTGCTTCCTCGATTGTCATGGTTTTGTGCTGTCTGATCAAACCAACAAACGTTTCGTATAACGCAACCTGGTCGCGATATTCCCTCAGCTTCGCGGTTTGCAGTTCAGTTTCAGCCTGATCAAGCGTGGCGAGAGCTTTCTTTAGCGGCGCACCAACAACCTCAGTGTCAGCCACCGTTGAAACAGGGGTTAAATCATCGACGTTGTCCAAGGCTTTTTCCACCTCAGCCGTTGCTTTGCAAACGAGACCGGAGTCTGAGGCCACCTCTGCTCGGTCCGTAACTGAATTTTTTCTCCACTGACGGACAGGCCGCCAACGCCAAACCCAGAGTCAAAACAGCAGGAAGAGCTCGCAAGGAGAAGATCAAGACGTTGTCGTCTCTTTCGCAAAAACTTAGTCATCTCCAGCAAATCCGGACCAACTGGAAATCAACACCGATCCCGAAGATTTTTGTTAGGTCTGAGCACTACGTGATTCTGGCGTCATCGTGATGGATAGGAACCTGTCTTGAAAGCGATGAGCGTGAATCTGCTCAAGGAAACAGGACCACGGGAGGTGTTCTGTGGTCTGACTTCGATCGTCTGGCTGCACCGCAGGATGCCTGATGCATTTTTCTTGGTGGTGGGCTCACGCACCTGCGCCCACTTGATTCAAAGTGCTGCTGGCGTGATGATCTTTGCTGAGCCTCGCTTTGGAACAGCGATCCTGAGCGAACGCGACTTAGCAGGCCTCGCCGACGCTCAAGACGAACTGGATCGCGTCTCTCGTGAGCTTCTGGAACGAAGACCAGAGATCCGCACCCTGTTTCTGGTGGGGTCATGCCCAAGCGAGGTGATCAAGCTGGATTTGGCGCGGGCAGCAGAACGGCTCAATGATGAATTAAGAGGCCGAGTGCAGGTCGTGAATTATTCGGGGAGCGGTATTGAAACCACGTTTACCCAAGGGGAAGACGGGGCACTTTCGGCCTTAATTCCCCTCATGCCCTCGACAGATCAACGCCAGCTATTGATGGTGGGAACGCTCGCCGATGCCGTCGAGGATCGCCTCATTCACCTTTTTGGTCGGATTGGCATCGACTCGGTTTGCAGCTTGCCCCCACGCCAGTCGACCGAATTGCCCGCTGTTGGACCAGGGACAACGGTCTTGTTGACGCAGCCTTACCTCACGACAACAGCACGCTTGCTTCGCGATCGTGGTGCTCGCGTCCTGACAGCTCCCTTCCCTTTGGGTGCTGAAGGAAGTCGCAGCTGGATGGAAGCCGCAGCAAAAGACTTTCAAATCAATGCGGAACAGGTCGCCTCAGTGCTCGATCCTCTGGTGGCTCGCGCCCAAAGCGCTCTAGCTCCACATCGAGAAATCCTGAATGGCAAACGAATTTTTCTGCTGCCGGAGTCTCAACTCGAACTTCCGCTCGCTCGTTTCTTGCAGAGAGAATGCGGCATGGAACTGGTGGAAGTAGGGACGCCCTACTTGAACCGCGAGCAGATGGCTGAGGAGCTAGCGCTTCTCCCTGAGGGCACCACTGTCATGGAGGGACAGCATGTGGAGAAACAACTGGATCGCGTCCGTGCCACTCAACCCGATCTCGTGGTGTGCGGCATGGGGCTTGCCAATCCGCTCGAAGCGGAGGGAATTGCCACCAAGTGGTCGATTGAATTGGTCTTTAGTCCCATCCATGGCATCGATCAGGCCGGAGAGCTGGCCGAGTTGTTCTCCCGCCCGCTCAGACGACGAGAACTCATTCGCCAAGCGCTGAACCCGCCCAGTAGCGCCCCCATCGACTCTGACCCTGTTCACGCCTAAAGCCATGCAACTCACCCTCTGGACATACGAAGGACCACCTCACGTCGGTGCCATGCGCATTGCGGCATCAATGGAAGGTGTCCATTACGTGCTGCACTCGCCCCAGGGCGACACCTATGCCGATCTCCTGTTCACGATGATCGAGCGACGAGATCAGCGGCCTCCTGTCACCTACACCACCTTTCAGGCCAGAGATCTCGGCGGTGACACCGCGGAACTGGTGAAGCGGCACGTCAGAGAAGCGGTTGATCGCTTCCAACCCGATGCCCTTCTTGTTGGCGAAAGCTGCACCGCGGAATTAATCCAAGACCAAGCCGGCGCCTTAGCCAACAGCATGGGATTGAGCATGCCGGTCGTGAACTTGGAGCTGCCGGCCTACAGCAAAAAAGAGAATTGGGGTGCAGCTGAAACCTTCTATCAACTGATTCGGACTCTGCTGAAAGATCAGGCTCCTGCTGAGCTCACGCATGACCCCAAGGCATGGCAACACCAGGGACGTCGTCCCCGCGTGAATTTGCTGGGACCGTCGCTGCTCGGCTTTCGCTGTCGCGACGATGTGCTCGAAATTCAACGGCTGCTGAGCATGCATGGCATCGACGTGGGGGTGGTCGCTCCGTTGGGAGCCACCGTGGCAGATGTGCATCGCCTTCCAGAAGCCGACCTCAATGTGTGCCTCTACCCAGAGATCGCGGAATCCAGCTGCGCTTGGCTCGAGCGCAGTTTTGGAATCCCGTTCACCAGCACCGTGCCGATTGGCATCGGCGCAACCCAAGATTTCCTTGTTGAAGTTCACAATCTGCTGGGGATGACACCACCTTCCCCCCAAGCGGGAATTCGTCAGTCCAGGCTGCCCTGGTACTCCGAATCTGTCGACTCCACCTACCTCACAGGAAAAAGGGTGTTCATCTTTGGAGATGGAACCCATGCCTTAGCAGCAGCCAGGATCTGCAAAGACGAGCTGGGCTTTGAAGTGGTGGGCCTAGGCACCTACAGCAGAGAAATGGCTCGACCCGTGCGAGCGGCAGCGAAAGCGATGGGACTGGAGGCCCTCATCAGTGATGACTACCTCGAGGTCGAGGCAGCGATGGCCGCAGCTTCACCAGAACTGGTGCTCGGCACCCAAATGGAGCGACACAGCGCCAAACGCCTGGGCCTTCCCTGTGCAGTGATCAGCACACCGATGCATGTCCAAGACGTCCCGGCACGCAACAGTCCTCAAATGGGCTGGGAAGGAGCGAACGTGATCTTCGACAGCTGGGTGCACCCGCTGATGATGGGCTTAGAGGAACACCTGATCGGCATGTTCCGGCACGATTTTGAATTCGTGGATGGCCATCAAAGCCACCTTGGTCATGCGGGAGGTTCTGGAGCTGTTGCAGAAACGGAGGTGGCGGTCAGCACCCTCAAGGACGAGCTGGTCTGGACTGCGGATGGAGAAGCGGAGCTGAAGAAGATCCCCTTCTTCGTTCGGGGGAAAGTACGCCGAAACACCGAAACATTTGCCAAATCCACTGGGCGCAACCAAATCGACAGCGAAACCCTGTACGACGCGAAAGCTCACTTCAGCGCCTAACGACCAAACAAACCCTTCTTGGCTTGAATTTCATACCCACAACAAGGGATGATCGGCTGAGTCTTTGTACTCAATGATCCAGCTATTTTTATGCAAATTCACTCAATCCTCGTCAGTATTTCAACACCATCAGTCCTGATGTTTCGATCACGAATTGAAAGCTGACTGTTCAACCTTGCTGAAGTAAAAATGAAAACAACACCCACGAAGCAGGTCTCTGCATGACCACAACTCTCACCCGTCCGGCGGACGGTGACGGCAGTGTTCAGGTTCATCAGGAGCCAGGGACAAAAATTGAAGAGGGAGCTCTTGTCATTGCCGTGTATGGCAAAGGTGGCATCGGCAAATCCACCACCTCTTCCAACCTCTCTGCCGCGTTTTCAAAACTAGGAAAACGCGTGCTCCAGATTGGCTGTGACCCCAAGCACGACAGCACATTCACCCTCACCCACAAGATGGTGCCGACGGTGATTGACATCCTCGAAGAGGTCGACTTTCACAGCGAAGAGCTCCGCCCCGAGGACTTCATGTTCACGGGATACAACGGCGTGAAGTGCGTAGAGAGCGGAGGACCACCTGCAGGGACCGGTTGCGGTGGATACGTCACCGGCCAAACCGTGAAGTTGCTTAAGGAGCACCATCTTCTTGAAGACACCGATGTGGTGATCTTTGACGTGCTGGGCGACGTGGTCTGCGGAGGCTTCGCTGCACCACTTCAACACGCAAATTATTGCCTGATCGTGACCGCTAACGATTTTGATTCCATCTTCGCGATGAACAGAATCGTGCAGGCGATCCAAGCCAAGGCGAAAAATTACAAAGTACGCCTTGGAGGAGTGATCGCCAATCGCTCCGTTGGCACGGACCAGATCGATAAATTCAATGCACGTACGGGCCTGCGTACGATGGCTCATTTCCAAGACGTGGACGCTATTCGACGTTCACGCCTGAAGAAATGCACCATTTTTGAAATGGATGAGAATGAGGAAGGAGTGAAAGCTGTTCAAGAGGAATACATCCGCTTGGCCAATAACATGCTCCACAATGTTGAACCTTTAGAAGCAGTCTCCCTTAAAGACAGGGAGATCTTTGACCTTCTCGGTTTCGACTGATCAGAGACCAACGAGTTTCATAGAAAGCTCCCAAACACGACTGGCGACAACTGGATTTGTCGCCTTGTCAGAGAGTTCTTGACTGAATTGTTTGCCACCTTTCTTCTGGCGATTCCCCCAACTCCAATGCACTCCTGATTGGCTGAATTCAGGATTTGCCACCACCATTGCGACCCGTTCACCGGCAAGAGCCTGAGAGACATATCCGCCCGTAATCTTCTTCTGAAACCAAGGGAAAATCACTTGAAATGCCTTCGGTGTGTTTCGGAACAATGGTGTGTCAGCCACGCAACCTGGATAGAGGGATGTACAGCTAATCCCCGTATCGTCGTGGATACGTCGATGCAGTTCCTGCGTGGTGATCATGTTGCACAGCTTGCTGTCTTTGTAAGCCTTGCCTGGCTTAAACACCTGTCCACTCGCCATCGAGATCGGATCCTTGAAGCCGGCTTCGAAACCGGAAAGGTCTCCAAGATCAGCCGGAGCTGGAATAGGGATTTTCCCTCCAAGTTCCTTGGAATTAGCGGTCACAGTGCCAAGAATGACGATCCGTTTTGAGGGATGGCTGGACGCCTTCAACTGATCGAGAAGCAACTGAATCAGCAAGAAATGACCAAAATGGTTAGTGGCCATCGACAATTCATAGCCCTGAGGCGAACGCTTGGGCTCTTTCAACTTGGGGTCATAGACCGCAGCATTGCAAACCAGCGCATCAACCCCGATCGAGAGGTTCTCAACCGCATGACGGACACTCTCTAAATCCCCTAGATCCATGAGGATGTGATGAAGTCGATCGCGAGGGATACCAAGCTCATCTGCTGCACCAGCAGCTCGCTGCGGATTGCGATTAGCCGTAATCACGGTCCAACCCTGTCGGACCAGAGCATTGGTGGCATTCAAGCCCACACCGGACGTGGTTCCTGTAATCAGAACGGTGCCGGGTGTTCCCATCTTGATAAGCCCTTATCTGATTCCAGTCTGACCTTTCAAGCGTTGCTGCGAATGCATCGCATAGAGCCAGGAATTCTCAGCGCCAGATAATGCGAAGACGGTTTGGAGCGATCCATTGATCCTGTTCATTCATCAGGCGATCTCTTCCCCCGAGGGTGAACAAACGATCAAAACGTTGCTGTAGGCCGCGAAGCTTGTTGCTCTCGACATCCACAACAGCGGCAAGCTCACCATGGCGGTCTAAGCGCTCCTGGTAAGCCATCGAAAGCCTGACAAGACTGACTCCACCAAGGCTGATCAGACCAATTTTCACAGCCAGTGCAAGGCTGCTGCAGAGCATGTCTCTGCGATCGCCCTGATTTTGAATCAGGGCAGCATGTGTAACAGCATCGACCCTTTCCTTAGCGGAGCGATCAGATGACCTGGATCGTTGTCTTGTTGGCGATGAAGCTGCCTTAGCCATATCCGCTTGTAACGCAGCGGACAAAGACTGCAAGAGCCCATCGCTCAACGCATACGTCAGTTCACGCCCGATACAAGCTCACACAAAGGCGCACAGCCAACACACCGGCATGGGCAGCCACCACTAGAGCGATGAAAATCTCAGTTTGAGTAATAGAACTGACCATGACGGATTCATAACGCCCCTCCATTCTTTCTCCTAACCCCCTCTTCAAGCCATCATTCGCAAAGGCCTGTCACACCCCCATGGATGTCAAAAGTTGGACGCAACCCGTTGTTATCGATGTCGCTGCCATTCAGACGCTTGATCTCAAGGCGCTAAACCCATGGATGGAGCGGCCACTCACAGACCTTCTCAGCGCTGGAGCGGGGTTAGAGCTCCAGTACAACTGGCCACGGGATGCCGATGACCCCAGAGAACTAAGCGAATGCCCCGAGCCCCGTCTTTGGGCCCTCAGGGCAGATGCTGTTCACCCCTGGCTCCCTTTAGTGCTGGAACGATCTGGCGGAAGCCTGATCCAACACGTAGCGATGGTGGTTCCCCACGACTTCAGTCCAAATGAAGGGATTCGCTTCGACCCTCAGGCTCTGGAGATCTGGATCACCCACCGGTTCATGCTGCTCGATCACCTGGGACAACACCTTCCTCAATCTCAGCGAGGGAACTTGCTCCAGATGGCCGCCACTATTGGCTACGAGGTGGATGCAGCGTTCTGGACCCTTCTTGATCAACGTTGATGGAGATCACACCGTGGATGGTGATCGGCTTCTTGCTGGCCGCCTATTCGGTAACTGCCAATGATTCGCTTCAGACCCTAGGGAGCTACCTATCGTCCAACGAACATCGCACGCCCAAATGGGTGCAAATGGTGTTCCTGTGCACGATGACAGCCGTCGTGTTGATGGGGGGCTGGTTCATCAACAAAGGAGAGCCGGCATGGGGGCGTCTCGCATCATTTCCGCAGCCTGATTGCTTCACCTGGGCTTACCTCATTCCACCCCTTGCAGTGCTGGCACTCACGGCCTGGGGTGCTCCTGTGAGCACCTCTTTTCTTGTGCTCTCAGCGTTTGTGCCAGAGAACATCGGCACACTCGTTGAGCGATCTATCTCGGGGTATCTCCTCGCCCTCAGCCTTGGAATCGCCGTCTGGGGGCTCGGTGTAGAGCTGCTCGAGCGCTTGTTCAAGCCCAACCATCAGCCCAGCCCCGATACCAACTCAGCTTTCAACAAACTCTGGTACTGCCTTCAGTGGTGCTCAACAGGATGGTTATGGAGCCTATGGCTAGTGCAGGATCTGGCGAACATTTTTATTTTTTTACCGCGCAACATTGAATTAATCCCGATGCTGCTTTGCACCGCCGCGCTTTGTTTAGGACTGTGCGCGTTAGTCGCTGTTGGAGGAGGACCGATTCAGGGGGTACTGCGATCAAAAACCAACATGTCGGACCTGCGATCAGCCACCGTGATCGATCTCATGTTCGCGATCTGTCTGCTAACCCAGACTCAGTTCAGCAGCTTTCCCCTCAGTACGACTTGGGTTTTTCTCGGACTCCTAGGCGGCCGAGAGATTGCCCTGACCTTGAGACAACGATCAGCGAAAAACGATGGGTCATCGAACGCTATCGATCAGCTCAGCAAAAATCTGAGCCAAGACATTTGGAAAGCCGGAGTTGGCCTCATTGTGAGCCTGACGATCGCTTTGGGCATTCAGCCACTGATCGCCCTCACAGCCAGCTGACGTCCGAGTGAATCAACCGATGAGCGCAAGCTGGAAGGCTCTCCGAGCACTATCTAGAGCCAACAGGATGGCAAGCCCACGCAGCATCCAGGCCAGCCGATCAGCCCTTACGTCATCCAAACGCGATGCGCTCCACTGAGCGCCCACTGCAGCCACTCCTCCCAGAATCAGGCCCAGCGTGGGTTGCCCTCTCCCTTCAGAAAGAAACTGAAGAGACGCCGCTGCGGTGGAACAAGCCACTGCCACAGTGCTGAATCGGATCGCAAGTCGAATCGGGACGGCCAACCCCCGCACCATCACTGGCACCATCACGAGCCCGCCACCTAAGCCCAACATTCCGCCGGCAAATCCTGCCAAGCCACCCACGGCGGTGAGTCCTGGCAAGGAAAACGTCTGATCCGTATCCGACCCCGAATCGTCTGGGCGCGACTGAATCGTGCAAGCCAAAAACAGATAAAGCAGGGATTGAAGCGCTAACAAATGCCAGCCAGCAACAAAGCTCCCCAGGCGACTAAAAATCAACGCCGTCACAAATGCGGCGATACCAATGGCCAATCCAGCCTGAGCGGGCACAGTTCGAGCGCGAAGGTGTGTGGCCGTGCCACTGAGTGCCGTTGGCACAATGGCAAAAGTGCTTGTGGCCAAAGCCTGATGCGGTGTTAAACCCATCCAGAGCAACAGAGGGGCAAAAATCAAACCACCTCCAATTCCCAGCAGTCCCGCCAATCCCCCGGCAAGCAGTCCCAGAGGCACCACCAGCAGCCAATCCAAAATCTCCATTCCGGCCATGTCGATTCCTGCATCCTGCCGGTCTGAGTTCGGAACCCACGGACGACTGATCCCAGCTGTCGCCGGCCAAGGTCCAGAACATATGGCGTTTGACGCCCTGTTATTAGAACAGTGCCAAAACACAAACAACCCTGGCCCCGTACTCCGCTTCTATCTCTGGAAAGGGCCCTGGTTGTCACTCGGGCGTCACCAGACACCACGGTCCAATCAATGGCTCGATCTAGTCCGAAACGGACGCTTAAACATGGTCCGACGCCCTAGCGGTGGAGGGGCTGTGCTACATGGCGGTGGTCTGACCTACGCCTTGATCTGGCCGCATGCACCCCGACAGCGGCGTGAAGCGTATCGCCGGGCGAATGCCTGGATCTCCTCTGGATTAGCGCGACTCGGCCTTGAGCTTCAGCAAGGGGAGGATCCTGCCCTCGCTGGAAGCCAAAATTGTTTCGCCAGTGCCACCACGGCGGATCTCGTGGATCCTTCGGGGCATAAACGCATCGGCAGCGCCCAGTTTTGGCAACGGGGGCACCTTCTGCAGCACGGTGAAATCCCTTTGGCTCCACCCCAACAGCTTTGGGAAGACGTCTTTGCAACAGCTCCACCTTGCTGGCAGCCCACCGCACCGTCTGCTGCCAGTGTTGAAGCAGCTCTTACCGAGGCGATTGCGCAGCTCTGGCCAGGACTCCGCTGGTGCGTGACGCCAATGAGCTACGGGGAAAAGCAGCTCGTAACGGAACGGGCTGCTGATTATGTGATCACCGATTCATCGGTCTCATCCAACAATCCCGAGGCACGCATGGACGTAACCGCCTGGAGAAGCGGCAAGCCAAAGGGATAGTCATTTCGGCGCCTAGAGGCTTCGAGAAGGGGTGCCGGCAATTTGAGGGACAACCCCTTCAAAACCGCTTCGCCCACATCACTGCGATCCAAGGTTCCGGAGGGAAGACCCGCAGCACCGGTCACAAGCAATCGGCCATGTTCACTTTGCTCAAGTGCAAGGACGGCTTTCCAAAGTGGAGCTGACTCTTGAAGGGAAGGGAGTTCAGCCAGCGGTCGCATGTGCTCCCCCACGGTCTGTCGATCCCAGTACTGAACAGAGAGGTCCTTGAGTGGCTGATCAGTGACGTATCCGAGCCAGCGCCCAGACCGGCAAACAAGCACCCAGTCGGGCAGGAGATCATTCTCAGACTCAGCTCCTCTCAGACGCATTTGGCTCAGGCTGCGCAAGCTCTGATCGGCTTCCAACACCCGAAAACGCTTGGAGGAAGCAGGGCCTACATGCAAGTTGATCAAGAGCTTCTGCAGAGCCAGGGTCTGAGATTGGGAGCGCGAGGCTCCCATGCCGAACCAACCCAACATCACAAGCCAAAGGGCAGTGAATCCCCCACCACGAAGGAAGAGATAAACGCCGAGCATGATCGCGGTCAGTGAGAGAAGGCGCCCCGTGGCCGTTGCCACCTGAATCCCTCGGCGTTGGCTCCCGGTAAATTGCCAAACCAAGGCTTTAAGAATCAAGCCTCCATCTAGAGGCAGTCCTGGCAAAAGGTTGAATAAAGCCAGGACCAAATTGAGATAGCCAAGCCTTTCCACAAGATTGCCAAACAAGGGATTGGCATGACCCGCGGCATGCTGAGTTGCCAGAAGTAAGCCCGCCAGCAGAAAGCTGACCGCTGGACCAGCTGCGGCTACCCGAAACGATCCCATCGGCGTGGAACATTCCCGCTCCACGCGAGCGACACCACCGAGCAGGAAAAGGGTGATGCTGACCACCTTGACGCCTTCTCTAAGCGCTACCAGGGAATGGCCTAGTTCGTGCAACAGCACCGAAACGAACAGCAAAAGAGCAGTGGCCAAACCCAACAACCAACTCAAAGCAGGCGAACCAGATGCACCTGGCAGCAGAGCTGCATCTTGCTGAAAAACAAGGGTGAACAACACCAAAATGATGAACCAGCTCGGGTGGACCCTTAGCGGAATGCCGCGAATCCGCATCAGCTGCCAGCCATCGCCCATGGGCTCCTCCGTTGGGCACTGCCGCGGCCCGATCGTCCAATCCTAGAAAGGAACCACTCGAGCTCCTCGATCGAATGTCCGAAGCGGCTCTCGCTCTTAAAATCTGTGGGCTCACCGATCACTCTCAGGCCTGCTCCATCGCTGCCATGGGAGTGCAGGCGATCGGGGTGATCGGCGTCGACAAAACACCCCGTTTTGTCTCGGAGCCGCTCCGACGTGCCATCTTTGCTGAATTGGCACAGCTCCATCCGGACGTCGAGCGTGTGTGGGTTGTCGCAGATCCCTCCGATCACGCCATCCAAAGCGCGCTTCAAGGCGATGGCACACCAACCATCGTTCAACTCCATGGATCGGAAACGCCAGAGCGCTGCCTTCAGCTAAAGCAGCAGCATCCAACGGTGCTCTGGTGGAAAGCATTAAGACTGCGTACTGAACAAGATTTGAGTGAACTGAGCTTCTTTGAATCCCATATCGACGCCCTACTACTCGATGCCTGGAGCCCTGATCAACTTGGCGGCACAGGCCATCGCCTAGACCCAAGCTGGTTCAGCCACTTGCATGACCAGCTGAGACCAAACACGGTCTGGTGGTTGGCTGGAGGAATCAGCGCCGAATGGATCCCTGAACTGCTCAAGCTGGTTGCGCCCTATGGACTCGACGCCTCAAGCCGCCTTGAAGCGAAGCCCGGAGTGAAAGACCTCAATAAAGTTCGCGCCCTTGTTCAAGCCGTTCATGACAACGCACCGCTTCGGCAATAAGTTGCGCTCAACGAGACCCATATCTATGGCTTATCAGGCTGCGGCATCTGTATTGCTTCTTTCATGGATCAGTCTTTTACCTGCAACAGCGCAAGGAATGCTTCCAGGTTGTCGCCTCGAAAACGGCAGCTTGCAATGCGTTCCTGGCTTAACGGCTGATCCCGAGAAACAAATCAATGTTCTCAATAAAGAGATCTCAACAGATGTCCAGATGGAAGGTCGGATCACACAAACCATCCAAGGACTTAAAAACTTCGTCCTGATCGGAGAGGCGAGAGAAGGGAAACTACTCAAAGCCAAGTTTGATCTGCAAGGAGACGAGATCAACAGCGTTCATATTCACTGGTACCAACGCCAGGGGGATGGGCATTGGAAATTAGTATCTGATCGCAGCGAAGAAACCTATCGAATCAGCCAAACAGATCGAGGTGGAAAAGTAATGGCCGTGATGGTTGTTGCAACCAGTGATGGAAGCGTGAAGCGGGTGAACAGCAATGTGATTGGTCCGATTCAATAACATCAACCCAATCGAGCTGATCACCCAACTAAACCCAAAATCAGGTGCTGAGCATGGCTTCCTGGTGCCGCACCAACTCGAAGAATTCCTGCTTGAGGCTTGGGTCATGGCGGAAATCACCACGAACCACTGAGTTAACCATGCTGGTTTGCGGTTCCTTTACACCTCTCCATTTCATGCAGTAGTGCTGAGCTTTGATGATGATGCCCAAGCCCTGGGGAGCACACAATCGCTCAATTTCATCAGCAAGAATCATGACCGCTTCTTCTTGGATGTGAGGCCTTGAGAACACCCAATCAGCCACACGTGTGAACTTGGAGAGACCAATCACACGCTCACCAGGCTTAATTCCGATCCAACAGTTCCCCATGATTGGAACGAGGTGGTGGGAACAAGCAGAACGAACGCTGATGGGACCAACGGTATAAATCTCATCTAGTTGCTTGACGTTTGGAAAACTCGCAACCTTGGGCTGATAGTTATATCGACCCTTAAACACCTCACGGAGATACATCCGAGCCACACGCTCTGCCGTCTCAGCTGTGTTGTGATCATTGTCGATATCAATGACCAGGCTGCGCAAAAGCTCTCTGACCCGATCAGCAACCTCGTGCTCGAGTTCATCAAGCTCACCAGTTTGGATGAATGGTGCAATATTGTCGTTCGCCAGGAAAGAAATACCCTGATCAACGAGGCGCTGGCGGATTCTCTGAGAAACGGGTTGGACTCCAGCATTGAGTGAAGTCAAAGACTCGTTGGAGATAGCAGGAATAGTAGAAGTCATGTCAGGGGTGTTTCAGAAGGCACCAGTAGCTGGCATCAAAGTAAGGTCTTCAACAATTTGCGTGGATGGCTGTTGCGCAAGATGAAGAAGCGTAACAGCAACCTGTTCGGCTGGAAGCATGGCACGCCGGTCGAACGTGCTCTGCACAGTTGGCGAATCCCAAAGTGGAGTATCCACAGCACCGAGGGTGAGCGTGCAGGCTCGGATCCCGTGAGCCCTTTCCTCTTCAGCTAGACAGCGCGTGAAGCTGGCTAAGGCTGCTTTCACCGTGCAGTAAGCACCCCAATTCGGGAAAGCGTTCCGAGCTGCATGACTGCTGATGTTGATCACCAGTCCGCCTGCAGGGCGCATGGCAGGAACCACCCCAGCGCAGATTTGAAACACACTGGTGAGGTTGAGCTGCATCAACCAATTCCAGCTATCCAAGGGCATCTCTAGCAACCCTCCTGTCCAGGCAGCACCAGCGTTGTTGATCAATACAGATGGTGTAAGCCCCTGATTGAGCAATGTTGCCACCCCTGGAGCAATCTCCTCAGGCTTGGTGAGATCAACAGCTCCATAGACGATGCGTTGACCTGTTTCAGCCAATTGAGCAGCAAGAGGTTGAAGAGAGGCTTCGCTCCGCGACAAAAGGATGAGATCCCAGCCAGCTTGAGCGAAAGCGAAAGCAGCGCTACGGCCAATGCCGCCAGATGCTCCGGTGATTAATACAGAGGGCAATGAGCCTCAGCGATCCCAGCAATCCTAAGAAGATGGATCGGCATTTGACGAGGTTGGCTCAATGAAGCGGCCCATCGCCCGAAACTTTCGATACCGCTGATCCCGCAATTCTTGGGTAGAGAGTGCCAAAAGCTCAGACAGATTCCGTTCGAGGGCTTCCCGCAGCGTTGCTCCAGCCTCAAGAGGAGCCCAATTGTTTCCACCCGACGGTTCGGGAAGCACCTCATCAACCACACCAAGGCTGAGTAGGTCTTTGCCGGTGATTCGCAATGCCGCAGCAGCTTCCGGTGCTTTGGCAGCATCTCGCCAAAGAATTGAGGCGCAGGCCTCTGGACTCGCCACCGTATAAACGCTGTGTTCAAACATCAGCAGCCGGTCCGCAACACCAATGCCGAGTGCACCACCAGATCCGCCTTCCCCAATCACCGTGGCAATAATTGGCACTCTGAGGCGGAACATCTCACGGAGATTGACGGCGATCGCCTCTCCCTGGCCCTGCTCTTCGGCCAGCAAGCCCGCATAAGCACCAGGAGTATCGATAAAAGCAAGAATCGGCAGCCCAAAACGATCGGCATGCTCCATCAATCGCAGAGCTTTGCGATATCCACCAGGGGTTGCCATCCCAAAGTTACGAGCCACGTTTTCTTTGGTGTCTCGCCCCTTTTGATGGCCCAAAAGCACCACTGAACGATCACCTAAGCGGCCGAGGCCACCCACTAACGCCTGATCGTCATTACCACGACGATCTCCATGAAGCTCAACCCAGTCATCGCAAAACATCTGAATAAAATCCAGCGTGCTTGGACGATGAGGATGGCGAGCAACCTGAATTTTCTGGGCTGGAGTCAGGTTTTGAAAAATCTCTTCCCGTCTGCGAGCAGCAAGGGTTTCCAGCTGAAGCAACTGCTGGCTGACATCAACTTCTGAGTCCCTAGCCAACTGGCGGATCTGTTCAATCTGCTGTTCAAGCTCAATCAGGGGCTTTTCAAACTCGAGCAGGGGGCGACGTGCCATGAAAACCGGATCTGTGAACGTCAGGCAGCGGCAGCCTGAAGCTGCCCCTGAAGATTGAGAGTGGTGAAACCATGCCGCATCGAGGCAGCACCAATGAAATCCATTTTTTCAAGGGTGATGTTGTTCCTACCCCAACTGAAGTTGGTGTGACAAGCCTCAAACTCCAGAAGAATCGCCTCAGCAAAGCAAGCAAACATCTGGCGTTGGGGCTTCTCCATCTCAGCAATTTCCATCATCGTCCAGCCGATATCTGATCCAAATTCGACAATCCCGCCCTTCAAAACGTGAACACCACCTTCCCCCGCAACCCGTGAATCAAGATTTTTGGGATAGCCGCCATCAATCATCAAACAGGGATTTTGCAAGCGATCCGCATCAATTTCCAACGTGCGAGGCATGCTTGCGACCCAAACCACAACATCAGCTTCTGGGAGTGCTTCATCCAAGCTGAGGATGCGGCCACCCCCCAATTCCTCTCGCAGGTCGTTCAGTGGCTGCTGCTGACGGGCAACCATGAGCAGCTCTTTAATTCCGGTGCGCTGGGTTAACCAGCGACAAACAGCACTACCGATGTCTCCCGTCGCTCCCACCACAGCGACCCGCGCCTTGCTGAGGTCGATACCAAGCAAAGGAGCATTGATTTCAACCTGTCGACTAATCACCCAAGCCGTATGGGTGTTTCCTGTCGTAAATCGCTCCCATTCCAGCGTGGTGCTGCGAATAGTTTGATGCTTCAGGAGATTGAAATTCTCAAAAATAATCGAAGTAAAACCGCCCAAAGCCGTGATGTTGATGCCTTTTTTCTGTGCAAGCTCCATGGCGTTCAGGACCTTGCGCCTAGCCGTTTTAAAGCGGCTCAGCATCTCAGGCACAAAGCACGAATCGATATACGCCCCTTGGATTGTTTTGCCTGTCAGGCTCGTAACTTCAACGTGTTCCACCAACTGAGGCGGTGCACTGCACCAAACATCAAGATCACCCTCAGCGATGTGATCGAAACCCAGCTCTAAAGCTTTACGCCTAGCAGCCTCAAAACTGGTGGAATGTCCGATCAGACCAAACATGTGCTGCCGACGGTCGTACTTAAAAGTAGGGAACTGAATCGCATCAACCGATCGGTCGATGGATTTTGTACCCCACCTAAGCACGGGTCGGGTTCATGGTGAACGGACAGGGGCGAAATTGACGCCCATCATCCGAGACAAGTTGGGGGTGAACGCAGCTAGATAGCTAGCGCTGCTGCCGCCATGCGAGCGATATCGCGGGAGGTGAACCCGATCTCATTCAAAGCTTCCTGATAAGCAATCAGAAAATCTTCGATCAGATCTTCCTTTTCCATATGCAGAACAGAAGCATCAGTAGCCACCTGCTCAAGCATCGAACGAATGAGCGGAAGATTGGCCTTGTTGGCTTCCATCAACTCATCGCGACTTGCTTCGAAGTTGGCCTTCAACCACTCTTGGCCATAGTTGAGGTGGGTGTATTCATCCTTGACGACTCCCTCAGTGATTTTGCGGGCGAAGGGGTCAGCAACAGGGATATAGATGTGATACGCAGAGATAGCGAATGCCTCGATCAACAAGGCCTGAATAAGCAGACAGGTAACCACCTTCCCTTCTTTCAGAGCAGATTGGAAATTCCCATGCAGGGGGGCAAAAAACTCATGGGCAAAGGGCATATCAGCCACAACACCAAGGTTTTTTGCACAAGCGGTGAAGCCCTTCATGTGCTTCATTTCCATCTTTGCCAGCCTGGCAAGTTCCTCAGCCTGATCAGGGATCAGCGTGCCTAGTGAGAGGTAATTGTCATGAGCTTCCTGCTCACCTTCAATAACGATGGCGTTAATACGGCTGTAGGCGTCCTTGTAAGCGTCAGTCGTGAAATCAGGTAGCTCTGCCAAACCCTGCTGATTGTCGAGCACAGCAACTGCTGTGGAGTCAAGGGTTGACATGATTCGCTTCCGGTTATCAGCAATGTTGACGACTGTAACCAGTGTTCACCTCAACAGACGTGCTCAAAGGGTCAGTTGGTAACCGCAACAGGTTGGGAGGGGGGCCAATCACTGGCCAACAAACTGCCAAAGAGGTCTACCCAATGGCTCACCAGGCAGCGTTCCAACCCTTCTCCGCACTCGACGCTGGCTGCGCGTGAATCACCGATCACACCACTGCTACTCAAGTCACTCGTTAACCAAGCCGTAGGAGCCGCTCCTTCAAGACTCCAGCCAGGCGGAGGAGTAGCGAGAGAAGAGAGCTGCCGATGGTCACCGTCAACAGGCCGTTCATCACCTACCAACTCCGGCTCAAGAGCAAGCATCAAACTGGTCTCAGCTTGAGCGGCATGCAATCCGCCCCGCAGCTCATCCCCAGGGATCAACGCATCCAAACCGGAAACACCACTCCACAAAAAGCAAGGAAGAATCGCCATCGATGGAGATTGAACACGCAGTTCCCTCGCCGCAGCCTGAAGCAATCCGATTTGCCCCCCATGGGCGTTGAACAACACCAACCGCTTTACCCCTTGGGTACACAACTGAGTTCCCACCTCGATGATCAGCTGAGTCAACAATCCAGAGGACAAGCTCAAGGTTCCAGGAAAACCTGAATGCTCTGGAGAGAACCCAATGGACTGTGATGGAAGGCTCCAAATCGGGGCGTTTGGCGCGAGCTGTGACAACACAGAGGTCAGAATCCGCTCCGAAAACAAAGCGTCTGTGGCAAGTGGGAGATGGGGGCCATGTTGTTCAAACGCTCCCATCGGCCAAACCACGGTGGAACGGAATTGCTGCAAGGCCTTCTCCGCCTCTGGCCAGCTCAACCTGTCCAAGCGCCGTGTCGTTGAAAGACCCAAGTGAGCTTGTGCAGTCATGAGCCGACATGCCTCCTATTTCCTGCCAGAGTGGATTATCGAGGATATTGAGACCCATGGCGGGATCAGAAAGCCAACAATCCATAGACAGCAAGGGACAAAGCCCGGCAGCGCAGCCGCCGCGCAAGCCGTTGCAGGTCATGCATATCAGCCGCAAAGACGAACAGGACCGCCTTCATCGCGAAGCTGGGGAAGCGCGCGCGGCCGCAGACGCGGCAATGGCACGAGCTGTTGAGTTAGAGCAAGCTGCGCAAAGAGCTCAGAGCACAACGGCTAGGCCTCCAACGGCGACATTCAAGCCAACGGCAGTTGGCGACGACGATGCTCGCTTTGGGACTGATGAGCTCAGTGGGATGAGCATGGCCGATTTACTCGGCCCATCCGATTCGAATAAAAAGTCCTCAAAGTCCAGTCCAAGTCCTGCAACAACCTCAAGTCGAAGCGTCGACGACTTTGACTTTGACGAAGGTGCTTTCCTAGCCGCCCTCGATGCCAACGAACCTGTGGGCACCACAGGGGAAGTGGTGACGGGAACAGTGATCGGGATGGAAAGCGATGGCGTTTATGTCGACATCGGTGGCAAAGCTCCTGGCTTTATGCCCAAGAACGAGTGTGGTCTCGGAGTGATCACCAACCTGAAGGAGAGATTCCCTAAGGGTCTCGAGATTGAAGTCTTGGTGACGCGTGAACAAAATGCTGATGGGATGGTCACGATCAGCTGCCGCGCGCTCGCCTTACGTCAGAGCTGGGACAAGGTCAAACAGCTTGAGAAAGAAGGCAGGATCGCTCAAGTCAAAGTCACCGGCTTCAACCGTGGAGGAGTGACCTGCGATTTAGAAGGATTACGAGGCTTTATCCCCCGTTCCCAATTGCAGGACGGTGAAAACCATGAAGCGTTGGTGGGCAAAACCTTGGGTGTGGCCTTCCTGGAGGTCAATTCTGAAACGCGAAAACTGGTCCTTTCTGAGAAAAGAGCAGCCACTGCCGCTCGGTTCTCAGAACTAGAGATTGGACAACTAGTAGAAGGCCATGTGGCGGCTATTAAGCCTTACGGACTGTTCGTCGATCTCGGAGGGATCAGCGGCCTTCTGCATCAATCCGCCATTACCGGAGGCAGCATGCGGTCGATGCGTGAAATTTTTGATCAAGGCGACGCTGTTAAAGCGTTGATTACGGATTTAGATCCAGGTCGCGGCCGAATCGCCCTCAATACCGCAATGTTGGAAGGACAGCCTGGTGAATTACTTGTTGAAAAAGACAAAGTGATGGCTGAAGCAACCGATCGAGCCAATAGAGCTCGTAACGTCCTGAAGCAACAGGAACAATCAGCTGGATGATCTCCGCAGAACAGATCCAGAACGATGCGAGTGAACGTTCAAGCGGGATTCTTTCAGGCGACTGGGAACTCGATTTCTATTCCAGACCCATCCTCGAACCTGATGGCAAAAAACGTTGGGAGCTGCTGATCATCAGCTCCCCGTGCGAGGGCACGACCGCCAGTTTTCGCTTCGAAAAACGTTGCCCAGCCGGCAACGTGAACTCCACCTGGTTAGCCAGCGCTCTCACTGAAGCAATTGCAGCTGCCCAACTCCAAGGCTGGTCCGTACCCAGAAAGCTGCGTTCGTGGAGAAGCTCGATGCGCACCATGGTTCAGAGGGCTGCATCTGAACTGGGTCTCGAGATGGTTCCAAGCCGTCGAACTTACGCCTTGTTCGATTGGATCGCTGAGCGCGAAGAGGATCTCTACCCCAATGAAGAGGGATATATGGCAGGACCTCTTGCTCCGCCGCCAGTCCCCATCAGCACGCCTCCTCGTCCCCTACCAGAGTCGGTCCGCGGTGATGCCTGGAATTGGGCGGAACTGCCGGCTTCAGCCTTACGTGAAGCCACAGGATGGCCCATCGGATTCCGAGGACTGCTTCCAGTTCCCACCACAATTCATGATGATCAAGTCATTCCTGGCATACGCCTGTTCAGCAAAACCAGGGGATTAGCCCTGGCTGGCCTTCTCGGTGGGATTGAACCTGTGCGCCTCCAGGTGAGCGGCACCCAACTTCTTTTAGAGGCTGGTCAAGATGACTGCTGGCTTGTGAGCGATCTCAGCTCCGAGGAAGCCACCCACGTTTCAGCACTGATGACACAAGCTTCTGAGCGCGCTGACGGGTTGCAGTTCATCGCTGTTCAAACCTCACCGGAAGCTGAGCGTTTTGAAGGGTTTTGGATGTTGCGTGATCAAGCAGAACCATGACCGCTGCTGCCGATCCGTTCCGCCAACCCGACAATCTGTTCAACACTCTTGAGCATTGGACATGGGTGGGCTGCTACGGCGGTTATTACCTCACCTCCGACGCGATGCAGGCCGCAGGGTTCGAGCATGGGTTTTTCACCCGTCTTTGGCAAAACCGCGGGCCTGATGCCTTAGCGGCCTATCTATCTGCTGGAGTGAGTATCCATCGCCCCCAACAAGTTCACGGCAGCCGAGTTCTGAATGCTGGAGATGCGATCGCTTCCCCTTGGCCTGATGCCGACGGTTTAGTCAGCGACCGTGGTGGCCAAAGTCTCTGGGTTTGCGGTGCCGATTGCACCCCCGTTCTTCTTGCAGACCCCACCAGCGGCCACGTTGCTGCTTGTCATGCGGGATGGCGAGGGGTCGCCAGTGGCATTCTTCCTGCTGCAATACGGCAATTAGCCACGCGAGGAGCGAAGCCTGAACAGCTGATTGTGGCCCTAGGTCCAGCGGTTAGTGGTGGGCTGTATCAGGTAGAAACCGATGTAGCGAATCAGGTAGGACAAGCTCTCCATTCCGATCGATCTCTAGGGCTCAGCGAATTGGAAGCCCTAGGCATCCTTCTGCCCGATCCAGCCCCCAATAAGTGTCGCCTCGATATTCGTCTTGCCGCCCGTGAGCAGCTTCAATACTGCGGAATACCAGAGCAACAAATCAATCTCTGCCCTCTCTGCACCGTTTCAGAGCCGAGCCTGTTCCACTCCTGGCGTCGCGATCAGGTGAAAGCGGTGCAATGGAGCGGAATCGTTGGTCAAGCTGCGGACTCCTCAGCGTGAGGACCCCAGCCGCAAGCCCACGGCCTCTGCGACTCTTATCCCATCAATCGCCGCAGACAGGATCCCCCCGGCGTAGCCAGCTCCTTCGCCAGCAGGCGTAAGACCAACCGTATTGATCGACTCGAAATGTTCGTCACGAGGAATGCGCAGGGGAGACGATGTGCGCGTTTCCACTGCTGTTAACAACGCATCGGGATGGTCATACCCCTTGATGCGACGAGCAAAACAAGGCAAAGCCTCTTGCAATGCCTCCACCATTGGCATCGGGAGAAGGCTGCGTAAATCACTCGGTGACACACCAGGTTGATAAGAAGCGCCGATTGCACCAAGTTCCGTTGTGGAGCGTCCAGCCAAAAAGTCCTGGAGCCGCTGCACTGGAGCGCTGTAATCAGCCCCCCCGAGAACAAACGCTTTGTGTTCCAGCGCACGCTGGAAGGCAAGACCAGCCAAGGGATCCCCTGGCCAGGCGGAATAGGCCGCCAGATCGTCTTCATCCACAGGAACAACCAATGCGGCATTGGCATTGCGCTCATTGCGTGAATGCTGACTCATGCCATTGGTGACGACCCGGCCCTTCTCCGAGGTTGCTCCAACTACCAATCCGCCAGGACACATACAAAAGCTGTAAACGCAACGGCCATTTTCAGCATGGTGAACGAGCTTGTATTCCGCCGACCCAAGGAGTGGATGTCCTGCGTTCAGCCCCCAGCGCGCTTCATCGACCAAGGCCTGAGGATGTTCAATACGGAAGCCGACCGCAAACGGCTTTGCTTCAAGAGCCACTCCAGCCTCCTGAAGCATCTGGAAACTGTCTCGTGCTGAATGCCCTGGAGCAAAAACCACCTGACGGCAGAGCAATGAAGTCCCATCCGACAAGGACAGGCCCACCACTTGCTGAGACTTGCCTGAACCATGAGGTCCAGCGCAGGGTTCCAGCAAGAGCTGATCAACCCGACTGTCGAAACGAACCTCCCCACCGAGCGCCTCGATTTTGGCCCGCAGCCCTCTCACCACCGTGGCCAATTTGAAAGTGCCGATATGGGGTCGGTGCTGCGTGAGAATCTCGCGATTTGCGCCACAGGCCACCAGTTCTTCCAGGACCTTGCAGCCGTAATGATCAGGATCACTGACCTGGCTGTAGAGCTTCCCATCCGAAAATGTTCCGGCACCGCCCTCGCCAAACTGGGCATTGGATTCCGGATTGAACTCAGCCGTTCGACGCCAAAAGCCAAACGTATCGGCCGTTCTTTGTTTCACGGGCTGTCCACGTTCCAGCAACAACGGGCGAAACCCCATCTGTGCCAGAAGGAGAGCAGCAAAATACCCACACGGACCAGCTCCGACCACTACTGGCCGCTGCTCGGAGGCCCAGACACTCCCTTCCGGAGCCTGAGCTACATATCGGTAGTGCGTGTCTGGGGTCTGACGAATTCTTCGATCGCCGTTCCTGCGCCGCAACAGCGCCGCCTCTCCATCCACTGCTACATCCACGGAATAAATCAGCTGAATGCGATCGCGGCGACGCGCATCAACACTCCGCTTCACCAACTGACAACGAAGCAGACGCGCCGGTGGAATCTTCAGGCAACGCAGAACCGCTTGCTCCAAATCATCAGGGCCGTGATCCAAAGGAAGACGGAGTTCACTAAGACGCAACACCGGCTTTAAAGACTCCCGTCACGGTTAGACCCTGACTGCGCAGGGATCACTCTGGTGGTCGCCTGTCCCGAGGGAATCTGTCCTGGTCTTAATGCCAGATCACTGGCGGCACCCTCTATGCGAACAGGCTTGCCTTGCTGACGCAGGGCAATCGCCTGACATGAAGGCTGCACCTCAGCATCTGGTTCAAGCCAAGCGATTGGGTCTCGGAGCCCCTCCGATGAAACCGGCGCGGGAGCGAGCGAGGCCAGAGCTACAACACGGGCCGCATCAAAGCCTGAGGCCGCCAACAGGTCGGGGACCTGCCCCCAGCGCTGCTGGTAAGACGTCGCGAATGAAGACCAACCTGGACCGTGCGCCTGTTGATCAGGACTCAATTGTGTCCAAGGTCTTTGAGAGACAGCATCAAGACGGGTCACGGGCAACAGCCAAATCCTGGCCGGTGACGCAAGCGAAGCTCCCATCAGCCGACCATCGTTCTGTGCTTGATCCAACAGCATCGCCAACCGACCGGAAGGATCAGCGGCCAGAGCAATGGCAGCAGGACGTTTCCAAGCCACGTCTTGAATCAATTGACTCACAGCAGACGCATCGCCTGCGTTGACCTGCTGCACCAAGGACTTCTCATAGGATTCGACCTTGCCCCCTAGTTGCTCGAAAGCCTCCGTGAAGGTCACTGCCATGCCTGCAGCGCGGTCAGCCGGATCGGCAACCACCATGATTCTTCGCCATCCCTGCGCAAGAGTATCGATTGCCAGTTGATCGATTTCAGACTGTTGGGAAGGGCTCAGAGGATGCAGCAATCCCTGCGGATCAAGCGGCACCAATTGATTTAAAGACGCACCGCGTTGATACGGAAGGATCACATTGATCTGGTGGTCCTGGGCCAGTCGAGAAAAACGAGAGAGTTCCGTCGCAAAAGGCGCGATCACCACAGAACGCGTCGAACCAAGAAATGGAGTCGGGTCGTCATCGAGACCAATCGTGCGCCACTCCACATCCGCGGGGGAACTTCCACACTGTCGAACCTGCTCTTCCCCAAGAGCAAAACCTTGCCGAAACACAACATGAGCAGGCATCAACTGGTCTGACAACAGCGCAAGCACGGGAGCTCTTTCCTGCGAACTGGCCGCAAGCGCTTGGCATCCCAGCAGGCTTGCCGCCACGATCAAGCCATGACCAATGGCGAAACGCTTCAAGAGGTTTCCTAATTTCGAATCAGAAACACGGTCACTCATGGGGACCTCAGCTGGAGGGGTCATGAGAGAACGTCTCTTTGCCAAAACTTAGGAAGATGGGTCGGTTTCGTCCTCGTTTGTCTCAGGATTTGTCGATGGGATCAACAGAGCGAGCAAGCCTGCAGCCAACAGCAACCCTCCCAGTCCTAAGGCGAGGGATTGATTCTCTCCTGGCACATCACCCCAAACCGCCGTACTAAAAAAAGCAGCTGATAGAAGCAAACAGGGCACCATCACGATGCCAGCAGCGAAGCGATTTTTTCCCATCTCAGCCTGCGTTGCAACTTTGCGTGGCCAAACCGCTTGTTACCAATGAAAAGCCAAGATCTTGATCGGCATCGAGAGGGGTAACGCGGGCAATGAGAACACCATCTTCATTTCCCTCTGGACGAAGGTTCACCCGTTTGCGTCGAGGCGCTGCTTTTTTCAAAAGATCAACAGCAGCCTCTTCATTGACAGGATCGACTTCAACACAAGCCAAACGCACGCTGTAATTGCGGTTGCGATCTCCAATCTGAAGAAGAGTGGACGAACGCACTTGCAACACTTCGGCTGCCACAGATGGCAATGGGGAAGCAAAAATCACGACCAACAGAACTAAGAAACTGGCGCAAAAACGGATCAGAGCTGCTCTTCGCAAACGGGGCATAAATTCAGATCGCTGGCTGTGATGGTGAAGCAGTCCGAACACGTTCATCTGGAATCCTGGGCCAACTCAGGATGGGAGGGAAGACCCACCATCTGCGCATTGCTGGCTCCTGGCGGAACCATCGGATAACAATTTTCACCGCGTCTGACGTGGACATCAATCAGGGTCGGACGAGGTGAATCAAACGCTTCACTGAGCTTGCTATGCAAATCATCTCGTTCGGTGATCTTGACGCCATCAACACCAAAAGCCCTGGCTAACGCACTGAAATCAGGCATGCCTTTAAGCATGTCAGATGCTGAATATCGCTCGTCATAAAAGCTTTCCTGCCACTGCCGAACCATGCCCTGCCAGTGGTTATTCACAATCACAACTTTCACAGGGAGTGAATACTGAGCCAGGGTTCCGAGTTCCTGAATGTTCATCAGGATGCTTGCATCACCAGCAATACACACCACTTTCTGATCCGGGAACGCCACCTGAGCCCCGAGAGCAGCTGGCATTCCAAATCCCATGGTCCCTAATCCAGCGCTGCTGATCCAACACCGCGGCCCGTTACGCAAGTACTGCGCAGCCCACATCTGATGTTGGCCTACATCGGTCGTGATGATCGCGTCACTCGCGAGATCACGAACAGCCAAGAGCACTTCTTGCGGGAAAATCGCTCCTTCCTTCGCAGGAATGGTGAGCGGGTAAAGCTTCTTCCAAGTCTTGATTTGTTCCAGCCAAGAAGAGGTCTTCGACTCGGCGGAATGCGGTCGACTCTGATCGACAAGTTGAGCAAGACTTAAACCCAAATCGCCCAGCACGACCACATCGGGACGTCGGTTTTTACCAACCTCCGCAGGATCAATCTCAAAATGAATGACCTTGGCCTTGGGAGCAAACGTGTCGAGCTTGCCTGTCACTCGGTCATCAAAACGGGCACCAACTGCGATCAATAGATCGCAGTCTGTGACTGCAAAGTTGGCGTATGCCGTTCCATGCATTCCCAACATGCCTAAGGCGAGTGGATGATTCTCGTCAAAAGCTCCCTTCCCCATCAGCGTGGTGGTCACAGGGATCTGAAAGCGCTCAGCCAAGACTTTGAGGCTGTCATGAGCACCTGCGCTGACCGCTCCACCCCCGACGTAAAAGAGGGGACAGCAAGACTCACGAATCAAGGCAAGAGCATCGATCACCGCCTGAAGCTCAGGCTTAGCTGGCTGCCTAAACCCAGGAGGTTGAATTGATCCGGGCTGAACTGGGACGTAATCGAATTCTTCTTGCCCTACGTCTTTAGGAATATCAATCAGCACAGGACCCGGGCGTCCTGACGAAGCGATCAGGAATGCTTGAGCCACTACGGAAGCAAGATCGGCTGGGTCACGAACCACCCAGGAGTGCTTCACGATTGGCAACGTGATACCGAAAATATCTGTTTCCTGAAACGCATCAGTCCCGATCGCAGGCCTAGGGACTTGACCTGTGATGACCACCATCGGAACTGAATCCATTTGAGCCGTGGCAATGCCCGTGACCAGGTTGGTGGCACCAGGGCCAGACGTTCCAAAACAGACGCCAACCCGACCAGTGGCACGGGCATAAGCATCCGCCGCATGGGTGCCACCCTGCTCATGACGCACCAAAATATGCTTCAGCCAGCCTTCGCTTTCAGCGATGTGCAGAGCGTCATAGATCGGCAGGATCGCACCGCCCGGATAGCCAAAAATGGTGTCGACGCCATGGAGCCTGAGGGCATTCATCAAGGCGTGGGCGCCGGTGATACGGCGTTGACCGTTCCAATCCAACGCATCCGCGGCCGTAGGAACGGATGTCAGGGTCACGGCTGCCTCATAAGGATCTGACCCTCAAGATTAAGTGGCCATCTCACCAATTGGCACTCTTTAAAGCAAACCAACAGCATGCAGTGGGCCATGGCCACTGATCAGCTCGAGAAGGAAGGCGGAAAAACCAACCATGGCCAAGCGTCCATTCCACACTTCAGAGCTGTTATTCCAACCCCACTCCCACTTCTCCTGGGGATAGAGCTTCACGGTGGTGGCTAGTTCAGCCGCCTGGTCGAGATTCACTTCCGGACCCGCAAGGCTGGCCTCGACTAAATCAGCCAATCCAGCAATAAAGGGTGGATAGGTGTCCAGAGCCCTAACGCGTCGGAAATTCACGACACCTGATTCAGTCGCGAGTTCGCGGTACTCGATGTCAATTTCCTCGAGCGTTTCGATGTGCTCACTTACAAAACTGATGGGGACCACCACAAGATCTTGGGTCTTCGCCCGGCCGAGTTCTTCGAGGGCCTCCTCGGTGTAGGGCTTCAGCCATTCCACCGGCCCAACGCGGCTTTGATAGGCCAAGGTATGGGGATTGGAGTGGCCAACAATGGTCTCCAATTCAGCCATGATCAGAGCCGCGCAAGCTTGAATTTCCTGCTGATAGGGATCGCCTGCCTCTTCCACGTAGCTCTTCGGCACGCCATGGGCACTGAAGAAAATATGTGCCTGTTCAACATCGTCACTGGCACGAACCTGCTCGGCGATGAGTTCGGCCATCGAGCGCACATAACCAGGATGGTCGTACCAACTACGGATACAACGCAAAGGCAACGACTCAAAGCGCTCATCCATTTGCCGTAGCCGTTGGAGCTCGCGGAAGCTCGAGCCACTGGTACTGATCGAGAAATGGGGATACAGAGGAAGAACGACAACCTCATCAATGCCGTCAGCCTTGATATCAGCCACAGCCGATTCAGTAAACGGGTGCCAGTAGCGCATGGCTACATAGCTCGTGGCGTCCACCCCACGCTGGCGCAGAAGACTTTGAAGCTCTCTCGCTTGCTGCTCGGTGATTCGACGCAGAGGGGAACCTCCTCCGATTGATCGATACGCCTCCTTCGACTTATTACTGCGCAACGTGCTGATCAACCAAGCCAGGGGTTTCTGCAGGATTGGATTGGGCAGTCGAATAATTTCTGGATCCGCAAACAGGTTGTACAGAAAGGGGCCAACATCCTGAATCCGTTCTGGACCACCCAGATTGAGCAGAAGAATGCCTACCCGAGACATGGAAATTTCTTTGTTTTAGGGGTTGAGCGTAACTCCCATCAACGTCATGGTGACGCTGTCTTTACAGGGTCATGAACTTCGACACCGCGATCGTGGCCGCCAACACGGCCTTAGCCGAGCAGGGCTGTGGTCTTCGTGTGGAGCGGCGAGGGCAAAAACTCAATCTGCGTGGACGACTGCCGTGCCGACAGCAACCCAACCAATGGAAGACCCAGCGCCTGAGTCTGGGGCTTCTGGCTGACCTGAATGGGTTGAAAGAGGCTGAGCGCATCGTTCAGCTTGTGGAGCTGCAATTACACAGGCAGCTTTTTGAGTGGGACCAGTGGTTACCGAAGCAAAAAGTTCAGCAGAACAGCAACCCTCCACGCGAATCCAGCGCATTGGTCGATCCCCTGGATCGCGATCTGGAGACGTTTAAAAAAGCATTCTTCGCAGACCCCCGTCGTCGTCGCTCCCCAGCTGGTAGCCGCACCACTTGGAGCGGGGCCTACCAGCCCTACCTGCGACGCCTCAAGGCCTTGGCTCTTGAACCACACTCACTCCTTACGTCTGACCTATTACTCCTGACGCTGAATAGCTATCCCGATGGAAGCCGAAGTCGCCAGCAGTGTTCCACTGCCCTAGGGGCACTCGCCCGGCATCAAAACCTTCCCCTTCCGGATGCATGGCGTGCAGAGGCGGGGGGATACGGCCTGCACAGAGCTCGTTTTCGGCAGTTACCCAGCGACCCACAAATTCTTGAGGCCATACTGCGCATTCCCAATCCAGGTTGGCGTCTTGTTTATGGATTAATGGCCACCTATGGACTTCGCAACCATGAGGTGTTTTTCACGGATGTTTCGGCTTTAGCGGATGGAGGAGACAGGGTGATCCGCGTTCTTCCCACCACCAAAACCGGTGAGCATCAGGTTTGGCCCTTCCATCCGGAATGGGTAGATCGCTTCAACTTGACGCATCTCGCCTCCAACGCTGGCGCCCTCCCTCCGGTTTGCACCGATCTTCGCCACACCACACTCCAACAAGTGGGACGGCGTGTTGCAGAGCAGTTCAGGAGGTACGACGTTCCGCTCACGCCCTACGACCTTCGCCACGCCTGGGCCGTTCGAACCATCCACATCGGACTTCCCGATACCGTGGCCGCCAGAATGATGGGACATTCCGTGGCGATCCATACCCGGACCTACCACCACTGGATCACCCGGCGGGATCAACAACAAGCCGTCGATGCCGCTTTAGCCAGGAGAGAAGCCTGATGACATCACCCCTGCGCCAACTGGCCTACCGCTATCGCTGGATTTACGACACCGTCACAGGAATCTCCGCGCTGAGTGTTGGAGGTGTCGATCAACTGCGCAGCCTTGGGCTCTCAGCGCTCAATCCTGTTCTGCCAAGAGGGGCCACGGTGCTCGACTTTTGCTGTGGTTCAGGAGAAGCGGCGGCGCCATGGATCGAAGCAGGGTTTCAGGTCACCGGGCTTGATGTCTCACCCAAGGTTCTCGAACTCGCCGCAACCCGTCATCCACTCCTCACTTGTATTGAGGGTCTCGCAGAAGATCCGCCCTGCACGCCAGCCAGCTTTGATGCCATTCAAATCAGCCTTGCGCTGCATGAATTTCCTCGAGCCGAGCGGCATCAAGTGTTGTTGTCCTGTTTGAAATTGCTGAAACCAGGCGGCTGGCTCGTTGTTGTTGATCTCCACCCCGCTGGTCCTCTCTTGCAACTCCCCCAACAACTTTTCTGCGCTTTGTTCGAGACAGAAACTGCGATTGCTTTGCTTGAGGACAACATCCCCGAGCAATTGCAGGAGATCGGCTTCACCACGGTTGAGCAGTCTGTTCTTGCCGGGGCTGCTCTGCAGCGCATCACAGCAAGGTGCCCCGATAGCGGCATGCTGGAGGGAACTGGGGAGTTGTCATGAGCTCGGATCAAACATCAGCCGGAAAGCCAACACCTGTGGACCCATCATCCTTGGACCAATCGGCCGAATCCCTTGGCATGGGAGGCGATTTAGCCCCAGAGAAGGACGCCGATGCTTACCGAAAGCGCATGGCACGCCGTCAAGACGTGCAGCGACAACGGGTTTCAGAGAGGAGTGTTGAAAAAGGATTGGTCTTGGTCTTCACCGGCCACGGCAAAGGGAAGACCACTGCGTCTCTTGGCTTGGCCTTACGGACCCTGGGGCACGGGCACCAGGTTGCTGTTGTCCAATTCATCAAAGGAGGCTGGGAGCCTGGAGAAGCCAAAGCACTGAAAGCCTTTGGAGACGCCCTGAGTTGGCATGCACTCGGAGAAGGTTTCACCTGGGAAACCCAAGATCGTGAGCGTGATCGTCAGCTGGTGCAAGCGGCTTGGGACACCTCGCTCTCTTACCTCAGAGACCCCAAGCAAAAACTTGTCGTGCTGGACGAAGTGAATGTGGCATTAAAACTTGGCTATCTCGAACTGGATCAAGTCCTGCAAGGCCTCGATGAGCGGCCTGAACTCACCCACGTTGCCCTCACTGGCAGAGGAGCTCCGGATGGGCTGATTCAAAGAGCTGATTTGGTCACGGAAATGTCCCTTGTCAAACACCCCTTTCGGGAACAGGGCGTCAAAGCACAACAAGGAATTGAATTCTGAACACATCAAGACCTGATAAGTACGTCAAAAGCAATCCGGCTGGCTTCTCCACCCACTTGGCAGAACAAGATCAGCAGCCCATCAGCTTTCGCGATCCCTTAAGAACAGCCTTGCTACTGTCCTACAGATAAGGATATTAAATGGCCTACGCGCGTGCCCTCCTGAAGATCAGCGGTGAAGCGCTGATGGGCAATCAGGGCTACGGAATTGATCCAGAAATAGTTTCGGCCATCGCCACAGATGTTGCCAAAGTTGTTGCCACTGGCACGCAGTTGGCGATTGTCGTCGGCGGCGGAAACATTTTCAGAGGTTTAAAAGGTTCCGCCGCCGGCATGGATCGCGCCACAGCTGACTACGTCGGCATGCTCGCCACCGTGATGAATGCCATCACCCTGCAAGACGGACTGGAGCGAGCGGGAATTCCCACCCGCGTGCAAACCGCCATTGAAATGCAAGAAGTTGCTGAGCCCTACATCCGCAGGCGCGCGATGCGACACCTAGAAAAAGGCAGGGTGGTCGTGTTTGGAGCAGGTTGTGGCAATCCGTTTTTCACCACCGACACCACAGCTGCTTTACGCGCAGCCGAAATCAGCGCTGATGTGGTGTTCAAAGCCACCAAGGTTGACGGCGTGTATGACAAAGATCCGCATCAATTCCCTGATGCTGTCAGGTACGACTCCTTGACCTTCCAACAAGTGCTCAGCGGTGAGCTCGCCGTAATGGACAGCACTGCCATCGCTCTTTGCAAAGACAACAACATCCCGATTGTTGTTTTCAATTTGTTTGAACCTGGCAACATCGGCAGAGCCGTGGCCGGTGAGCCCATCGGTTCTCGTATCAGCAACTAGTCATCGTCATGTCGAACTCCGATCTCGAAGCCAACATGCGCAAGTCGGTGGAAGCCACCCAGCGCAACTTCAACACCATCCGCACAGGCCGAGCCAATCCTTCGTTGTTGGATCGAATCAGTGTCGAGTATTACGGCGCTGACACACCACTGAAATCACTCGCCAGTCTCTCCACTCCCGATTCGCAAACGATTGCCGTTCAACCCTTCGACATGGGATCGCTGGCGCTAATCGAAAAAGCAATCGCCACCAGTGACTTGGGATTCACGCCCAACAACGATGGCAAGGTCATTCGCATCAATGTGCCACCACTCACAGAAGAGCGCCGAAAAGAGTTCTGCAAACTTGCCGCAAAGTATTCAGAGGAGGGCAAGGTGGCCTTGCGCAGCGTGCGACGTGACGCCATCGACAAAATCAAGAAACAAGAGAAGGACGGTGATCTTTCAGAGGATCAAAGCCGAGATGAGCAAGATCAAATCCAGAAAACAACCGATCGTTTCATCGCGGAACTTGAGAAACATCTAGCGAATAAAGAGGTTGAAATCCTCAAGGTTTGAGCACCACTGATGTTGCCGTAATCGGGGCCGGTGCAGCCGGCTCCAGCACGGCTTTCCATCTCGCTCGCTTAGGTCATCGCGTCACCGTTTTGGAACGCGACCGATCAGAGCGGGTGAAACCATGCGCTGGTGGGATGGCGGCCTCCGTTCAGCAGTGGTTCCCCTTCGACTTGCAACCAGCCGTTGATGACATCATCAAACAGGTGAATTTCAGCTGGTGTCTCACTGATCCTGTGGTCGCTGAGCTTCCAGGCTCTGCACCCTTCTGGATCGTCAAGCGTGAGCGGCTCGACGCACTCTTGCTGGAGCAAGCGATCGCTTTAGGGGCAGAGCTGCGCCGGCCCTTCGAGGTCGAGGACCTTCAGCAGGATGAAAGCCATTGGCTTCTACGCAGCAAGGACGGGGAGGTAATCGAGGCCAGAGCAGTGGTTCTGGCTGATGGCTCAGGTTCTCCCTGGCCAACACGCTTGGGGATTGGCCCTCGGTCTCTCCACATGGCCAAGACGCTTTCTGTTCGCCTCGAAGGAATGGGAAGCTTGCAACCTGGCACTGCCAGGTTTGAATTTGGGCTTGTCCACCATGGATTCGCCTGGGCGTTTCCACTGGCAAACGGCATCAATGTGGGGGTGGGCACGTTTATTGGACGTCGGGCCAGTGACGCGGAAGCCGTGCTCGAACAACTCTTACCGGATTTAGGGTTTTCCTCCAAAGACGGGCTGCGACAAAACGCGGATTTAAGAGTTTGGAATGGCCACACACCCCTCCACGGCAAAGGCGTGGTGGCAGTAGGTGATGCAGCATCGCTCTGCGACCCCTTTCTTGCCGAAGGCCTCAGGCCATCGCTGATGAGCGGCTGTGAAGCAGCGGCCAGTCTCGATTCTTGGCTGAACGGGACTCAGCCTGACCTTTCCAACTACTCAAAACGGATGCGCGAACGTTGGGGCGATTCGATGGCTTGGGGGCGGCGTATCGCCCAGGTGTTTTATCGCTTTCCAAACGTGGGCTATCAACTCGGAATCAAACGTCCCACTGCGCCGCAGCGCATTGCCCAAATTCTCTCTGGTGAAATGGGATACGGGGACATCGCACAGAGGGTCATCCGCCGCTTGATGCTGCAAAGGGGTTAAAGATCAAGAGTGAGCTGTTGGGAATCATCAGGCGAAGGGTTTCGCCGTCGACGGCGGCGACCTTGACCCGTGGCCGCTAAGCCTGAACGTCTCGACCCATGGCGCTGCTGAATTCCATCAGCAATGGCAGAAAATCCAGAGCGCTCCCTGATCGCCCAAATCCTCTGCTTCGCCTCCCGAGCCGCAAGCGCAGGTTCGACGATGGGCAGGGGATAGTCCGCTCCAAGCTGGAGCCCTGCCTGTCGTTGCGCTGCCATCGACAACTTCCACGGCTCATGCACGTAGACATCGGGAACCTGGTGGAGTTCAGGAAGCCAAGTGCGAATGAAATCGCCCTTCAAGTCATGGTCTTGCCCCTGCTTGATCGGGTTGTAGACCCTCACGGTATTAATGGCTGTGCTGCCTGACTGCATCTGGCACTGGCTCCAGTGGATCCCGGGCTCGTAGTCCACAAACTGTCGCGCTAAATGAAGTCCGCTATCCCGCCACGGCAACCAAAGGTGATAGCTGGCAAACGACATCAACATCGCTCGCATTCTGAAGTTGATCCAACCATGGGCCCGCAATGCGCGCATGCAGGCATCCACGAAAGGCACTCCAGTGCGTCCGTCCGCCCAGGCAGCGAGTCGCTCATTATTCGCACAGCGCAACCCGCGCATGAACGGATGAAAATCTTCGAACTCAATCGCTGGCTGCGCTTCAAGCTTTTGGATGAAGTGGCAATGCCAATGCAGGCGTGACTCAAAACTGCTAATCCCACGACCACTGAAGCCACGGCTTGTTTGGATGACCTCTCGCATCGAGAGACACCCCCAAGTGAGATAAGCAGAAAGACGAGAGCAGCCGGTAAACGCTGTGTTGGGACTGGAGATGGAGCGGGCATATCCGGACGCGCGATGTTCGAGGAAATCGTCCAGTTCCAGCAATGCCATCGAACGACCACCGCTTTGGCGATGCGGGCATGGATCGGATGCCATCTCCTGATGGGGGTGATCAGGAATGATGCCGGCCTCGATCCCCTCGATCGATGGCAGTCCTAGCGGGGAAGGGGTGATCGGCTCAGCCATCTGCGCCTCCCAGCGTTTGGCCCAACGATTGCGGGATCTCAGACGGCGGATCACGCCAAATTGAGGAATCTCCTTCCAAGCAATGCCGTTCTGCCGGCACCAGAGAGCTACGCGTTGGTCACGCTGATACGTCCAACCATTGCCAGTTTCTTCATGGCTCCAGAGCCCATCAAGACCAAATTGACGATGGGCACGCTCAAAAATGTCCAACACATCACCACGGCGCACCAGTAGCGGTTGGCCTAGCTCAGCAAGAGCGAGACGCAAATCCAGCAAAGACTCTCGGCAAAACAACCACTGACGCTCGGAAGCATCTTGCTGCTGCCATAACTCGGGCTCAACGACATAAAGCGGCAGCACAGGCCCCCTAAGCAAGGCCTGCTGCAAGGGCTGATGATCCTTCACCCGGAGGTCTCGCTTGAACCAGACAAGCTGGAGCGCCATTGCAGCCAACCCCCAAAATCTCCCGGGGATGACCCTAACGATTGAATATCGACTGAGCGAGCCTCTGTTGCAAGCCTCTAAAAAACACGCCGTCACTCCATAGAGCGAGGGCGTGCTTGCTGTCTGAAGCCTTAAACAAGCTCGATCAAACGGCGGTCAAAGACAGAGCGCCACCGAAACCCAAACGCACATCGTCTGGTGTCAAACGACCGTCATGATCCTGATCTAAGGCATCAAAGACCGCATCACTTCCCAACCATTCATCGCGGGTGATGCAGCCGTCACCGTTGAAATCGTTCAGTAGGAAAATCTCTTGAACGGCATGGCTGAACGCGAAGCCACCCTCGATCTGAGCCAAACGATGAGCGAGCTGCTGCTCAAGAGTTTCGATCGCTTTGCTGAAACCTTTGATGCCTTCACTGAGCTTGTCAGTCGCCATTCGATCCTCAGCCATCATGGAGACGAAGCGCTCATGGTCCACGTTCATTTGCTCTGCAACAGGGGCAAGATTCGCGGGATCTAACTTGCGGATCAGCGAAGCATCACTACTACGCAATTGATCCAACAATTTTGGGGAAATGGTCAATAGATCACAACCTGCAAGCTCAGTGATTTCATCAAGATTGCGGAAGCTAGCCCCCATGATTTCGGTTTTGTAGCCATATGTCTTGAAGTAGTTGAAGATGCTGGTCACTGAAATCACACCAGGATCTTCTGCACCTGGATAAGAATCGCGCCCTGTGTCGGCTTTGAACCAATCAAGAATGCGACCAACAAAAGGCGAGATCAACGTGACGCTTGCTTCGGCGCAGGCCACAGCCTGAGAGAAGCCAAACAGCAGAGTGAGGTTGCAATGAATTCCATCCTTCTCAAGAACTTCAGCCGCTTTGATGCCTTCCCACGTGGAGGCAATTTTGATCAAGACACGGTCATTACTGATTCCCGAGTCGTTGTAGAGGCGGATAAGTTTCCGACCTTTTTCAATGGTGGCCTCGGTGTCATAACTGAGGCGAGCATCAACCTCCGTTGAAACTCGGCCAGGAACGATCTTCAGAATTTCCTTTCCAAATATCACGCTGATTTCATCGAGCGCTTCATGCACCACTTGTTCCACCGGAGCGCTCTCTCCTAAAAGCCGGCGTGACGAACGCAAGGCTTCATCGATGAGATTCTCGTAAGCCGGAATCTGAGCTGCAGCGAGGATCAGGGAGGGATTGGTGGTCGCATCACGAGGAGTGAAACGCCTGATCGCTTCGAGATCACCCGTATCGGCCACCACCACGGTCATGGCGGAAAGCTGCTCAAGGAGGGTGGTCATAGCGCACTAAAACTCTATGAATTCAACGTAGCGACGATTTTCAAACTGACAGCTCAAGGGGGAGGTGTGTCCGTTTGTGCAGATTTAACCCGACCACTTGGTGGGATTTTTTCAATCACCAGGAGCCCATCAATGATGGATTTAGCCACAGGCAAAGCCACAGTTGAGCCATAGGCGTGGGCCCCTTGTGGTTCATCAACCACAACCAGCACGACATAACGAGGGTCCTCAATCGGAAGCGTTGCGACAAAACTGCAAATCAGAGCCCCAGGGACATACACACCATTCACTGCCTTCTGTGCCGTGCCTGTTTTGCCGCCAATGCGATAACCAGGCGTGCGCACCCCCTTACCACTGCCTTTTTCCACCACAGATTCCATCCAGTTCAGAACCGTGCGCGTGACCTCTGGGCGGAGCAAAGGCTGCCCCATGCGCTCTCCACTCGGAGCCAGTGCATGGCCAGCCCGTAAACCACGGGTGATGTGAGGACTCACCAGCCTTCCTCCATTGGCAATCAGTGCATGCAATTGAACAAGCTTGAGAGGTGTCAGCGAGAAGCCTTGGCCGAATGCTGCTGTAGCTGGCTCGATGGGCTGCGTCGTGAATTGTTCCTTGGTCTTCAACTGGCCCGCTACCGCACCTGGAAGGTCTGTGTCCGGCTTCGCATCGAGCCCAAGCCGACTTAACCAGTCCCAATAATCAGAAGGTTGCATTTTGCGCATCGCCTGAACCATGCCGACATTGCTGGACACCTGAAGCACAGTTGCGAAATCAACTACACCATTGCCCTTGCGGTCGTGGTTACGAATTGGCCAGCCACCAATTGTGAGAGCCCCACTGTCGTAAACCGTCTCGTTGGGTTGGATCACACCTTCTTGAAGCGCTAATGCCAAATTGATCGGTTTAAAGGTCGATCCGGGTTCGTAGAGGTCTTGAACAGACCATTCGCGAAAACGCTCTGGATTGAAATCCCAATACCGGTTCGCGTCGTACGTCGGCGTTGAGGCCAGCGCCATCAATTCGCCGTTGGTGACATCCATCACGATCGCCACTCCCTTTTTCGCTTTCCAGGCCTTGACCTGTGCCGACAGGGCCTTGGCAGCCAGCTCCTGCAAGCGGGCATCCAAGGTGAGCTGCAATCTCAGGTCATCCCCGAAAAACACGCCCGGCGCGAGGTTGTCTGGCAACGGGGTTCCGTCTGCTCCGCGACGAAGACTCCTGGCCTGTTCGTGACGCTGCAAGTCATCATCACGACTCTGTTCCAGCCCCGCCTGGGGCTGACGCTCTTGATTGAGGAAACCAACGACATTGGCAAAGAGAGCTCCCTGCGGATAGACGCGGTAGGGATAGGGCTCGAGATCAATGCCGCTGATTCCAAGGGAACGAACTGATGTTGCCGTTTCAGGGTCAACGCCCTCAGCCAACTTGATGCCAGACGCGCTGTCTCCCATCCTTTTGTTGAGCTCGCCAGAGGACAGGGCCAACAAGGGGGAGAGGCGTGCAGCAACCTCTTTACGGTCACGAATGAGCGTCGGGTCGTCGCCAGGAAAGTTGAAGTAGCGAGGATGAGCCCAGAGTCGATATCGCTCCTCGTCTAAGGCCACAAGCCTGCCGTTGCGATCCACAATCGGCCGGCGGCTGCCCAGGGGCTTGGTGCGTTGGGTTTGCACCACACGGGCCCGCGCCTCCAACTCGGAGGCTTGAACAATCTGTAGCCAGGCCATGCGCCCGACCAAACCCAGTAAACCTGCACACAGCAGCACAAAGACCACTTTCATGCGACCGGCGGGCACCGGCTCAAGACGAATGACCCTTCGTCGTTCACGACGCGCCTTAGGGGTCGAGCCTTGCCGGTTGGCTGGCATCTGTTTAATACCCGTGATGAATTGAACGATTCATCAAGGAGCCAATGAAAGCCAGATGATCGTGGGATCCTCCGGACTCCTCCTCATTAGGACGTTCGAGGTACACCAATTTTTCAGCGGTCGTCGGAACCATCGACTTAGGAGTCTGGGTTTGATCCAGGAGATAACGCTCAAGCATCGCCGTGGACTCCGTCAGTCGTTGGCCTACGCCTCGGGTGTCCTCCAAGCGTTCAAAAGCAACCGTCCAGCGATATTGCCAGTGAAGCGTGAGTCCACTGAGAGCCAGAACAGCTGTGAACACACCAATCAAACTGCCATCGGCCGCACGATGAAGACCAGCAAGCAGGGGAGAGCGGCGTGCAACACGCTTGGCGGACAGTGACCCCTGGATGAGCTCAAAGGCACCAGTGGCAGATGCATGTTCCTGTGGGGCAGGTTGAGTTTGACGAACCGCGACCACGTTGAACGAACAGGGCAATGCGCCAGTGAACCATCCGTATGGTCCGCCCGCAAGGCTGAAATGTCTTACAGCATCAGGGAAATCAACTCAACTTCCCAGCAAGACAAGATTCAGGAAGGTGACACCGTTCCAGAGAGCATGCATCACCACACAAGGAAGGAGTCGACCACTGCTCAAACGCAGCAATGCCAAACCCAAACCAAGAACCAACAAAGGAAGTAACTCGCCAATGCTGAGGTGAGCAACCGCAAACACAAGGGCGCTGCCAAAGACGCTCCACCCCCGCCCGAACGAACGTCCTAAAACGGGCAACAACACCCCACGAAACACTGTTTCTTCAAACAGCGGGGCGAGCACAACAGCGGTGATGGCCAGCAGGAACAAGGCCAACGGATCTCTGCCGTTCAGCACCATTTCCAGCAATGGATTACTGCCTCCTTGATCGCCGATGACGCGACTCATCAGCCAACCGGTTAAGACCACAGGCGGCATCACCATCAACCAGGCGCGACCGCCCTGAAACAGTGCCGTCCACCATGGGCTCACGCGCCATTGCAGCCAACCACCTTTAGGGACCAAGCGTTGATCCAGGCCATCAAGCTGGCTTTTGAGGATGAGCAACGGTGGCGTCGCTAGAGCGCAATAGCCAATCAGCACAGCCACCGACTGGTTGAGTGGCGCCGCCATGCTCCTAGCCACCAAGGCTGAAAGAGGAGTGATTAGAAGTGGGACCAGCACCTCGCCCAGCACCACAAAACCGCCAGCGATCAGCAGCACCATGTCAACCAAGCCAAGGGGAGGAGCTTGCAGTTCAGGCCAGGAGGATTGCTTGCGGCGCAGAAGCAACCAAAGCTGACGAACCAGCAGAAGAGATCCCAACAACAGCGCTCCGAGCGGCATCAGCTCACTCAGGACAAGACGTCTAGCCGCGGCCTTAGCTGCTGACCTTTCCACACAATCAGCCGGGGCTCCTCCCAGTGCTTGACACACCAGACGCCGGGTTAAGGGATCAGGACTGATTTCAGCCAACAAGTCTTGATCTTCAGAGGAAAATTCATGAGAGCTTGAGGCGGTCGCCAAGGCTTGCTGAAACAACTGAAGTTCAGGAGCCTGGAATGGAATTTCCAACAGGGTGTTGCGACGACCGGGATCGGTTTCTAGAGACGCAAACAGGAGTGCCTGACGATCGCTGAGGCTGTCGAGAGGGGTTTCTCGCAGCGTTTTAAGCAAGCTCTCTGCTGGATCTTGGCCAACAAGTAGTGGTTTGAGCGATGGCGCCAACGCGGGGTCAGCCATCAACGCAAGCTCTTGCTGCTCCAAAGACAACGCGGGAGCCACAGAGGGACGCCCGAGGCTATCCATCAAGCCGACGAACCAAACGCTGCAAGCCAGCACCATTGAAACGACAGCCAAAAGGACTTTCCACTTGGGCGCTGCGTTTGAACCTCCGTTCAGCGGGCTGGTCAACAGATGATGGGCAACTACAAACGATTCTCTCCGGCGAAGGGCTGCCAGCGACCGATTTTGATCATTTCGGCGTGTCATGAGACCGCGCACCCATACGATGACCGCGCCTTCTCCCTTGTTGCGGTGTCACTGCGTCTCCTCCTGGTCCGCCACGGCCTGAGCAGCTTCAACGTTGAGCGCCGCATTCAGGGGCGCAATGATCTATCAACACTCACAGCGACCGGCGAGGACCAAGCGCGACGCATGGGCGTGGCCTTGGCCGACGTGCCGATTGATGCGGCCTACAGCTCACCTCTTCAACGTGCTGCCGCCACCACAGCCGGAGTGCTGAGCGTGCGTCAAGACGGGCTGGGCCCCGTCCTGGATGACGGACTGCTGGAGATTGATCTTGAGCCCTGGAGCGGACTAACAGCCGATGAACGGGCGATCAAGGATCCAGAGGGCTATGCCACCTGGCGTCAACGACCGGAAGCCCTAGAACTAACCCGCTCTGACGGCACGCGTTACCAACCGGTAAGCGAGTTAATGATTCAGGCGCGGGCCTTCTTGAAAGACCTCATTGATCGGCATCCAGTGACCGGAGACGACACCGTTTTAGTCGTAGGTCACAACGCTATTCTTCGCTGCTTAATTCTGGTGTTGTTGGGCGAGCCTCAAGGAGGCTTCAGGCGTCTGCGCCTCGACAACGCATCGTTGTCGGTGTTCAACCTCTCCCCGGGAGCGAATGGTTACCAAGTACAGATCGAATGTTTAAACAGCATTGCCCACCTAAAGCCTGCGCTGCCAGCCAAAGGATCTAAGGCACGCCTGATCCTTGTCCGCCACGGTGAAACAGACTGGAACCGGCAGGGACGCTTCCAGGGACAGATTGATATCCCCCTCAACAGCAACGGGCATGCCCAAGCAGAGGCTGCGCGCTCCTTCCTCGAGGGTGTGACTCTGAATCGGGCCTACAGCAGCTCGATGTCTCGCCCACGAGAAACAGCTGAGGGGATTTTGAAATCGCACTCAGGTGTCTCGCTCTCCGTGACTGATGGTCTGATGGAAATCGGTCACGGGCTTTGGGAGGGGAAACTCGAATCAGAAATTCGTGAGGGTTGGGAGGAGTTACTTCAAGCCTGGAAGGACGCTCCCGAAACGGTACAAATGCCCGAAGGCGAAACGATTCAAGATGTTTGGGAACGCTCTGTGGAGTGTTGGAACAGCATCGCCGATGGCCTCGATCCGTCAGAGACAGCCTTAGTTGTGGCGCATGATGCAGTGAACAAAACAATCCTGTGTCATCTCTTAGGCCTCGCGCCCAAGGACATTTGGTCCGTGAAACAAGGCAACGGTGGCGTCACGGTGATCGACATGCCAGAAGATCCCAGCCAACCTGCAGTGGTGAGTTGCCTGAATCTCACGTCCCACCTCGGTGGGGTTCTCGATCGCACAGCAGCTGGAGCACTGTGAACCCATGACTGAGACGATGCTGCTCGACCCCGTGCAGGTTCTAGTCGCCAGCGATCAGCCGCTCCAAGTAGGAAGTGCTGCTCTTTTTGAAGATGATCGTCTTATCGCCCTTGGGGAAGAGGCAAGGCAGCGAGCCGCTGAGCGAGGTGTTTCGGGCCAAAACCGGGCCCAGCAACTTCTCGCCCCATGCCTTGTTGACCCACATTCAAGCCTTCCCAGTCCATTTACAGGAAGCGGAGAGACGCTCAAAACCCTCATCAACGCCGCAGGACGAGCCGGTTATGGGCAGCTAGCACTACTTCCAAACAGTCAATCGGAACGGGACAGCCCAGAACGATTAATGGGATTGCAGCCGAGCAATTGCGATCTCAAAGTTCATTTATGGGGAAGCTTCACCCATCGCGGTGAAGGAGAACGCCTCAGCCTCCACGCCGATCTGCTTGAAGCAGGTGCCATCGGTCTGTGTGCTGGGGAGCAGATGCCATCTGCCAACCTCATCGACCGCGCCCTACGGCTCGGTGAAATGGCTGGAGCCCCAGTGCTGATTGCACCCAATGACTCCAACCTGCGCGGAGACGGAATGATCCGGGAAGGCGTGGAAACATTACGAGCCGGATGGCCTGCAGATCCAATCATCAGCGAAACGCTGCCCATCGGGCAGCTCCTGGAACTGCAGCGACGCCACAGCAATCGCAAGCTTGTGCTCATGAATCTCTCCACTGCTGATGGAGTGGAGATGTTGAGCCATGCTTCGACATCTCCGCTGGCCACTGTGAGCTGGTGGCACCTCGTGCAGGATCGATCCAGCCAGACAGCTGAAAAGACCCATTGGTTTGTCACCCCCTCCATTGGTGGGCAAAGCGATCGCCTGGCCTTAATTCAGGCCCTAGGAGAAGGCAAGATCAACGCCGTTGCTGTTCATGGCATTCCTCTCGACGATGAGGAGTGTCTTTTGCCTCCCGATCAACGTCCAAAAGGCTTATCCGGTCACCACTTAGTGCTGCCCACGCTCTGGCAACATCTCGTGGTCGAGTTGGGATGGAGTGTGAACCAACTCTGGCAAGCGCTCAGTTTCGGTCCTGCGCGGTTAATCGGACAGAAAGAAGAACGATTGAGCATCGGAAGCAACCGCTGGTTGCTCTTTGATCCTGACCAAACATGGGATCAAACCCGTGATGCTCCCCATGCTCCCAAAGCTGCAAACCAGCCTTGGATCGGCGTGCGCATTCGAGGGCAAGTGGTGAGTTGTGGACTCAGGATCCCAACGAACCAAGCCGATTGAATGGCCAGAAGCGCCAAACCGCTCGACCAATAATCTGATCTTCAGGCAGGAAGGCTCCACCCGGCCAATAGCGACCATCCCAGCTGTTACTGCGGTTATCACCAAGAACGAGAACACGTCCCTCCGGGACCGTGGCATTCAGGGTGCGGCACAGGCTCATCCCCCGCTTGTCCAGAGGGCAGTAATTGGTCACATAAGGTTCGTCGAGATCAACACCGTTTACCCGCACCTCTCCTCGAGGGTTCACCACCACCTGATCACCCGCCACAGCCACAACGCGTTTGATGTAGGCATCACAGGCCGGATGACTAACGCCAGGAATTAAACCGATCAAAGGGATATTCGCGAGAACGCATTGAAAAGGTGGGGGTGACGTTGTTGAGCGCAGTGCAGGATCGAAGGCATAGGGGGAATTGAACACAACAATTTCTCCCCGCCGAGGTTTGCGGCCGCGATAGGTGAGCTTCTCGACAAGCAGGCGATCTTGGATCTGCAAGCCAGGGAGCATCGAGCCTGAGGGAATGAAGCGTGCCTCGGCCAAATAGTGACGAATCCCGAAATAAAGAGCGATCGTGAACAACAACGGGCCCCAAAAATCCCAGAGCGGATGTCCAGAACCTTGTTCCTTTTTTAGATCCTTATTGCCCTCCTGAAGAGTCTCGCTGCTGTTGGGCTGGTCGTCGTCAGAACGATTGTTGTGTTGCTTGTCTACCAACAGACACCTTGCTTCAATCCTGAAACGCACGATAGGCGCGATCAGCCTGCGCTTCTAGCCTGAAACCAGGCACGGTGATCCATGGTCCGACCCCGCTGGCAGGGCGTGAAACCCCGCACCATCCAATTGTTCTGGAATCGCTGGGATCAGGTCTTAGCCCTGATTGCAGCACTCAATCTGATCTGGGTGATTTTCGATGTCACCTATATTCCGCTGCGAAATTTCTGGCTGCAGAGAACGCTCTATCCCCTTCCATCGATCAACTTGGCCTTGCCACTGCCGTGGCTGCCGGACATCACACCCCTCTACGACCCGCTGAAGGGCATCGAAGTTCACCGTGACACGGTGTCTTACGTCGAGCACTTCCGCAGACTCGAGACCACCGCTTCAACGTTGGGCATCAACAGTCAAGCCGCTCGACAATTGCGGCTGGAAATGGTGGTTAGGAATAGCCAGTTGGTTGATGAAAACCCTTTCATCAGCTCTGGAAATGTAGGCGCATTCGAAAAGCTCAAGAACCGTCTTAGAGCGCGAGCTGAGATGGATTCAGCCAAACAGGCGGCGGCCTATCTCCTCAGCGACCGCTACGTGAGCAAGCACGACTGGGGCCAAGAGCGTCAGTTTTGGAACACCAAAATTCTTCCGTTAGCGGAGACCAATTACTCGCGCGGAATTGATGAAAACGGAATGCCAATCGACCTCTCCTGGCGGATCGACATTCCTTTTCAAATCCTGTTCCTACTGGACATCCTGGTTCGTACGCTTCGACTGAAACGTCGTTTTCCGGCGATGGCTTGGAGAGACGCCTTACTCAGACGTTGGATTGACCTGCCTCTGTTAATACCATTTTGGCGTCTATTGCGAGTTGTTCCAGTCACAGAGCGGCTATCCCGCGCTCAGCTTCTCAATCTTGAGCCCCTTCGTGCAGCCGTCAGTCGCGGCGTTGTCGCGGTCCTGGCGCTCGAATTATTTGAAGTGATCACGCTGCGTGTTCTGGATGCAATGCAAGGCATCGTGCGCTCGCCGAATCTTCCCGACAGAATTCTCCGACTTTGTAGTCATCAATCTGTTGACAGCAGCGAAGAAAGGGAACTCGCGGAGCTACTACGGCTCTGGCTCCCTCTCATCCTCACGCAAGTGGGTCCAGGGATGCGGCCACAACTTGTGGCGCTATTCGGCCACGCTCTTCAACGGAATCTGGATGGTCTGGTTTTACCGGCACCGCTAAGGGAGCTTCCTGGAGTGCAAAAAGCGGAATCCGAACTGAGCCGTCAGCTCGCTACGGGAATGGTGGATTCGCTGTTGGGGCTTTCAAAGAGTGCCGGCGACCAACTTGGTCAGAAAGATCAAGTTCTGGAAAATCTTGGGATTCAAACTCTCGATCGTTTTTGGGAGGAGCTCGCTCGCACGCTCGAGCAAGGCGTCGTACTGGAACGAAGCCAAGAACTATTGGTGGCGTTTCTCGAAGAATTCAAGCGCACCAGCATGTTCCAACTTCACACTCAAGGTGGCGTGGACGAACTGATTACCGAGCTCGATGGGCTGAATTTCAACCCAAAAGAGCCTGGTTCCACTCCTCGGGCTTGAATCCCACCAAAAAATCGCCGTTGGGCAATGCAACAAAAGGGCGTTTGATCAAACGCCCATCTGCAGCCAACGCCGTAAGGGCGTCATCGTCATTCATCGTTTTAACAACATCTGCTCCCAGGGCTCGGTAGCTCTGGCCACTGGTGTTGAAGAGAAGTTGACGACGAGCCAACCGCTGAAAGGCAAGTAACAGCTCCTCTTTTGAAGGAGGAGCTGTTGTGATGTCAACGACCTCATAGGTCAAATTGTTGGCATCCAGCCAAGCCAGGGCCTTACGGCAAGTGGAACATCGGGAGTAGCTGTAAACCTTGATGGTTTGAGCCAAGCTCAACGTCCAAATAAGTTCTTCACAGCACCAAGCAGGCTGTTTGAACCCTTACCAACGCCTTCGTCAGGGCGAGTCTTAATGGTCACATCGCCATTCACACTGGTGCGGCAGCTCAAGCGATAGTTCGCAGGGCGGTCGGAGAGGTATACCTCTTCAACATCGCTACGGGGGGAGAGGTTCTGGGCTCCTTCAATAACCTCGATCACGCAGGTTCCGCACTGGCCAACCCCGCCACAGTTATTGAGGTTGTTCAGACCTTTGTAAGGGTTGATCCCGGATGAAAGGGCTGCTTTGCGTAAATTCGCTCCTTCGATGCAACCGACCTGTTGGCCTTCCTGCTCAAAACGGATGGTGGGCACGGGTCGTTCACAATCTAGGCGCGCACCAACTTACAAGAAGTAAGGCCTCAATAGCGCCTCAATCTCAGATCTTGCCCAGAAAAGCTGGATTCAGCTCCCTGAAGCCTTAACCACCGGCCGCTCGAACGCATGCCTCCAACAGGGGAGCAACGGCATCCGAATCACGCCAACCTGAAATCGAAATGACGCGACCATCCATATTTTTGTAGGTACGGAAAAACTCAGCAACATCCTCAAGCTGGCTGGGTGCAATTTGTTGAATGCTCTTAATCCCTGCTTGCCTAGGGTCAGCGACCGGAACACAGAGAATCTTGCCGTCGTAATGCCCCGTGTCATCCATGTCGAGCACCCCGATCGGTCTGGCTTTGATCAAACATCCCGCAAAGGTGGGTTCCGCCATGATCACCATGGCATCGAGAGGAGACCCATCCTCGGCAAGCGTATTTGGAACAAATCCGTAGTCAAAGGGGTATCGAATCGAAGGGTGAAGCACACGGTCCAGTGCCATCACGCCAACGTCTTCTGAAAACTCATATTTGTTGCAACTACCCGCTGGAATCTCAACGATCAGATTGAGTAGCCCCGGAGAGGGCGAAGGAGGCAGGGACCTCAGATCCATGGCGATCTTGCGCAGTGAGTGGTTTCAAAGAACCCGTTGGAGGGCGATCAGTCAGTACAGCAGCCAATGGAATTCCAAGGCTGGTGCAAGCAAGGATGAACCCTAAAAAGGCCAGTGTTGGCGGAGCAACTTGAAACGAGGGTTGCTGAGAAAATTCGCGGGCAGGCTCGGGGTCCATTCAGACAGGATTAAGGACATCCGGTGAGGGTTTGGCCCTATGCAATCCATACCTAATGGCATGAAAAGCTCCGGAAAGGCGTTATTAAAAGGCTAGTGATGATTCTCGCACTATCACAGCTCTAAGCGGCTGGACGATCTTGTCGATCGCGACGGGCAGCAAGGTCAGAAGGAGCTGCAGGAAGATCTTCAAGGTGAATTCTGATCTGGCGCAACTCCTCGAGGATGGCACCTAAAACTTGCTGAGTTGCTGTAGATGGAGAATTGAGAACTTCAACGGTGACTTCCTTAATCCTCAGTACATCCTTAGCAAAACGAGCAACTTCGTTCGGATGAAATAGAAGAGGATCTTTTTGGTCGCTTCGATATTCAGGATTTAGCTTCTTGGGATTAAAAGGAGGATTTAAATTGCGGGAGTCAGTATTCGTATATCGATAAACAGATGCTCTGGATCGGTTCAAGGATTTTTGAACATCATCGATAGCAACTAGAGCGTCTGATTGAGCCATCACCGCGTCAACGCCCGCCGCGGATAGTGAGGAATCCTCGGCAACAGAAACAGGACTTTCGATCGACCTAGGAAACATGAGACTGATTTAGGACACTTTGGAATGGGCAGAGAGTAGCAGCTGAAATTCAGGATGCCAGAGACGTTCCAGGCGATCGGGACACTTCCTGAAGCGACCATTTTCTTGCAGCGATGGTAGCTTCCAGTCTCATTCAATACTGATCGCTATGCGCGTCTCCCGCCTGATGCTGGTGACGCTGCGGGATGTTCCCGCTGACGCCGAAATCGCTTCTCAACAATTGCTAATTCGTGGCGGATATATCCGACGCGTTGGCTCAGGAATTTATGCCTACCTCCCTCTGATGTGGAGGGTCCTTCAAAGGGTGATGAGAATCGTCAGGGAGGAGATGAATCAAATTGGTGCCCTTGAAACGTTGCTGCCTCAACTTCAACCAGCCGAATTGTGGGAGAAAAGTGGCCGTTGGCAGGGATACACCGCTGGCGAGGGGATCATGTTCCACCTTGAGGATCGCCAAGAGCGCTCCCTTGGCCTCGGTCCCACCCATGAAGAAGTAATCACTGAATTAGCCAGTGATCTCCTGAAGTCGTATCGCCAGCTCCCCGTCACCCTTTATCAAATTCAGAGCAAATTCAGGGACGAGATTCGCCCCCGCTTTGGCTTGATGCGGAGCCGCGAGTTCATCATGAAGGATGCCTATTCCTTCCATGGAGATGAAGGAGATCTCTCCAACATGTATGCGCAGATGGAGAGGGCATACACCCAAGTCTTTCAACGTTGCGGCCTGACCGCTGTCGGAGTTGATGCCGACAGTGGAGCCATCGGCGGCGCCGCATCCCAGGAATTCATGGTGACAGCAGATGCTGGAGAAGATTTGATCCTCATCAGTCCTGATGGTGATTACGCAGCAAATCAAGAGAAAGCCGTCTCAATTGCACCACCTGCTCTGCCCCTACCAAGCGGGGAACCAAAGGTCATTGCCACTCCAGGACAGCTCACGATTGATGCGCTCTGCTCGGCCCATGCGCTTGATCCCAGTCAGGTCGTCAAAGTGCTGCTGTTACTCGCCAAGCTTGAATCTGGTGATGAACAGCCGGTTCTTGTCTGTTTGCGCGGAGACCAAGAACTCAACGAGGTGAAGCTTGTTAATGCACTCACACAACAACTCGACAGCCCCGTTCTCGATCTCAAGCCAATCAACGCCGAACAATTGAAGTCACAAGGACTGCAGCCCTTCCCGTTTGGCTCCATCGGCCCTGACCTCTCAGATCAACACCTCGCTGGGGCGCACAGCTGGCGGAAGAAGTTCTACAAACTTGCTGACACAACAGCTGCCGAGCTGGACCGTTTTGTCTGCGGAGCTAACACAAACGACGAGCACCGTTGGGGGTGTAACTGGTCTGATCTCGGCTCCATTGCCGCGATCGATCTCCGTAATGCCAGAGCAGGCGATCGCTGTGTCCATAGGCCAGAGCAGAGCCTCGAAGAGCGACGCGGGATCGAGGTGGGACACATTTTTCAACTCGGTCGCAAATACTCCCAATCCATGGGGGCTCAAATCACCACAAACGAAGGCAAACAGGAGCACCTCTGGATGGGGTGTTACGGCATCGGGATCTCACGACTGGCCCAGGCCGCCGTTGAGCAGCGTCACGATGACGCCGGAATGATCTGGCCGCTCAGCATTGCCCCGTTTCAGGTGATCGTGGTGGTGGCCAATATTCAAGATGAGGTTCAAATGGCCCTCGGTGAGGAGATTTACAACGAGCTCCGCGCCACGGGGATCGATGCCCTGCTGGACGATCGTGGAGAGCGGGCCGGGGTGAAATTTAAGGATGCCGATCTCATTGGCATCCCTTGGCGAGTTGTCGTTGGTCGTGCTGCCGCAGAAGGAAATGTGGAACTGGTGCAACGCTCAAAACGGGACGCCAACGTTTTAAGCCGAGCCGAAGCCATCTCGACCCTTCTCGAAGCGATTCCAACAGAGCTTCGTGTCCAGCTCTAAGCCGCGTAAAGTCCACCAAATTTCCTCCGGTCATGATCGCCGTACTGAAACGCCTCACTAGCCGTCTAATCAATGTGAGCCTGGCCCTTTGCCTAGGGCTTTCTTTGCTCGTTACGGCCTGCGGAAACGAATCTTCCACCCTTACCGGGGACTACGTCCAAGACACCGTTGCTGTTGCCCACACCATTCACGACACTCTTGAGTTGCCCCAGGACGCGGCAAATCGCCAAGAAGCTGAAGGAGAGGCCCGCGACTTAATCACCGACTACGTCTCTCGTTACAGAGCACGGCCCAAGGTGAACGGCTTGAGTTCATTCACGACCATGCAGACCGCACTCAACTCCTTGGCTGGTCACTACAACAACTACACCAACCGTCCCGTTCCCGATGCTCTGAAAGCCAGGATCGACAAGGAATTGGGCAAGGCCGAGAAAGCAGCAGTTCGCGGCACTTGATCACAAAATCGAACAGCACTTTGACCGCAGGCACGACTGTCTGCGAAAGTGTTGGATTGTGCAGAAATGCGGCTTCGGGCCGCCGATTCTTTGGCCAATGTTGTCGTCATCGGTGCTCAATGGGGTGACGAGGGGAAAGGAAAGATCACCGATCTTCTGAGCCGCTCCGCTGATGTCGTGGTGCGTTATCAGGGAGGCGTTAACGCTGGCCACACCATCGTGGTGGACGGTCGAGTGCTCAAACTTCACCTGATCCCTTCCGGAATCCTCTACCCAGACACCATTTGCCTGATCGGCTCCGGAACCGTGGTTGATCCCAAGGTGATGCTTGGAGAACTCGACATGCTGATCTCCAATGGGATCGACATTTCAGGCCTCCAGTTGGCATCGACTGCGCACGTCACGATGCCTTACCACCGCCTCTTGGATCTGGCGATGGAAAAGCAACGAGGTGAACGCAAAATCGGCACGACCGGTCGCGGCATCGGCCCCACCTATGCAGACAAGTCTCAGCGAAGTGGCATTCGTGTTCTCGACCTGCTCGATGAAGATCGGCTGCGTGATCGGCTTGAAGGCCCGCTGAGCGAGAAAAATCAACTGCTCGAAACCATCTATGGCGAAAAGCCATTGGATGCCGAAGAGATCATCCGTGAATATCTGGCTTATGGAAAACGCTTAGCCCCTCATGTGGTGGATTGCACCCGCGCCATCCATGAAGCAGCAAGCGACCGTAAAAACATTCTTTTTGAAGGCGCACAAGGGACTCTTCTCGACCTCGATCACGGCACCTATCCCTATGTGACCTCCTCCAACCCAGTGTCAGGAGGTGCATGCATCGGTGCTGGCGTAGGTCCAACCCTGATCGACAGAGTGATTGGAGTCGCCAAGGCCTACACCACTCGGGTTGGAGAAGGTCCCTTCCCAACAGAGTTGTCTGGGAGTTTGAACGACCACCTGTGTGATCGAGGCGGAGAATTTGGAACGACCACTGGCCGTCGTCGCCGCTGTGGCTGGTTTGATGGCGTGATTGGTCGCTACGCCGTTCAAGTCAACGGACTGGATTGCCTTGCGATCACCAAGCTCGATGTGCTGGACGAAATGGATGAAATCCAAGTTTCAGTCGCCTACGAGCTTGATGGCGAACGCATCGATTACTTCCCCAGCAGCTCCGAAGATTTCGCTCGCTGCAAGCCAATCTTTGAGACCCTCCCAGGCTGGCAATGTTCTACGGCTGAATGCCGTCGACTCGAAGACCTTCCTGCTCCGGCGATGAACTACCTACGGTTCCTCGCTGACCTGATGGACGTGCCGATTGCGATCGTTTCCCTTGGTGCCAGCAGAGACCAAACGATCGTGGTGGAAGATCCGATCCATGGCCCTAAGCGTGCTCTCCTCAGCGCCTAAGCGCGCTTACATCGCCCCCTCAGAGCCGCGATCCAACGAACAGCCATACTTTCGCTGTATTAACGACAGCAGAGATGTCCTCAACTCCCCGGTTCAGCACTGCTAGTTCTCTCGACGTCGTGGGCATCGGTAACGCCATCGTCGACGTGTTGGTTCAAACCGAGGACCAGTTTCTAAGCGATCACAACCTCAGCAAGGGCAGCATGGCCCTTGTGGACGAAGACCAAGCCAAAAGCCTTTACGAAGCAAGCGGTCCAGGTCTCGAAACCTCCGGAGGTTCAGCCGCAAACACACTTGCTGGCCTCGCTCAACTCGGGAGCAAGGCCGGTTTCATTGGTCGTGTTCGTGACGACCAACTCGGGGCCATCTTTATCCACGACATCCAGTCTGTCGGGACCCGTTTCGAGACACCGGCTGCCGTGAGCGGTGCGAGCACGGCCCGTTGCCTCATTCTCGTGACCTCGGATGCTGAACGCACCATGTGCACCTACCTCGGTGCCTCAACCCAACTGGACCCTGATGATCTCGACCTCTCCATGGTTCGCGACACCAAGGTTCTCTATCTCGAGGGCTACCTCTGGGATAGTCCTGCAGCAAAAAAGGCCTTCATCAAAGCCGCTGAAGCCTGCCGAGAAAGCGGCGGACAAGTAGCCCTGTCGCTATCCGATGGCTTCTGCGTTGACCGTCACCGTGAAAGCTTTCTCGAGCTTGTTGACGGACATGTGGACGTGCTCTTTGCCAATGAGGATGAGATCAAATCGCTGTACGGAGCAGCTGACTTCGAGAGCGCGCTCGAGCAAGTGAAAGGTCGCTGCAGCGTGGCCGTACTAACCCGCAGCGCTCAAGGCTCTGTCGTTCTCTGCGGTGATCAGCGCTGGGAAATTCCTTCCTACAAGCTCGGAGATCTCGTCGACACCACAGGAGCCGGCGATCTCTATGCGGGTGGATTCCTGCATGGCTACACCCACGACTTCCCATTAGACGTCTGCGGCAAAATGGGGTCCATCTGTGCCGGACAGGTCGTGACCCAATTAGGGCCTCGCTCAAAGGTTTCTCTGCCTGATCTGATCGCTAAGCATCTGGATTGATGGACGCCGCGGCCCAAGCGCCATAGGCGTGCGATGGCTGTGCCTGCCAGTGAAGAATCTCGGGGTTGTCGTAGCTATGGAGCGCCTCAATAACCCCGAGCAACGCGATCAAACCGGGCTCCGTGGTCTTGATCAAAAGCTGCACTTCATCGGCATGCTCAACCCGTCCTTCCCAGCGGTAGGAAGACTGAATGGACTGATAGCTCACGCAAGCTGCAAGTTCACGGCTGATCAGTTGCTCTGCGAGTGCAGAGGCTCTCTGTTGATCAGCCTCGGTGGTTAAAACCAACCACAGAGGATCAGGATGTAGTGCCATTCAGATGCGCCAGAAGCTGGCTAACGCTATGCACAACAGGAACTTCAGCAATCGGTGAAGGTCGGCGCAGGAGCCATAACTCAAACCCCATCTCCATCGATAGGTTCGCCCAGAGCGCCTCAGTCGCTCCCCCCGACTGCCTGCAGACCACATCTGTGATCCCCCAGCGCCTACAAAGCGCCGCTTCCAGTGCACCTGGCTCGGGGCCTTGGAGTGGTCGCACCACCGCTAAGTGTTCTGGAGGAACGCCTGCTGCCGCTGCCTGAATCAATGACATTGGCGAAGGAAGAACTCGGGCAAACACTGTGGCCCCTGCGTCACGAGCGACCTTTGCTGCTTCAACCAACTGGCGGGCACCAAGGGCCAGGAGCAGTCGTCGTCCCGATAGGGGGTGATCAGCAAGGTCAGTCATGGAGCCGAGCACAACCGCCTTCCCCGAGGCCTCCATCCGCCGTTCGAAGCGCACCAATTCCTGGCCCGAGCCCTTGCACGCCTGGTTCAACTGGTCACTAATCCTCAGCGCAAACGGGTGAGTGGCATCCACAACCCAATCCACAGAAATCATCTGCAGCCATTGCAAAATCGCCTGTGAACCAGCCAGCGCACCCACGTGGATCCCTTCCACATCCATCCCCCGATAGGGATCGGCAGCCGAAGCGCCCACGACGCTGACATGGACACGGAAGCCCTGCGAGATCAGAACGGCAGCTAGACGCGGGCCATCACCCGTCCCTGCCAGCAACCAGACAGTCCCCTGGCGATTCTCCTGTCGGTGCATCAGGATGGCGCTCACTGTCACAGCTGAGAATGAACCACTGCGTGCTCGAGGTGGATGTCCTTCAAGCTCCCACCCTGCGATACACCCAAGACAACCAAACGCCCATTGCCGAGATGGACGTCTCCTTCGATGCGCTCCGACCCGATGACCCCAAGGGGCAGTTGAAGGTGGTCGGATGGGGCAACCTCGCTCAGGACCTTCAAAACCGAGTGCAGATAGGGCAGCGGCTTGTAATTGAAGGCCGACTGCGTATGAACACGGTTCCCCGGCAAGACGGCACTAAAGAGAAAAAAGCTGAGTTCACCCTCTCTCGACTGCATTCTGTGAGCGCGGCGGGATCCAGCCAAGGCCAGCCGCCTGCTGCTGCGCGCACAGCGCCTGCTCGACCCGTCCCGGCTCAAACGCCCCAGACCTCCGAATCAGCGAACAACCCAACGGCCGCGGGACAGGATTCAGCGGCTCAGTGGAACACCTCTCCCCTCGTTCCCGAAACCGACGACATTCCCTTTTAAGGCCGGAAGGCTTCAGAGTTTTCACTGACTTTTGTCAGAACATTGCTCTGAAGCACGCAATAGCAGCTGACCCAGTTCTCGCTCGAGGGCCGCTAAATCCAGCCTCAACTCCGGCCAGCGGCCGCGATCAATTTGTTCGAGCAACCAAGCGCGATCCGCCTCCAGCTGAGCAATCAGCTCTCGGGTTTCTACAGGCTGGGCGGACGGGGTGTTCATGATTGTTGGACTCCTCCACCCATCCTGCAGCCCTCTTGGTCACAATGGCCTTAATACACGGGCCCCCATGAACGAGCTCATTTCGCCCGGAAGTCTGATCACCATCGCTGGCGGTGTCCTCACCGTGATTGGTGCTTTGGCTTACGGAGCTGGCAATGCCAATCTCAGCCTGCCCACCATTTTTTATGGAATTCCAATTCTTCTCGGAGGTCTTGCGCTCAAATCCTCAGAACTTCCCCCAGCACGCCGAGTAATACCCAAAGCACAATTTCGCGAGGAACGCGAGGCTGCGTCGCCTGAACTGGTCAAGTTGCTGAATGACGTCACGCGCTGGCGTTATGGGCAGAAAGCGCACCTCGAGAGCTCTCTTGAAGCGTTGAAACTCTGGGATGAGGACAAGCCTTCTCAGCTGCTGGAAGTTGAAGAGATCAGTAGTGAAGGTGGGTATGGCCTAAGGATGCGTTTTGCCTGTGAAGCCGTCGGTCTCGAGCGTTGGCAAGAACGCCGCGAGCGTTTAGGTCGTTTTTTCGCCAAAGGTTTAGAAGCGCAAATCCTGCCATTGGAGAACGATCAACTCGATTTGACCCTGCTCCCAAAGAGTGACGCCACGACAGGCGAGCATGGAGAGCCCTGAGCAGCTGCAGCATGGATGATTCCCTACGGGTCTCCGTCCTGAGCGAGGCCCTCCCCTACATCCAACGATTCGCTGGTCGGCGAATTGTGGTCAAGTACGGCGGCGCGGCCATGGTCCACGCAGAGCTACGTGATGCCGTCTTTCGCGACATCGCCCTGCTGGCCAGTGTGGGAGTTCAACCGGTGGTGGTTCATGGCGGAGGGCCAGAGATCAACACATGGCTGAAGCGGCTCAATATTCCCTCGGAATTTCGTGACGGCTTGCGAGTCACCGATGCCGACACGATGGACGTGGTGGAGATGGTTCTTGTCGGCCGCGTGAACAAACAGATCGTCAATGGACTCAACCGACTGGGAGCAAGTGCTGTAGGTCTCAGCGGTAGTGACGGCAGACTGGTCGAGGCACGTCCCTGGGGTGATGGCAACCATGGCTTGGTCGGCGATGTGGCACGGGTGAATCCAGACGTTTTGGAACCACTTCTGGCACGGGGATACGTTCCGGTGATTTCAAGCGTGGCTGCCAACCCTGAAGGGCAATCTCACAACATCAATGCCGACACGGTTGCTGGTGAGCTTGCGGCTGCACTCGAAGCGGAAAAATTGGTTTTGCTCACTGACACCCCAGGAATCCTTCGCGATCGCGACAACCCCGCCTCCCTGATCCGACAACTCAGGCTGTCTGAGGCACGGCAATTGATCCACGACGGTGTTGTTGCCGGTGGGATGACACCCAAAACCGAATGTTGCATTCGTGCCCTGGCTCAAGGGGTTGCTGCAGCGCACATCGTGGATGGCCGTGTCCCCCACGCCCTGCTCCTTGAAGTGTTTACCGATGCAGGCATCGGAACGATGGTTCTGGGCCGCGGTTAATCGATGACCAATGCACTGGCAGCCGCGGAAGCCGCTCTCGAGCGTGGCGATTACGGCCAGTGCATCGCACTGTTGGAGCCGCTCGCAGAAGCAAACCCGATCACTGACAGTCAAGGAGCTGAAATCCGCATGCTGTTGGTCACCGCTTGGATGGGAAAGGGAGATGAGAGCAAGGCGCTAAGCACCTGCCGACTGCTCACTCGTTGCAAGGATCTAGAGATGCGCAACAGGGCGCGGCAGTTGCTGGATGTTCTTGAGGCGCCAACCCTGGCAAGACCTGAGAGCTGGTCAATGCAACTCCCGACTTTGGAGATGGATCCAAGTGTCGGCAAACGTCCAAAGCTGTTGAGTCGCCGCAAACTGCCACCGCCACCGCCATCACCTCCTACCGGTCCAACCCGAGCCCCAGCAGCGGGCTTCGCGGTGCTGGTCATCGCCGTGCTGGTGGCGCTAACGCTCTTATTGAGCGGCTGCGTACGCATCACCGCAGACCTCAGTCTCCCAGGACCAGACAGGGTGGAGATGGCTTGGACGATCGACAGCCGCAGTGGCTTAAAACTTCCTTGGCAGGACGCGTTCAGCCAGGAGTTGAGGGCCATGCATCTGCCTTGGAACATTCGAAACGCAGGCAACGGTCAGCTTGAGGTGAAAGCACCAACCCAAAACAGTGAAGACGCCGCTGCACTCCTCAGCCAAACGGTCGCGGCAGCAGGACGAACCGCTGGCCTATTGCTGCCCGCACCCACCCTCAAACTGGACGAGCGCAATTGGCTCGTGGGCCTGAAGCAGGAGCTGCTCTTAGAGCTGGATCTCAGCGCTCTTGAGAACCTGAATGAGCTGCAAATCGCGGTACGAATTGGGGACCAAGCGAGCTTGCGCAGCTTGCAAAGCAGCCCTGCTCTAGCAAGCAAAAATGCAAAGGGTGAGCTCATCTGGCCGCTCACGATTGGCGTTCAGAATCATTTGCAATGGAGTCAATGGCGCTGGAGCCGCCTGGGGCTGGGCAGTCTCGCGATCTTGGCGTTGCTTGTGTTGACCGCCAGCCTTCAACGGCTTCGGCTGCTCATGGGTTTCGGCTACCCGGAATTGCCCTCCTGAGTTCAGAGCTGCAGTGGGTCTGGATCAACAGCCAGTGCCACACCACTGGGCAAGCCATCCCACAGAGAGATCCCTGGTGGCAAAGGCAAAGGCGAAGCTTGTGGACCATGCATCAACAGCTGCCAGCGACTGCGACCAGCAACCCGTGCCACCGGAGCTGGAGCTGGACCAATGAGCTGCCATCCGGCATCGATGCAATCGGGGCGAAGTTGTTCGGCCAGCACAGCTGCTGCTGTTGCCGTTGTGGATGCGGACGTCCCAGACAGCCGCAACACGCAAGCCCTGGCGAAGGGCACCAATCCGGCTTCGCGGCGCTCTCGAGCTTCCTCCTCAAGAAAACGCTCATAACGACCATCCACCAAGTGCAAGATCACTGGATGATCAGGGCTATAGGTCTGAACAAGCACTTGCCCGGGACGCTCCCCACGGCCAGCCCTGCCTGCCAGTTGCAACAACAACTGAAGCGCCTGCTCCCCAGCCCGGAGATCGGGACGATGCAATAGGCCATCAGCAGCCAACACAGCGGCCAGCGTGACGCGCGGCAGGTCCATCCCTTTCGCCAGCATTTGGGTTCCAACCAAGACATCAGCTTCACCAGCTGCAAATTGATCCAACAAACGCCGATGTCCATCGCGTCCTCCAGTGGTGTCGCGATCAAAGCGCAACAAACGCAGTCCCTCCAACTCAGACTCCAGCTGTTCCAAAACCCTTTGAGTTCCAGCGCCGAAGGGCTTAAAAGCCGATGAACCACAGTGGCCGCAGTTCGTTGCAATCGGGGCTCGATGATCACACCAGTGGCAACGCAGCCACTGTTGACCGGTGCTTTTCCCATGAACGGTTAGCGCCACATCGCAGTGCGGGCACTGCACAACCTCACCACAGCTTCGGCAGCTCAAAAACGTGCTGTGTCCACGGCGTGGCACCAAGACAACCGCCTGTTCGCCTTGTTCGGGTAGTTTCGACAACCGATCCATCAGTGCCCTGCTGATCAAGCGCCGATGGCCATCGGCGAGCTCATGGCGCATGTCGATGATCTGAACGGGCGGCAAAGGTTGAGCCGAGATGCGCTGTTGAAGCCGAGCCAAGGCCAACGGCCCGTCTGGGGCGATCTGAATCCAGGTTTCGAGGGAAGGTGTTGCACTTCCCAGCAACACACGACCACCCTCTCGTTGCACTCTCGCCATCGCAAGATCACGAGCGTGATAGCAGGGCATCGGGGACTCTTGCTTGTAGGAGCTGTCGTGCTCCTCGTCCAACACGATCAAACCCAAGGGACTGAGCGGCAGAAAAATGGACGAACGAGTGCCAACGATGACGAGCGGCCCCTCTGCATCCAGGCTGTTGCGCCAGGTTCGGACCCGTTCTCGTTCCGTGCAACCACTGTGATATTCGAGTACTCGAGCACCAAATCGACGCCGACAGCGATCCACCAGCTGGGGAATAAGACCAATTTCAGGAGTCAGCAACAAAACATGCCGTCCTGCCGCTAATTCATCAGCAGCGAGCTGAAGGTACACCTCGGTCTTGCCAGAACCGGTGATCCCCCAAAGCAACACACCCCCACCATCGGGCTGGTCTTTAAAAGTATCGATCGCATCCTGCTGCTCGTCCGTGAGGGTTCTCGGAGCTTCGGTCACCGGAGCCAAGCCCAACGAAAGAGGACTTAGTTGCTTATCAGTAGCGAGACGCAACTCACGAACCAGACGCTCTCGGCGCACCAGAGCTTGCACAAGTCCTGATTGAAAACCTGCAGCAACGAGGTCTCGCTGCCATGCGCCTCCCCCTAACTCCTGCAACTTCGCGACCAAGCAGGCCTGTCGTTCTGGCAAGTCAGCATCCGAACTGGCGCTGCTTTCAGACAAAGACACCCACCACAGGCTGCGTTCCTTCACGGTTGAAACCACGCGCTGCCCCAACCAACCAGGAGGGAGAGCTGCTTTCAACATTCGAAACGGGCTTGTGTGGCAACGCTGCGCCATCTCCTCAAGCCACAACCGCCAGGCATGTCCGACAGCAACGGGTTGAAGAAGAGCTTCCACCGGCTGAAGCGGGCGATTCTCATCTTCAGGTTCTGTGCGGCAAGCCGTGACTAACCCCTGAATGCGACGACCGCGAAGAGACACCTGAACAAGGTCACCTAAACGAACGTTCAGCTGCTTGCGATCGCAGTAAGTAAAGGTGCGACCATCCCGACCAGCTTCAAGCCAAACATCGACCACCACTAGAACTGGCGGAGGGCGGACGGGGTTTTTTGAAAAATCGGTTATTGGGGTTGCGTTCATGGCACCTTTTTTTTAAAATAAAAGGGTTGGACAGCTGAAAGGCTGTTGTTGGAACAAGCAGAGTTCCTTCCAAAGGGAAGATCCGAAGTTCGAGCCATGGAATTCCATGAAGCCGACCGGTCTGAGAATGCCCTTGACAGTTCTGCATCGGACCACTCCAGCTCTCTCAATTTTGCTTAACGCTCCGCGTTTTTCGTTGCGCACCGTTTCTATGACGGGAAGGTGACGCCACAAAAGCATCCGCCCTCATCCGGCCGGGTGCATTGACTGTTGATGACATTCGCTACCTGTTCCGCTCTCTCCTTCGTTACTGACCGCCATGAGTCCTGCCGCGACCAAATTGGCACAGGCCAAAGCAACACCAGCGCCTTCGATCATGATGCTGGCCGATGAAAACGGTCAACCAAAGCATGTAAAGGCCAAAGCAAAGCCTGCCTCGAAAGCCAAAGCAGCAACAAAGGCCACTACCAAAACAAAAGCGAGTAAAACCACCCCCAAAGCCAAAACCAGCAAAGCCAGCGGCAAAGCAAAGGTCACCACGACTGCAGCCAACCTGGACGCATCAGCTGATCAACTGCTTGCTGCTACTGAGACAACTGCAAGCGCAGCAAAAGCCACTGAAGCGGCCGCAACTAAGGCCAAAGCAGAAGCGAAAGCCAAAGTTTTGGCGAGCATCAAAGTAGGTCCAAAAGGCGTTTATACCGAAGACTCCATTCGGGTTTACCTACAGGAAATCGGACGCATTCGCCTACTGCGACCGGACGAAGAGATTGAATTGGCTCGCAAAATTGCGGACCTCCTGCATCTCGAGGAACTCGCTGCACAGTTCGAAAGCGATAACGGCAAACTTCCTGATACCAAGGAATGGGCAGTACTGGTTGAGATGCCAGTGATTCGCTTCCGCCGAAGACTGATGCTGGGCAGACGCGCCAAAGAAAAAATGGTGCAATCCAACTTGCGCCTGGTGGTGTCGATTGCCAAGAAATACATGAACCGAGGCCTGAGCTTTCAGGACCTCATTCAGGAAGGCAGCCTAGGTCTCATTCGTGCTGCAGAAAAATTCGATCACGAAAAAGGATATAAGTTCTCGACCTACGCCACATGGTGGATCCGTCAGGCCATCACCCGCGCCATCGCCGATCAGTCGCGAACCATCCGACTACCCGTTCACCTCTACGAGACCATTTCCAGGATCAAGAAAACCACCAAGGTTCTCAGCCAGGAATTTGGACGCAAACCAACAGAGGAAGAAATCGCTGAATCGATGGAAATGACCATCGAAAAATTGCGATTTATCGCCAAGAGTGCACAGCTCCCAATTTCCCTAGAAACACCCATCGGCAAAGAAGAGGATTCACGACTAGGCGACTTCATCGAAGCCGATATCGAAAATCCAGAGCAAGATGTTGCCAAAAATCTTCTTCGCGAAGACCTTGAAGGCGTGCTGGCTACCCTCAGCCCCAGAGAGCGTGATGTCTTGCGCCTTCGTTACGGCCTGGATGACGGTCGCATGAAGACTCTGGAGGAAATCGGCCAGATCTTTGATGTCACCCGTGAGCGAATTCGTCAAATCGAAGCCAAAGCTCTGCGAAAATTACGCCATCCCAACAGGAATGGTGTGCTCAAGGAATACATCAAATAGCAAGCCAAGATTGAGATCGTTTTCCACCCCTTGCCAAAAGCAGGGGGTTTTTAATGGACCATTGAAGATAGGCCCATAGCCTACAAATTGAAGGAGTCATCGATACGATTAAAACCCAGGCAGCTGGCGCACGTTGCTACATCTGCATGATTAGTTTAACGACAGCAACGCAAGCCATAAAGAATCAGCAACTCTCGACGTCAGCACTACAGTGAAGCTCTCAACAGCCCACTCAATTTCATCGCTTATCAACATTCCTGCAAACATGACAAGAAAGACATCAAGCTTTCTCAGCACAGCATGAACTCAATTAGCGACACGCACTTACATCAATCACTCCCACAATACAAATAGCAAATAAACAACTATCTATCAAACAAATGGACAAGACAAATAGAAACATATCCATAGATTTCATGGAGGCACTAGAATCACTTAAGCAAGCAAGACTTGTCACACATACATTTATGACGCATGAGCACCAATTCAATGGCTTAACTGAAGACGAACAGAACAGCCTTCAAAACAGTATCACACCATTTTTCAATACAATTTTCGAAATCGAAGATAGAATATTATCTTGGTATCGAGAATTTAATCCAAATCTTTCAGATGACGACGATTTAATTGAATCAATAGAAAAAGAGCTTGATTATGAAACCCTGATTTCCGAAAAAGGAAAATTAGACCTCGAAAAACTATTTAAAGAAGGCGCCGCAACAACCACTCAAGACTAAGACTAGGGCATCCATCAATCAAGATTTGAAATTCAATACTCGTTCCAATATCTTAAAAATGTCCACCTACACTTCATCCTCAATGCATTCAGTAAATTCCTGAAAAGCTCGCTTTAGTCGTTCAACAGGGGTCTCTGAAGGCGGACACTCCTGAGATGTATTGCGTGCATAGACCTGAAGAAGTCGAGGGTCAGGGTCGAGAATGGATGCCACTGCAGCTTTGTAAACCACAATATTTTTTTGCGACGTCAAGCCCTCTAAATAAGGCTGCAATTCCCAAGGCTGATCAGAGCTGGCTTGGATCACACTGAGCGGACGGATCAATTGGTACGCCCGTTCGCCATCTGGATCGGTTGTGTTCCTAAGCCGCGCCATTAAGACACCGCCACTGCTTAATAGGATCAATTTGATCGTGCCCTCATTCAAGAGTGGCAAAAATGGGAGGACCTCCTTGGCGGACGTTGCCTGATCCAGAGCAGGCAGACCGTCTTTACGAACTCCGTTAACCACAGGCCCTGGCATGGCAATAACTCAACTGTGATGAACTGTAAAGCTGAGCGCTCGGACAAGGAGACAGGGAGCCAGGCCTTTAGGTCGCAAGCGCAGCAACCCATGCCAATTTTCATAGACATGCACGTGACAGCGGGGGGCACGTCTGCGTAATCTTGCGGACTGAAGTCCTTCAAACATGGCCCTCGAGCATCTGCGCATCGCCTCACGCCGCAGCCAGCTGGCCATGGTTCAAACCAATTGGGTCAAAGCAGAACTCGAAAAAGCCCACCCCGGTCTTGCCATTTCTGTTGAGGCCATGGCAACCCAAGGCGACAAAATCCTCGACGTTGCCCTCGCGAAGATCGGAGATAAAGGTTTATTCACCAAAGAGCTAGAAGCTCAAATGCTGATAGGGCGTGCCGAGATCGCCGTTCACTCCCTGAAAGACCTCCCTACAAATCTTCCCGAGGGGCTGATGCTGGGTTGCATCACCGAACGGGAAGACCCCGCCGATGCCTTAGTGGTGAACAGCAAAAACGCTGAGTACACACTCGAGACACTGCCAGAGGGTTCCATTGTTGGAACCAGCTCTCTACGTCGCCTAGCCCAACTGCGGTACCACTATCCACACCTTAAGTTCAAAGATGTGCGTGGGAACGTCATTACACGGCTTGAGAAGCTCGACTCAGGCAATTACGACTGTTTAATTCTGGCCGCAGCTGGACTGAGTCGACTCGGCTTCGGCGATCGAATTCACCAAAGCATCCCCGGAAACATCTCACTTCATGCAGTGGGACAAGGAGCTCTAGGGATTGAATGCGTTTGCGATCGCCCTGAAGTGATGGAGCTCATTCAAGTGCTAAGCCACGCACCAACCTCAGCTCGCTGCTTGGCAGAACGAGAATTCCTGAGAGTCCTGGAGGGCGGTTGCCAAGTGCCAATCGGTGTCAACAGCCAAATTCAGGGGGACACGATCCAGCTCACGGGAATGGTGGCCAGCCTTGATGGCAAGCGACTCATCCGTGACGAGCAAGCTGGCCCCCTAGCCGACCCTGAAGCGGTGGGACGAGACCTCGCCCACAAGCTCAAGGATCAAGGAGCCGGCGAGATCCTTCAGGAGATCTTTGAACAGGAGCGAGGCCAATAAGCGCTGGGGGTCAACGCATAATTTCCACTGCCATCCCAACTTCCACGTGGTCATACAGCTGCTGAACATGCGCATTCAACATGCGCACACAGCCGTTGGATACGGCCGATCTGGTTTTCACCCAATGAGGCCAGGGAGTGCCATGAATGCCGAATTGATTGGGTCCACTTCGCAGGAAACCAATCCAGCGATGCCCCAATGGGCTTTGAGGACCACGTTTGGGATGCAGCTTCCCTGAGTTGGTGCTCTGGTACTGAGGGTTCATCATCATGTCCTCAACCTTGAACAGCCCAGAGGGCGTGGGAGTCTTGGGATCACCAATCGCTACCGGCCATGGGCCCAGGGTCTGACCCTGCCGTTGAACGCTGATCTGCCTGCGGCCCAGATCCAACACAACACGCCCTTGCTCTGGCGAACGAACAGCCATCGACACTTCGATTGGATGGGATCGAGACAGGGCTGGAGCTGCCACGAGAAGAGAGGAGGCGAGCAACGCCACTGGAAGCCCAGCAACGCAAGTAGTGCATTTGAGACCCATGGATGGACAGCCAAGACTCACTGGTCTCAACGTATGCACTGTGCGAAAAAAACCGCACACTGCGATGAGTGAAGCCTTAAGGATTTCAGAAATGTGCTCCTCAAGCGCCAACTCATCAACACCGGAATGAAGAACCAACCGTCCTGGCCTGAAAAAGACGCAAAGCTGTTCTTGCAAGCCATGCACGAAGTGGGCTCCATGGGAGGCGTTGCAGATGTTGAGCCCATCACCATTGAAATGATGGAATCCATTCAGAACTTTGTTCTCAACTCGTCCATCGATATGAACCATCTACAGGGCATAGCGCCAGCAGATTTATCAGAAAAAATATCAGATCAAAAAACGCAAACAACTCCTTCAAATCCTCATTCTTCTTCCTTATGTTGACATGAAGATGGACCCGAGGACGGTAGCAAATATAGATCAATTCGCAGAACATCTAGCAACTCATCCCAATACAATCAAAGACTTGCATCGAGTTCGAGATAATCACATAAAGCGACTTCTCATCGATTATGGATGCAGGAGCCTAGGCTAATTTCTATGCCTCGACTCAGCGCCTAAAGTGATCAAAGGTGTCATCACAATGTTTCACCAAGCCATCGGAGATCGGGCTGTTTCCGAACGTTACCAGCAATTAGAGGCTTATCCAGAAGGCAGCCTTGACCACATTATTTTCCATTGGTAGCAGAATAGGAATTAGGCACTACCCGGAGAGAAAAAAGCACATCTGAATTTCTCTTCAATCATGATTGCTGCCACATCCTTGGAGGATTCAATACAGACGTCCAAGGCGAAATGAATGTAGCGGCCTTTCAGGCCAGGCTTTTTGATGATGGTTTTAGCTTTGAATCGCTTCTAGAAGTTATTCTCGACTTTCACTTAGGGAAAGCTTTCAGCACTGTTGAAGATATCATTCCACCCTCAACTGGAGTCTTTCACCCGAACGATGCGATGGCAGGGTATGAAAAGGGTCTTGCTTGCAATGTAAACTTCATTAGGGATTTAAACTTCTGGTCAGAAGCAGATCAACCCGTTTTGACCCTAAGAGATAGGTTTAATATTCCAGCCTCCTCTGGTCCTCTTTTAATTAAGCCGTAAATCAACGATTAAGCAATAAAAAGCGGGGCATTTCCCCGCTTTCACCTATTTGTTCAACGGGAACATGAGGAGGTTAGTCAACCAACTTGGGATCAATATCAGTCATGTAGCGAGCTTCGCAGCTCTTGATGATCTCCACAGCCTTTTCGGTACCAAAAAATCCATTCACCGTGCAGGTTCCTGGCTTCTTCAAATCCTTGTAGTGCTCCCAGTAGTAAGTGGTTTCTTTCTTCCATTGCTCACCAAGATCTTCGAAGCTCTTGATGTGATCAACACGCTTGTCATCGGCCAAAACGGCGATCACCTTGTCATCAACTTCACCACCATCATCAAAGGTCATGATCCCGATGATCCTTGCTTCCACGATCGAACCTGGAATTAAGGGTTCGGTCACATTCACGATCTCAATATCGAGAGGATCTCCGTCCTCATCCCAGGTACGAGGAATACAGCCATAGGCAAAGGGATAAGCCAGAGAGGAGTAACCCACCCGATCCAACTTGAGATGGCCTGTTTCCGTAATGAGCTCGTACTTGTTGATCGTGTTGGAGTTGAGCTCCACGATGGTGTTGAGGCGTAGCTCAGCCTCATCAGCAAAGGCCGGCAGCACGTGAAGCAGGTTGGGCATGCTGCGGCTTGGAGCCTGGTCGAGATTGGCCATGAAAGAGGACGATCAGCGCCGGAATCCTACGGGGAGCCAGACCCCAGAAACAAAGCACGCTGACGTAACATTGACGTAACGACTACGTACCTCCAAACGGGCTCGTCGCTAAAACCCGGTCGAGTTTGTCTTCCAGGTAGCTCAGGAATGGTTCAGGGGTCAGAGCTCGACCACTCACCTTCTGCACCAACTCTTCCGCATTCATGGCCCGTCCGACGGGATGAACATGCTCACGGAGCCAGTCCAACAAGGGTGCGACATCACCCCGACGAACATGTTCCTCGGGGCAACCAATAGCAACAGCCATCGCCTCGCTCAACTGAGCACTAATCAGATGTCCCAGGAGATAAGAAGGGAAATATCCGAACAGTCCTTCGCTCCAGTGAACATCCTGAAGACAGCCCTCTGCGTCATTGGATGGTGTGACTCCAAGAAGCTCGCGATAACGCCGATTCCATTCAGCAGGAAGCTCCTCCACCGGAAGGCCTTGCTCGAGCAAGGCAATTTCTAGATCCGTTCGAATCATGATGTGCAATCCATAGCTGAGCTCATCGGCCTCCACCCGGTTCAAACCAGGAGCCAAAGGATTCATCGCCCTCCAAAGAGCGCCTGCTGACGAAAGAGGTGCCCCAGCAGCCTCAAACTCTCTCCACCACTGCTGCGCAAACGGCTGACTTCTTGCAACCCGATTTTCCCAAAATAGAGATTGACTTTCGTGCACGGCCATGGATGTCGCCTGTCCCAGAGGCCAGGCGAACCATTGATGTTTCTGATCAGGAAGACCCTGCTCATAAAGGGAGTGGCCCCATTCATGGGCTGTAGCCAGGAAACAGGAAAGCGGTTGCCCTGGAACAACTCTGGTCGTGATCCTGTAGTCGCTCGGACCAAGCGTGATCGAGAAGGGATGGGGGGATCGCGCAACACAGGTGATCGACGCATCTCGTCCCCAGGAGGTCAACAAAGAATCGCAGAGCTTTTGCTGTGCTGGTTCAGGGAGATCCCAACTGAGCTCTCGTTGACGTGGCTGCCCACCAGCTCGTTGCAACAACTCTGGTAAGCGCTGGCGAAGCGGTGCAAACAACTCCTGCAAACGCTTCAAGGTGAGATCAGGCTCAAATGGTTGAGCCAGTGTTTCCCAACAACTACGGGGCTCTGCAAGCTGTCGAGCCTGTTCTTGACGCAAGCCAATCATGGTGCGCAAGGAGGGGGCAAACAAGCCGAAATCGGAGTTGGAACGTGCCTGTTGCCAATTGTTGTAGCCGTCGGCTTTAGCCGTTGCCAACGCTGCCACCAAAGCAGGATCTAACGCCTGTTGCCGGCCCAGATCCTGCTCGAGCAAGTCAAGATTCCTGCCGCAAGCTTCCTTCTCCTTCGTTGAAAGCCCTGACTGGCTCCACTCAACACGGGCTTCCTTGATCAGATCGGCGTACTCGTGGGAGCTCTGCCGCGAATGCAATTGAATCGCCAGTAGTGCCAACTGCTCTCCACGCCAGGAGGCCCCACCTGAGGGCATACGGGTGTTTTGGTCCCAGTACAGCGTGCTCGCAATGGAGCCCATGATTTTTGTCTGATGCAGGTAATCGCCTAACCGATCCCAGGCCGTTGTCCTGGATCCCATCTGGGCTCCATCTCTGATTGAACCCTATACAGCTCGGTGCTTGAAGGTAAAGCCGCCAACACATTTCAGACAGGGATCAAGAGATCTCTTGCTTTCTGTAAGCAGCAGGCACAAGCACCAAAAACAACATCCACCAAACCAAAATTGCCAGGGTGATGGGAAGCGTGATCCAAAGTCGATGCAGGAATAGCCAGCTGCTAAGTGAAATGACAACGCCTGTGAGCACAATGCTCCAGGGCTGACACCACCAAGGTTTAAGAGACCAAAAAGCAGCAGGCTGCTGATTCACGTTAGGAGCTACTTTTTCCTGCAATAACCAGCACCCACATTCATCCAACCGGAGAGGCAAGCTTCACCATTTGTAGGCTTCATTTGATAATTAATAGGCGATACGCAGGAGGTACCAAGAGTATTCACGTAACCCAATGGGCACTGATCATGACCCTGTGCTTTGGGGATCCTTTTTTGAGCCAAGGCATCGGTTGGTGCGATCAACGACAACAACATCCCGAGAGCAAATAAACGGACCATTCAAGTTGCAATAACTAAAAGCATCTTAGTGATGACATTGCCAGGCGTCAGAACGCAAGGACTCATGGTTTGCGGCAATACCCTCCACCCACATCCAGCCATCCGGATGGGCAGGCTCGGCCATCGATGGCTTGGACTACATGAGTCTTCATGCCGAGTGTGCTGCATTTTCCATTGAGCGTGTCCACATAGCCCAAGGGACAACGGCTCTCGATCTTTTCAACAATCCGCTGCGCCAAAACGGATGGTGCCTGACAGGACCACAAGACAATCGATGTTGTGGCAAGGAGTGCACTCACACCTCTAGTCCGCAGAGAGGACGAACGACCGAGTAGGGACGTCATCGCCATCGGCACTCAAAACGCCCTAAAACGTTAGTAGTGGTTCTGGCAAATGTTGAGCTGTGAATCAAAGTCCAAACATCCAAAGTCTCAGATTCATCCATGTCAAAGCAAGCTGTTTTGCTCGATGACGCGGCACGTCAGAGCCTCTGCTCTTCGTGCCCTGCCTGGACAATTGCCTCTGATGGGCTGGAGAGGGAGTGGCGCTTCCACTCCTTCGTTGAAGCCTTTGGTTTCATGACACAAGTGGCTCTTCTAGCTGAATCCGCCAATCACCATCCTGAGTGGAGCAATGTTTACAACCGTGTCACCATTCGACTCACCACCCATGATCTCGGTGGACTTTCGAGCCGTGATGCCGAACTAGCTCAAGCGATCGACGCCCTTTCTCCAACCCTTTGAATCCGACCATGTCAGCGACTGCTTCCAATCAAAGGATTCAGACCAACGGAACTCCTGTCACAATTCTCACAGGATTTCTAGGCGCCGGAAAGACCACACTCCTCAACCACATTCTGAGCAATCAAGACGGTCTCAAAACCGCTGTTTTGGTGAACGAGTTCGGAGAGATTGGCATCGACAACGATCTTGTGGTGAGGACCAGTGCAGACATGGTGGAACTCAGCAATGGCTGCATCTGCTGCACGATTAACGGGGAATTGCTGGAAGCTGTCGATCGCATCCTGAAGCGCCCTGAACCCTTGGACTATTTGGTTGTAGAGACGACAGGTCTTGCTGATCCACTTCCCGTAGCCATGACATTTCTAGGCAGTGAATTGCGGGATCAGACCAGGTTGGATTCAATCATCACCCTGGTTGATGCTGAAAATTGCAATGCTCGCGTTTTTGAAAGTGAAGTAGGTCGCTCTCAGATTATTTACGGAGACATTCTTCTTTTAAACAAAACAGATTTGGTATCAACAGAGCGTGTCAAAGAATTAGAAGAAAGCCTGCGCAGTATCAAAAAAGATGCACGTATCCTTCATTCCGTCAAAGGAGATGTTCCCCTGCCTCTCTTGATGAGTGTTGGATTGTTTGAAAGCGATCGTGTTGCGACCAAAGCCGATCACGACCATGACCACCACGATCACGGACACGCCCATCACGACCATGGCCACCACGATCACGGACACGCCCATCACGACCATGCTGACCATCTCGACATCGAGGGCTATACCTCCCTGTCATTCAGTAGCGATGGACCCTTCTCGCTCCGCAAATTTCAAAACTTCCTCGACAATCAATTGCCCGAGAGCGTTTTTCGCGCAAAAGGCATCCTTTGGTTTAACGAAAGTGAAAAGCGCCATGTTTTTCACTTAGCTGGCAAGCGCTTTTCCATTGATGACAGCGACTGGGATGGCAAACGCAAAAACCAACTGGTGTTGATCGGTCAGGAGATGGACCACAGCACCCTTAGGGAACAACTCGAAGCGTGTGTTGCCAAAGATGCAGGCAAAAGCAATTCCTAAACCAACCACCCCAATCCAGCGTTTGCGATCCGAATGAGATGTCGATATCGAATCATTCTGATTAGAGTTTCGTCAGCTTTGGGTTGGCAATGTTTGAGCTCACCCTTCTGGGAACTTGTTGCATTTTAATTGGCATCCTCCTTTGGTTTAGCGCCAACTCTGACGATGACGACAACAGCGGTGGCGGCTTGATGGAACCCGCACTCATTCCGATCCCCGTGCGGCAGGCCCGACGCTGACGGCCTCATCTCGGCCCATTCAATCTCTCAGTTATTGGATTGGATGGGCAAAAGAACCAAGCCAAACGATCCACTCTTGAGTATCTTTCTCAACAGCTTCTTGGTGCGAATGCAAGTCAGTGGCAATCCATTGCGTCGACTTGGACCTGACTGCTTCCTCCTTGTGAATGTTCGAGCTCTAGGCCTTTGGAGCTCAGTCGCTCGGCTTGTTGATCCCTATGGATAAGCGCTACCTCTCATGACAAGCAAGAGCTTGCAAGGCCAGTGGCAGCAGGGAAGGACCCTATTAGCAGTCGTGGCCTGCCTCCTCGCAGCGCTCGCCCTCTTTCCCCTGGGCGGATTAATCGGAGAGGGCGTGAGAGGTCTTCTTCTTGGTTCTGCCAGCCTGGGCGCCGATGGGCTGATCCAAATCCGGGGAACAACCCTCCTGCTGCTTGGCACCGCGAGCCTCGGAGCCGTTCTTGGCTCCGCAAACGGTTGGCTCCTCGCCAATTGCCGCTTTCCAGGCCGACGCCTTCTTCGGATTGCCCAGCTCCTCCCACTCGCCAGCCCTTCGTACCTTCTCGCTGCAACGCTCGTGGATCTGGGCAGCATCCATGGGATCCGAATTCATGGACTGGGTTGGGGGGTACTGGTCATGGCCTTGAGCACCTATCCCTATGTTTTCCTGCTCAGCACTGAAAGCTTCAGCATCTGCGGTCGCCGTCAACTGGAAGCCTGCCGTTGCCTCGGAGTAGGACCATGGGAAAGCTTTCGACGCATCGCCCTCCCGATGGCTCTCCCTGCCATTGGAGCCGGAATCGCGCTGATGGGAATGGAGGTGGTCAACGAACTTGGGGCCGTTCAACTCCTAGGCATTCCAAGCCTCTCCGCTGGAATTCTCCAAGCCTGGCAACTCGAAGGGAACCCAGCAGGAGCGGTCGGACTTGCCCTAGTCACCCTGATCATCGTGACGGGACTATTGATTGGCGAACGCAAACTGCGTCGTCGTAGCCGTCGATGGTCTGAAGGCCTAACGGGTGGAGAATCCCCGAACTGGACTCTCACTGGACCAAGAGCCTTTGCCGCTCAAGCCTTGGGGTTCATTCCACCGCTCCTGAGCCTTGGCACACCATTGATCTGGGCCTGCTTGAACCTTGATCAACTACAAACTGGTTTACAGCCAGAGCTGTTGCTGCTCACCTTGCGCAGTCTTGGTCTCGCCCTTGCAGCAGCAGGCTTGGCTGTAGCAGCAGCCTTACTCCTTGCCATTACAAAGCGCTGGACCACGGCCCCTTGGCTGCACAGCCTCACCTTTCTCGCCGGGCTCGGATACGCGATTCCAGGTGCCGTGCTCGCTCTGGCCTTACTCATCATTGGTGGGCCCTGGCAGCTCTCACCAATCCTGCTTTTGCTCTGGGGCTACACCGATCGTTTCCTTGCTGTTGCCAAAGGGGGGCTTGATGCAGGCTTAGAACGAATGTCACCCAGCCTGGACGAAGCAGCCACTGGCCTGGGGTGCCGCTGGCCGGATGTGCTCCGTCGCATTCACATTCCCCTTCTGCAGGGCCCGCTCGCGGTCGGAGCACTGCTTGTTTTTGTGGACACCATGAAGGAGCTGCCTCTGACCTTCGCGCTTCGACCCTTTGATTTCGACACCCTGTCGGTGCGAGTTTTTCAATACGCGAGTGACGAACGGCTTGCCGCAGCGCTCTGGCCGGCATTGATGATTCTTGGACTCGGACTTTTGGCTGCAGCTGCCCTTATACCAGGCCTCGACCACACAACTGAGACTTAATCGTCCGGCAAACCCCGGCAACTAGGGCTACGGCGCGGAGCTAACAAACCCACCAAGGGAAAGCCCGTTATCGGCTCTTTTTGGGAGTTCCCAAAGACGGATCAGAGCCCAACCAGCTTCCAGCAGACAGGGCAAAGCCTCCCAGCGAATCGGCAGTTCAGGGAGCGGCCACACCATCAGAACAGCCGACTAAACGCGAACCTTTGCCGCCATCCAGGAATCACCCTTCACAGCAGCGGCTGCGATCAGATCGGCCAAGGTCACGAGCAACCTGTAGCTGAGTGCCACCGCAAGCAACGGCGCCTCCGGCACAATCGTGCCCATACGAAACAACAGAACCGCCTCAAACACCCCCAAACCGCCCGGGGCAGCAGGAACTACCAGGCCAACCGTCCAGGCAAGGGCAAAGGCCGAAAGCCAAAGGCCCAGAGGCTGCCCAGCCAGGAGTCCGAACGTCTGCAAGCAGCACCAAAACCCCGCAAATCGACAGAGCACGAACAGCAGTTCAGAGACCAGGGGCCACCAGGGGTAAGACGTTCTGCCGCTCCCCAATTCTTCATCCTCAATGGAGGTTGTACCCCCTGGGTCCACGCGATTGAGCTGGCGTAACTTGCTGGTCTCCAATCGACGCAACAAAGGCTCACGCCAACGCGGCAACAGCAGCGCGGAAGGGAGAACACAGAGCAACGCCAAACCGTTTTGAAACCCACCAAATGGCACCCAAAGCAAGGCAGCGACGGCCATCACCATCGGCTCCATCAACACCGAAACCAAAGCCTTGCCTCCACCAAGATGGGGCCGGAGAGCACGAAAACGATCGAGGAAATGCCAAATGCCACCAGGCAAATATTTGAGCAAGTTGCTGCGCAGATAAAGCGGCACTAAGGCCAAGCGTCCTGGCTGATGCCCGAGCCAAACCACCAAGACCTTCCAAGCCAGGGCATTGACCACCAAGCTGAGCCAACTCAAGCCAAGCCCCAACAACAGCCACCACCATCCCTGTCGGCTAATCGTGAGGGCGCGCAATCCTGTGGCATGGCTTGCTAATGCCACTCCAACAAAGGCGAGGGTGAGCAGGGTGATCCAAAGGCGTAAACCACCAGGCAAAGAAAGCCTTTTCAGCACTGCCAGTCCTCCTCGGGCACAAAAGCATGGGCCTCGAGAGCGAGACGATCACGAAGCTCCATCACGGGGAGACCAGCCTCAGCAGACACACGCTGGAGCTCATCTTGCTCCCACTTCAGAGTGAAGGACCCATCCGGTCGGCGCGTCTGCTTAGCGCGAATCATGCCCCAAGGGGTTGCGCTCGCCCCACAACGACGGGGCAATACCCAGCGCCCCTGTTCGCGCTCCCTTAAGCCGATGGTTGGACTGTGGCGCCACCACACCTCCCGCAAGGCAGCCGCCTGATCTGGAGTTGTAAGGGCGATCACCGAAGTACCAGGCCTTTGCTTTTTCATCAACACGGCTCCCTGAACCACATCCAACGCACCAGCCAAACGCAAGTGTTGAGCCAGGCTTGCCAACTCTTCGGCAGTGGCATCGTCAATCCAGGCCTCCTGCACCACAAGCTCCTGCCAACCAGGCTTTGTTCTGCTCGCCTCACGAATACGGATCAAGCGCAGCAGGTTGGGACGATCCAAACAGCGATGGCCGAGGCCAATACCGACAGCCTCAACCTCCATCCTTGAGGGGCGTTGAAAGTGATCCGCCAGTACAGCCACCAAGGCCAGCCCCGTGGGAGTGGTCAGCTCAGCAGCAGGAAGATCCTCCCCGGTGAGAAGCGGCAGCTGATGTCGCTTAGCCAATTCAAGTACCGCTGGCACCGGAACAGGAAGCACCCCATGAGCCGTTGTCACTCGACCATGACCGGCTGGGGGGGCCGTGCAATAAATCGACTCAGGGGCAAGGCTCTCAATACCAGCGCAGACACCGATGACATCAACCAAGCTGTCGATCGCCCCAATCTCATGGAAATGAACTTGATCAGGGGCACATCCGTGAACCGTGGATTCCGCATCAGCCAGGGCCTGAAACACCTGCAACACCTTTGTTTTTAGGGAAGGTGACAGCGAAGCCTCCGAGATCAACGAACGCAGATCTAACCAGCGACGATGGGGAGGGTTGGGTTCCTTACTGCTCACCGAGAGCCGAAGCCCACGCAATCCACCACTCTGAGATTCCTCAACCTTGAGTCCATAGGCATTGGCGAGACCAAGAGCTTGCAAGGGCTCATGAACAACAGACTCCGGCACCCCTAAATCCAGGACTGCCGACAACAACATGTCCCCGGCAAGACCAGTTGGACAATCAATCACCAGTGCGTTCATTCTGGCTCTGGAGGCATGCCGTCCAGCAACCTGTTGGCAATCGATTCGATCTCAGTGCGTCGGGAGCGCAAAAGCTGCTCCACCTCCCGACGCGCCCGGCGTTGTTCTCGCTGAGCCGTATCAACATCTTGTCCAGACACGCCCCAGATACGTCCCAACAGAGCTTTGTCATCTTCCCCCCCTTGAGTTGGTCCCTCAAGCAGCGTTTCCGCAGCCATTCCGGCCTGAAGAACCCTGCTCCAACGACGCAAGTCTTCGAGGGACAAACGGGCCCGATCGGGTAGAGAAAATTCGGTTACACCGTTGCAACGCAACCCCGCCTGAAGACAACCACGGGTTCCAACAAGAACCCGTTTGACCTCGAGATTTTCCTCTTGAGCGACCAACCAATGACCAGCCTCGTGAAACGCAACTCTGCGCAATCTGTTGCGACCGCCGGGCAGTGATTCCGCCAAAAGGTGACCTCCCATCCCGTTGAACTGAGCGGCATCAACGGTGAGGCCCAAAAGGGCACCTCCCAACCCAAGAGCAATCCATGCCGTCGACAGTCCGATCAACGGTCCAAACACAGCTAAACCGGTGGCGCTGGCCACCGCGACACCGGCAGTGGTGTTGAAGGTGGGGGAAGAGGGCATCAGGTCAGGTCTTGGCAGGTCGGGGACGGGCTCCTCCATTACGGGATCCCTCCCGGCCTTTTCCACCTCGCGTCGGCATCGGTGCAATCACTTCAAAGGCCTCAACAGAGAGAAGCTGTCCTTGACGGCGAACATCCAAACTGACGAAATGCCTTAGGTGCTCGAGGGGCAGATCTCCTGTGAGCTGAACTTTGAACGGCAAGGGACGAAATCCATCAGCTCGAGGCAACTGCCGCACCTTCACGACGAGCTCATTGGCTTCTGGCTTCGTGAAAATCAATTCGCCACGAATCGAGAAAAAGTCGTCGCCTTCGGGCAGTTGATCCAAGGAACCTTGGGCCTCTGAGGCCTCGACATCTACGGCCTCGGAATCTGAGGTCTCAACTGTCGCCAGCGTGCTGGGCTCCCAAATTCCTGCAATTTGAAGATGCAGATGATCAGACTCACGGCAACGGGGATACACCACCCACAGGTGAGGCGTTGTCATATCGAGATGACGACGCATGAGGGTGAGCATCCTGCCAAGAACGACAGCCTCTAATTCATTGCCATCGGAATCAATCAAGACCCCCCGGGTGAGCTGATCGTCAGATTCCGGTCGATAAATTCCCCTAACAACACCGATCGCCCGGTACTGGAGGGGTTCTGTAACCGGGGAAATCGGATGGTCGCGCATTGCCGTGAGTGGCTTCCATTGGCCTGAAGTGACTCTAGCTAGCTCGGGGGATTCGAATCAGAGTGGGTTCAGCACTCCCCATGCAGATTGCCCGGCGCTAACCGATTACAGACGGTTCGAAATCGATGGATGATGGGGTTGGGACTTCCTTTGGCCCTGATCACAGGCTGGCTTATAGCCCAAGCACTTGATCAACATCCAAAGGCAGATCAAAAGACCAATCAACAGCCGCTGTCACGCGTCAAGCCTGTCAAACATCCAGTCAAGACAAAAGCTCATCTAGCCATTGAGCCAGAGCAAAGGCTTGAGCAACTCACCCTCTCCCATCCACGCGAGTGGCGTTGGCGCTTGCTCCTGGCCCAACGGAAGCTCCAACGAGGTGATCGCGATGGAGCAGGGCATGAGCTCATCACCCTTCGAGCGCTATGGCCCAATCGCCCAGAAGTACAGAACCTTCAACTGCTGTTGGCTGTGGGAACAAACCGTCAGGCCACCGCTTTGGAACAGACAACCGATCGTTTCAAGCAAACACGCAAAGGGCAACGACTGTCGCTTGGATTGCGCCTCGCTGATTTGCAACGTCTCTCCGGACATGACAACGCAGCTATCGCCACCTACCGCCTCATTGCCGCAGAGTCTCAAGAGAGCATTCAACCTCTGCTCGCCCTCGCCCTGCTCCATCACGACAAGGGGCAGAAACAGCAATCGCAAATGGTGTTGCTAAGGGTCAGAAACCGTCTTTCCGTCAATGAACAGAACAAGCAAGCCCTCGATCAACTAGCGGTTCGCTGGCAACTTGAAGCCTTCCGAAAGGGTGAGGACAGAACGGCAAAGAGTCGCCTAAACGTGCTGACACCTCCTCCTAAGGCGCTGGCTGAGACGACTCCAAAGCCTTAAGCGCCGCATCGATGGCGTCCGCGGGCGGTGTGGCGTCATTCATCGCATTGGCCCTACGCAACCGATTCATCAAGTCCATGGGGTTGGTGGCATCAAGCACCGACTCCTGGTCGTTCTGGCCGGGCACGGTCTGGAACACATCACGCTGCTGGGGAGACTGATAGCCACTACCCATCGGGCTTTCCTGAGCCAAAACGTCTACGGAAATGACCAGCGAGATCACACTGATGAGCCCAAGAAGATGAGGTCTTAACGCGGTAAGCGATGGCACGTTCTCAGCTTCCAAATATCGGCTCGATGCTAAGGGTCACCTTCAGAAGCCGCATCATCCGTGCAAATTGCCAGCTGGAATGTCAATTCAGTGCGAACCCGACTGGATCATGTTCTGAATTGGCTTGAGCACTCGCAAGCAGACCTGCTGGCATTGCAGGAAACAAAAGTGGATGATCCTCAATTTCCGCTAGAGCCCTTTCTCCAGAGGGGATATCAAGTTCAGTTTTACGGACAGAAGGCCTACAACGGCGTTGCACTGATCAGTCGCATGCCCGTTGAAGACGTGCGGATGGGTTTCAGTGCAGAGCTCATTGACGACGACGAAGCCGAGGAACTTAGTGCTCAAAAACGCGTCATCAGCGCACTCATCGATGGCGTTCGAGTGGTGAATTTGTACGTCCCCAATGGATCGAGTCTCAGCTCGGATAAATACAACTACAAACTCACCTGGCTGTCCTGCCTGGAGCGCTACCTCAGGGCGATCCAAACCAGAGACGAACCGCTCTGTGTAGTGGGAGATTTCAATATCGGGCTTGAAGCGCGAGACCTACCCGATCCGGATCGCTTGTCCGGCGGGATCATGGCCTCAGATCGAGAACGGGACGCGTTAAGAGCGGCCTTAGGGCCTGATCTTCAAGACGCCTTTCGTCTGTTTGAAGCAAACAGCGGCCATTGGAGCTGGTGGGATTACCGCAGTGGTGCTTGGGACCGAGATCGTGGCTGGCGAATCGATCACGTGTATCTCGATGAAACGCTTCGGGGGGTAGCGCGAAGCTGTTCGATCGACAAGCAAGAACGAGGACGGGTCCAACCCAGCGACCACGCACCTGTGGTGGTTGACCTGGCCTGGGACTTAGAGGACGACGAAGAGGTTGAGGACTGATTTCAATACACAATGGCTTCTTCGGGAAGCTCTTGTCCCTCTGCTTGTAATTGCACAGAACGTCGCATCGACTCGCCACAGCTCTGTGGAGTCGGAAAAATTTTTCCAGGATTGGCACGGCCAAGCGGATCAAAAGCAAGCCGAACCCATTGCATGCTGACCAAATCATCAGCGCTGAACATTTGATCGAGATAACAGCGCTTATCGCTGCCAACTCCGTGTTCTCCGCTGATGCTGCCTCCCACCTCAAGGCAAAGATGCATGATCGCGCCTCCGAGTGCCTTTACCCGTTCATTCACACCCGGTTCTGATGCGCGGTAAAGGATCAGCGGATGCAGGTTGCCATCACCGGCATGAAACACATTGGCCACCACCAGACCGTGTTCCGCACTGAGCTGATCGATGGCCTTAAGAACCCTTGGAAGAGCCGTACGTGGCACAACGCCGTCTTGGAGGTAGTAGCTGGGGTATTGCCGGCCAAGCGCTGAAATGGCACTTTTTCGTCCTTTCCAGAGACGGGCGCGATCCTCTTCACTCCAGGCTTCACGGATGTCGCCGGCCCCAGCCTCTCGACAAAGGGCTGACGTGACCGTGACGGCTTGCTTGACCTCCGGTTCCTGGCCATCAAGCTCAATCAATAAAACAGCTCCAGCCTCCTGCGGATACTCCTCTTCTCCAAACGCTTCATTCACCGCTTTGATGCAGGTTTGATCCATGATTTCCAGCCCAGCTGGTAACACCCCAGCGCGAGTGATCAAGCGCACAGCCTCTCCAGCGGCCTGCATAGAAGGGAAATCTGCGAGCAACACACCAACAGCATCGGGAGCATGTAGCAAGCGAAGCGTGATTGCCGTGGCAATTCCAAGCGTGCCCTCACTCCCAATAAACACGCCCCGCAGATCCAGCTCAGCCGCATCGCATAACGAGGTTCCAAAGCGAGTTGGTGTGCCATCCGGCAGCACAACATCCAAGGCGAGCACATGGTTGCTTGTGACGCCGTACTTCAAGCAATGCACACCACCAGAATTTTCAGCAACATTGCCGCCGATGCTGCAGACCACCTGACTCGAAGGATCTGGGGCGTAATAAAAGCCATCACCAACAACCGCACGGCTCACCCAACTGTTGATCACACCAGGCTCCACCGTGATCGTCTGATTCTCAAGATCGATTTTGAGAATTCGGCGCATACGACTGGTCACCACCAGAAGCGCTTCTTGCTCCACCAACGCACCACCTGAAAGGCCAGTACCACTCCCTCGAGCCACAAAAGGAATGCCCTGGCGATGGCAGCACGCCAAGATTTGTGCCACCTGATCGGCCGTTTCTGGCAACACCGCAAGCTTCGGCATGTGCCGGTCCATGGTGAGACCATCACAGTCGTACGACAGCAATTCCTGCCGCTTCGCGACGACTGCTTTTGAGGGGAGGAACCCTCTCAACTCCCGCTCAAGCGCTGGCCAGTCGTAGTTCACTGATGACGTGCCGAACTGCAGCAACCTAGGCAGTTTTGTCATCAATTCTTTGGCTTCAAGTACAGAAAAAACACATCGGGCCGATCTTGGGTCAAGATGTTGCACGGTTTGCAACTGCCCTTTGGCTCCCGTCCCCGTGACTGCTTCCAATCTGAACACCAGCCACTCCGAGGCCATATTCAATGCGGCCAAGGATTTGATGCCCGGCGGCGTGAGCTCTCCGGTGCGCGCCTTCAAGTCGGTCGGCGGACAACCCATCGTGTTCGATCGGGTCAAAGGCCCTTATGCCTGGGATGTGGATGGCAATAAATATGTGGATTACATCGGCAGTTGGGGACCAGCCATCTGCGGTCATGCCCACCCAGAGGTCATCAGCGCTCTCCAAGAAGCCATCGAGAAAGGCACAAGCTTTGGAGCTCCCTGCGCTTTAGAAAACACCTTGGCGGAGATGGTGATTGAAGCCGTCCCCAGCGTGGAGATGGTGCGCTTCGTGAATAGCGGCACAGAAGCTTGTATGTCGATGCTGCGCTTGATTCGAGCTTTCACGGGGCGCGACAAGATCATCAAGTTCGAAGGCTGCTACCACGGCCACGCGGACATGTTCCTCGTCAAGGCTGGCTCGGGAGTCGCCACACTCGGCCTACCCGACTCCCCCGGAGTGCCACGGAGCACCACAGCCAACACATTGACTGCTCCTTACAACGATCTGGAATCGGTGAAGCAGCTCTTCGCTGAAAATCCCGACGCGATCGCCGGAGTGATCCTTGAACCGATCGTTGGCAATGCAGGGTTCATCCAACCTGAACCAGGGTTCTTGGAGGGTTTACGAGAACTCACCAAAGAAAACGGTGCACTTCTGGTCTTTGATGAAGTGATGACTGGATTCCGCATCAGCTATGGCGGTGCCCAAGCACACTTTGGAGTGACTCCAGATCTCACAACAATGGGCAAGGTGATTGGAGGAGGTTTGCCCGTTGGCGCCTATGGCGGCCGCAGAGAGATTATGGAAATGGTGTCACCTGCTGGCCCTATGTATCAAGCAGGCACGTTGAGTGGCAATCCTCTGGCGATGACGGCTGGGATCAAAACTCTCGAATTGCTGAAGCAGCCAGGCAGCTACGAGAAGCTCACCGCTACGACCGAACGCTTAATTCAAGGAATTCTGGATACGGGCCGTGAAGCTGGTTTTCCAATCACCGGAGGCAGCGTTGGGGCCATGTTCGGCTTCTTCCTCTGTGAAGGTCCAGTCCGAAATTTCGAAGAAGCGAAAACAACCGATGCTGCGCGGTTTGGTCAACTGCATAGAGCGATGCTCGAACGCGGTGTTTACCTTGCACCATCTGCATTTGAAGCAGGCTTCACATCGCTCGCCCATTCCGATGAAGACATCGACGCAACCATCAAGGCATTCCGAGAAAGCTTTGCTGCAATCTCCTGAATAGATCGAGATGAAAGCTCAACGCATCGCGAAGACGATGCTGAGCTTTGGTCTTTGGATCGCTGGGGCTCAAACCAAAGAAGCAGAACCATCTCAGCTACACAATCAGTGGAATGATTAATTCTGGATGTCACGGCTCAACCCGAGGTGGGAGTTGAGGGGGGAACTGAGCCAGTTCACATGCAATCCAAAAACTCAATCAATAAATAAGCACATACGATCTACATCAAAGCCTGGTCAATCCAACTGGAATGTGGATCACACAAGCATCATTAAACTGAATAGAGGGTAAAAATAAAATCGACTTCAGCATGAACTCTGGTGTAAGATCAGTCGGAAATAATGCGGTGGAACTGGAATAGGCTCGCAACCAGCAATCAGGGGGGAAGGTACGAAAAATTCTTTCAATATAATGTAAAATAAAAGAATGAGTCGCAAGCCTTCCATCTTGATAAAAACAGCATGCTTTTCAATCGCCCTAAATACAACAATGCTGCTGCTATTAGAAAGTGGGATACATGTCGCTACTGCAGAAACGATTACACTAACTCTAAGCAATGGCGACAAGATTCAAGGCAAATTAGTCAAGAGTGAAAGCACTGATACAGTAACGGTCATTGAACATCCAAGCTTAGGCAAACTTGAGATTCAATCAACCTCATTAAAAGCCAAACCAAAAAGAAAGCGATGGACAGGAAGCTTTTCAGCAGGAATTACAGGATCGAATACAGATCGCGACCAAGACCTTGACAGCACATCTCAACTCATCACCCAATACAAGGATGCAGTAAACCTTTTTGCCTTTAAAGCGAATACAGAATATGGTTTTTCTAGAAGTTCAAGTGAACAGCAAGGGGCTACGGACACAAACCAAGGACAACTAGACCTACGCTACTCATACACATTTTCAGGAAAAACGAATGCCTATATCTCAAATATTTACGATTACGACACCCTTAATCAAGTAGGAGTGAATAATCTTATCAATTCAATTGGCATTGGATATGATCTCATAAAGACAGATACTACAACCCTTAATATATCAGCAGGTCCTTCAGTACAGAGCATATGGGGCGGAGAATTTTGTAGAGATGACAAGTACTGCGGAAATACATATGCAGCTAGTAGCGCGCGAATCAGCTTCGACTGGGACCCGAATAATTACTTCAATCTCTCACTAAGCAATCAATTCACAGGCGCCTATATAGACGGCCTATCTCCGAGTAATAATTTTTCGGGAACTATCAAGGTCTATCCATTGGGAGACAAAAAACTATTCACGTCTCTAAATGGCCAACTCATCTACAATTCACTTACATCTCCTCAAATCGACAACAGCTTTTCATTGCAACTTGGCACCCAACTTTTTTAATATTATTCAGCTATAGCCGCTCCTTCAGGCCTACGAGGATCAGCAACTCCAAAACTGCCGCCATTTGGTTTGAGCTCAACACTATTAGCGGAACCCATCGAACGAGTGAATCGCAATGTATGGCCTCGCTGTTTCAAAAGCTCAACCGTGTCGGGACTAAAACCCTGCTCAAGCTGCAAGGAATCAGGCCATAGCTGACTATGAATCCTGGGTGTAGCGACACTTGTTGCAAGATTGAGACCATGAACAATCCGATTTAAAAGCACCTGAACAACGGTCGTAATAATTCGACTCCCACCAGGGCTCCCGGTCGCCAACCAAGAATCACCCTCTTTATTCAGAACAATTGTGGGCGTCATAGAGCTGAGGGGTCTTCGACTTGAAGCAACTGCGTTTTGCTCCCCTTGCACCAAACCGTAAGCATTAGGTACACCAGGTTTAGCCGTGAAATCAGCAAGCTCGTTATTCAAGAGAAAACCTGACCCTGGAACGGCGATTCCATTGCCATAAGCAAAATTCAAGGTCGTCGTTAATGCCACCAATGAGCCATCACGATCAGCCACAGAAAGATGAGTTGTATTGACACCAGATGACAGAGGTGCTTGTCCAGCCAAATCGGCCGCTGAAGTATGCGAAGCAAGATTTAATTGATCACGCAATCTATCAATATATGATTGAGAAAGAAGCCTACGCATGGGAATATCAATCTGATCTGGATCTCCTAAAAACTGATTACGATCTCGATAAGCAAGATTCATACTCTCCGTAAGTAAATGAATCGAGTCTGCACTGTTAGAACCTAATGCTTCAAGATCAAAAGGATCAATCAGCTTTAGGATTTGAAGAAGGGTAATACCACCACTACTTGGCGGTGGCATGGAAATGACAGTATGGCCACGAAAGACTCCCTTCACAGGTTCTACCCAAGGAGCAGTGAAATTAGCTAAATCACGATGATCAATAAGCCCTCCCTGAGACTTCATTAAAGTCACAATCTGATGAGCAATCTTTCCTTCATAAAAAGCCGAGGTACCCTTAAGAGAAATGAGTTTTAGGGACTGAGCCAGCTCAGGCTGACGCAGCAGCTCACCAGATTGATAAGGAATCCACTGAGCTCCACCACCAGGGAGCTCAACTTGCCGATAAAAAAGTGACCGTGCTGTCGGATCTTGCCTCAGACGTGGGAATGCTCTCTTGAGAGAGTCTGCCAATTGCGGATAAATCACAAAACCATCGTCCGCAAGTTGGATCGAAGGGGCCATCACTTCTACCCGACTCAAACGGCCAAAACGCTCCTGAGCTTTCAAAAGGCCGGCCACACTTCCGGGAACACCAGTGCTCAATAAACTAAAAAATTCTTTGCTCTTGCTCACTTCCCCATCAGGATCAAGGAAAAGGTCTCGATGCGCTAGACGAGGAGCAATTTCACGAAAATTGAGCGCATAAGCCTTGCGCTCAGGCGCAAACCAGAACACAAGAAATCCCCCTCCACCGAGATTCCCAGCCTGGGGCAACGTGACAGATAGGGCAAAGGCCGTAGCTACAGCAGCATCAATGGCATTCCCACCCTTACGAAGCATTAAAGCCCCCACCTCACTCGCCAGTCTCTCCTGGCTGCTAACAATTCCAAGTGATGAATGAACAGGGTGAAAGCGCTGACCAGACTCCTGCAAAAGATTTTCGGAGGTCGGCCTGGCCAAACGAACTTGATTGGCACAAGCCGGAGAGGAGCCGAAGAGCACAGCAATGCCTGTACATAGATTGACGGCCAAAAAAGTCGCAAGCTTGTGAGTCACTGAGGAATCAAGAAGAGACTTCACGGGCTTGGTTCAGTATCAATAATGACCAACACAAAAAATGCGTGAATGATTTATCAAAGAGCATAAGTCCTATGGACATCACGATAGGAGGATCAATTCATGACAGGCAAATTATTGTAAAAGCAGACAATCCGGCCCTGCCTCCCTTAATGCGAAAAAAGACTCTATTGATGTCCACGATTAAGGAGAGAGGGATTTGATTGAATGACACTATCGCAGACGGCAATAGCCTAAGCAATTGAGCCAAGAAAGCGAATGACGAGGCAAATTTTACATCACCTAACCTAACGATTACATGACTGCAACAGAGCAAAAGCGAAACAAGTTCAGAATCAATCTGAAGCCAAAAATTAAACTTTAAAAAGTCAAATAATAGGAAAAATCTTAAAAATTAGCGATAGTTTTCAAATTGAAGCGGAACGTCTAATTCTTCCTCTTTGCTTTTCACGAGTTGAATTGCTACCTGAAGATCATCCTTACTTTTGCCAGTAATACGAAGACTTTCACCTTGAATGGCAACCGTAACCTTCTTCAATTCATCACGAACCATTTTGCTCAGCTTTTTCGCAAGCTCTTGGCTAAGGCCCTTTCGCAATTGAATGACCTGCTTAACGCGATTACCACCAACAACCTCAGGAGTTTGGAAGTCAAAAATCTTTAAGGAAAGATCTCGCTTGGTCGCTTTAGTCCTCAAAATATCTTCAACAGCTTGCAATGTCATGTCACTAGCAGTGGTGATCACCACTTCCGTTTCCGCTAGATCAATTTCAGTACCTGAATCCTTAAGGTCATAACGATTTCCAACATCCCGGCGGACTTGATCCAGAGTATTGACCAGCTCCTGGCGGTCAAAATCAGATACCACATCAAATGAATATGACGCCATAGTGCTGTGCTGCTGTTCCGAACAGGTCCTTGCTCAACTTACTCACGTTGAGCGATCATGGCAGGATTAATAAACAAACGCACAGCATCACTGTTGCTTTTGGAGCTACAAAGCTGAATTTTTCAAGCCCCCAAGCCCAAAAACAGTTGCAACATCCATCCCGTAACATCGTACGCAATTCCACTCAGTGATCTAACGCTGATAAAAATATCAGAATGAATATAGCTTAAAACAAACTAGTTGCATGATTGTTAACAACACAACCTCAAGCCTAGTTTATTATTAGAAAAGGCTTACCAACTCAATATTCTAGGCTCTTCATGACAACACCACTGGATCAGGCTCGGTTCATTGCCGATGAAATGGAAAACCTTGCTGATCAACTGAAGCCTGACGTGATTCGAGCGGCTCGATCTGATGAAGAAGGGCGCAAGAATCTCGATCGTCTTGAATATGCCCTTGGAACGATTGGGAAAGCACTCATCCTTACTGACTACAGCGTGGATGAACAAAAAGATCTCGATAAGCTCGAAGAGTTCAGGGAACTGCATGGAAAGCAGTGAAGCCCTAAAACACCCTCCTAAAACCAGAGTCCACGCTATCCGTTAGACCCATCGGATGCAGCTTGCTCTAAATCTTTCCAAGTCAAGTCAATCAGGGGCAGCGCTTCATCAATTTCTCGTTTCAAGACGGAAGCCTCATCAGTCAGCCCCTGCTCGATCAGCTGCTGATATTTCTTGTATTGGTTGACCCAGATCAGGATCGTGGGGGTGCTGTTCGTCATGCTTCTAGTGTGGCGCGACATTCCAAAACATCCCATAGACAGAGGATGCGAGTGGAATGCCATTGAGCATCAAATCAGAACCAAAGCTAATCGATTTATACGCTTGTAAGGCCTGGATGCTTGAGACCCCACGTATCAACTAACGAGTCAATCCTGACATCGACTAGTACTGGTAACGGATTTCAACTGAACTGTATTGATTGAGTCAACAAACAATCCCAATCAAAACACTAGAAGTCATGCTTTTCGCCCTCAACCACCATCGCAACCAATAAAGGCCAGTAGCGATAACTCGATCGAATCAAAAGGACCCAAATGAACCAAAGAAGCCAAAAATTCACGCTCTCATCGGTGGCCTGACGGCAGTCCTGTTGCAACTGCTTCGCCGCAAAACCTGAAACTTGCTCTTGCAACGAGCGATTCATCGCAGAACACACCTTCCCGGCTGGAAGGCGGAACAATTCTGCAGAGAGCCAGGCCGGGGCTAAAGCCACTGGGATAGCAACCAACCATCTACCGACAAATCGCTCTAAGGAACGACTCGGCACGATGCGTCTCGGCTTGGGAGAGGGCATCAAAAGCCAATCCAGACGCGCACTGCCCTGAAATTAGAAACGACTGGTCAACAAGACCAGCGCATTGACATCAAGCGAAAGCTTTTACGCCGATGACGCGTTGACAAATCACACAGTTCAAGACTTACGGGGTCAGCATCACAAAGCTTGATTCGAGAAAGTCAGGATGTTGGCGCCGATAGGTAGCGGCATCCTCTCCCCAAAACTCACTCCAGCCGGCAGATCCAACGTAATTGGAGTGAAGCCATACGCCGTTTCGGCCGAAGTTCATCCAAGGACTTTCTGGCGTTTGCCGGGTGGGGCTAAAAAATGTCATCGATCCGCCACTAATAGTGCCTGGCCAACGTTGATCGCCATAAACAACGACCGCTTTTGTTGGATATGCCCTGGAAATATCCACACTCACGTCACCCAGTGATCCACAGCGATACCTCACCGGCTCCAAGGCCATGGCATGCAAAGGGAGAGTCCATACAACCGCAAACCATGACCAACGGACAAATTTGCTCCAAGAGGTCAATGTTAGTCGACCCGAAAGAAGCATCATCACATGATCAAACGCCGTACATTCCCGGCCATTAAGGAAACAATTAGGCAACATCACAAACTTATGACAACAATCTACAACTCAGAAAACAACAGTAGCCTACAGAGGCAGTCAAAACAATGAATGTTGCATCATCCGCAGATGCAATCAAATCGAGACATAACTTTGATCGCAGAATATTTAATCAGTCCGAATTTTCATGCAATCTATTATTATGTTTGACGTTTGAATGTATAGCAACCGCCGTGATACCCAGTGAAAGGTTGCGCATAGGTAATCAGTTCCCAACCTTGCTGTCCAAGCTCATTCATCAATCCCACTAAAGTAATGTCGTGCTGTGGATTCCTTCGAGAAATCAACTGGTTTTCATCAAGCCAAAGCTCTTCTATTTCTCCAGTCCACGACTTTCCTTTCGGAACAAAACGCAATTGCGTGTATTCCCAAGCCATTGAGGTCAGCCGTCATCGGAGTGACTGTAAAGCAAGGATCGAGCTGACTAACCGTTGAAAGCACAATCGAAATGCAATACAAAGCTGCAACCGCCACTCAAGCTCGAGGAGCCTTAATCAAACGGGGGGTTTGCAGAAGGCAACATCGCCATACACGTTTGCCTCAAGGCCGTTCAGACCAAAGGTGGGCGACCAGCCCTCTGCTTCAGCCAACGACAACCATGGCCGTGACAAACACAGCAGAAATAGCTGCTAAAAAGCTGCCAATACTGGCTGCTTGGATCAAGTTTGGGCTCATCGGAAGTCCTCAATGCCCATGGTCTGGCTCAGGCCAAGCCCTGACATCAAGGTCTGTCGTGAAACGGAAACGAAAGGCGTAACGAGAAAAAGAGAGGCCGCCCCTCCCGGATAGAAGAGACGGCCTAGCTCGCTCGTTTATGCATAGCGTTAACCAATATCCAGTGAATCTGTCTCGGAGAAGCGTGAACCTCGAAACGACAACAATGAACTGAAGGATCAGTGCGAAGCGTCTGGCGTTTGGCGCCTGGGGCCTGGTTCCTAAGTGGTGAGTGGTTGAACTCCTTAGGGCACCTGTTTCGGTGCAGATGGAGTGTCGATCGACGTGGCGTTCAAGAGATCGCCTACCGAAGGACGGAACTCGCCGTTGGGTAAAAAACTGTTGGAGCAGGGGCCAAGTGGTCAGGCTGCTTTTTTGATCTGCTGAGGTGGAGTGTCGGCCGTCATGGCTCCTCCGATTTCGATACACAAACTGTGGCGTAGGCGAGCGAAAAGCACATCGGTGCAATCGCGCATTGCCATCAGACCCGAAACCGACGACATTGGAAATGGCGTGATAAAACTCGATTCCTTCTGAACGGGTAGGGCATCGCCACCTCCACTAATTACAGAGGGAGAGCAAGTCAGAAGTGCAGCGGCGAGTCTGGGGTGGAAATCTCAGCCATCATCCAGTTTTAAGTGGTAAATGCCTGAGAGACTCGTCATCGAGGATCTACTGACTCAAGCGAAAAGCAACAGAACAGAAGATCCATAGCGAGGAAAAATCATGACCTCTATCCACTTTCTTTATCGTCTCGCTCTTTCACTAAGCCAACCAAACAAAGAACGCTATATCCAGCAGCAAACGATGAATGATTCAAGTAGACCGATCACCTACTTAGCCAAATCGAAGGCTTGTAATACTTTCAAGCGAATTCCTCCAAGTTTTGCCCAAGCCTCTAAGGCATCAGCCTTAGAGGCATAAGGCCTCCAATCGTCTTCAACAATGCGACGCTGAATATGAGCTGCTACGCGTTGAACAACAGCTTTATCACTAGGCCGATCAAGGTAGATCGTTGTCCCATTTAGCTCAAAATCCATATGAGTTCGAGTCTCTTCGCAAAGTGAGGATCTCTACGTTATTGCTCACAAGTTTAATCCACCGTCTCAGCGTCAAATCCCCCTGCGACCTACCCCTACCCCATCCTGCCAAGGCAGAAGGCGAAGCTTCTCTTGTTTTGAGACCGAACCTTCAACCGAACAGCAGTAGAAGATAAAACTACATAGATTTCAAGTGCTATAGATCTGTCCAATGACCAACCATCGCTTATCAATCGAACAAAAATTTCAACTAGAAGCGGCCTTTAGAGACATCGATGCTTGCGATGACATTGGCAAACTTCGCGAGATCACCAAAGCAATCATCACAGCTCAAGAAAACGAAAAAGCTTTTGCAAGGGATGCAATTTTGCGAATGCGTCAAGAAATAGAAGCACAAACAAGATCTAGCTTTGGCTTCAATCGTGCAGCTGGATGACCAGAAGCCAAGCCCAGCGATTCACTCAACAAAGCAGTCATCGCGAATCTTAATTGTTCGCAAAATTAAACATTACGCCCATTACACGAATCATTCTCGTCATCCTGACTAAACATTTCAAACCTGATAATGCAATTTCAACAATATATAATCTTAAAGCTGACAAAGAGTCTTAATTGTTTTTATCGCTAGCCACAATATTGACCGTTATTTTTTTAATGCCCATTTTTGATAAACTTAAATTTTCAATAGTGAATATCAGATGATAAAAATTTTTTCAGATATTAAAAAGATTTGAACATAAGTTTTTTGTTAACAGCCAATCGTGACTCAATCCCTAGTTAATTGCTTAAATCAAGTATTAGTTTGAGGGCATCCGCACACTCAACACTAGAAAATCATGAAACCAAGCCAAGATTGGGTCGTAAAGACGTGATGCAGCAGACCTCAACATGCCACTACCAAAATGGGAAACGATGACGGACGAAAGCCAAGGATTGGTCAAGAAAACTGGTATTGGGATAGGTGCTGGCATCTTGGTAGTTTGGGTTGCTTTGGGGTTCATCAAAGCAATCCTTCCAATTATTTTCCTTGGCGGTGCAGGCTATATGGGTTGGAAAGTCCTTAATAAAAAGTAGGGCTGATTACTGATCAGCCCATAGAGTTGCAGCACTGCAACCGAGAGGGGGATATATCGCTACGCTCGATTGATCAGTACCGCAACAACGCTGCCGTGATTCCAGAGGACTTTGACTATTCGGCCTCAATTTCAATGATGGATGTCAGAGAAAATCTGCCTTTCGTTGATCCTGAGAATCTCTCATCACAAGATGTATTAGAAGTGCTTCTACATCTCTTTCGGCAAAAACCCGGATTTGTTGATAGAGGGCATGAAATTAATAATAAGGAAACGGCCTGGGTGAATGCATTCCTGTTTCGACTCAAACCAGGCATCGATCACGATGGAGTGGAAATATTCGTCGTTGAGGTCATCGGCTCGAGTGTTGACCGGATGGCAAACCTGCGCCGATGAACATCATGAGCTAAATCAAAAGAATTAACGAATCAAATCTCAGGTTGCTTTTGCTTTCCAATGCTGGCAAGCCTTAAACTATTTAGTAGAAATACTTAATGGAAAGGGAGTTTCGGCTGGATGTTTCTCGCTCATACCTCTGCAGATCAGGCCGAACAACTTGCTGCAGCTGTTGTTGGCGCTATGCGACTCCCCAGTGGTTGGTGTTCCAAATTCCAGCCCCATTTTCTGTCTTTGATCTTCCGAGAGCTCCTGGAAGTAGAGATCGACTTTCAACGAATCCCCGGCCTAAGCGTGGCAGAGGCCGGCGTGATTTTTCCAGACCCCTTGCAGCGGCAGGAGCTGATCGAACTGCTCGTACTCACAGAGATGATGGTCAATCCCATCCCAGCCGAGCTGGAGCGGTCGTTGGAACACTGGGCAGATGCGCTCAATGTCCACGACAGATCCCTTGTATTAGCAAGAGATGTAGCAACCCAAGCCAGGGCACAAGCTCAGAGTGATTTTTATCGGCTGTTCTGGATGGGGGAAGAGGATCGTCAAAAAGCCAATTTTGAACGGCTACTGGTGAAGCATGGATCGCAAGCTTGGACCTTCACGGTGGAAGAAGATCCAGAGCTATCCGCTCAGTGGCGCTCCCTGGCTCAGCTACCGGAAAGCACACTGGGCGCTGCTGTTTGGCAGCACTACCAGAGCCATAGCTTCACCACACCCGGAGAGCTGGGCGGTGCCAATGCAGCTCTTGCTCATCACGATTGGTTGCACGTGCTGGGTGGATACGACGTGGATGTCATCGGCGAGGTGGAAAACGCCGCATTTGGAGCTGGCAGCAGCAGTGTCCCAGGTTCAACACTCTGGTTTTTAGGTGCCATGGCGATGTTCGAAGGAGGACTCTTCGACAGTGTCGTAGCAGGCTGCCAACCTCACCAAATCTCAGCGGCGGCTGGCCCGGAACGCGTCGCCCACGCGCTGCGGCGCGGGAAGCAATGCAAACAGGATTTACTTGCAATCGACTACTTCAGCGTTGCCGATCAACCGTTGGTTGACCTGCAAGAAGCCTGGGGCATCAAGGACTGATCGAGACCTAAGTCACCAGAACTAACGCTCAGAAATGCGGCATGATCCTCCCCCGCAAACAGAATCTTGGCCTGAAGAGAGTGGTCGATGCTCACCAATACGCCTGAGCTACTTACTGCGCTCCAGGACGTCTGCCTCGGTTGGTCAAGCCCCTTCCCCAGGAGGCACCGAAATGAGCGCGCGCTCCCATTTGCGTAGCCAAACAAAAAAAAGGGGGGGTAGAGGGTGGAGGCTGGTCCTTAACCCTTGGAGGCAGTACCTCTGCAGGCCATGGCATCGAGATGAAGCAGTGAACACGGCTATGGGGAAAGGAAACTGGTGAGCGGTTTGATACCAGTCAAAAGCTGGGTTACACCCGCAAAGACTATCTAAAAAGACCCTGAAACCGAACACCTGAAAACGGGTGCCCCCTCAGAGACACCCATGACAACGGCACCGCTCCTAGCCCAAGAACGCTGCTGGAATGATCATGCAGCAGACCAAATCCAACATGAGCGATTGATCAAAGCGGAACGACTGAATGAACGCTTGGCCATGCTCGGGTTTGTAGCTCTTATCGCAACTGAAGACCTGCTGAATCAGGGCCTGCTTCATACCTTTGGCTTCTGATCGGATACAGAGCGCGATCAATCCACTCTTTTTGAGAGCAACCCATCACTCACAACAGACCATCCCGGTTCGGCTTCGTCAATTTTGCTGAAAATTGGAACGGCCGTTTGGCAATGCTTGGTTTTGTTATCAGCCTCGGTACTGAGCTTTTAACAGGAAAGTGCGCTTGAACTGAATCGAGTTCTAATGAGATCGTTTTAGCATCTGAAGCGAGAATCGGCACCAATTATCGCCTCAGGTCCAATCTCAAAGCACTGAAACGAGGCCATGTTTATCTAATTATATCAACGGGGTGTCCCTCAAGGATTAAATCAAGCCATAAAAGGAAGACCACTGAGTCGCCTTTTCAAAGGGAAGTCTTGATCGACCACTTGTTGCTTCTAAACCTCCAGAGTTTCCCCAAATCTTCAATCATAGGAATACTTTCAGCATGGAAAACTTTTAGATCTTCAGTGCATTGACTGATCTCCGCTGCTCCCTCGAGAGGAGTCTCGAACCCCACGTAGTAATCACCTTCCTTATGACATAAAGCGCTGGAGGCTGCAAGTAACTGGTCCATCCCCTTGTTCTCTTCACTGTGTATTCTCCAGCATTCTCTGCCCATTGATTACAGGCCCTAAGCACAGCCTCTGGAGACTCATAGCGGTTGATACCTTAAATATTCCTGATGTAATGGAGAGCTTACGTAAGAACCAAAGCTGCCAAAAAGAGCTGGGTGGTTCGACTGAAAGTCAATAGGAGATTCCTTTTGCGTCACACCTGAACCATGGCAGGGCTTTCAAAGACCAGGGCATAGGCCCCTCAATTCCAAGCCAGATCTCAATGCAAGTCAAACAACATTCACACCCATCGATACAGGGAGCCGTCCATAGCTCAAAGGGGCCCAGTTTAATTACAACTAAAAACGAATATTTGAGCTGTAAATATCTAAACGCAGGACTGGGCCAAGCGTTTGCGAGGGGGGCAGAGAAGTAGATTCAGGGTAAAAACTTGCCGACCATTCGTAAACCCCTTGCTTTGGATTAATACTTGGAATAACCACGCTAACAATCTGACCAGGCTTAACGGAAGGATTGAAGACAATCTCAGTAATTCCACTCTCATCATTGAATTGCATACTTGCGAGACCTTTTTCTCCACGTTTTCGCATATTATAAAATCCGGAATACACAGAAAGCTCTTTACTACCCCAATTCCACCTCTCAGTACCATTAATTTGCGACAAGGCAATTCTTTTAAGATTCGCGCCAGAATTTGCGGGCAGCTCTATTGAGATAACGGGATAAGACCTCTGATAAGCATTTGAGTATGAATTGTGAATTGAAATGTTTTTAGGAGGACTTTCGAAAAACTCCTGACCATATAACTCTGTCGATTGCGCGCTCAACGGCTGAGCACAAAGAAAAAGAAGAGAGAGAGTAGCTGCCTTATTCACAGTTCCTTTTTCTTTTGATTCTAGTAGATAATTGCAGGGAACAATCATGAGACAGGGCTAATGCATCTATAGGGCCGCAGAACAGAGCTGACGCGCCGGAGTGAAGTCATCTCCTTATCAATAGAGGCTGCGTCTCACCAGAACACAACCCCACACTGTACGCAAAGTTCTCATAGCATCTAAATCGAGAGGCAGATTGAGCAATTTCCGGTGATCTCGAGGATTGCCTCATTGCTTATCCCTGAGCTGAGACATTGATAAAACCTAAATCGCAAGCCATTGGATCAGGCCTTTCGCTGTTTCCCGCTGATGCATATCTCAGAAATGCGGGGCTATTAATCCCTTGCTGTTGGAAGAGCAACATCGAGATTTGCGGCCAATGAAGATCGAGAGCAAATCGTCAAACCACTCTCTTTTCCGCATAGGTAGAAAAGAACCCCGGCCATCGTTGATCCTTAAAGGAATGACTCAGAAAACGTGAGCCCCTATGGGTGCGGAGAACACTTAATAACCACCAAAGCGCAGAACGAGTTCTAGGGCCCCGTAACCAAAAAGGAACGTGCTTCCGAGCAGTGCCAACTCTTTTTTAGAACTTGCCATAGACAGAAGGGACGAACCCACAAGCAACACTCCAAAGAATCTAAAGGAAATCTGAAGCTCCAATATTTAGAAAACTATCAATCCAGCCTTTCTGAGGAGCCAGTTTACTCAAATTCATGAAAAACCCGTAACAAGGCATGGTTTCAGGCTCCATCGCAAAGCTCCTGTTTACATCTGGTGGGAAGTAATTCAGAGAGATCTCAGTCAGAGAGAGAGGTTTCTGAAGTTCCCTGCGAAGTTCCCATGGGTAAAACCGGGGAAAAGGAAGTTCCCGCGGGAAAACCACCGGGAAGTCAGCAGACCCGCTGCAGCGCAGAGCATTAGCAGAAATTACTTCCCATGAGGCATCAACCCTGGGGTTCTGGGGAGGACGACCCGCACTGGAAAGCCCGACCGGCCTGACTGACTGCCCGTGTTGCAGATGGTCGATACCAGCAAATCCATTGCCACCACTGGCCTCAGCTTCCTCGTCGAATGAGAAAACAATTACTACAAACAATTCACATTAAAGTAGTTCCATTCAGAACAATATCTATTCTATTATTCCTTAGGTTCAACAAAAACCCCGCTCGTGGCGGGCTGCAATGTCCCTAGCTGACACCCTTATTTTAGCGATCTCTTTTTATCTAATTTCTGCTCAATTGTGCCAGGCATCAAAGGCTGATCTAAGGGTTTATGGTGTTGGTTAAAGAAATAAAAAGCCCCTGCAATTGCAAGAGCTTTGGGTGGTTAGGCTCTATCCTTTCAGCGGCACGTTGGGCGGCTCTGTTGGCACGGCTAGTATTGAGCTGCAGCGAAAATTTACTCTAATCCCAACAAGCGAAAAAATTTGGAGCTAACCATTCACCGTCATCACAGTCGTGCACCCTCACATCCCTGTTCTTGGGTGATGCGGTTAAGGCGTTAATTGTTGGATTTTCCCACTTTTTCTTCTTGGCTACTGTTGTGCTGGGTCCGCCAAAGCGCACTTTAATATCGGCTGAAACTCTGGTATCGAATGCCTTGTCGTAGGAGATATTCACTCCTGCTGTGACTCCACTTGTCATTTCATAAGCCAAACGTCCACGCACACCAGAACCATCAACTTCTTCTTGATCGCGGTGTTGGTAGTAATAACCAGCTGATGCTTTCAAGGCTGGAGTAATGAAATAACCAGCATCCAATCCATAGGTGTTCAACGCGCCGCCTTGGTAAACGCTATTGAGCTTCTGCTCGACATCACCCACAGGGATCAGTCCATAGCCGTTCAATGTCCAGCTATTTGAGACAGCTTCTGCATTCAGTGCGATCTGCTGAAAGAAAGCAGTTCTTTTATTGCTAACGCTGACTCCTGTGTCTGCATCACCTGAAGTGAGGGGACGGCTGTCATAACCAGCATTCAGCCCATACATCCAGCTGCGATCACTGTTCAGCCAGCGATAACCAAGTCTTGATGAGGTGCTGATCGTTGTTCCTGCAACATCGGTATTGATGATGCTGCTCTCGCCTGCTCGGTCAGCAAAGTTCGCGTTAGCGAGGACATCAAGAAACCAGACACTGTTGTCGCCAACCGAGAGCGGCAAGAACCCACCAATGCCTGCCTGGTTCGGTGTTCCTGCGCCTTGAAGTGCCCCTTGAAAACCAAAGGTGGGCTTGACCACATCCTTAAGGCTGATGCTCATCACACCAAGGTCATCAGCACTGCCGCCCTCTTGAGCAATTGCAGGCAGAGAAGCAATAGAGATGGCAGAAGCCAACAGTCCCAGGGAGAGACGACGAAGCATGGGACGTTAATTAGATGCCGTAACGATGCCTTGCTTTGATCGCTGCTGCCCGCTGCAGCAGGCAGTTTCAGCTTTGCGATAGGCACACCAACCAACCAAACATCGCCAACCCCCTTAAACCACCATGAAAACCACGGGAGTTAATCGAGAGCTCCAATAGCAAAGGATTGATGCCGGAATAAACAGAGCCACCGATAGGAGGTCTGAGGTCAGTAAGCGATGAGTGGTCAGCAGAAGCTGGCGAGCTCGTAGACAGAAACGCCTCTTTACATGTCGTTACAAACGACTTAGTATTTATTCACTTGAACCAAGTTCGATGACGACTTCTACCCCTACCGGCATTTGGTATCAGGAAGCAGACGCAACCGAAAATCGTTTGGAGCAGCTGCTGGCACTTGAGCGCCATCAAAAAGCTGAACTCCTGAACGGACGTGTTGCGATGCTCGGCTTCGTCATCGGGCTACTGACAGAAGCAATCACTGGCCAAGGAATCTTTAGCCAAATCACCTTTGGAATATTCGGCTGCAGCTGATAGTGGATTCAGATATATCCGTCATCAAGCAGCAAGGCTGAAAGATGTCGATTGACAACCGATGTAAGGAGCAGGTTCGGGTCTCTTCTCAGATGTTTATGGACTTCAAATACACGAGTCCTGGTTCAGAGGAGCAAGTTCGCGCACTTAAAACCTTCAGCTTCTTGGTTGGTATGTGGGCTGATTTCCTTACAAGTGAAGAAAGGCGTATGGCTGCTGCTTTGGCCCTCGGCTCAATCAACAACCCCAATTAGCTACGACAGCACCTGGAGAGCCAGTGTTTGCCTGGCATGAGCTGGGACCACTGAAAAAGTGAGGAAGCCCTTGTTCGTTGGCTTGCTTGCAGCTGATGAATGGGCCGTAAACTAGTTGATCCATAAAAGCTAACTTGGTACTCAGTTTGTGTTTATTGATTGATTTTCTTGTCGGGAGATCGATAGCGACACACACGCCCCCTGCTTTTCCCTTGCGGGTCTTATACAGCTCTCAGCCCCGTGTTCATGGCTTCAGGCTTCCCAATAGATTGCTGTATTCAGATCACGCTGACTTAAGACGCATCATTAATAGTCAGGAGTAACAGCATCTGGTCATTACCAACGCCGTAAGACAGTCCCTGATCGGTCAACGTGAAGCTGCCTCCAGAGATAGAGATGCCTTGAACAAAGTCTTTTCCTGCCGTGTAGTCCTTGACAACGGCAACACCCGAATCAGCAACTGCATGGAAGGTATCTGCACTTTTATCGCCCCAAACAGTGCCAGCACTGAATTGCAGAGTGTCATTCTCAGAGCCTGCTCTTCGATCTGGTGAGCGCCCGCAGAAGTGACTTTGGCTCGTTTGGGGGATGCGGATCAACCACCGCCGGTGAGATGAAAGATGAGCCCATCAGGAACTCAATATCATGCATAAAGAGGATGGATCAAGTTGGCAGTGCGGGGTCGATCAGCCTGCTATCTGCCCGATGATTTCGGCTTAATAGTAAAAGGCGTTATCAGATGGGTTTTGATGAACAGCTCCGCCACATGTCGTCGCAACCCTCCAAAGTGCTTTGTGAATCGGGGTAGGATCATATTTCACCAGCTCGGGAAAGTATTGTTTTAAGAGCTTCGATCCATGCCAAGCGTTGTAATGCGGAATCGATGAATTGATGTGGTGGCAAACATGAGTAGATCCGATTCCATGATGCAGCAGGTTCAAAATTGGGCCATAGGGACGATCAACTGTTTGAAGAGCTCCTTTCGACCAGGACCACGTTTCATTTGAGAAATGTGGAATATCTTGATTTGTATGTTGAAGCCAGGTGTATGTTGTGAGCCACATATTGATTACTATGTATGGCAATCCATACAAGCAGACTAAGCGAAGTAAGGAATATTGAATTGATGCCGCAATTAGGAGAGAAACCATGGATAGCAAGCCGATATTGGATCGAGTCATCCACTTCTGGAATGATTTGTGAAAAAGGCGCTTTTTCCTAATGCTATTACGTTTGCGATTCCAAAAATGACTCGTAGGTGATTCATACTCTTCCCCTCCAGTCACGCCAAAAAATAGATACAGCTGCCAGCCAATAACGAGATGGTTGAAGAGAGAAATAATCCCGAAAATGACTGGATTTAGATTTTGCTTCAGCTGTTCTGTGATTTTCCCTATCGGAGACGTTGCCCTTGACGGTACGTGGGTTTGTCCTTTCTCCAGATGATTGCAGTGTGCGTGATGCACGGCATGGCTGTGTGCCCAGCTGTAATAAGGCACAAGTAAAATGCTGTGGAGCACAAAGCCCACAACTCCTTCAATGCAACGATTGGGGTGAAAGGCGTGATGACCACATTCATGGGCGATAACCCAGCAGCCCATCGCGATAGTGCCGGTAATGACGCAATAGAGGAGCCACAGGGGAGAGGCTGCAGCAGAAAGTGGGATCTGTGTTCCAACGCCAACGGCCAAAATCGAAAGCCCTGCTGACATGGCCAAAGATGTCCAAGCCTTTGCCGGGTTTAACTTCGAGAGCTCCGGTGGCAGGGTGTTGAGTAGCTCAGCTCTTGTGGGATAGAAAATTTGTTTAGGGATGTATTTTGAAGTTGCTTTTGCGGGGCTGATCGTTCGTGTGAATGTCAATCGAGGCCCTCGGGGTAAGCAAAGAGATTAACTCTCAGCCCTTCAATATAGCTATCAGCTCCGCCATCTGTGTGTGCTGGGGAGATGCCTATGATGGACTCTGCTTGTAAAGCTTCCCGACTCGATTTTCAGGGTGAAAAATGATATCGCTTATAAGCTCTTATTGATTGTCTGGGAAAAGGTCGGAATTGAAGTTATTAATCTTTTCTTTGAATTTGTGCTCGACGGGATGAGGTTGGCTTTAGTGGAGAGGTGTATGGCAGCTCGGATGATGTTCTTTGGTGCATCTATGAAAAATCAATGGGTGGCATTAAAGGTCAGAAGACAGAACCTCGCCGATTGCATCCGTTGTTTAAACATGAATTAGACGGTACCACTGTTGATTGGAAGCTTCAGGCATGTTATAAAATCGGTGAAGAGTTGCCGCCACTGAGAACTGAAGGGAAAGGCGCACAAGCTGTCACGTCATATCTACGAAGACGTAAAACATGGATGGTGTAGTCGATCAGATGTGCTCCAGCACAGACTCACTTCGAGCCCATTCGTAATTGCTCTCATGGGTGCTCAAGCTGTGCCCCATAGCCATGCAGATCACATCATTTCGATGCCCCAATCTGTGGGCTCTCAAGCTGTACGCATTGCGGAATGAATAAGGCCTTAACCATTCACCGCGTTCCTCACAGACCTTCTGCAAGCGAAGCCATTCGGGCTGACGCATCAGAAATGTTTTCACCGATGAGGCATCACTGATTGGAGGAAGGTCCAACTGACCAATCGCCATCGCACCAGCCAAATTCCAATCCACAACATCTCCCGCCAAATCTTTCAACGGCAGCGGCATCAACAAACGCGGATCGGTCTTGGCGGAGCCACAAACCTTCTCGTAAGTACAGAACAGCACCTGTTGGCTTGTGGAGGGATGCTCTCTGGCAACGAGATGATTCAGCTCTTCAGGCCTTAGGCCATACAGGGCCATCAATCTCAAAGCGTTTTTCCAGCGTTGGCAGCGAACGTCATTGGGCAGGCTGTCGATCAAACGGATCAGTTCTGCATCGGTGGGTGTGGCCACAATGCGGCGCTTGGGCTTGGTGCCCTTCATCTGCTTTGCAACCCGAGCGGTCACCGTCCAACTTTCAGCTGGCAGTCCATGGACCTCGATGGCGTAATCAAGGAATTTCGAAACCGCGTTGATGGCCACCTCCCGGCGGCGGGGATAGTCCTGCCATTTCTCGACCACATGACTAAGAAGCTCCCTGGCATTAACGGGAGGTGCTATGGAACCCAATCGCTCAACCGTGAAAGCCAGAAATGGGCCGTAATTGTCTTTCCAAGTCTTTGGCTTGATTCCGTTAGTGATTTGCAAATCAGCCTGGAATTTCTCGACCAATGAAGCCCAGCGGCTTGGATTAGAGGGCTTGCTTGTTATTGCAGCAGCTGGTGCCTGAACACGAGCCAAGGCATCACGTAAGTCATATCCATTGCTCACCATCTGATGGAGCTCTGTGATCAGAGCAACGGTCTCTGGAACCGTGTCGGCAGCCCATGCAAGCGGCAGCGTGATGGTTGAGGCGCTAGCACCACCCGCTCCAGAGCGAACACTCAAAAACACCTTCCCTCGCATGTTTCGGACAGACCAGCCCTTGGGGCAAGAAGTCCTCATGCGACAGACCCAGCCAGGTGTTTTGGACTTTGCCGCCATGAGAGTGAGAGCGCGAAGCAGTAGGTCTCTTTTTTATAGCACAGGTGAGAGCAGAATGAGAGCAAATGCGAGTTGGCAATAAAAAAGGGCTCAGCTTTCGCTGAAACCCCTTGCTGTGATTAACGCCCCCTGTGTGATTCGAACACACGACCGACTGCTTAGAAGGCAGTTGCTCTATCCAGCTGAGCTAAGGGAGCATCCACTCATTTTGACAGTCGACGTCCGCCACCCCGCTTAAGCTTGATAACTGTGCGGTAAAGACGATGGCCCCCAGCCGGCTTAACGACAGCCACAAGCAGGAAATTGTGGAGCGGTACCGCGCTGGAGACACAAGCGCCCAGATCGCCGCGGCCTATGGCTGCAGCACCAACACGGTGAGTCGAACCGTAAGGTCCCTGCTCAGCCCTGCGGAGTACGCCGAGCTCAAAGCTCAGCGTTCTGCCAAAAGCTCTGGATTAGAGAGCCGCGTGTCTGAAATTGAGACCGCTGAGGTCAGCCATCCCGAGAACCCACAAAGCAGCCTCGAAGTCACCAGAACAGAAGCAGCAAGCTCCAAGGAAGAGGGCGGGGAAGAGACCTGTGGCAGGGAAGGGAATGGCGATGGTCAAAGAAGCCTCGCTGTTGATGATGCCGGGGATTTCGGTGGCGCCGAGCTCAACGACAACGAGACCTTCAACACCGACGATGAAAATGTCTTTCATGAAATAGCAGTGCTGCCGGTCGACCTGCCACAGGTCACCACCCAACACGTCATTTGCCGACCCTTCGCATCTGAACTTTTGCCAGACAGCGTTTACATGCTTGTCGACAAAACGGTAGAGCTCGATCCGCGGCCGCTCAGCGAGTTCCCTGAATTGGGCCTCAGCGATCCTTCAGAGCAGCAACGCCAGGCTTTATGCCTCTATGCAAGTCCACGCGCTGCTAAGCGCCAATGCGGCCGCAGTCAGCGCGTGATCAAAGTGCCAGACACCCAGGTCTTTGAGCAAACAACCTCCTACTTGCTCGCCCGTGGGATCACGCACTTGGTGGTTGAGGGATCCCTGTTTGCACTCAGCACTTGATTCAGCGGTCTGGATCAGGAGCTGGAGCCAACACCGCCGCCACACTGCCTCCGCTGACAATTCCCAGCACCAAGCTGATTCCAACAATGAAGCCTGAGGGAAGGGGAGCAGACTGACCAACGCCAAGATTGAGGCGGTGGCGATCATTCAGGTTCTGAGCACCAAGGCAGAGAACCAACAGCAAGGTCAGCCCACTCCCCAAACTCAACAAGAGCAGTCTCAGGCGGATCAGCATCAAAATCGCTTTTGCCTCCATCAGTCTGCCTGTTCGGTCTCCGCATGAAGCAACGCATAAAGCTCGCGTTTGGAACGTCCAATCCTGCTGGACAACAGCTTGGCCGCATCCTTGGCACTCATCCCCTCTGCTGTAAGTGCAAGTAACTGCTCAGAACACTGTTTGTCACTTAGAGCTTCGATTTCGATGGGTACGGCTCCACCCAACACCACAGTGCATTCCCCCTGGGGGCTGTGTTCTTGAAAATGATTCCGCGCAGCACCAACGGTTGGGCCCACCTGTTGCTCATGCCGCTTCGTGAGTTCACGAGCTACTTGTAACGGTCGCTCCTCACCGCAGAGCTCAAACAGCTCCTCCAGAAGTTGGCACAAACGATGAGGGGCTTCGTAAATCACGCTGGTGCGCTGCTCGCTGGCAATAAAGGCCAGCCGATCTCGGCGTTCCCTGCCTTTAGAAGGGAGAAAACCCTCAAAACAAAATCGGTCGGTGGGAAGCCCGCTGCTCACCAGGGCCGTCGTCGCCGCGCAGGGACCGGGAATAGAAATCACTTCAAAAGACGATGCCCGCGCTGCAGCGACCAATTCCTGCCCAGGGTCGCTAATTCCTGGCAACCCTGCATCACTGATCACCGCAATGCTGCGGCCCTCTTCGAGTTCCTGCAACAGCTGGGGAATCCGCGTGCGGGTGTTGTGCTGATGGAACGAGCAGCGTCGAGCTACTGAACCGATGCGGCTCAGCAGTTGTCCGCTGTGCCGCGTGTCCTCACAAGCGATCGTGTCCACAGCGATCAACAGCTCACGCGCACGAGGCGACAGGTCACCGAGATGGCCAATCGGAGTGCCTACGACATAAAGCACTCCAGCCGCAGGTTCAGCGCGTTGCTTCACAATGGCTCCGCCCAGATCAAACCATGATGCCGAGCTCGCCAACCCTTCTTGCCGGTATCAACCTGGAAGATGTCTTAAAGGTCCTTCGCCCTCTCAGCTGGGGCGCAGCAGACATCCTGCGCGCCTATGCCCGTGGAGAACAACCTCCCCACGGATTTTCGAAAGCCCTGAGCGTTGACAATGGCGGCGAAGGCCCAGTGTCTGCTGCTGATCTAGCGGTCAATCAATGGCTCCTGGATGGCTTAAAACAATCTTTCCCTACCGCCGATTGGACCCTTCTCAGCGAAGAAACCGCCAAGGAGCAACTGACGGAGGGACAACCCTTAGCTGCTGAGTGGCTATGGATTTTGGATCCACTCGATGGAACCAAAGATTTCTTGCAAGGCACAGGGGAATACGCCGTGCATCTGGCCTTGGTGTATCAACAACGCCCTGTGCTTGGGGTCGTTCTGGTTCCAGAACGAGAAGAACTTTGGGTCGGTGTGGTGGGTAACGGCACCTGGTGCGAAAACCGCTCCGGTGAGCAAACACCCGTTCGTTTCAGTGAGCGAAAGGTCTCAAATGAGCTCATCTTGGTGGCAAGCCGCAGTCACAGGGATCAACGACTTGAACAATTGATCACCGCCCTAGAACTCGGCGATTCAAAGGCAGTGGGCAGTGTTGGCTGCAAAGTGGCCACGATCCTTCGTGGCGAGACCGATCTGTACATTTCCCTGTCTGGGAAAAGTGCTCCAAAAGATTGGGATATGGCTGCACCAGAAGCCGTCCTTCTCGCTGCTGGTGGTGCCTTTACCCATGCCAACGGCGCAGAGCTCACCTACAACACCGGAGATGTTCGCCAGGCAGGCTGTCTAATTGCTAGCCATGGAAAAACCCATGCCGCTTTATGTGAAAAAGCGACACGGGCCATGGAACTGATTGATCCCGGTTTTCAGGTCTGAGCCTGGTTGGGCGTCACTCAGGAAAGGGGCGCTACTGGCGTGGGAGCCGGTTGAGAGTCAGGAGACTCGCCGTTCTGGGGAACGCCACGCAGGGTGAGGTTGATACGGCCGCGATTGTCAATTTCACGGACGCGCACTGTGACCTCATCTCCCACCTTCACCACATCTTCAACTTTCTCGACTCTTGCCTCAGAAAGCTGTGAGATGTGAATCATTCCCTCTTTACCCGGAAGGATTTCAACAAAGGCTCCGATCGGAATGATGCGGGTAATAGAACCCGTAAACACTTCGCCCTCATTCACCTTGCGTGTGAGGCCTTCAATGATTTTCTGAGCTTCCTCTGCGGCAGCACCATCATGAGACGCAATGGTGACGATGCCACTGTCCTCAATATCGATCTTGGTGTTGGTGCGCTCCGTGATGTTCTTGATGGTGCGCCCACCTGGCCCGATCACCGTGCCAATCAGCTCAGGATCAATGCGGAAACTCAGCAAGCGAGGCGCATGAGGAGACAGCCCTTCACGCGGACTCTCGATCGCTTCCATCATCTTTTCAAGGATGTGTAAACGCGCAGGACGAGCCTGATTCACAGCCTCAGCAATGATGCTCACAGGGAGACCCGTGATCTTCATGTCCATTTGCAGCGCGGTAATCCCCTTATCGGTACCCGCCACTTTGAAATCCATGTCGCCAAGGAAGTCTTCAATACCTTGAATATCGGTGAGAATTTTGACCTCATCTCCCTCCTTGATCAGGCCCATCGCCGCACCACTCACAGGCGCCTTCAGAGGGACACCGGCATCCATCAGAGCCAACGTGCTTCCACACACGGAACCCATTGAGGTAGAGCCGTTAGAGCTCAACACTTCGCTGACAACACGCACCACGTAGGGGAAGGTATCTTTCGCGGGGAGCACAGGCACGATGGCGCGTTCGGCCAACGCACCGTGACCAATTTCACGGCGCCCAGGAGAGCGCATCGGCCGGGTCTCACCGACGGAATAAGCAGGGAAATTGTAGTGGTGAAGGTAGGTTTTTTCGTTGCTTGGATTGAGATCATCCATCTCCTGGGCATCACTTGGGGTGCCAAGAGTGGCGGTCGACAACACCTGGGTGAGACCGCGTTGAAATAAACCTGAGCCGTGCACTCGCTTCGGAAGCACTCCTGCAGCGGCGCTAATCGGACGCACCTGATCAAGGGTGCGACCATCCACCCGCTTGCCGTCCTTAAGGATCTGTTGACGCATCAAGGTTTTGGTGAGCGCCTTGAAACTGTTCGGAAGGGCCTTGCCGTTGGCACTAACAGCAACTCGAACAGGATCAGAGTCCTTGAGACCCTGGATCGTTTCCGCGGTTGTGCTGCGAATCGCATCCAGCTTTTCGTCACGCTCAGCCTTTGTTTGCTCGAACTGGCCGAGCACCTCACCAATCGATTTACTGCAGGCTTTCTCTAGATAGACAGGCAGCGTTTTGTCTTGCTCAGGAGCCTCAGGAATCACTTGCTCGATTCCAGCCTCTTTGAGGATGGATTGCTGCGCTTTGATCAACTCAGCAACAGCTTCATAGCCAAAGTCGATCGCTTCAATCACATCTCCCTCAGGGAGCTGATTCGCACCAGCTTCCACCATCACTACACCTTGTGGGGTGCCTGCAACAACGAGGTCTAGATCGCCGCGCTCAATCTCCCTGTAGCTGGGATTCAGGACAAAATCGTCACCCAGCAAACCGACGCGAACAGCAGCCATCGGCCCATAAAAGGGGATCTTTGCCAGCAGGGTGGCCATAGAGGCCCCTGTAACGGCGAGCACATCAGCCGGAACCCGCTCATCAAGCGACATGCATGTCGCAACAATCTGCAAATCGTCGCGAAGCCAACTTGGAAACAACGGACGCATTGGCCGATCGATGAGACGGCAAATCAAAGTGGCGCGCTCAGGAGGGCGACTCTCGCGTCGCATAAAACTTCCAGGAATCCTGCCCGCTGCGTACAGGCGCTCTTCGTAGTCACAGATCAGCGGGAGAAAATCAATTCCATCTCGACCTGTGGAGCGTGTAGCCGTGACCAATACGGAGGTGTCTCCGCACTCAATCATCACCGAGCCGCCGGCTTGGGGGGCATACCGCCCTGTGGTCAGCCGTATCTCCCGACCGTCAAAGGAGATCGACTGCGTCTGACCTTGCACGTTGGTTTATGTCTTTCTGTCAATTCTGATTCTTACATTTGAGCGGAACCCATTGTTGGGGTTATCCGGTTAGATCCACAAAATCCAACAGATCCATCGCCTTAAAAGACTGCATAAAAAAAAGAGGCGATCACTCACCTCTTAATTCGATGGCTTGTAGAGGGTGAACTAAATCACCAGCTGGACTTCACTACACCGGGGAGCTCACCCTTGTGAGCACGCTCACGAAGCTGATTGCGGCAGAGTCCGAAATCGCGATACACGCCACGAGGTTTTCCAGTCGCCCAGCAGCGATTGCGCACACGGTTTGGAGCGCTGTTGCGAGGCAAACCCTGGATTTTGCGATGAATCTCAAGACGCTCCATCGGATCCTTAGCGGCATGGAACGCCGCCATAAGAGCTGCGCGCCTGTCCGCAAAACGCGCGACTATTTTTTTCCGCTTCACATCGCGGGCAATCATCGACTTCTTGGCCATGCAGCGGGTCAGATCAGACGTCTTGTGAAGGCACTCTATCGGTTCACTGACCAAGCAAGCGCTGAACAACCGAGAGTTGACTTGTATCGCGCACGATCAAAAGAACACTCAGGCCAACGACGAGCAGAAAGCTGGATTGCATCACGATCAACTGAAAGCGCTCTGGGATAGGCCGTCCGCGGATCCCCTCTAAAAGAATGAACACCAATTGGCCTCCATCAAGCAGCGGCAATGGGAGCGCATTGAGAACCGCGAGGTTGATCGAAATCAAAGCCATGAACAGGGCAAGACCACTTCCTCCCTGACTGGAGAGCTGGGCGCCCATCTCCACGATCTTGACCGGACCACTTACCTGCTGAGCCGTCGCTCCAAAATCAGTAACCAAGGCTCCATATCCGGCCACGGTGCGCTGCAAAAGTCCACCGAACTGCTCTGATCCACTCGCAATCGCTTCACCCAAGCCATTTACAGCGCGCGTCGTTCCACTGAAGTTGGCCTGAAGCTGAGCACCGATGCGTCCCTGCCCTTGATGGTCTTCCGGAGTGAGCTGGATCACTCGAACCAATCCATTTCTTTTCACTTCAAGTGACAAGGCTTTGGAAGGGCTATCTCGCACTGGCGTAACAGCCTCTTTCACGGCCTTCTCGCCGCGACCCAGTGACAATCCTTCGATGCTCAAAATTTGATCCCCGGCTTGCAAGCCAGCGATCTCAGCGGGCTCTCCCTGTTGAACTGCCATCACCATCACCCCGGGATCAGGGTCGCCGGGAACTCCTGCCAAAGCGGTATGTCCTACGAGAACCACCCAGGCGAGCAGCAAATTGGCGAGCACCCCTGCGCTAATAACCAGGGCTCTCTGTGGAATCGGGCGGTTGCGAAGAAGATCAGGGTCATCAGCAGGGATTGGACTGTCTTCTTCGTCGTCAGGGAAGGACACAAATCCGCCAAGAGGGAGCGCGCGTAGGGCATAGGTCACGCCTCCACGCTCAAGTTTCCAGAGGGCAGGTCCAAATCCAATGGAAAATCCGTTGACACGAATCCCCTGAAATCTGGCTGCAAGAAAGTGACCAGCCTCATGGATCACGATCAGCAGCCCCAGAACCAACAGTGCTGCCAGAACGTTCATATCGGATCCATTAATGAATTCATTCTGGCTGGAGACGATCGCAACCGAAGTAAGGAACCAAAGCCTGGGGAAGCTTCACACTCCCGTCAGGCTGTTGCCCGTTCTCAAGCAGAGCAGCCATGGTGCGGCCAATCGCAAGACCACTGCCATTGAGCGTGTGCACTAACCGTGTGGTCTTGCCGTCTTTCGTGCGGATAGAGGAACGACGAGCCTGGAAATCAGAACAGACACTGCAGCTCGAGATCTCCCTAAAAGCACCTGCTCCCGCCAACCAAACTTCGAGGTCATAGGTGCGGGCAGCGGAAAAGCCCAGATCACCCGTGCAGAGCTCAAGCACGCGATAAGGCAGCTCCAGAGCTTTAAGCACGGCTTCAGCGTCGGCGGTGATCTGCGCATGAGCCTCCTCGGAGTGCTCGGGATGGACAAACCAATACAGCTCAACTTTGTTGAATTGATGCAGGCGGATCAGGCCCCGCGTGTCACGTCCATAGCTGCCGGCCTCCCTGCGAAAGCAAGGGCTATAAGCCACATAACGCAGGGGCAATTGTTCCGAAGGAATAATTTCGTCGCGATGCAGCGAGGTGAGCGGAACCTCAGCGGTTGGGGTCAACCAGAGGTCATCGTCTGCACAACGAAAAATTTCTTCAGCAAATTTGGGAAGTTGCCCTGATCCCTTCAGGCTTGCGCTGTTCACCAAAACTGGAGGAAGCACCTCGCGGTACCCCTTCCCCGTGTGCAGGTCCAGCATGAAGTTGATGAGGGCTCGCTCGAGCCGAGCACCTTGCCCAAACAGGGTCACAAAGCGACTTTGGGCAATTCTCACGGAACGTTCCGTGTCGAGCAAAGACAGCTGCTCTGCAATTTGCCAATGCTCCATGAGCCCGTCTTCCACCCTGGGATCACCCCAGCGACGCACTTCCTTGTTGTCGGCTTCGCTGCGACCGTCTGGACACGCCTCTGACGGCAGATTTGGGTAGCTAAGCAGCTCTTCACGCAGCCGCGCGGTGAGCTGCTTCTCCTCATCCTCGAGAACGGCCACCGTCTGCTTGATTTGGTTGCCTTGCTGGCGAAGTTCAGCAACCTCAGCCCCCTTGGGATCGGCCCCGGCTTGAATCCGCTGACCGACTTCTTTACCAATGCGGTTGCCATCGGCTTGAAGGCCGCTGCGACGCTCCTCGAGGTCGCGTTGCTGCTGTGCAATCAGCTGGAGGCCTGTGAGATCAACATCCATCCCCCTACGTCCCAACTCACGGGAAATCAGTTCGGGGTTATCACGCACCAGGCGCTGGTCAAGCACGGAAATTCTGAAGAGGGCAGGCTAAAAAGCCTACGTCTCGGTTCAGAACTAACGATCAAAGTTCTTAGAGAACTTGTCCAACCATCACAGCGGCAACAGCCGAGAACAACGTGATGCCAAGAGCAGTAATTGGGTTCTGCCCCTGAGCAACCGCAACGGTTGTGATTACACCAGCACCAAGACAGGCAGCAGCGAGTTGGGTGGTGAGATCCGAAAAACGATTCACGGACAAAAAGGCGCTATTCACGAAACATACGGAGGTCGCCAAACGTTGTCTGGACACATGCCCCTTGTTTGTTACGCCCTGTCAGGGTTCGTTACCAGTCGCAATGAAGCTGGCCGCGCCCGGCCGCTACTAGCCCATTGCTTGAGGCCCTCCAATTGTTCTTTGGCGGTACGCGAAAGAGGAACCAATTGAGCAGCAGCTTGAATTAAATCGGACTCAGCCAATTCACGGCCCTCCGCAAAGGCAAGGTGCATGGCTTCGATCACCGTTTGCTCAAGCTCTGCGCCGGAGTAACCATCCGTCCGGTCCACAACGGTTTCAACAGGAAGGCGGAGACCTGGGCGTCTGCGACTGATATGCAATTCCATGATGCTCTGACGTTCAGAGCGAGCTGGCATGTCAAGGAGAAAAATCTCATCGAAGCGGCCCTTTCGCAGGAGTTCAGCGGGCAGCCTCTCCACTCCATTGGCTGTAGCCACAACAAACACGGGAGACGTTTTCTCTGCCATCCAGGTCAAAACGGTGGCCAACACCCGTTGGCTCGTTCCGCCATCACTTCGGCCGTCGCTGCCAAATCCTTTGTCGATCTCATCAATCCAAAGCACGCAAGGAGCCATCGCTTCAGCCCTTTGAATCATTTCGCGCGTGCGTGCTTCGCTCGCTCCAACGAGGCCGGCAAAAAGACGTCCCACATCCAAGCGCAGGAGTGGCATGGACCAGCTGTGGGCAATGACGCGCGCCGTCAGCGATTTACCCGTTCCCTGCGGCCCTACCAAAAGAACACCACGTGGGAGGGGCAAACCAAAGCGACGGGCTTCATCACTGAAGGCACGATGTCGCTGCTCTAACCATTGCTTGAGAGCCTCTAGCCCACCAATATCTGCTGGGGTTGCATCGGTGCGGCAGAACTCCAGTACTTCGCTGCGAGCAAGAGCAAGGCGCTTCTCCTCCAGCACATCAGCAAGGTCCTGGCGTCCGAGCTCACCGCGCTGAGCCAAAGCCTTCGCCGCCACGTGACGAACCCGTGATTCACTCAATCCGCAGCAGGCATGGGTGAGCTCCTCAAGCACCTCGCTATTGAGGGGCGATCCTGTTGCCTTAGAAATATTCCCAAGCAAGGTCATCAATTCCTGCTCTTGCGGAAGGGGCAAGTCGAGCAGAGTTAGAGCTTCTTCTAAATCGGGTGGCGGCGTCCAGCTACCACAACCGAGCACGAGCGTGTGAGGGCGTCCACGCAACAAACTTGTGAGATTGCGCAGCATGCGGGCGATGCCTGGGTCATCGCAGAAGCGATGCACATCTTTGAGCAAAAGCAGCGTGGGGCTGTTGCTATCAAGATCCTGCAACCACTGCAAAACCAGCATCGGCTGGCGGGCACCGAGTCCCTCGCTACCAAGCACGCCTGACAGGCCACTCACAAAGTCCCAAGACGCCAGTCGACGCCCTGGCAAGCGTTCTGCCGCTTGTCTCAGCAGAGATTCGACCCGCTCCTCCTCGTGGCTGCGAATCCAAATCAAAGGGGTACCCGCCCGAATAAGCAGATCGAGTTGTTGTGCCCACTGTTCAGTCACGTATCACCTCCGACTCCTCGCCTGGGTCAGAGCTCAAGCTCAAGAGAGCCTCCCAGCGTGAATCTGCAGACGGCCTTACCGAAGCAGTCAGCTCTTGGTTGACCGATTGAGGCATTCCTGGGCAACCATCACCGCAGAAATTTACAGCCGGCAGTTGAAGACTCAATTGCTCAAACACCCAGCGCTCTGGTTCAAAGCTGCCCCTTGGATCCAGGCACTCCACAAGTCCATCCACTGAAGATGCATCAAGGCCCTCTTCAGCCATTTCCGCTGAAGCTTCACTATCACCAAGCCAGATCAACTCGTTCGTCCCTGTGGACAACTTACGGTTGAACTGCTTCAGGCAGCGATCGCAGCAGAGGCAAACGATGGTCTGAGCTGAACCTGATACCTCAAGAATATTGCCGCGGTGCTCGGCCCGAATTGTTCCGCGAACTGGAGTGAGGGAGGGAAGCTCATCCAGTTGGCCTTCGAATTCCCAATCACGAACGGAACCCAGAGACTGAAGCTCGCGAAGGGGAACGGGCTCGAGCCCAGGAATCATTTGTTTCCGCCTTTGGGCTCGAAAGGCATCCGTCCAGAAATAGATCCACCACCTGCTGAGGCCCCTGCAGGCTGAGAGTTCTGAAGCTTTTGGTCATCAAGAATCGACTGAAGATTCTCCGGCAGAGCCTCGCGAGTGAGCAAAAAGGTTTGCAGTGCCTGGAAGATATTGGCGATCACCATGTAAAGCAAAACGCCTGCAGGAAGTGGGAAGAACAGGAACATCCCAGTGATCATCACGGGTGTGATCTTGTTAGCGGTGGACTGCTGCTGATTGGCAGGCATTCCCATTCCGGAGAGAAGCTGGGAAGCAAACAAGCTCAGACCAAATGCACCGATAAGAATCGCGATGTCCCAATTGATCGCTCCCTCGGTATAAAAGCCAACTTGACCAAGGGCTTTGATGAACAAGAAGCCACTGCGAGCGGCCAATCCTGTGATTTTTCCTTCAACGGTTGCATCTCCGGTCGTGAGGGCCGTAATCGTTCCCGTCTCACTCACGCTGACAATGCCCTCTCCCTTAGTAACCGTCCAAGTGGGAAGGAACCTTTGGCCGTTATCGACGCCAGAAATCACGTCCCCGAAACTCTCTCCACTTCGGGTCTCGAGCTGAATCGGAACGGTCTCTCCAGTGCCGATCTTGGTACCGCCAGGAAGGCTCGCGATGATGGGAACGTGATTTGTTTCCGTTACGAAGATCGAGTGACTAGCGCTGGTAAAGGGCTTGGGCTCAACTGCGGCAATCTGATCAGCGGGAAGCACTTTGAGATTGAGGGTGTAAGGCACATCCGCGAAGGGTGATCCCCTCAATGTCGCGAATAGCGCAAACAGGATGGGCATTTGAACGAGGAGCGGCAAGCAGCCCGCCAGAGGGCTACCGAACTCCTTCATCAGCTTTCCGAGTTCGGCTTGCTGCTTTTTAGGATCACTTGCGAAACGAGCCTTGATCTCAGCCTGGCGCTTCTGCATCACAGGCTGAGCGATGCGCATGCGTCTGGCGCTACGAATCGACCCTGCGCTGAGAGGGAACAATGCCAGGCGAATTACCACCGTGAGGGCAACGATCGCCAAGCCATAGCTCGGAACCAATCCGTAGAAAAAATCCAGGATTGGCAGCAGCAGATTGTCGGAGATGTACCCGATCACGATGGAGTTCCGAGTGATTGGTGAATGTTGTTGCCAGTGTGCAACAGCACAGGGGCTTCTGTGGCAATTCGCTTGAGGCGAACACCTAACTCAGGCAGCGAAGCCCTTGTTGTCTTCGTCCTTCGCACTCGCGTTTTCTCTTCGGGCACGGATGCGCTCTTCGATGAAAGCCTCGAGCTCCCGGAACCGTGGAACCGAGCGCAACTCCAGGCGTGATCCGTCTGTCAAGACAAGAACCATGTCACCCCAGGCGCCAAAGCCGCGCGACACGCTGCGGACTTCACGAACCTGACTGAAGGCCACCTGACTGCGATCGCGTCCCATCCAGCCACCGGTCACAGAAATGCGACGACTGGTGATGTTGAAACGCAACCAGACCGCACGAACAATCGCTCCAACCGCAAAGGGCAAACCGATCAAGGTCAGCCCAAGCAAAAGATTGAAGATCAAGTCACCGCGAGCTGGACCCCCTTCGTAGAAGGTCTCTTCTTGGATGGAAGTTGGCATTGCTAATACCCCGCTTGTTGGAGCAATCTGTCGCATTCTTCCAGGACAGGGGCGTCTTTGGTCTCTGCACCGGGTTTAAGGCTGATCAAAACCCAGGTGTTGGAGTGCTGAGACGACTGCTCAAAATGCTCTCGTAAATGGTCGTGCAACAGGCGTCTCAGCCGATTACGGATAACAGCCCGTTTACTGACCTTGCTACTAATCACCACAGCGCACCGGCAAACAGCCGTTTGGTCCTTCTGCTCAACAGGACGACATTCCCAACGCAGAAGCCTCGGCATCGCCGAGGCTTTACGCAGAGTCATCAACGATCCATGGAATCGCTGACCCCTGCGATGCAGATAATCGAAACAGCGGTGACCGCGCAATCGCATTGACGTCGGAAGCACCATCAAAATTCGTTCAAACGTCACCCTTCAAGGGGCTAGGCGTTACTGATCAGGCTCAAGCAGCCAAGCGTGAACGTCCACGCTTACGACGCGTACGAATCACGCGACGGCCGGTGTGAGATCGCATGCGAACACGGAAACCGGAAACGCGTTTGCGCTTACGAGTGGTGCCACCAAAAGTTCGTTTGGTCATGGATTCACTCCGGCGCCCAGCCTTTCATCAGTAGAAGAGCTTATCAGCCAGTGCTTAGTCGATACTGAAATTCCAGCTGCCTAAGTAGCCCGCCACTGGAATGTCTCCAGGAGCCTGTGCCAGAGCATTGAACTGGAACATCCCAGATTTATTGGGATTGAAAATCGTCATCGACACGGCGTAGGTGTCTTCAGTGGGAATCGGAGTTTCAGGAAAAACCTCAATCGCCGTTTGGTTCTCGCTGACTTCGAAAACAGCAGGGATGACCTCTTCACAACGGCTTCTGCTGAGCATGCCCCCCTTCTTCATCTTGCAGAGCTTCAACTTGTTTTGGCGGATCTTTGCGTTGAAGTAATCAGGAATGGTGATGCTGAGTTTCAGGATCGCGGTTTTGCGATCTTTAGGCCGAAGCATCAGAAAGTATTCAGAGCGCTCGCGCGAACGGGCGCTTGTTTGGACGTAGTACAACTTGCGATAGTTGTTGTCGCTTTCCCAGCGAAACTCCATCAGAGAAGGAGTGTTCTGAGCTTGAACAGCAGCAGGTTGGAGCATCTCGACCACCGAAGCAGAAGCAACTACTCCGCAACCGATCACCCCAGCAACAACGGCGAGGCGGCGGATCGGGGTCGTGGGCAAAAGGTCCATTAATTCAGCTGGTGAAAACAATCACCGCAATGGTTATGTCCCATGATTGTCCTAAGGAGAGGCAGCGGCAAGGGGTTCGAAGGGCCGGCGTGGCATCTGTCAGTTGTGACTGGATCTATCTGGCCTAAGGCGGCTGGCTTCCCCCAGGTAGACGTGGCGAAGCTCTTGATCTTCAGTCATCCAAGTGTGGGCAAGAAGACGAATGCACCTAGCCAGGTCACCCTCAACAGCCATCTGCTGACAGTCGAGCAGGGCAACCCCATCCCAACCGTCGCGGCGCCTTGCAACGGCAGCCGGGAAACACGCATCCAGATCGGTCGTCACAGAAAACGTGATCGAAACGATGCAGTCCGGCATCAGAGCGTTGTGTTTCACCAGGGCGTCCATCAGTTCAGAGACCGCCTGCTCAATCGCAACAACTGTGTTGGCGCTGCAGGTGGTCGCACCACGTAAACCGCGCAAGGTCAATCCGCTCCCGATGGTCATGGCCGAAACAACCACAAAGGTTGACCGCTGAGCTCCATTTCAACCGTGACGAGCTCCTGAATTTGTACCAGCAGATTGGACCCTGACAACCCTTGCAGCAATGGCTTACGAGGTTTTCCAAGTGTCACCACACGACAGCGCTCCTCATCCAGATCAGCCAACTGTGCCGCAAGCACCCTTGCGCGATCTTCGTCACCCAGTTCATCGACGAGCCCAAGATCTTTGGCCTGCGCACCACTGAACACCCGACCGTCAGCAAACTCGCGAACACGGCTTGGATCCAGCTTTCGTCCTTCTGCAACGGCCGCCACAAATTGCTCATAGCTGCTGTCAATCAGAGCTTGAAGCAGCTCACGTTCTTCTGCGCCAAGAGCACGATCTGGAGAAAGGATGTCTTTAAAAGCACCACTTTTGACCGTTTCAAATTTGACACCAACACGATCCAGCAATTTGGACAGGTTGTTGCCACGAAGGATCACACCGATGGACCCGGTGATCGTGCCTGGATTGGACACGATCTTGTCTGCGGCAACACCCACATAAACCCCGCCAGATGCAGAAATATTTCCAAAGCTGGCAACAACATGACAGCCTTTTTTTCGCAGCCGCAGCAAGGCTGCATGAATCTCCTGGCTGTCGCCAACAGTCCCTCCAGGACTATCAATTCGAAGCAGCAGTGCAGGAAATTCCCGCTCCTGAACCTCTTTAAGAGCTTTAAGGACGCGACGGCGCGTGGAGCCAGTGATCGCCCCCTCAATGGCAATCCTCGCCATCGTTCGCCGGGACTTGCGGCGCCAGGGCCAGATCATGACGATCAATCGAACACGTCTAGATCTTAAAAAGGAGCCTGTTCGCAGCACCCCATGGGATCTCTCCGCCGAGGGCTGCTGATGGTCCTTCCGTTCGTCCTCTGGGGAACGGCGATGACAGCAATGGCTCCCCTGGTCAGCACAGGAGGGCCGATTCTGGTGTCCTGCCTGAGGCTGCTGCCGGCTGGAATCGTCGTGATCGCCTTTGTTCCACTCCTCGGGCGTTCACTAGCGATTGATCCTGGGGATCGGGGCTGGTTTCTCCTATTCACCCTGATTGATGCCCTGCTGTTTCAGATCTGCCTCGCCCGCGGACTCGAAGGCACTGGCGCCGGCCTCGGTTCAGTGCTGATTGATTCTCAGCCCTTGATGGTTGCACTGCTCGCCCGCTGGCTTTTTGCAGAAACGATCAATCCCATCGGTTGGGTGGGATTGGTTCTTGGCCTGGTGGGAATTGTCTGTCTAGGCGTTCCCCAACCGCTCCTTCAGCACTGGTGGCTGTTGGGTGAAGGGGTGTCATTTCAATCGGGTTGGCAGGCTGGAACGGGCTGGATGTTGGCCGCTGCCATTGCGATGGCTGCGGGCACCGTTCTGTCTCGATTTGCCTGCCGAAATAGTGATCCTGTAGCCGTCACGGGATGGCACATGCTGCTGGGGGGACTCCCCTTGCTGGTTTGGCATGGCCTCGACGGAGCCTTCCCGCTGATTCCTCCTTGGTCCATCTCTGCTTGGACGCAAATGGCCTACGCATCCCTGATGGGGGGCGCCGTGGCCTACGCCCTATTTTTCTGGTTTGCCAGTCGTGAGGACCTCACAGGGTTCACCACACTGGGATTCCTCACACCCGTTTTTGCGCTTGCTTCCGGGGGGCTGTTGTTGCAAGAACGACTCAACAACCTTCAATGGTTAGCAGTGCTTTTGGTTCTGATTTCGGTGGTATTGGTGAGCCAACGCAAACGTTTCTGGGAACCGGTTGCTCTCGTGAATGAACCCCAGCAGGGCGATCTCGGAGCATGAGCAACACCCCTCTTCATCTGATATTGGTCAGCACACCCATCGGACATTTAGGCAGTGGACGCGGTGGTGGTGTTGAACTGACGCTGACCTCGTTGTTGCGAGGTCTCGCAGCAAGAGGACATCGGATCACCCTGGTCGCCCCTAACGGATCGGTTGCGCCTGACGACTGCCCCGGACTCGTACTACGCACCGCTAAGGGCACGGATCAACCCAGCTGGCAACATGCCGAAACTGACGCTTCCGTTCAAATTCCCTTTGATGGCGTGCTTCCCCGTTTATGGGACCTTGCTTTGTCCATAGGCGAGGACGCCGATGCAGTGATCAACTTCAGCTACGACTGGTTACCGCTCTGGCTCACCCCCCATTCCAAGTGCTCGTTATTTCATCTGGTGAGCATGGGGTCTGTCTCCCAGGCGATGGATGGGGTCATCTCACAACTCGCTCGTTGGGACCAGAGGCGAATGTCATTCCATACCCAACGACAGGCGGGGGATTTTTCATTGCCCAAGCCACCATCAATTGTGGGGAATGGCTTTGACCTGACGCGTTACCAGGTGCAGTTAACCCTCCATGGCCCACTGGGTTGGGCCGGACGCATCGCGCCTGAAAAAGGCCTCGAAGATGCTGCAGCTGTTGCCTCTGCTCTGGGAGAAACACTTCAGGTTTGGGGCTTGGTCGAAGATGCTGAATACGCGCAATCGGTCGAAGCCGCCGTGCCTCCAGGAACCATTAATTGGCGAGGTTTTCAGCCGACCCACCAACTTCAAAAGGAACTTGGATGCTGCCGCGCTCTTCTAAATACGCCCAAATGGAATGAGGCCTACGGCAATGTGGTGGTCGAAGCCATGGCCTGCGGAGTCCCGGTTGTTGCCTACGACCGCGGTGGTCCGGGCGAATTGATTCAAAACGGGGTAACGGGATGGCTTGTGCCTCCCGATGATCTCGAAGCCCTAAAAATGGCCAGCAGCAAAGTCGATCAAATCGATCGACAAGCTTGTCGCCGCTGGGTGGAGCAGAACGCCAGCCATACGGTGTTTGCGCAACGCGTTGAGGCTTGGATCAGAGAGGGCCTCTCTGCAAGGGATGGCACGATCGGCCCATGTCGATGATCACCGCCCCTGCCGACCCACGAATCTCGCCACAACAGCGCAGCCGAGGGCTGTTGCTGATCTTGGCGCTTGGCCTGGCGATGTGCTGCTGGCAACTGGGTTCCACTGGTCTGGTCGATGAAACCCCACCGCTCTTTGCAGCCGCGGGTCGCGCCATGGCACGCACCGGTGACTGGTTAACCCCTCGGGTGAATGGATTGCCCAGATTCGACAAACCGCCCCTGGTCTACTGGCTGATGGGGCTGGGATACTCGATTCCTGCCAATGAGCTCTGGGATCCACTCGGCACCTGGGCCGGCAGGCTTCCCTCAGCCCTCGCAAGCGTGGCCACCATGCTGATGCTTGGAGACACCTTGATGGTGCATCCCGCCGAAAATGACAATCACCCTCGACGCACCGCAGTCGCAGCAGCACTGGCCTTCGCGCTCTCTCCATTAGTACAGCTCTGGAGTCGGACGGCCGTCAGTGATCCCTTACTCAGCGGAACTCTTGCTCTAAGCCTGCTCTGCCATTGGCGTTGTTATGCCAGCGGAACGTCTCGGCGCTGGTGGCTCGCCTGGGTTCTGCTCGCCTCTGCCGTTCTCACGAAAGGGCCTGTAGCCGTGATCCTGAGCGGGATAACCCTGGCTCTATTTGCTTTGATGCGCTGGGATCTCAAGGGCATCTCGCACTGCATCAAACCGCTACGTGGCCTTGCGCTGACCGCCTTGATCAGCCTTCCTTGGTACGTCGCAGAACTGCTGGTCGAAGGCCAGCCCTTTTGGGACAGCTTTTTTGGCTATCACAACCTGCAACGCTTCACGTCAGTCGTGAACAGCCACCTTCAACCCTGGTGGTTTTTTGGGTTGATTTTGGTTGTGGCCTCCCTGCCCTTCACCCCCCTGTTGCTCCTAGGGCTGGCGCAAACCCTGCGCCCTTCAAACCTGAAGCGTGCAATGTCATCCGTCCAACCAAACCCAAGGTTGTCTCTGCAGAGTTTCGCCAGTTGCTGGCTTATGTCAGTACTGCTGCTGTTCACCACCGCAGCCACCAAGCTTCCGAGCTACTGGATTCCGGCAACGCCGGCTGCTGCCATTCTCATCGCCCTTGCAGCAAGGCCTTCCGAACGAGAAAATCGCTTCACTTTGGATTGGGCCTGGGGCTCAACAATCGTGCTCACGTTTGTGTTGGCGGTGGGATTCTGGAGTTCATCGATCTGGGTTCCTCTCATCGATGACCCCGAGATGCCCACGCTGCCGGCCGAACTGCTTGCAAGCCGATTGGTTCTAAGGGCAGCTGTTTGCTTTTCGATTGCTGGCGTTTTAGGCCTCTGGATGATCAGAAGGAAGGCCTCCGGTCGCTTGCTAGCCGTTCAGGGACCGTTGGTGGTGTTTCAGCTCATTGCCCTCATCCCCATGATGGGCCTAGGAGATCGGGTGCGTCAGCTTCCGGTGCGAAAGGCTGCAGCCACGATGCTGCGCGTCCAGAAGCCCTCCGAACCCCTCGCGATGGTGGGAGCGATGAAGCCCTCTCTGCACTTCTACGCAGAGCAGGTGGTGGTGTACGAAGGGCGCTCAGATTCTGCCCTCGTCAACCTTTCTGATCGGTTAAGCCATGAACGGCGCAATGGTTGGGTGGGACATCCCATCCACACCAAAGAAGGGTCGCCAACCGTTCTGATCGTGATTGATTCCGGAACATTGGAACGTCGCTACTGGCAAGGACTCGATCCGCAAGTCCTTGGGCAATTCGGGATTTACAAGGTTGTACGCCTTGACAGGGCCAAGTTGGAACGACGGGCTGCCGATCTTCAGGCCGAAGGGGTAACGCTCACATGGAATACTCCACGTCCAGAGCGTTATTGAGCGACTGAGTGGTCTCGACCTAGGGCGAACTGTTGAGCTCTGAGAGCTTCAGTCTTCGACAAAACCCACAGTGGCCCCAGAGCGCCATTTCTCCAGCTGGAGCTGGGCTTTTGCAACAAGGGCATGAGGCCATTCCATGCACATCGATCCGACTTGGATGGCGAGCCCAAACACTTTCCTCCGTATCTATTTCGGCCGTGGGTGACGGGTGGTGTTGCTGAATCCTTAGATCACGCACGGCATGGCCAGCGCTGCGCACGGCCGCCAAGAGTTGAGGCTTGCTGTATTGCAGTGCCTGCCGCCATTGAGGGTGGCGCGCTCCCACCGTGAGGACCCCATGGCTCAAATTCAGGGGCTTGCAATGATCAGCCAAGGGACGCCCAGCCAATTGGGGCCAGTCCTGCCACAGAGCAGCAAGGGAGCCCTCTCGTCTCCAGGTGCTCCGCAGAGACTCAAGGCACTCCACAAGGGGCTGAACCGGCGGCGGCGGCGGCGGCACCAACACCTCTCCCCGACCAAAACGGCGCCGTTGGGATCGAGGGGCTCGCCCCATAACGTCATCCAATGAAATTGGACCTTAGTTGGGAAAGGTGGCCCAGCTCGCTATTCTCTGGCACTGCTCGCACCGATCCATGGGTTTCTTCGACCGGCTCAGCCGTCTGCTGCGCGCCAACCTCAATGATCTCGTTAGCAAAGCTGAGGATCCCGTCAAGATCCTCGATCAAGCCGTCTCCGACATGCAAGACGACCTGGTCAAGCTTCGACAGGCTGTTGCCATGGCGATTGCCAGTCAAAAACGGCTCAAAAATCAAGCCGAACAGGCCGAATCACAAGCCCGTACCTGGTACGAGCGCGCCGAACTTGCACTCAAGAAAAACGAGGATGAATTAGCACGCGAGGCCCTCACCCGTCGCAAGACCTTCCAAGAAACGGCCACATCTCTTGGCACCCAGGTTCAGGCTCAGAGCGCTCAAGTTGAAACGCTCAAAAAAAGCTTGGTCGCTCTGGAAGGAAAGATTGCCGAGGCTCGCACCAAAAAAGACATGCTCAAAGCCAGGGCTCAAGCCGCCCAGGCCCAACAGCAGCTCCAGAGCGCTGTTGGCAGCATGGGGACCAATTCAGCCATGGCTGCTTTCGAGCGCATGGAAGACAAGGTTCAATCTCTCGAAGCCAGTAGCCAAGCAGCAGCTGAGCTCGCTGGTGCTGACCTCGATAGCCAGTTCGCTGCACTGGAAGGTGGCGACGATGTCGACGATGAATTGGCAGCTCTGAGAAAGCAGGTCGAAGGAGGGGCCGAGTCGGCGGCTCTTCCAGCAGCCGACTCCGAGGTGAAACCCGTCAAGGTGAAAGAGGTGGATGCTGATCTGGAGGAGTTGCGTCGATCTATCGACAAACTGTGATGAATCAACGCCTTCAGCGGCCGAGTCCATAGGATTCATTCAGTTCAACGCCCGCCCGTGTCTTCAGCTGTTTCCGACTTCACAGATGCAGCATTCGAGCAAGAGGTATTGACTGCATCCACGACCGTTTTGGTTGACTTCTGGGCCCCATGGTGTGGCCCATGCAGGTTGATGGCGCCGTTGATGGACTGGGCCTCTGAGACCTACGCCGACCGCCTTTTGGTGGGAAAGCTTGAAGTGGATGGGAATCCGATCACTCGCGATGGGTTCAAAGTTCAAGGCATTCCAACCCTGATCTTGTTCCGGAACGGCCAGGAAATCGCTCGACACGAAGGGGCCATTGCCCGCCCTCAACTGCAAGCTTTTCTGGATGCTCACCTCTAAGCGTCTAGCTCGCCTCGGGAGCGGAGTGTTTGATCGCAATGATCAGCGCAAGCGCTCTTACAAGCTCGGGGCAACACAACAGCAGCAACCGCTGATCGACCTCTCACTGGGATGCACTGATCTGCTCCCCCCGCCCGCTGCAGTGCAAGCCATCGGGGACCATCTCCAGGAACCAGGGAGCGCTGCGTACTGTCTGCACGCAGCAACAGCCTCGTTTCGAGAGGCAGCCGCAGCCTGGTGCGAGAAGCGTCTGGGTGTGACTGTGGATCCTGAGCGAGAAGTCCTGCTCCTGGTTGGATCTCAAGAGGGCACCGCCCATTTCCCGCTGACGGTATTGGATCCAGGAGATCAAGCCCTGATTCTTGATCCGTCTTACCCCTCCCATCGCGGAGGCCTTGAATTAGCAGACGCCTCCATTCAGACTCTGCCGCTTACACCGGAGCGAGGTTGGGCCCCGAACTTCAAGGCGATCACAGCAAGTCAGTGGGATCAACTGCGTCTGTTAATGCTCGGCTTTCCTCATAACCCAACAGCTTGTGTCGGGCAACAATCCTGGCTTGATCAAGCGATGAGTCAGGCCCAACTCCATGATTTGGTGGTCGCCCACGACAATCCTTATTTAGATCTAGCGCTTGAGGGAGAAGCGCCTTCTCTTCTGCGTTGTCCGCACTGGCGCGAACGAGGGATTGAGTTTTTTTCTCTCTCAAAGGGTTGGTGTCTTGGTGGCTTTCGCCTGGCATTCGCAATCGGAGCTGAACCCCTGATTACAGCCTTGAGGCAAATCAAAAGCGTGATCGATTTCAATCAATGTCAGGCACTGCAGCAGGGCGCTGTTGTAGCCCTCTCGGAACACTCCGATTGGCCAACCAATCTCCTGCCGATCTACCGCGAACGGCGGGATCGAACGCGCGTTGCACTGTCTGATCTTGGATGGTCGGTCCCATCGCCATCAATGGCCCTGTATCTCTGGATGCCCCTTCCTGCATGGGCCCGCGCCAAGGGATGGGGAGACGAGCAGATGGCGGCTCAGCTTCTGGAACATTGCGGGGTTGTGGTCACACCTGGCTCCGGTTTTGGAGAGGCTGGTCGTGATTGGCTTCGCCTTGCCTTAGTCCGTCCAGTCGACGAACTTGAAGCTGCCGTCGCACGACTCACGCCTTGGTGGCAACAGCAGTGCTGAACCATCACCAACAGGCAGGAGCTTTACTCCATCGCCTTCGCAGACAACAAGCTGATGGTTGGAGGCTGAAATGCAAACCTGTTTGCGCAAGCACGGAAATTGAACTGAGCCATTGGCTTCAGTCTGTTCCCTGGCGCGGAGAACGTCCTCGAGCTGTTCTGGCGGATCATCAAACCAGAGGGCAGGGCCAGCGCGGCCGACGCTGGGAGGCCCCCCGTGGAGGCGTCTGGATCAGCGCTGCTCTTCCTTGGAATTCAAGTGGCGGCCATGCCGACATGCTTGGGCTGATGGTGGCATTGGCATTAAGTGAACGCTTGGAACGGAAGGGACTACCCGTGCGGATCAAATGGCCCAACGATCTCCTCATCGATTCCCGCAAACTGGCTGGTTTGCTTCCTCGACTGGTTTTTCGTGGCGGCCGTTTGCGCATGGTGCGCATTGGAGTCGGAATGAATGTGGCCAATCCGGTTCCCGCTGGGGCCGTTGCCCTTCGCGACCTCCTACCTCGTGGATGCGCAAGACGAGACGTGTGGACGGTGGAGGTATTAAGGGCCTTGGATAGCGTCCAGACGCTGGCAAACCGTCCTGAGGCTGTGCGTTGTGGAATCGAAAATCGCCTTTGGGCCAATCAGGTCAAGGATCCTCAGAGCGGGGAGATCTGGAAAATCCAAGGATTAGCCCTGAATGGAGCCCTTCAACTACGTCAAGGAGCCCGGACCGCCAGCTGGACCCGCTGGCCTGATGGCAACCATGGCAATCTCTACAATCTCGTTTGAGAAAACTTTTGAAACGAAGTGGTCCTGCGCTGGCTTGCTGCTCCCTTAGTGCTGACCCTCCCCTCTGCTCCGCAGAGTCCTCAAGGCCTTCCAGCGCCTCAGGCACCCCTACTTCCTCCAGCTGAACTTCGTGTAAATCCACCCCAGCGCTTCGATCGCTCGTTGGAGTCCCTCGAACGCAATCAAATCATCACTCCGCAAGAGCGTCGAATGCTGGAGAGAGGAGCGGTTGCCAAGCCCATTGATGTGCCGCGCTTTCAACAAGCCTGTCGAAGTGGCGCTCTGTCCAAGCGTGAGTGCGCAACCGGTGTTGCCTTTCGCGGGCGCTCCAATCGTGCAACGTTCAGCCAAAGAAATGGGCGTCTCGCTCCCATCTCGGTCCCCGTTTCTGCGCTTCTTGCGGGAGCCGGACATGGATTTCGTTTGGAGTCCGTCTTCTCTGTTTCTCCCAGACCTTTTGCGATCGCAGGCAATGGCGATCAGCGCTTGCTCTTCCCCATCATTGGCTCTGCAATCACCACCAGTGAATTCGGCATGCGCCAGCATCCCGTGATCGGCCGTTGGTTGATGCATGCAGGAAAAGACCTGGCCGCCCCGGAAGGAACGCCTGTCATTGCGGCACTCTCAGGCACGGTCATGAGTAGTGGACTCGCCGGGGGGTACGGCATCGCTGTGGAGTTAGAGCACAAGTCCCCCAGGCGGCGGACGCTCTATGGACATCTCTCAGAGATCTACGTGAGATCTGGACAGAAGGTCCAACAAGGTGAGGTGATCGGAAGAGTCGGAAGCACTGGCCTCAGCACTGGGCCTCATCTTCATTTTGAACTGAGAACGAGGCAAGGTAACGGGTGGGTGGCAAAAGATCCTGGCGAACTGGACCTCAACCCGATCACAACATCTGGCACTGATGCCGTATCGCTACTTGTTGGTCAACTCATGAACAGTCTCGAGAGAGACAAAACCTGAACTATTCAAGAATCTGAGGAGATACTTTCATCTCTTAAGATGAACCCAACTCCACGAACAGTATGAATCAAGACAGGGAGCTCTTTGCTTTCCACTTTTTGCCTTAAGTAGCGTATATAAACATCAAGCAAGTTATCGTCTCCGTAAAAGTCTTCTCCCCAGACACCCTTCATAATTTCAGACCTTTCTAAGACTTTTCCGCTTCCACGCATCAGGAAGCAAAGCAGCTCATACTCCTTCACCGAAAGCTGAATTCTTTGCCCAGAACGATGAACATCCCTTGTCTGGGTATTGATTGTTAGACCTCCAACCTCCAAAAAAGTTGACTCAGCTTCATTTCCTTGTCCGGGACCCGAAAAGCCTTGCGCCCTTCGCTGCATCGCTCTCAACCGAGCCATCAATTCTTCGATTGAAAAAGGTTTTACCAAATAATCATCGACACCAGCATCAAGAGCTTTGACGCGATCAGCAATGTCATCGTGACCGGTCAACATCAGGATCGGAGTTGTCACTCCGATCCTGCGAATTCGCTGACAAATGTCCACACCGGAGAAATCAGGGAGGTTCCAATCCAAAACAATGAGATCAGGCTCTGGCTGACTTCTGGCTTTGATTAATCCAGTAGCGCCGTCCGATGCGACCTCAACGACATAACCCTCTACGTCTAACTCCATACGCAACAACTCAGTCAAGCGGACTTCGTCATCCACAAGCAGGATTCGAATCATTTGCTCAGAGGGTTCTGGCAACTGGTCCATTCTCAAACTTCTATCAATTTAATAAGGGGAAGGCGTTTTAAGACCTGGGTTCTTGCGGTTTTGAGCCACTCGCTCGACCTTGCCGTCATGAAAGTGAATCACAGTTTGGGCGCGAGCTGCCACATCGTCTTCATGGGTAACGAGAACAATCGTGATGCCTTGAGCATGCAACTCATCAAACAAATTCAGAACATCATGCGTGGTGCGTGAATCCAAAGCACCCGTGGGCTCATCAGCGAGCAGGAGAGCGGGCTTATTAATAATTGCTCTTGCGATGGCCACCCGCTGCTGCTGACCACCCGACAGTTGGTTGGGGCGATTTTCCATTCTTTTCCCAAGGCCAACCTGTTCAAGAGCTGCAACAGCCCTTTGCTCGCGCTCAGAGGATGGAAGGCCGGCATAAATCATTGGAAGCATCACATTCTCCAGTGCTGTCGCATGGGGGAGGAGATGGAACTGCTGAAAGACAAAACCAAGTTCCTTGTTGCGCAGATCTGCTAACGCATCGTCATTAAGCCGCTCAACAGCACTTCCATTAAGCCAATAGGAGCCGCTGGTGGGTCGGTCCAGGCAGCCCAAAACATTCATCGCTGTGCTCTTGCCCGATCCACTCGCTCCCATCACAGCTAAGTAGTCGCCGCGAAGCACATCAAGATCAAGCCCATTCAGAGCTTTGACCTCTGTTTCTCCAGATCCGTAGATCTTGCTGACATCTCGGAGCTGAGCCACCGCTGGGCGGCCTTCATCAATGAGATCAGCCAAGGGAAGCGCCTGAGGAAGTAGCGATCGCCTGCTGCAGCAACGGAGTGCCAGCAACCGTGCTGCTGGCCCACTCAAACAGCGGGTTGGAAAGGATTCCGCCCACGGCAGTGACTACGACGCAAAGCACAAGAGCCACTCTCAAGGGAGGAAGTCCAATGGTGCTCCAGTTGATCGGTGGGTAGGCCTTCACAACTTCTGAGGCCTCTTGAGGCTCTTTCACCACCATCATCTTGATGACACCGATGTAGTAATAGATCGAAATGACCGACGTCACGAGGCCAACCACCACCAAGACGTATTGATGGTCTGCCCAACCAGCAAAAAACAAATAAATCTTCCCGAAGAAGCCAAGCATCGGTGGAATTCCACCAAGGGAAAGCAGGCAGAGACTCAGGCCGAGCGTGATCAAGGGATCTTTTTGGTACAGGCCCGCATAGTCAGAAATCCGGTCGCTTCCCGTTCTGATCGAAAACAGAATGATGCAAGCGAATGCACCAAGATTCATGAAGAGATAAGAGGCCATATAGAGCACCATTGCGGCAAAGCCGTCTTCAGTGCCGCACACAAGGCCGATCATCACGAATCCGGCCTGGCCAATCGAGCTGTAGGCCAGCATTCTCTTCATCGAGGTCTGGGCTAAGGCCACCACGTTGCCCAGCGTCATGCTGAGAATCGCCAAAACGGTAAAAAGAAGTTTCCATTGCGTATCGAAACTTCCAAAACAACCAACAAGCAGTCGCAGGGCTAGGGCAAAACCTGCAGCTTTGGAACCCACCGACAAGAAGGCCACAACCGGGGTCGGTGACCCCTCATAAACATCAGGCGTCCACTGGTGGAAAGGGACTGCCGCGATCTTGAAAGCAACCGTTGCAAGAACAAAGACCAGCGCTAAGGCGGCTAACGGTGTAGGGCTGGTCACCAAAGCCTCACCGATCACTTCCAAACTGGTTGAGCCACTTAGCCCGTACAGAAGGGAAGCTCCGTAAAGGAATACGGCCGCCGCAGCCGAACCCACCAACAAATATTTGAGCGCTGCTTCAGAACTGCGTGCATCGCGCTTCATATATCCCGACAACAGGTAACTGGCCACAGAAAGCGTCTCGAGCGACACGAAAACGCTCACCAGGTCTGTTGCACCACAAAGCACCATTCCGCCGAGGGTGGCCGCGAGCAGGATGGCCGCGTATTCCCCAACAGGAGTGCCGCTTTGTTCGGCATACCTCCAACTAATCAAGAGCGATAAAAGAGTTGAAAGAGCAACAATCGCTCTGAACGCAATCGCGAGGTGATCGGAAAGGAAAGCGCCTAAAAACGAAGGCTCGAGGGGTGCATTCCACTGCAAGGCAAGCAGAACCAGAGCCGTACCTAAGCCCGCGTAACAAATGGGTGGGACCCAGCGAACTGAAACTTTTTCTCCGGCTAAATCAACCAACAAGGTGGCGATCATCGCCACCAATACAGCTGCCTCAGGCCCAACAGTTCCGGCATGCAAAGCAAGATTGAGCAGCTCCCCAGGAGCTGCCACGGCCTGGGTGGAGAGAAACAGAGCACCCAACTCGGGCATGGCGAGTGTGGTCAAACCAATTGGAGGGACTGTAGCTGCGCTCCTGCTCTTCCTTGAGTGAATTCCCTGATTTCGCTGCAGAAAGCTCGGCGGTGCGATAAAGAAGGGGACGGTTACCGACCCCACGTGGCGAACACCCTGGTCATCGTTGAGAGCCCCACAAAGGCCCGCACCATCCGTGGATTCCTTCCAAAGGGCTATCGGGTGGAAGCTTCGATGGGCCATGTCAGGGATCTGCCGAACAACGCAAGTGAGATCCCTGCAGCTCAAAAAGGTCAGAAATGGGCCAACCTCGGAGTCAACACTGAGGCGAACTTCGAACCCCTTTATGTGGTTCCGAAGGACAAGAAAAAAATTGTGCGCGAGCTCAAAGACGCCCTGAAGGGCGTTGATGAACTGCTGCTAGCGACTGACGAAGATCGCGAAGGAGAAAGCATCAGTTGGCATCTTCTCCAGCTGTTGTCACCCAAGGTCCCTGTCAAGCGGATGGTGTTTCACGAGATCACAAAAGAGGCGATCTCCCGGGCACTCGATGACACACGTGAGCTCGATATGGAGCTGGTGCATGCCCAGGAAACCCGAAGAATCCTCGACCGATTGGTGGGCTACACCCTCTCGCCGCTGTTGTGGAAGAAAGTTGCCTGGGGGCTCTCGGCCGGACGTGTTCAATCCGTGGCTGTCCGCCTGCTCGTGCAGCGAGAGCGGGCTAGACGCGCCTTTCGCAGTGGGAGCTACTGGGATCTGAAAGCTGCGCTCGAGCAGCAGAGCATCCGCTTTGATGCCAAGCTCACGCACCTCGGCGGGACGAAAGTCGCCACCGGCAATGATTTCGATGAAAGCACCGGCGGCCTCAAGCAAGGCAGCAAGGTGCGCCTCCTGAGCGAAGACGACGCTCGCTCCCTCTCGCTTGCTCTTCAATCGTCGGATTGGAGTGTCTCCTCCGTCGAGGAAAAGCCCACGGTGCGCAGGCCCGTTCCGCCGTTCACAACCAGCACACTGCAGCAAGAATCGAATCGCAAACTGCGTCTTTCAGCGCGGGAGACAATGCGCTGCGCTCAAGGCCTTTATGAACGCGGTTACATCACCTACATGCGCACCGATTCGGTGCATCTCTCCGATCAAGCGATTACCGCAGCACGCAGCTGTGTTGAATCGCGCTACGGCAAGGAGTATCTAAGCAACGGGCCCAGGCAGTTCAGCACCAAATCACGCAATGCTCAGGAAGCCCATGAGGCGATCCGTCCTTCAGGTGAGAGCTTCCGAGCTCCCTCTGAAACTGGCTTAGAAGGGCGTGATCTGTCTTTGTACGAACTGATTTGGAAGCGCACAGTCGCTAGCCAAATGGCAGAAGCCCGACTCACCATGCTCGCGGTGGATCTCACGGTTGGAGAAGCCCTGTTCCGCTCCAGTGGAAAGCGAATTGACTTCCCTGGCTTTTTCCGGGCCTACGTCGAAGGCAGCGATGACCCGGATGCGGCTTTGGAAGGTCAGGAAGTGCTGTTGCCCGCCCTGAACGTTGGCGATACGCCCAAGGTTCATGACGTTGAAGCGCTCGGACACCAAACCCAACCGCCTGCTCGCTTCAGCGAAGCCTCCCTAGTGAAAATGTTGGAGAAAGAGGGGATCGGTCGTCCTTCCACCTACGCCAGCATCATCGGCACGATCGTGGATCGGGGGTATTCCACGCTCAACAACAATTCGCTCACCCCAAGTTTCACAGCCTTTGCTGTGACCGCTCTGCTTGAAGAGCATTTCCCCGATTTGGTGGATACGGGATTCACTGCCCGCATGGAAACCACGTTGGATGAAATCTCCACCGGGAAAGTGCAGTGGCTTCCCTACTTAGATGGATTTTTCAAAGGCGATGAAGGACTGGAGTCCTTGGTCCAAAAACGTGAAGGAGACATCGACCCTGGAGCGTCACGAACGATTGATCTCGAGGGTTTGCCCTGCGTCGTCAGGATCGGGCGCTTTGGGGCCTATCTCGAATCCAAACGCGTTGGTGACGACGGGGAAGAGGAGCTGATCAAAGCAACCCTGCCCAAAGAGATCACCCCTGGAGAACTGGATCAAGAACAAGCGGAACTCATCCTCAAGCACAAAGCGGATGGTCCAGAAGCGCTCGGCGAGGATCCAGAAACAGGTGATCTTGTTTATTTGCTCTTCGGTCAGTACGGCCCCTATGTGCAGAAGGGGCAAGTCAGCGACGAGAACCCCAAGCCGAAACGGGCCTCCTTGCCGAAAGGGGTGAAACCGGAAGATCTGAAGCTTGATGATGCGCTCGGACTATTGCGTTTGCCCCGTCTACTCGGCGAACATCCAGAGAGCGGAAAAGTACAGGCTGGCTTGGGTCGCTTCGGCCCCTACGTGGTTTGGGACAAAGGAAAAGGCGAAAAGGACTATCGCTCCCTCAAGGGCGAAGACGACGTCCTCGCTGTTGGTCTGAGTCGAGCCCTGGAACTGCTCGCCATGCCCAAGCGAGGACGAGGAGGAAGGACGGCGCTTAAGGACCTTGGCAAACCCGAGGGAAGCGAAGAGACCGTGCAGGTCTTCGATGGCCCCTATGGCCTCTACGTCAAACAGGGGAAAGTGAATGCTTCATTGCCTGAAGGCAAAGGGGCCGACGACATCACCTTGAAAGAAGCGATCGAGCTCCTCGACGCAAAAGCCTCAACCAAAAAAACCACAAAGCGCAAAACCTCAACGACCAAGAGCACAAGCAAGGCCAAAAGCAGCACCAAGAGCGCATCGACCAAACCTGCTGCTCGTAAAGCACCAGCAATGACCAAAACCGGGCGCCTTCGCGCTAGTGCTGTGCGCGTTATCCGTCCTGGTGACGCTTAATGCGCGCGCGGTGGTTGCTGATGCCGCTACTGCTTGCCTTGCAGGCCTGCTCAGAGACAACCTTTGGGCAGAAGCTGGCCGATAGCTTCGATTCACCACCCACTCCCGCCGCGGTCCAGCAGACACCCAATACCAAGTTGGGGCAGGAGCCAGCCACCTCCCTGAAGGCAGCAGCAAAAGCCGAAGACCAGCGCGAAAAAGACAAGGGGAAGTCGGAGACTGAGTTGGACAACGGAGCGGAGCCAACAGAAGCGGCAGAGCCAAACCCCGTCAAGAAACAGTTGAGCAAAGTCCAACCTGCCAAGCAAGGATCAACCCCCGTCCGCTCGCTGCCCGCAGACCCTCGGCCCTACCGCATCACGATTCGCTTGGCGGCCGCTGATCCTGCCGCACCTGCGGAAAGTGTCACAGATGCCTTACGTCGCGCTGGAATTGGTTTCGAGGTCGAAACGATTGAGAAGATCCCTTCGCTTCAAGCCTCAAGAGAAGCCACAAATGACAGCAAAAGGCAGCCCTAAACGTGATGGAACAACGCCTCAGCCGTCGACAAGCTCTACGCATGATGGAGGCCTCATACCTTGCGGCGGCGGCGGCCTTGATTTGGCTGGCTCTTTATTACTTACCCATCGGTGGAGCCCTATTTCGTCTTGCCTTGCCGCTGCCCTTAGCGCTGCTTCTTGTCCGTCGGGGCAGTCGGGCCGGGCTTGAGGGCGTCGTTGTAGCGATTCTTCTGCTGGTGGTGCTCATGGGTCCTCTGAGGGGACCCCTGATGCTGTTTCCCTACGGATTGCTGTCCCTTTGGCTCGGATGGTGCTGGTACAAGAAGGTGAGCTGGTGGATCAGCTGGGGGCTTGGTGTCGTCATTGGAGCGGCTGGATTCCTAGTGAGGGTGATCGCTCTGTCCTTGATGGTGGGCGAGAACCTTTGGGTAGTAATTACAAGAGCCGGCGCCGGACTCCTCGATCGTGTCCTTGAGTTGATGCAGTTACCCCTCGCCCCTGATCTGCTGTTGGTGCAAGCCATGGCAATCACGCTCGTTGTAGTGCAGCAGCTCATTTACGTACTGGCTCTTCACGCCTTGGCCTACTGGATTTTTCCCCGTCTCCAAGCTCCGATTCCTGAACCTCCTCCCGTGCTCCATGGCCTGGTCGCCCTCGACCCTCTTTGAGCTCCCAGAAGGATGCACGCGCCTTTCGGGTCCAGCATCCCAGTTTTGGTCGGGTGCCATCCACCGCTTTTGGTCCGACCGCGGACCCGCTCCCAACCTTTTACTGCTGCTGTCATCCACTTTGACCGCAGAGGTGAAAGGCATCTCTGCTGCCGGTGCAACGTCTGAATCACGGCGCTACACCGCCATTGCTGACGCTGAGTTGCTTCTTTATGGTCCCTCACATCGACCTCGCTGGCCATTGCCGCCTCTGCCCGCAGGCGTCTCGCCAGCCTTGATTAGTTGGGTTGCTGCGGAGGCCATCCAGATTCAGCCCTGGGTGGGATCGATTGGGCTGTCCAAGCTGCCTTCCTTCCCTCATCTGCGCTTTGAGGATCCGCAGTTCGGTCCAGCCGCATGCCTCAGCACCGGGCACTCCATGACGCCTCAGCGAGTCCAGCAGCTGCTCATTAAAGGCCGACGATTCGGTGAGCGTTTGCGGCACCCACTTGTGCTTGCTGAATGTGTACCCGGAGGAACAACCACAGCTTTAGCCATTCTTTGTGGTCTTGGACTTCCCGCCAATGACCTGATCAGTGGTAGTGCCATCCATCCACCAATGGCGCTGAAACAAGACCTTGTGCATCAGGGGCTGCAATCGGCAGATCTCAGCGCAACGCCTTCCGCTCAGGAGCTTTTAGCTGCCGTGGGAGACCCTTTTCAGGCCTTTGCAACCGGGTTACTGATCGGATCCCTCGCAAGCAGTCAACCCCTCCTCTTGGCTGGGGGCAGTCAGATGGCTGCGGTGCTAGCACTCGCACTCAAGATGGTGTCGACCAGAGAGCGTCGCTTGCTGTCCAATCAAGTGCTGATTGGCACAACGGCCTGGCTGGCTAAGGAAGTGCTGACGGCATCCGGGAGCAAACGCTCATCCCTGATGGAACTGCTGGCATTACTGGAAGATCATTTCGATGTTTCCATCTCTGCTCTAGCGAGTGGTCTTCGCTTTGGGGACAGTCGACACCGCTCGCTGCGTGACTACGAGCTCGGTCATGTCAAAGAGGGCGTAGGTGCCGGCGGTCTCGCATTGCTTGCTCAACTGCGGGGACTGTCCCTAGACCGCATCAGCCAGGCATGCGACGAGGCCATGGATCAATTGCTCGAATCAAAGCTCAAAACCCCTGAATCCCCAACGAATCCCGAAGGGATCCAGCCCCGTAAGGTTTGAAAATGATCGGCCCATCTGCTCAGCCCGTTTCGTTTAGCCGGCGACAGCTGCTTCAGGCCGGCTTCATTGCCGGACTCTCATCGCTCGCAGGCTGTTCGCGATCCAATGGTTCGCCCCTCTTGCGGGCCCCAACAAAGAGCCTCCCTGCACTTTGGCAAAAGCAGCTCAAAGCTCCATGGCGCATTACAGAGCTAGAAGCCATCAACAGCTCCGACGCCCCCCCGTGGCTGGCGTCCACCGATCTAATCACGATTGGGGACGGTTGGTTATCGAGTCTTAACCCAGGATCGTTTCAAGCCATTGATGCCGCTCCTCTTCAAGCACAACTTGGACCTGTATCAGAGCGGTTTCTGTCTGAACTGCCTACCGACTGGAAAGGCAAAATTTTTCCTGTGGGCGTCAGCCCCTGGGTCATGCTGTTTCGAGGAGAACCAGCCCTCAAAAACCAAGCTGCAATCAGCTGGGAGGTTCTTCTGGATCCAGAACTCAAGGGGAAAGTCCTTTTGCCGTCGAGTCCGCGGCTGGTGATCTCGCTGGCAGCTCACATGCATCCCCCAGATGCGCTGCGACAGCTCAGACAGGCAGCTATCAGTTTTGATGATCGACATGCCCTCAACTGGTTGCTGCAAGGCGATGCACGAGTTGCAGTGTTACCTCTGCAACGTTGCATGGGAGCACTCCTTCGCGACCAAAGGCTGCATGCAGTGCTCCCTGCGCAAGGTGCGCCTCTGAACTGGACTCTGATGCTGCGCCCAAGTTCAAGCAAAGAGCCCCTGCCTCAAGACTGGGTCAAAAAAGCCTGGGAAGAGCCACTGCTCAGTCGACTGCTCTCTGCAGGATGGGTTCCGCCGCTAGCTCGTTCACAACTCAGCATCGCCATGTCGCGAGTACCCAAAAGGCTTCGCGCCCTGGTCCTTCCCTCCAACGAGGTCTGGCAACGCTGCTGGAATCTTGCCCCTCTGGATGCATCGGAGCAAGACGCTCTGAAAGACGAGTGGAAGGCCTCAACCCCATAGACGTCGTCGCGGGGCCGCGGCCAAAAGCCGATGGGTCTCCGCCAACAGATCAGGGATCGCCAGATGATGGGGGCAACGGGGAAGGCAATCCCCACAGGTCTCACACCCTTCAGCATTCACCTCTTCCCACCAGTGGCCAGCGCGCCCAATCAAGTTGTAGCGCTCTTCTGTGAACTCCTGGAGGTCATGGGCGAGCCGCAAGTTGCGCAATCGCAGCAACTCAGGAATGGGCACCTCCTTCGGACAGGGGAGGCAGGCTCTGCATTGATGGCAAAGCGTTTCACCGAGCCGCTGTTGACGCAACCGTTCCAGACGGTTCAAAGCGGTCTGTTCTGCAGGGGTAAGTGCCCCATCGCTGCTTGCCATGGAGGCGGCAAGGTTGAGATCGCACGGGCTGCTGGCACCAACCGTGAGGGTGCTAACCCCAGCGGCCAACAGGTAGCGGTAAGCAAGAGCTAAGGGTTCCCACGGCTGGCAATCTGCCTTCATCAAGGGGCTTGGTGCTTGCAAGCGGCCACCCTTATCGGCGGGGGAGATTGCCATCACTCCCATGCCTGCATCCAGCGCTTCCAATGCCAAGGGGAGCCGTGTTGGATCCAGCAAATGAAGATGCAGGCTGCAAAACCGAAAACGACCACTAGCTATTGCACGAGCGATCAGTGGATTAGAGCCATGGCTGCTGAAACCCACCTGACCCACAAGCCCAGATTTCAGGGCCCAGTCCAAGAGCATGGCTCCATCCCCTTCGATCGCCCAATGCAGGTGTTCCTCTCGATTCAGACCATGGACCGCCAAACCGTGCAGAGAGGGGCGTCCCAAGCGTTCAAGGCATGCAGACAAGTTGCGTTGCCCTTGGTCCAAAGACAGGCCTGGAAGGAGTTTGCTGGTGATTAACCATCCCCCCTCAGGGGCAATCCCTTCTTGAGCCAGCTGATCCAACGCCTGCCCCAAAAAGGTTTCAGCAGGGCCATAGGCGGGTGCCGTCTCTAGATGATTGATCCCAGCGGCATGAGCTGCTCGCAGAATCGCAACCATTTGCTCGCGGTCTTTCAAAGCACGCATCGTCCCCAAGGTGAACAAACTCACCGCAGGACCAGTGCCAAAGGCACGACGAACCCCAACACCAGCCAAAGGCTCTGTTGACATCACAAATTGTCGTCGTCCGTTTCCTTGTCCGCTTCCTTGTCGTTGGGATGTCTTGACTGAAGGTGCCGGACCATGGCGGCAGGACTGACCTGATCTAAAAATCGACGAAACTCGTTGCGATCCTCTGCATCCGCTTCGGCATCGACAGCGATCGAGGCTTCAGCGACAACTTCCTCCAACATCCAAATGCTGCTGCCAGTGCGAATGGCAAGTGCAATGGCATCACTGGGCCTGGCATCGATGTTTAAGAGCTCCTCCCTCAACTCGATCTCCTCGATCGGCTCAGGTTCTGGGGACTCTTCGATCGCATCGATTGGCGTGTCACGGCTGAGTTTCAAGACAGCGCGAAACGTACTGTCTTCAATCGCATGAATGATGACCCGCTCGAGATGAAGTTCACCAGCCGCCAATAGGTGCACCATCAAGTCATGGCTTAAGGGGCGAGGCGAGGGCTCTCCATTCAATCCGGCCATGATGTTGTGGGCCTGGGCCTGGTCGATCCAGATCGGCACTTGTCGACGTCGCGATGGATCTCGAAGCAGGACGATGGGACTTCGGCTGGCAGCATCCAACGCAATCCCAATCACACTCATTTCCACCATCGGCAGCTCTCACCCCCTTCTTCGATTATGACCAGTGAACTCACGCTGAAAGCACAGCATGTTCACGGGTCTGGTCCAAGCTGTTGGTGGGATTGAGCGCCGCGGCAGTGGCCTCGTCGTGAGTGGTTGCGCTCCGTTCGCTCCCCTTCAGCTGGGGGATAGCGTTGCCGTTGATGGCGTCTGTCTCACGGTGGCGGCATTGGTCGGTGATGGATTTCTGGCCAATGTCAGCGAAGAAACGCTGCAGCGCAGCACACTCGGACGCAAATCCACTTCAGGCGGTTCTGTCAATTTGGAGCCAGCCCTCCGCTTGTCCGATCGCCTTGGCGGACATCTCGTCAGTGGTCATGTCGACAGCATTGGCGAGGTGGTGGGCATCGAAGCCCTCAGCCAATCCTGGAAGCTTGCGCTGCGCTGGCGAGATGCCGCCTATGGCCGGTACATCTGTGAAAAAGCCAGTGTTGCCGTCAATGGCATCAGCCTCACAGTGGCGGGGTCTGCCGATGCTGGCGCGCAGTTTTGGATCGCCGTGATTCCTCACACCTGGATGGCTACGGCATTGCGCGATCTCGCACCAGGTGATGAAGTGAATTTAGAAATCGATCTTCTCGCTCGCTATACGGAACGCTTGCTCGGCCACGCCCAGGAAGGAGAATCAACCACCCATGGAAACCACAGCTCTCTGAGCTCTGAATGGCTTGCCTCCCACGGTTGGAGCTGAGGGTACGAGCTGAGGGAACATCACAAAATCGAGTCAGCGCTTCTGGGAATCAATACTTTGCGGGGGTTGTCTCTGTTACAAAATCAATGACCGCTGACGATCGTCCCGATTCCGTTGGGACTTTTAAAGCTTTCGCCATCGCCGAAGGCATTCTGCTGATCATCTTGGGCGTCCTCGCCCTGATTTTTCCTGTGATTGCATCCGTATGGGTCACGGGAGTGATCGCCATTGTCTTTCTCGTTGGAGGCGTGGTGGGTTGGATCAGCAATCTGGCCCGCTCCAAACGCATGGGGCGCTGGATTTGCTTCTGGCGATTAGTGGTTTCAACCTTATTCATCGTTGCGGGTGCTTCGATGATCAGCAATTTCCGAAGTCCAGCAGAGGCTGCAGAGCAGGTCGCAACGCTGTCGCTAACGATCGGAATCGTCTTTCTTGTGGAAGGAGTTGTGGCCTTTTTCAACGGCCTCTCTCACAGCAAGCGACCTGGAGCGGGCTGGGCGATTGCCAATGGAGTGATCACCTTCATCCTTGGTCTAATGATCGTGACTCTGAAGTTCTGGGGCTTGCTTTGGGTGCTGGGCGCACTGGTAGGCATCAGCTTCCTGTTCAGCGGCATCGATCTGATCGCCTTCAGCTCAACCATTCACAACGATCAAGATCCACCAGCTGCTGCGTGATCACCGCGCAGTCAGCGACTTAAGACCAGTTAGCGAAGGCCCGAGTTTCAGCTTGGGTCCTTTTTTATATCTTGATCCGGCTCAGAACCCACCTCTCCAACCTTGAGCTCCTCGTTATTCATGGGAAAAAGCCAAATGGAACGGGAGTCTTGACGCAGTTCAATCCGAAACTCTTGGCCAGGCTCTAGGCCAAGACGACGGGTATAAGCATGACCGATCAGCAGATTTCCATTCCCATGAACTCGGGTCTTGAATTCGGCTTGGCGACCTCTGGTTCCACCCCCGCCACCAGAACTGGAAGAGGGCAGCTTGTAACCCTTCGCTTCCACTAAGGCTTTATAAAAGCCCTTACGCAGAACGCGACCACTGGGACCGACATACCCGCATCCCCGCGCAATTTCGTCTTCAGAGCGATTGCTGAGTGACCGAGCCCTATTCAGCAATTCCTGGCCAGTGAGCATCTAACTCAAGAAATTTGATTTGATTCTGGCCATAACTCTCATATGAGGCAACAAAAGTATCGAAAGCACATAGGAGGCATTAGCGACCAAGCTCGCTCAGATGAGATAGAGAATCACAAATAAGACAACCCAGATACCGTCAACGAAGTGCCAATAGAGCTCTGCCGCCTCAAGGGGGAAGTGATTATCTGCTGTAACACGCCCCTCAGGAGTGCGACATTGCCACCACACAATCAGAATCATTAGGGCACCCAGGGTCACATGTAGACCGTGGAATCCAGTAAGAGCGTAGAAAGTGCTGGCATAAAGGTTGTCAGTCAACCCAAATGGCAAGGTGAAGTACTCCACCATCTGACTGACCAAAAAGGCCAAGCCCAGAATGGCTGTCAGCAGTAACCAGCGCCTGCAACGTTGCATGTCACTGCGTCGCAGATTGACACCTGCGCGATGAAAGGTGGCACTACTGACAAGCAAGAGGATGGTGTTGAGCGTTGGAAGCGGAAGCTCCAACTCATACACAGCACCAGGCAGGAGGGGATTAACAGCCTTAAACGTGAGATAAGCAGCGAAAAATCCTGCAAACGTCATCGCGTCAGCCACCAAGAAGGTGGCTAGGCCAAACATGCGGTGGTCGGGGTGGCTTTCTTCGTGATGCTCTTGAATTTCAACCGCTTGGTCTTGAGGGGATAGAGAAGTCATCGGCCGTTGCTCCATAAATCACTGCCACTGGCATCTTTCAAGTCGATCTGGTCTGCAGGGATTCCATACCCATAGGGGTGAGTGACCAAGGGAGGTTCACCTGCCCAGTTCTCTACAGGCGGTGGAGAAGTGGTCAACCATTCAGGGGTCAATGCACGCCATGGGTTATCTCCAGCAATCTCACCAGAGCGTGCACTCGCGAACACGTTCCAAAGGAAAGGCAAGGTACTGATGGCCATCAGCAGTGCGCCAACACTGCTGATTTGATTCACAAACGCAAATTGCGGATCGTATTCAGCAACCCGCCTGGGCATGCCATTGAGGCCAAGCCAATGCTGAGGGGCAAAGCAAAGATTGAATCCAATGAACGTCAACAAAAAATGAAAACGTCCGAGATTTTCATCCAGCATCCTCCCCGTCACTTTTGGGAACCAGTGATAAACAGACGCGAAGATCACAAAAACGGATCCTCCATAAACGATGTAATGGAAGTGAGCGACAACAAAGTAGGTGTCGTGCACATGCACATCAAAAGGAACTTGAGCAAGAGCTACACCAGTAATACCGCCTAAAACAAAGTTGACAATAAAACCGCAAGAGAAAAGGATTGCACTATTAAGGCTGATTTTTCCTCCCCACAAAGTGGCTATCCAATTAAAGAATTTAATTCCAGTCGGAACAGCAATAAAGGCCGTTGCAATTGTGAAAAACAGACGCATCCATGGAGGCGTACCACTGGTAAACATGTGATGAGCCCAAACGACGAGCCCAAGAACAACGATCGCCATGATCGAATACACCATCGTGGTGTATCCAAAAAGAGGCTTCCGACAATGAATCGGAAGAATTTCACTCACCAATCCAAATGCCGGTAACACCATGATGTAGACGGCTGGATGAGAGTAAAACCAGAAGAGGTGTTGATAAACAACAACGTTCCCACCCATTCCCGGATTAAAGAATCCCGTGTGCGCAACGATATCGAAGCTCAGAAGAATCAAAGTACCAGCTAGAACAGGTGTCGAAAGAACGACAAGAATGCTCGTTCCAAGCATTGCCCAGCAGTACATCGGCAACTGCATCAACTTCAAACCAGGCCGACGCATTTTCAAAATGGTGGCAATAAAATTAATTCCACCAAAAATTGAACTTCCACCAAGTAATAAAACACTCAGAATCCAAATAATCTGACCACTCGCAGGAGTTGTAAGACTGAGAGGTGGATACGCTGTCCAACCTGACTGCGCTGCACCAGTAATAAAGTAACTCGTGATCAGAAGTAAGCCGGCAGGGGGAATCAACCAAAAGGCAACAGCATTCAGTCTTGGGAAAGCCATGTCCCTGGCCCCAACATAAAACGGAATAAGATAATTACCGAAGGCACCATTCACAACCGGAACGATCCAGAGAAAGATCATTATTGTGCCGTGCAATGTAAGCACTTGGTTGTAAACATCCCGGGGCATAAAATCGGCCACTGGGCTTGTGAGCTCTGTTCGGATAGCACCAGCTAGGGCACCACCAATAAGGTAAAAAGCAAAGCCACACACAAGATATTGAAGCCCTATCACTTTGTGATCAACGCTAAAACTGAGATAGCGAAGCCACCCAGTGGGCTGCAATGAGGGGGGTTTGCTTTGTTGCGGAAGAGTGAGTGTCATGCCTCAGATACAGGGAGCTTGCGATTGGCTTGGAACCAGGCGTCGTAATCGTCGGCCGACTCAACCACCACTGTGGAACGCATACCACCGTGATACGGGCCGCAAAGTTCTGCACAAACCACTGGGTAACGCCCTGGGCGAGTGGGAGTGAAATTAAGCAATGTTGGCTGTCCTGGAATGATGTCCTGTTTGAGCCTGAATTCTGGAACCCAGAACGCATGGATCACATCTTTGGCCTCCATTTTCAATGAAATAGGTCGTCCTGATGGAACATGCAATTCTCCTGAAATAATGTCTCCTTCGGGGTAATGGAATAGAAAAGCGAATTGCATTGCCGTGACTTCAACCGGAAGAGGCAATACCGCCATTTCAGAACCGGCTTGCATCGCCCCTGCCGTGCCAATTCCTCCCCAAACCCTCTCTTCAGTGGCTTGAGAATCACCGTGTCCCCCATGAGCAAGGGGAACCATTCCCCCCATTCGTTCGTAAATGTCGTAGCTGAATAAGCCCACAAACAGCACAACAATGGCTGGGACAGCCGTCCAAAAGATCTCAAGAGGCAAATTGCCTTCCAGTGCAATCCCGTCACCAATCTGTCCAGGTTTGCGGCGGAAACGAACAAGGCTGAACACCACCAGCCCAACGATTCCTACAAACAAAATCGTTCCGATGCTGAACAGGACACGAAACAGTTCGTCGTAGATGGGTGCGTTGACGCTGGCACCAACAGGAAGGAGGTTGATGTTTTGGCCAATCCACAACCCACCCAATACAAGGATCATTCCCAGCACAAGAGTGATAATTGCCGAGGGGATAGGCACGAAACTCCTGGTACATGTCTCATCAGACTATGGAGATCACAGCCCTTCTTCATGCCGTGATTGTTAAAGCAGCCTGTAGTTCCTGCTAACAAAGCTGTTTTAGGGCGTTGTTGTCAGCAAAGGGAGATGTTGGTGCACTTAAAAATGTCGAAGACCTGTAATTGGCGTGCCGCTTGAGATCCAATCGCTAGTTTACAAAAATAAACCATGCGATTCAGGAGGAGCAGTCGTTGACTTCATCGGCAATAGTTCCGATTCGTTTGCGTTTGGCGCAGCTCGCTGCTCACCTGGTTGTGGCTTTGATTGCCCTTGTGGTGATAGGAGGCGCAACCCGTGTAATGGAAGCGGGGCTGGCCTGTCCTGATTGGCCTCTTTGTTACGGAAGCCTGCTGCCCGGGCGCCAGATGAATCTCAAGGTGTTCTTGGAGTGGTTCCACCGCCTTGATGCCTTTGTTGTAGGCATCGCCCTGCTTGTCCAACTCGGTGCCGCCTGGTTTTGGAGGAAGGAGCTTCCCCGATGGTTGCTGCCGCTGTCGTTCCTTTTAGTTCTGTTAGTGGTTCTTCAGGGAGGCCTTGGTGCTCTGACCGTGCTGCAACTGCTCCCCTCAGCAGTGGTCACAGCCCATCTTGTTCTGGCCCTGACCCTGGTCATTGTGATGAGCGGACTGACACAAAGACTGCTGCACACAGGATCCAAAGGATCTGTAGCCCCTCGCTGGTGGCCCTTGCTTGGTGGAATCAGCCTTGCCGCCGTGTCTGGCCAGTGCCTTCTCGGAGGGCGAATGGCCACCTCATGGGCTGCTCAACGCTGTTTACAGGAGGGTCAATCCTGCCAATGGCTCCACTGGCATCGCAGTGCCGCAACCCCAGCTGCCGTCTGCGTTTTGCTGTTCGTTGCAACAGCTCTGATCGCCGGCGGCTGGGCTCGTCAGCAATGGCCGCTCCTCATCACAGCCACACTCCTGGTCTCAACGCAGATCGCTTTGGGTGTTTTCACCTTGCGCCTTGGTCTGAGCCAGCCAGCGGTGACGGTGTGCCATCAACTCGTTGCCTGCCTGCTCGTGGCCGTCCTCGCAGCTCTCAGCTGGAGACGCCCTTCAGTACCCAACTCCCCTCTCACGATCGCTCGCGATTCTTCAACCCTGGAGCCCTGTCATGGCTAGTTCAGCTTCCGTTGCTCCAATGCCCCCATCCCTCACAAGAGACGAGGTGGTGCCATCTCGCAAGAGAATCAAACTTCCGCCCTGGCTTGAGGTTGCCAAGCCAAGGCTGATCCCACTTCTCCTCGCCACCACGTTGGGGGGAATGGCTCTCACCGAAGGCTGGCCCCTCACCTCATCTCGGCTGGCATGCACCCTTGGTGGTGGTGCGTTAGCGGCGGCCGCCGCAGGAGTTCTCAACTGTTTGTGGGAGCAGGAGCTAGATGGACGCATGCTGCGCACAAGTGGTCGAGCGCTGCCATCTGGACGGTTGTCTCCATCCGCGGCATTTATTGGCGCAGTGTCCTGCACGCTCGCTGCAGCTGCTCTTCTCGTAAGCGGGGTGAATTGCCTTGCGGCTGGACTCTCTCTCTTAGGGCTCTGCAGTTACGTCTTGCTTTACACCGCGCTTCTTAAGCCCCGCACTTCGCAAAACATCGTGGTTGGCGGGGTTGCAGGCGCCATCCCACCCCTGGTTGGTGCGGCTGCAGCGACAGGCCACATTGGCCTGGGTGGATGGTGGCTGTTCGCGCTTGTGATGGTGTGGACTCCAGCCCATTTCTGGGCACTAGCCCTGCTTTTGCATGACGACTATCGGGCCGTTGGGATTCCAATGCTTCCAGTTGTTAAAGGACCTTTGGTCACAACGAGGGCGATTCGACGCTACGGATGGGCCACGATCATCCTGAGCTTTTTGGGCATTTGGGCCCTGCCGGAAGGTGGTGCCTTGTACGGGCTGTTAATCCTTCCCTTCAATGGCCGCCTTCTGCAGATGGTGGAGCGTCTCGCGGCTGAACCCAACAATCGAGATCGCGCTAAGGGATTGTTTCGTTGGTCAATCCTTTATCTGTTCGGAATCTGTCTCTTGCTTGTCATGAGCCGAATGTCTGGTTCCGCTCAGTTTGATCTCCAAGTGAGGTCAGTCTTTGACATCCTCGCCAGCGGATTTCTTCCTGTCACTTCCTAGATTCTTTACTCTCGCTTTTGGACGGTTTCATGTCCCTGATCGTGCTCGATCACCTGGAGAAGTCTTACGGGACGATTCCAGCGCTCAGGGACTTGAGCTTGCAAGTCCCTGAAGGATGCCTATATGGCTTGCTGGGACCGAATGGTGCTGGCAAAACCACAACACTGAGAATTCTTGCCACTCTGCTGGCTCCAGATCTTGGCGATGTCCGCATTGCTGGCCTAGATGCCTTGAAAGACCAAAGGGACATTCGACGCCTGATTGGTTATGTCGCTCAAGAGGTAGCGATTGACAAAATTCTCACCGGGCGAGAGCTCCTTGAACTTCAAGGCGACCTTTATCACCTCCGACCTAAACAGAGGAACCAACGGATCGACGAACTGATCGAGATGTTGGGCATGGATCCCTGGATCGATCGTCGATGCGGTACTTATTCCGGAGGCATGCGTCGTCGACTTGACCTTGCGGCTGGTCTCTTACATCGCCCCCAACTTCTCATTCTCGACGAACCCACGGTCGGACTTGACATCGAAAGTCGAGCCGTGATCTGGAATGTGCTCCGTGACTTAAGGGACCAGGGCACAACGGTCTTGCTCAGCACCCATTATCTCGAGGAAGTGGAAGCACTCGCAGATCGAATGGCGATCATTGATGCCGGGACGGTAATTGCTGAGGGAACACCGAACGAACTCAAGAAACGTCTTGGAGGGGATCGGGTCACCTTGCGTGTGCGTGAGTTCAGCAACGAACAGGAAGCAGAGACCATTCGCGACTTGCTTCAACCTCTTGATGGCGTCCAGAACATCGTGATTAATCGCTCGCAGGGCCACTCTCTGAATCTTGTGGTGGATGGAGAAGCAGTCCTTCCTCGGCTTCGCCTTTGTTTGGAAGAAGCAGGACTTCCAGTGTTTGCCCTTGCCCAAAGCAAGCCCAGTCTTGACGATGTTTACCTTCAGGCCACAGGACGGACCCTGATGGATGCCGAGCTGGCCATTGCCGGTCAGCGTGATCCGAAACAAGAGCGCAAGCAAGCCATGCGGTAACGACCTGCTTTCACCCTCCGATTTCCATCAGTGCGCCCCATGACCACACCCCTTCTTCAGATCGATACCAGCCAAGTCTCCTCCAGAGGAGCTTTGACGGAAATCATCCAGGAAACGACAGCTTTAACGCGTCGCCTGTTCGTGCAGCTCAAACGGCGACCCTCCACGCTGATTGCCGGCGTTCTTCAGCCACTGATCTGGTTGATTTTGTTCGGAGCTTTGTTCTCTAAGGCTCCAGAGGGTCTATTGCCCGGCGGAATGAGCTATGGGCGCTTTCTGGGAGCTGGAGTGATTGTGTTCACAGCGTTCAGCGGCGCACTCAATGCGGGACTTCCGGTCATGTTTGACCGCGAATTTGGCTTTCTCAACCGACTTCTTGTTGCGCCATTAAGAAGTCGAAGTTCGATTGTTTTCGCTTCGGTGATTTTCATCACCACGTTGAGCCTCGTGCAGAGTTTGGCGATCATGGTGACAGCGGCATTGCTCGGTTATGGATGGCCTGGGGCTGGTGGTCTCCTGCTCGTTCTGTTCACCCTGCTGCTGTTGGTGTTCGCTGTTACGGCCTTAAGTCTGGGTTTGGCCTTTGCCTTGCCTGGTCATATTGAGTTAATTGCGGTGATCTTTGTCGCCAATCTTCCTCTGCTCTTTGCAAGCACCGCGTTGGCACCTCTCAGCTTTATGCCTGTGTGGATGGGCTGGCTAGCAGCCCTAAATCCCCTTACCTTCGCGATAGAACCAATTCGAGCAGCCTATGCAGGTCCTCTCGATCTTTCGCTGGTTCTCTTGGATGCACCCTATGGGTCAGTCACAGGACAAACCTGCTTGTTGGTCTTGACCGGGCTCACCGTGGGCCTGTTTCTCCTCATCCGACCACTGCTCAACCGCAAACTCTCTTGATTCCGTGTCTGTCTCTTCATTTCAGCCCCTGAACCCCCGCCAACTAGACCTGCAACGTCGCTTGCTGGCCGCTAATGAATTAAGAGAAACCTCCCTCATCGCGCAATTAGAACTGCAGTGGGTGCATCGCTATGGAGTGGGCTCTCTTCCCAAGCGAACGGCTGAATCCTCCCCAGACGCTCTTCCATCTCCCTTCATTTCAAAAGTGGGCCCAAAGATCCAAGGCCTCTCTCTCATCAGCGATTCAACGGTCGAAATAGAGACACAGGCTTTACATGTGGCACCCCTTCCAGCTGACTCCAATGAGGATGAAGAGGCTGGGGTGATTGAAGAAGCAGCTGATCGTTCTTCCAATCCGCCACTCGCAGTCGCACCACCTCCGATTGCACTTGGTGCTCAGCGCTTTCGTCGCTGGATGGTTGCGTCCTCAGAAGTCCAAGATTTGCAGGCTTCTTGAGGACAATGCCCATTCCATCCCGCACCCAACTTGAGGGTGGCCTGATCGTGTCCGTTCAGGCTCCGGAAGGATCACCCATGCGTCATCCCGATGTGATTGCGGCCATGGCTGAAGCCAGTCTTCGCAACGGAGCAACTGGTGTGCGCCTTGAGAGCCCAGAGCACATCGGAGCTGTACGCAACCGCTGTCCTAAAGCGCTAATTATTGGCCTGTGGAAGCGCACCTTTCCAGGGAGCTCGGTTTACATCACACCTCGCTGGGACGACATCCAAGCGGTCTGGGCAGCCGGTGCTGACGTCATCGCCCTAGATGCCACGGCGCGTCAAAGGCCAGGGACGGAAGACCTTGCTGCACTGATTCAAAGATCGAAGGAAGACCTAGGAGCACCACTGATGGCAGATGTGGACTCCATCGAAAACGGTTTGATCGCGGCATCACTGGGATGCGAATGGGTGGGCACCACCCTCTATGGATACACAGAACAAACAGCACAGCTCACTCCCCCTGGCTACGGCTTGATCTCTCCTTTGAGAGAACAACTTCCCGACCAGGTGACGTTGATTTGTGAGGGGGGCATTCATTCGCCTGATTCAGCTCTCAAGGCCCTTGAGCATGGAGCCGATCTTGTTGTCGTTGGCACTGCGATTACTGGCGTCGACCTCCAAGTGGCCAATTACCTCAGGACCTTGAGCAGGCAGAGGGGGTGAGTCTCAAGAGACTCGGGCTTATTGCTTAAAATTGCTTTTTTCTGCCGTCATTAGCGGAGCCTTCTTCGGTCTGCCAATCGCAGGGTTGCCGATAACAGAACTACAGGCCTTCAACAGAGAGTTGAGGAGACTGTGCCAGCCAACAGCCCCGCGAAGCTTTTTCGGTGTGTCGAATCCACGCTCGTCTGCTGGGATCCCTTTAAAGGGATCCCAATCGCGGATTTACATCATTCCCATACCGCCCATGCCACCCATGGGATCCATACCACCCATACCGCCCATGGGGTCACCACCCCCACCGGCAGGAGCAGGAGGCTCAGGCTTATCTGCCACCACAACTTCAGTGGTTACCACCAGAGATGCAATCGAGACCGCATCCTGAAGCGCGAGACGAACCACCTTCGATGCATCCACAATTCCGGCATCCATTAGGTCTTCATAGGTTCCGCTGAGAGCGTTGAATCCCTGTCCACCTTTGCGAACGCGATCTACAACTACGTCACCGTTAAAGCCTGCGTTTTCAGCGATCTGACGCAATGGAGCGCTCAGGGCACGTTGAACGATTTCGACGCCTGTCTTTTGATCACCTTCCAACCCAGAGGTCAAAGTATGGAGTTCTGATGCGATGTGCAGAAGGGTCGATCCACCTCCAGCAACAATGCCTTCCTCCACAGCTGCGCGGGTGGCATTGAGAGCATCCTCAATGCGTAGCTTGCGGTTTTTGAGCTCCGTCTCTGTCGGGGCGCCAACCTTGATGACGGCCACTCCTCCGGCGAGCTTGGCGATGCGCTCGTTGAGTTTCTCTTGGTCGTACTCCGAATCCGTATTCTCGAGCTCGCGCCTGATCGAGGCAACGCGGGCGCTGACGGCATCTTTGCTGTCATCGCTGGCCACGATCGTGGTGCTGTCCTTGCTGATCGTGATCCGGCGTGCCCGTCCCAGATCATCCATCGTCACCTTATCGAGGGTCATCGCCCTGTCTTCGCTGATGACTTGACCGCCCGTGAGCACAGCGATGTCAGCAAGAGCCGCTTTACGACGCTCGCCAAACGATGGGGCACGCACTGCAGCCACCTGAAGGACCCCTCGGTTCTTATTCACCACAAGGGTTGCCAGGGCTTCACCATCCACTTCTTCAGCCAAAATGACCAAAGGAGAGCCTGATTTCTGAACCGTTTCCAACACCGGAACCAAATCGGTCACCGAGCTGATCTTGCGATCGGTGAGAAGCAGTAACGCATTCTCGAATTCACAAATCTGACGGTCTCCATCAGTGACGAAGTAGGGGGAGCTATAGCCGCGATCGAAGGCCATCCCTTCTGTGACTTCAAGCTCAGTGGCAAGAGACTTGGATTCCTCAACGGTGATCACACCATCAAAACTCACCCTATCCATAGCCTCGGCAACCATGCGACCCACCTCCTCATCGCCACCTGAACTGACTGTTGCAACCTGGCGAATCGCATCACCGCTCACGGACTGACTGCGTCGATTCAGGCTCGCGACCACAGCAGCCACAGCTTTTTCCATGCCCCGACGAAGTTCGATCGGGCTAGCACCAGCCGCTGTATTGCGAAGCCCCTCTTCCACCATCGCCTGGGCAAGCACGGTGGCAGTCGTGGTGCCATCACCAGCTTTGTCCTTGGTCTTAGCCGCCACCTGCTGGATCAGCTTGGCTCCAATGTTTTCAAATGGATCTGCAAGCTCGATTTCTTTTGCGATGGTGTCACCGTCATTGACGATGTCGGGAGAGCCATAAGACTTCTGGAGCACCACGTTGCGGCCTTTAGGTCCGATCGTGACCCGAACGGCGTCAGCAAGAGCATTCATGCCTCGCTCGAGGGACTCACGTGATTCGTTCGAGAAGCTGAGAAGTTTGGCCATAGTGTCAGGAACCCGAGGGTCAATCCCTTCCAGCGTCTACGACTACCCACTCCTCTCGGAAGTGGGGAAAGCCGAATTCATGGGCCAATGGCGCAAATGGTCTGGTTAAGGTTTGGGAATGAAGGATTCCGGAGCGCTGTTCTTCGTATTCATGGCTGCAATGGCTGCAACCATGACCTTGGTTTACGTGCCACTTCGCATCTATCTCACGGCTACGGATCGCAGTCGAAGATTGAAGTTGCTTCAGCGCATTCGCCGCTTAAGAGCGGAGCTTGGTCAGCCTCTTCAGATCTAAAACTCAACTCATCACCATCCCACCATCGACCTGCAGCACCTGTCCCGTGATGTAGGCGGCGGCTGGGTCAGCAGCTAAAAACCTCACGGTTCCAGCCACCTGATCTGGAGTCCCAAACCGTCCCAAAGGAATGGCAGTCAAGATGGCGTCTGCCTCAAGATCTTTCGTCATATCGGTGGCAATGAAACCAGGTGCAACGGCATTCACCGTGATTCCCCGGCTTGCCATCTCTTTGGCGCTGCTTCGCGTGAGTCCCACAACACCAGCTTTGGCTGCTGCGTAATTGGCTTGTCCGGCGTTGCCCATCAACCCAACCACCGAGGTGATGTTGATGATGCGACCACTCCGCTGCTTCAACATTGGGCGTGTCACTGCCCTCGTACAGAGGAAAACTCCGGTGAGATTGAGATTGATCACAGCCTGCCAATCCTCGGTTTTCATCCTCATCAACAAACCGTCACGCGTAATCCCCGCGTTATTCACCAGCACGTCAATGCGTCCGCTGCGCTTCAACACCGTTTTGAACAAGTCTTCGACTGAAGCCTCATCGGCGACGTCGGCTTGCAGGGCATAAGCGGAGCCTCCGTTGGCCTGAATCTCGGCAACCACTGCCTCAGCCGCGTCGGGAGAACTGGCGTAATTCACCACCACTTCTGCGCCCTCACCTGCCAAAGCCAAGGCGACTGCACGACCAATGCCACGACTTGCTCCGGTAACAAGAGCGGTTTGACCGTCAAGAGAAGCGGATGAACTCATGAACGCTTTTTTTTACGATCGTGTGATCGTAGGGATCGTTTGGCCTTTCAATCATCAAGGCCAGCTAAATGCCCCGCATCGTTTCAATCGTGTCGATGGCATCACCCAGCAAATTACGAAATAACTCCAGCTGCTTCTGGCTCCCCATCACCACAAGAAGTTGACCAGGGCCAAGCCGTTCTTCCCCACTGGGATTTCCCTTCAAGGAGCTGCCATCACGGATTGCTAACACCATGGCCCCACTGCGCCGGCCCAGCTGGAGCTCCGACAAGCTCTTGCTAGCTAGGTGACCCACAAGGGATGGATCACGACTTAACCGAAATTCTTCAATTTCAAATTCCGAGCCAGACAACAAATCCATGAAGTCCACCGCCAGAGGCCGAAGCGCTGTTGCTGCCATCACCCTGCCCCCAGCAACGTAGGGACTCACCACAACCGTGGCTCCAGCAAGTTCGAGTTTTGCTGCCGCTTCCTCGCTATCGGCTCGAGCAATGAGCCGGCATCCAGGCTCTAGGCCTCGAGCGCTGAGCGTGACATACAGATTGGCAGCATCACTGGGCAAGGCCGCCACCAGGCTGCGGCAGCGATGAAGTCCAGCCTCAAGAAGGGTCTCATCGAGAGTGGCATCAGCCTGGAGCACAGGCAAACCGCGTTCCTCGGCCGCCTGTCGCCGAGCTGAATCCATTTCCACCACAAGTACAGGAACGGTCTCCAGGAGCAGCTGTTCGGCAATCTCTCGGCCAATGCGGCCATACCCGCAGAGAATCACATGGTTGTTCATACGCCGTAAGTTTCGGCGAAACCTCAACTCCCGCAATTGGCGGAAGTAACCAGATTCTGTCAGGCCAAGAATCTTTTGAATCGAGAGCTGCACCACGACGATGCCTCCTGCCACGATCAAAACCGTCACCAGTCGTCCGGCCTGGGAGAGGGGTTCCACCTCTCCGTAACCAATGGTGCTGATCGTGATTAGCACCATCCACAAGCAATCACCCCAGTCCCATCCCTCCGTGATCCGATATCCAATGGCTCCGCCCATAATCACGATGGTCAGGGCTATGACGGGTAAAAGCCATGGCCTAGCCAGCTGGCGTAGCTGAGGGCGATAAAAGCGAGAGGGGTAGCGCTGCAGCCGACGGCGTTGATGCGACCTCCGTCGTGGCTTCTTCATCAGAAGCCCATCGCCTGCAACACATCAGCTTCAGAAAGGGATCGGAGATCGTCATCGCCGAGATGCCGAATCACATCCCTCTTCGGCAGTTGATCGTCAGACAATCCGAGTGCCACCAATGGCACTCCGCAAAATGCTGCCAACAGACTGGTCGCAGGACAACTGGTCAACACCACGTCGGCACAGGCAATCTGCGCTGCTCTCTCTGAAAACGGGCTGTTATCTCCGAGATGAATGGTTCGCAAACCAGGAAGCTTCTCTTTGATGGTGAGCGGCAATTGCTTCCAGCATTCAGCTGGCCAATCTCCCGGCGTCGCAGCGGGTTGGAGCAACAACAAAGGACCATCTCCCTGTGGCTGCCGTTCGCGGGCTCTCTTCATCAGCTCTGCAGACAAGCTGATCCGAAATGCCGCGGCATCCAAGCTAAGACCGATCGGAGCCAAAAATCCTGAAAGGCGTTGCGCACTCCAGCCTTCGGCCTGGCTGGCCACAGCCGTGGAGGCAAATCCAGCCTCTGAAATCCGCGTCGGGATATGGCTCATCGACAGCATCAGGTTCACTTGACGTCCCTCAGCAAAATTGAGGCAAACCTGGAAATCTGGTTCTCGGACAGAGCCAAGAAGATTGGCCCAATCGGCCATGGTCAAACTTGCAGCAAAGTCAAAGGGAATGATTTTTTCGACCGAGGGCAGCAACGTCCACAGCGATCGGTAGGCAGGGGAACAGGCCACTTGGATCGAAGCTCCAAGCTCGTTGGCACAGGCTGCTACGGCAGGCATACGCTCAAGCTGCTGTTGAGCTGTTCCTGGGCTTAAAACGAGAAGGCGCATGAAACAACAGCACAAGTGGTGCGAGCTGATTGTATGGAGGCCGTTTCAGGTTGCTGAAAACAGGAGTCGCTTATGCATCTGTTGATTGCAGCCGCTGGTAGTGGGCGGCGGATGGGGGCGACCCAAAACAAGTTGCTGCTGCCCCTGTCTGGACAACCGGTGCTGGCATGGACACTGCAAGCAGCTCTTGCAGCTGAGACGATCCAATGGATCGGAATCATTGGTCAAGAGATTGACCGTTCCGCAATTCTTGCTCTCGTGGAAGGTGCCTCCAAACCCGTCGCTTGGATTGCCGGCGGAGCCAGTCGTCAGGAGTCGGTAGAAAGGGGATTGGCCGGACTACCAGACGAAGCTCGACATGTGCTGATCCATGACGGGGCCCGATGTCTCGCCTCACCCGACTTGTTTGACCGCTGTACAGAAGCCGTTCGCGGCGGCAAGGCCGTGATTGCTGCGACCCCTGTCACCGACACGATTAAACAAGTGGACGAATCAGGCGTGATCACAGCGACCCCGAATCGCGCAGAGCTGTGGGCGGCCCAAACTCCGCAAGCCTTTTCAGTGGATGAACTCCGCCAGGGTCATCGTGAGGCCCGCGCGAACGGCTGGACTGTGACCGATGACGCCTCGCTTTACGAGCGGTTGGGATGGCCGGTCAACGTTCTTGATGCTGGTCCCTCCAATATCAAAGTCACGACTCCTTTTGATCTCACTGTGGCTAGGGCGGTGCTGGCTGAACGCCAGGGTTAGCCCCCACGCTCAAGACACCCTGATCGCCATCGAGGGTCGCGATCGCACCAACCGGCAAGGCTGCATTTCCCCCCGGACCGTGCCCCACAAGCAGGTTGGCCACGACAGGGATCCCCAAGTCTGCCGTGCGCTCTCGCAACACCTCCTCCAAGCTGAAGCCACCAGAGTCCAACTCTTGATCGCAGCCCTGGAATCGACCGAAGCCAAGACCGGCAAGCGATTGCAGCAGACCGGCTAATCGCCACTGCGTGAGCATGCGATCAAGGCGATAAGGGGCTTCGCCAACGTCTTCAATAACCAACACAACTCCCGCCAGATCAGGAAGGAAAGGAGTCCCGATCAAATGGGAAGCCACCGTTAAATTCAGCGTTAGCAACGGGCCAACAGCCACGCCTCCCCGCCAGGGCACTCCTTGAAGATCCAGCAAAGGCTGGCCAAAGAGCACATCATGAAGTCGCCGCTGGCTCCACTCAGGTTCATCGGCGAGGGTTGTAATTAAGGGCCCATGGACCCCTCCACTCACACCTGCTGCCATGCGAGCGCAGAGCAGTGCGGTCACGTCCGAAAAACCCAGCAACCATCCTGGCTGCCAAGCGAAAGGGTGTTCCAACAACCTCGCAGCGCCCCAGCCTCCGCGAGCACAGGCCAAGAGGGAGGCATGGGGAAGCGATTGGAAATCACTCCGACGTTCGTGATCGCGTCCGGCCAGATACCCCCAGCGCCTTTGGCTGATCCCATCCGGACGGATTCGCAATCCCCAACTTCTCAGGATCGCGATCCCTTGCAAAAGGTTGTCTGTGTTGTCAAGTGCAGAGCTGGCGGCCACGACTGCCACCTCATCACCACTCTGCAGAGGGGAAAGCAACAACTCAGACCTCTCTGTGTTGTGCATCAACCCAGCCGCCCGAGAACGAGACCCAGCAACAACAGTGAGCCCAAACGCACCTGGTGACTGAAATGAAGGCCATACACCGACATAGGTTGCTGCTTAACGCTTTTGAGCGCTCGGGTGGCACGCTGCATCCCAAACGCCACCACCAACCAGAACGGCCAGAAAATCACTCCGATTCCGGCGCAGGCAGCAGAAACAGCCAGGGCCAGCATCGAGAGCGCATAGGTGACAGCCACCACGCGCAAAACGGACGGGCCAAGGGTCAGTGCGCTGCTGTTTAAAGCCATCCGGTCGTCATCCGGACGATCCGCCATCGCGTACACCGTGTCAAAAGAAAACGTCCAAAGCAGGGTGGCAACCCAACAACCAGCCAAGGGCCAACCGCCATTGAGATCTCCGGTTTGCGCAGCCCAAGGAATCAACACCGCGAAACCCCAGCACAAGGCCAAGACCGCTTGGGGGTAAGCGAACCAACGCTTAGCGGACGGGTAGATCAAGATCGGCGGCAGGGCGAGGCAAGCCAGTACAAAGCAAAGGTTGCGCACGGAATCCGGCAAGCTCAGCACCACGATCAAACTGATGACCAGCAGCACGATCAACGCAACGACAGCCTGCGCAACGCTCAAACTTCCTTGCGCGAGAGGACGCTGCTTGGTGCGTTCCACATTGCGATCGATGCGGCGATCCCATAAGTCGTTGGCAATACAGCCAGCCCCACTCACCGCCAGGCCGCCGAGCACGATCATCACCACGAGGGCCGTTAAGGGCGGTGCATTTGGAGTGAGCCAGAGACTCCAGCCTGCTGGAATCAGCAAAATCAATCTTCCGCTGGGTTTGTTCCAACGCAACAGGGCAACCCATGGAGCCAGGGTTTGAGGAAACAACATGCACTTAGCGGAGCCGACTGACAAAAAGAACTCCAGTTGTTGAACCTTAAGCAGAGGTTCCTGATGCCTGTTTAGGGCAAAGTGAGTGGGCTTTCAGCGCGGTGCTTCAAGTGACAGCAGGGCCGAGCATTCAAAAGGGTCGAGCCTTGCGAAAGATTGCCGCAATTGATATCGGCACCAATTCCACCCACCTGTTGGTGGCCTCTGTTGATCCTGAGCTACGAACCTTCAGCATCGAGTTAGCTGAAAAGTCAACCACTCGGCTTGGAGAAAGAGATCCCGAGACAGGCAACCTCTCAGAGGCCGCAATAGAACGCGGACTCGAAGCGTTGCGTCGTTTTCGCGAGCTCGCTCTGAGTCACCAGGTTGAACAGATCGTGACCGCAGCAACCAGTGCGGTGCGTGAAGCCCCGAATGGTCGGGACTTTTTACAGGAGATTCAGGATCAGTTCGATCTCGAAGTTGATCTCGTCAGTGGTCCAGAAGAAGCCCGCTTGATCTACCTAGGCGTGCTCTCAGGTATGCCTTTCGGAGACTGTCCGCATCTTGTGCTGGACATCGGAGGCGGATCCACAGAGTTGATCCTTGCGGATGGTCGTGATGCTCGAGCTCTCACCAGCACAAGGGTTGGAGCCGTGCGACTCCAGCGGGATTTTGTGAGAGACGACCCGATGCCTCCGCAGCGTCGGACCTTTCTTCAAGCCTTCATCCAAGGCTCTTTAGAGCCTGCGGTGAACAAAGTGCTGAGACGGATCACCCCTGAAGAAACGCCAGTCATGGTGGCCACCAGTGGCACCGCGATGGCCATAGGAGCCCTAGCCGCCAGTGAGGAGGATCGTCCACCGCTGAAGCTTCACGGCTATCGGGTCAGCAAACAACGCCTCGACAGGGTGGTTGATCGCTTGGTGTTGATGACACCGGAGCAACGCAAAGGGTTGGCACCGATCAACGATCGGCGCGCGGAAATCATTGTTCCAGGTGCCTTAATTCTGCAAACCAGCATGCAGATGTTGGGAGTGAATGAACTGGTTCTGAGTGAACGAGCTCTTCGCGAAGGCCTCATCGTTGATTGGATGTTGCGTCAGGGCCTTCTAGAAGACCGTTTCAGCTTTCAAAGCAGCATTCGACAGCGCACCGTGATCCATCAGGCGCAGCGTTTTGCCGTCAATCAACAACGAGCCGAGCGTGTGGCCTCCCATGCACTAATTCTTTATGAAACCACCAAAGGCCATCTGCATCGTGACGATGGATCAGGCCGTGACTTGCTATGGGCTGCAGCAATGCTTCACGCCTGTGGCCAACACATCAATCTCAGCGCGTATCACAAGCACTCCTGGTATCTAATCCGCCATGGCGAACTTCTGGGCTATTCAGAAGCGGAGCATTTGATGGTGGCTGCCATCGCGCGCTATCACCGCCGCAGCCTTCCCAAAAAAAGGCATGAGTCTTGGCAGGCGCTTCCTAGCCGTGACAATCGACGTACGGTTTCAGAGATGGCCTTATTGCTCAGATTGGCGGTTGCCCTTGATCGACGTCCAGAGCCGGTGGTCAAAAGCTTGCTGGTCAAAGTCAAAAACGAAGATCTTGTCCTGCAGTTAGTCGGAGAACAGGATGATCAAGATTTAAGTCTCGAGAAGTGGAGCTTAGAGAGCTGTGCCCCAATTCTTAAAGAGGTCACCGGCTTCAATCTGAAGCTCAAGGTTCAGGAGTAAGGGGGTACCAACGCAACTGATCGATGTTGCCCAAAACACGAAGGGAGGCATCCCCGTAACTAAATCGAACCAAATCTGGTCGTCCCGCGAAGACTTCAAGACCCTGATCAGCCTCAAACCGTTTCGTTTCATTCAGAGTGCCCTCAAAGATCACCTCCCCGCTTCGATTGCGGACGGACACCCAGCTCGGTTGTGAACTAACAAGCGAAATCGGTCCTGAAATCGTGTTGTCACCATCAACAGCAACATTGATGGCTGAATCGTTATCTATTAATGGAGTGGGCTGAGGCACAGGTTGGTCCTGCGAAGTCAGGGTGCTTACTGCTGCTGGTTGCTGGCGGTTGCCACGAAATGCAATTGCGCTAACCACTGCCACTCCAATGAGGAGCAAAGGGATAGCTGCATTCCTGATCCAGCGACCTATCGGTGGGGTGTCCTGCTTGCCTGGCGCTGCATTGACAAAGCTTGAGCGCTCACGACTCACACGCTTTGTAGGCGCCCCATTCGTCTCACGAAGCTGAGATTGGAATTGTTGAACCAATGGAACGGGATCTAATCCCAATTTCTGCGCGACTCTTCGCAGCATCGCGCAAATAAAAACGGACTCTGGCAGGTTGTCCCGATCCCCATTTTCTAAAGCTAGAAGCTGCTCTTTACCCATGTGGAGCGACTCAGCAAAAGCTTGGGAAGTCATCCCTTGCCTTTCCCGCTCTTCCCTTAAGACTCGTCCAAGTGAAGCGAGGTCGTCATGAGGAGAATCTGAATGATCGATAGCGTCCCTAACTTCAGACATTCCATTCATCCACTAAATACAATCTTAGTTGCTTTTCACAAAACTGTCAGCCATATTCAAATTTCACATAATCAATGAGCGAAGTAACTTTTGACTCAAAAGATTAAAATGGGCGATACTGGATTCGAACCAGTGACCCCTTCCGTGTGAAGGAAGTGCGCTACCACTGTGCTAATCGCCCCGAATTCAAATCTTAAACCACAACGGGGAAGCCTGATACTTAAGGACTAGGGCGGAACAGGTGATCGTGGTCTGGCGAGTAAAGCTTTGAGCGCTGGCGACCTGCCTTCAACGCTGGACTTACAACATAAAGAGTGGTCCGGATCAGATTTTGCTCGCGAGAGATAGCTGCCATGCGGTCCAGTGGGACGACTTGCAGCCATTCATCGGGCCAACTCACACGGTGACCGATCGCAACCGGTGTATCAGGCGAATAATGCTTCAACAAAGTTGCTTGTACCTCCTCAACATGACGAGCACTCAGATAGAGGCAGAGCGATGCTTTGAGGCGAGCAAGATTCTCCAAGCTCTCCGTTTCCGGAACCCCAGTGCGTCCACCAGCCCTCCCTAGAACGATGGTCTGAACGAGGCCAGGAATCGTGAGTTCAGCTCCTAAAGCTGAAGCGGTCGCCTGATAAGCACTGATTCCTGGAACCACATCGACAGAGATTCCAGCATCGCTTAAACCACAAATTTGCTCTGAAAGAGCTCCATAGAGGCAGGGATCACCGTCATGAAGACGAACAACCTGCAGGCCTTTCTTGGCCCGATCAATCATCAATGGGAGCACATCCTCAAGCGTGAGCGTGCTGCTGCGGATCTTTTCGCAGTGATCAGGGGCTAGAGCAGCGATCTGAGGCGACACCAATGAGTCTGTCCAAATCAAAACCTGAGCAGACTTCAACCGGTTCTCTGCACGTCGCGTTAAAAGATCAGGTGCTCCGGGCCCTGCACCGACGATCGACACTGTGGTCATGAAGTACCTGGGGTGCGTAAGCCTGGATCAGGCAAAGACTTTCGTTTCCCGTATAGCCAAAACAAACCAAAGCCCGCAAGCAGCAGCAACGAGAGACTCATCAACTGAGCAATTCTCAACCCACCATCGCAAAATGGGGGAACGCCTCCTAAGCAGAGCGGGTCAATTCGCAGACCCTCAATCCAGACACGACCAAGGCTGTAAGAGAGAAGATAAAAACAACTTAGAGCTCCTGAAGGAAGTGGAATACGCCCGCTACGCCCCAATTGAAATAACGTTATCAACAAGATAAAGACCACCAAATTCCAAACAGATTCGTAAAGGAATGTGGGGTGAAAGAACTCTGCATTGGCAAATATCTGAGGACGGCTGGAATAAGGAATGAATAATTTCCAAGGCAATTGGGTGGGAACCCCAAAAGCCTCTGAATTGAAAAAATTCCCCCAGCGGCCGATTGTTTGACCAAGAATCACGGATGGAACCAAAACATCGAGCAGATCCCAAAAGGAAACTCTCCGCCAACGACAGAACAAAATCACAGAGATCGTGCCTCCGATCAATGCACCGTGGATCGCAATTCCCCCTTGCCAAATCGCAAATACATCCCACCAGGAATTTTGATAGGAGCGCCACTCAAAGGCCACGTAGTAAACACGCGCGCCGATGATGGCAGCCAACACAAGAATGGGAAGAAGATCGCTAATTAATCCCGATTCGAGATTTCTCTGTCTAGCTAACCAACTCGATAAATTGAGTCCAACTAGCACGGAGAGTGCGATGAGCAGCCCGTACCAACGCAAAGTGATGGGCCCGAGCTGAAAAAGCACGGGCCCAGGTGATGTAAATACAGCGGGAATGATCACCTCGATCAGACGCCTTCTGCAGCTTGTACCTTCTCAATCTGCCTCTTCTTCAGAACCAGCATGATCTGAGCCAAAGCAACTGCTGCGAAGAACGCAAGCATGCCGTAGATGCGAACAGGATTCTGAAGAACGATTTCTGTATCGAGCTGACCGAATCCGCCAACATTGGGATCGTCAGTAATGGGAGCACCAGCCTCTACGGCATCGCCAACAGAGACCAGCAGGGCGGGGCCTACTGGCACGGTCTCTGAGATTTCAGAACCATCAGCAGACTTCACGGTGACCACGCTTGCCCCATTGTCACCAGGCTCAATGGCACTTACAGAGCCGGAAGCCGGCGCCGTATAGACGGTGTTATTGCTCTTTTCACCTGTTGGGTACACCTGGCCGCGGCCACGGTTGCCACCTACATGAATGGAGTACTTACCAAAACTGATGCTGCTATCCGTTGCGGGATCAGGGGCCAGCACTGGGAAAACTATCTCTTGATGCTCATCACCAGGGATCGGTCCAACCAAAATGATGTTGGGTTGGTCGTCGCTGTACTCGCTGAAATAAACGCCCTCTGTTTCTTCCTTGATCTCATCGGTCCAGCGATCCTGAGGAGCAAGCGTGAAGCCATCAGGAAGCATCACAACAGCTCCCACCTGGAGGGGAACCTGACTGCCATCAGCACCAAGCTCTTGAACGCTGGTGTCGTAAGGGATCTTGACCACTGCCTTGAAGACGCTGTCAGGCAGCACGGACTGAGGAACTTCTGCCTGAGTGAGCTTTTGGGCTAGGTGGCAATTCGCACAAACGATCTTGCCAGTGGCCTCCCGGGGAGACTCGTAATTTTGTTGTGCCCAGAAGGGATAGGCCCAACTTGCAGCCGGTGCGCTGAAGACAGCGAGGCCGACGATCAGTGCGGCAAAAGTGGAGGAGAGCAGGCGACGCATGGGAAAGCGAGGTAGGAGAGAGACAGCAAAAAAGAGGGGCTGATCAGGACCACCAGGGCTTTTCGCCCGTCCGGAAATCGGTTTCAGTCCACTGGCTGACAAACACGTTGTCGTTGTCGACGCTGACATTCGCCAACGCCAAAGACAGAGGCGCGGGGCCGCGAACCACCTTGCCTGTGGCGTCGTACTGACTGCCATGGCAAGGGCACATAAATTTGTTGGCACCGCTGTTCCAGGGCACGACACATCCCAGGTGAGTGCAAATGGCATTAATGCCGTAGCTCCCGATGGCGTCAGGGCCTTCCACAATCAAGTAGGTGGGATCACCTTTCAAGCCTTGGACAAGGCTGCGATCACCCTCGGCGTGACCACCCAACCAACCGCTCGCTGTAACTGCATTACCGAGCTCATCTTTGGCACTGGTTCCACCACCGCCCCCGGCAGCCTTGGGCGGGATGAAGTAATTCGCCACCGGATAAAGCGCACCCAGGGCCACGCCTGTGACGGATCCGAAGGTCAGCAGATTCATGAACTGCCTACGGCCCATACCGGGCACATCACTGGCTGGGATCTGAGTCATAGCTGACGCTCAATCGACACTTAATGAGGTCCATTATGGAGGGTAAAGGTCCCGTCAAGCTTTGCAACGACTGGACTTTTACATGATCCACTCAGCCGTTTCCGTGCTTGTAGACCCACCAATCGAACAATCCATCCCTCCATTGACGGTCGATGAGGTGATCGATCTGCTGCGGGAGCGCTGGCAAGCCAGCTACGACATGCAACTCGTGGTGAGGCGCAAGCGGATGTATCTCCAAGTGATGTGGGCCTATTTGGAGCAGCAATCCTTCCCGTTAAACGAGGAGGAGTACCGCACCCATCTAGCCCAAGTACTGGACGTGGTGAATCGCCTAGGCCAAGCAGGCGCCGTGCGTTCGTGGCTAAACGACACGCGAGACCGTCCCCGACTCGGGAAAGCCCTCAGCCTGCAGCTGCAGGGGGAGGGGCGTCTGGAGGAGTTTCTGGTCTGAACCGTTCAACAGCCGCAACGAGAGCAACGCCAACAAAAAACAGGCCTGAAATCGCACCGGCTAGCAACGACATCGTGATCGGATCGGTAGATGGGGTAAGCACAGCGCCTGCAAGCGCTGCAATCAGCACAACCCAACGCCAGGCGGAGAGCATCCGCTTCCAACGAACCAATCCAAACAATCCAAGCAACAACTGAAGAACGGGCAACTGAAACGCCAGGCCCGTGGAGAGCATCAGCAGAAGCACAAAATCGAGATAGCGCTCGATCGACCAAATCGGTTCCACCACATCAGCCCCGTAGCTCACCAAGAAGCCAAGGGCCGCAGGGATGAGTGCCCACCAAGAAAAAGCAATTCCTGCGAAAAAGAGCACCGCTGAGCCCGCCACAGCGGGAGCGATGAGGCGACGTTCGTTCCGCGTGAGACCGGGCAAAACGAAAGCCAAGCCTTGATACAAAACGTAAGGTATCGCCAAGGTAAGCCCTGCATAGCCGGCAACCTTGAACGAAACGAACAGAAATTCTCCAGGCGCCAACTGAAGAAATCGGATCGATCCCGCTGGCTCCTCCAACAATCTCACCAAGGGTTTCACGGCGAGAAGACAGGCCAAAGCGCCAAGCACAATCGCAATGAGGCTGCGAAAAACACGCTGCCGAAGCTCCTCCAGATGATCCATCAATGACATTTCCACATCGTTGGGTGGAAGCTGCTCAGGTTGAGGGTTCACCCGAATCGGTTCGGGGGCGGGAAGCACTGTTTTCTCGTTCGGCTCGGGAGGGATCAGTCCGACTGCTATTGAGTCATCTCAGGCTAAGAGCTTGCCGGCGATCAGTCGCTGACGTGCTCGATCTGGCTCGGCCCAGACAACCTCACCCTCTTTGTGTTGAACCGTTCCAAGTGCTGCACCAGCAATGCGCTGAAGATGCTCCACAGGGGCTCTGACCACAGCAACCCGACGATTTCCCCGCGCGCGGCTAAACCATGCAGCCATGTCAGCCGCAAGGGTGAGATCGTCATCGTCCGCAAAACCAGCCGATGCCTTCAACACAACGTGACTGCCTGGACATTCCTGAGCATGAAACCAAAGGTCACCAGGTCGTGCCCGCCGAAGACTGATCCAGTCGTTTTGACGATGATTTCGGCCCACTTGAATTAATAATCCGGCCGGGCTTCGAATCTCGAGGGGCTGAGGGTCGACGCGACGCGATCCCTGACGGCGGCGGCGGCGGAGTCGTTTTGGAGCTAACAGATCATCCAACTCTTCTCGCAGGTCCAAAAGGCTTTTTGTGCGCGCCTCCATCCCATCCCAATCAGCACCAATCAGCTCTTCGAGAAAGCTTTCACTGCCCTCGAGTAGCACCAGTCGGCTTTGGTGATGCTGCAGCCGTTCTTCCAACGCTGGGACGGCCCGTCTCAGTTTTCGCGCTCTGCCGTACAGCTTCTGCGCACGATCGATGGTCTCCCGATTCGGACTCACCTGACACAACAACGCGTCACCCTGCTGTTGCAATTCATCGGCACCGACCGTCTCCTCCAAACCAGCTTTCTGATCTGCCAGTAGGGCCTCCTCACGGGTCCTTAACTGCTTGAGCTGCTTTTGCAAATCCTGAGTGGCACGATTCAAATCCTGACGTTGAAGAACGCTGGCGTAGTACTCACCCAAACGCAGGCTTAGGGGCTGCCCAAGTTTTGAAAGGTCGGCTAACAACTCCCCTTCAGACGTCGCTGCAGACGCAGGCTTCCATACGCGATAGGAATTGGGCCCATCAAATTGCAGCGCAAAGCCGTCGGTTTCAAGCGCCTGCAACCAGCACTGCCAACGCTGGTGCAACGCCTTCCACTCCTGCTCGCTCAGCTCATGAACGCTGGTGGCCAATCGCGCCCTGGCAGCGTCTTCCTGCTCGTCAGCAAGATATCTCGCCAGCACCGGACTGATGCCCTGATAGGCACTGCGCATCGCCTTTTCCAGACTTAGCGGCAACAGTTCCAAGCGCTCTCTCCAGCGCTGCTCGGGCTCATCCAGCCGAGGAGCGATGCCTTGAAGGGCCGGAGGACAGCTGTAGACATCACCTGTGCCAATTGGCCTCACTCTCGACTGATGCGTGCGGACCTGGCGTGCGATCGCAGTGATGCGTTGCCGGTCATCGAGCAACAACAAATTGCTATGACGCCCCATGAGTTCCAGCACCAAGGTGCGCTGGGGAGGCTGTCCAGGTCGAGGCGCCAACTGAAATTGCACGACCCGTTCAAACCCTTCCTGACTGAGCTCCGTCAACGCGAGTTGGCGGAGTCCATGCTGAATCTGTTGCGCCAGCGTGCTTCCTGCACCCTGCTTGGGTGGCGCGGAGATTTCAACAAGTCGGGGAACTTCTGCTTTCCAGCTCAGTTCCAACCAAATCATTCCTCGCAGGGTGCGAAACCCGAGCTGAAGCGTCTGAGGATCGGGCTGTTGAGCTTTCTCAAACCGGCTGGGTAGCAATCGGGCACGTAAATCCACCAGCACAGCCCTCAGGCTGGTGAGATCCATCACTTGCGGACTTTGACTGGCCATGGATTGCCTGAGAAGCAGGCTGAATAGGAAGCCTTCCTACCCTGCGATGAAGTCTCAAGCAACGTATGGCTCCTGATCGATCAATCGCCAGGCCCACGGTGCTCACCGGCCCAAGCGGCGTCGGTAAGGGCACCTTGGTCGCCCGACTGAGAGAACGGCATCCAGAGATATGGCTCTCCGTGTCGGCCACCACGCGCGCTCCACGCAGTGGAGAAATCGATGGAATTCACTATTTTTTTCACTCCAAAGAACGGTTCCACGAACTCGTTCAAAGCGGTGGCTTGCTGGAGTGGGCTGAATTCGCTGGAAACTGCTACGGCACTCCTCGACAACCCGTCAGCGAACGTGTGACAAACGGAATTCCCGTGCTGCTTGAAATTGAGTTAGAGGGGGCCAGGCAGGTGAGAAACAGTTTGCCGGAAGCAATCCAAATTTTTCTCGCACCACCGAGCGTTGAAGAGCTTGAAAAACGGATTCGCGGCCGCGGAACCGAAGCAGAGGAGGCGATCCAGCGTCGTCTCAAGCGAGCAGAACAAGAACTAGCAGCTCAAACAGAATTCGATGCTGTGATCGTTAACGACGATCTTGAAACAGCTTTAGTCGCTCTAGAAAAACAGATGAACCTGACCATTTCCTAACAAAAAAGGGGCCCAAAGGCCCCTTTTTAATGATCTTATGAACTGAACGATCAGCCCATAGGGTGGAAGAGGAGATCAGGGAAAAAGCGATTCCACTCGATCAAGATTCCTGCGGTGAGAGTGAACCAAATCGCGGCGACGACTGGTGCAGTAGTAAGAAATTTTTTCATCGTGGAAAAGGTAAGGACTGCGTGGTGCTAGTTCAGCGAGGGGAGATGGTCACCTTGTCATCGCTTTCAAGCAATTTGCCACTTGTGAGTTCACCAAAAGCAGCGATAGGCCAAGTGGCTGATGCCAGCAAGGACTTCAAGGCAAGAGAGACATCAATTTGAATCTCTTTCATGTACTGCTCCTTGGTACCGCGAGTGCCTTTGAGGTACTCACGACCAGCCCAGCCAATGCAACCAGTGATGTAGAGGAACATCAGGCCTGGGAGGATGAAGTCACCGGCATGGCTCCAACGGCCATCCACGATCAAGTGAGGCAAGCCATCTTCACCACAAACGGCCTCGCTATACATCTCGAAACGAGCCTTGGCTTGAGGTGTGGCGGCAGCGCTAGCGCGCTGCTGAAAACGGGCACTTTCGGCGCAGGGTGTCAGACCCGCTACATCAGCCTTGGCGACGGGTGCAAAGCCGAACACCAGCAGGGCCGAGAGCGCAAGAGCGAAGAGACGACGCATCGGAACGGTTCCTGTTGAGCCTGCCCTAAAGCGGCAGGATGTCACAAACGGACAGTAGGGGAGACCCCTCCATCTTCATGCCCACAGTGCTTGCCCTCGAAACAAGTTGTGACGAGTCAGCCGCGGCGGTGCTCCGCCAGGAGGGCGACCAGCTCACGGTGTTGTCCCACGGCATCGCCTCCCAGGTTGAGGAGCATGCGCAATGGGGTGGGGTCGTTCCTGAGATTGCCTCGCGCCGGCATGTGGAGGCGCTCCCAAACCTTGTGGAACACGCCTTAAAAGATGCTGGTCTCGTTGCTGCCGACCTCGATGCCATCGCAGCGACCGTGGCACCTGGCCTGGTGGGAGCCCTCATGGTGGGCTCCATCACCGCGCGGACACTGGCCGCCCTGCATCAGAAACCTTTTCTCGCCGTTCACCATCTCGAGGCACACCTAGCTTCCGTGTTCTTGTCGGATCACCCACCACATGCGCCCTATCTGGTGCTTCTCGTGAGTGGCGGGCACACCGAACTCATTCGGGTGGATGAAGTTGGAGAAATGGAACGCCTGGGACGCAGCCACGACGATGCGGCCGGCGAAGCTTTCGACAAAGTGGCGCGACTCATGGGCTTGGACTACCCCGGCGGTCCTGCGATTCAGGCCATCGCCGTAGAGGGCGATGCCAAACGGTTTCGGTTACCAAAAGGACGCGTTTCCAAGCCAGGAGGAGGCTTTTACCCCTATGACTTTTCATTCAGTGGGCTGAAAACTGCGGTACTTCGGCATGTGGAAGCGTTAAGGCGTGAGCCTGAGGAGCTTCCGCTTGCTGATCTCGCCGCCAGCTTTGAACAGATCGTGGCCGATGTGTTGGTGGAGCGAAGCTTGCGCTGCTGCTCAGAGCTGGGGCTTGAGCATTTAGTGATGGTGGGTGGCGTTGCCGCAAACCATCGGTTGCGCTCTCAAATGCGTGCTGCTGGAAAGACCAAGGGGGTGTCGGTCCACATCGCCCCTTTGGCCTATTGCACGGACAATGCGGCAATGGTTGCCGTAGCGGCATTGCGTCGGCTCTCAAGCGGCGTAGAGCCGAGCTCTCTGGAGCTCGGAGTCGCAGCGCGGTGGCCATTAGAGCAAGCATTAAGCCTTTATGGTCCATCCCCCCCCTTTTGAAATTATTCTCTTAAGGTGGCGTCCCCCGAGATCCTCCTGATGGCTCCGAAAACCGATCTCCAACCAAAGGTTGTGGCAGAGCCAATCGATCCCATCGAATTGAATGCTTGGAAGCGAGGATTTACCCCTCAAGCTGAAATCTGGAATGGACGTCTCGCCATGCTTGGACTTTCCATCAGCTTGGCCACACTCTTAATCGTCCGGATGTTTAACAACGCGGCCTGAATACCCTTAATTCCTGCCTCTTAAAGCCTGAGTCAGTTCATTCGGACGAGAACTAACGGCTAACGCCTTATCCGCTTCGACTTGCCCAGATTCAACCAGGCGTTGCAGCGACTGGTTGGCTGTCATCATTCCATCGAATTCGCTTCTCTGCATAATGTCCTCGACATCATCTAGAGCGCCTTTTTTAATGTAGTCCTTACATGCTTCAGTGTTAATCATTAGATCATGATATGCGGCACGCTTACCACTCTGGCTTTGGATTAATCCTTGAGAGATAATTCCCATCAGCGATTCTGCCAGAGATTGTCGGACACTTTCTTGTTCCTCAGGTTGGTACATACCGAGAACACGTTCAACGGTTTTGACCGCAGAGTTTGTATGCAAAGTTCCAAACACTAGATGTCCAGTCTGAGCCGCCTCCATCGCGGTGCTTAGCGTTTCTTTGTCACGAATTTCACCAACCAAAATCACATCAGGATCTTCACGCAGTGCTGCTCTTAAAGCATGGTGAAAATGAAGCGTGTGACGTCCCACTTCACGCTGTCGGATTAAAGACTTCCTACTTTCATGCACAAATTCAATTGGATCCTCAATCGTGAGAATATGCCTACTTTGATTGCTATTAATCCAATCAATCATGGCTGCCAGCGTGGTGCTTTTACCTGAACCGGTAGGACCAGTTACAAGCAACAATCCTTTGGGATGAGCACAAAGCTCTTGCAGAACATGCGGCAGTTTTAAATCATCCAGCGACAGGATCTTTTGAGGAATAAGCCGTAAAACCATCGCCGCACCTTTTAAAGCATCCAACAAATTGATGCGTACCCTCACGAAAGAGAAGGCATGAGCGCCGTCAAACTCTTTGCATTGTCTGAAGTGGTCAATCTGTTGAGGAGTAAGTAATTCTCCAAGCCAGTCCTGAAACTCACTGGGTTCGGTGGGAGGCCAATCGGAGCGAATAATCTCACCACGAGCTCTAAACCTTGGACTCTCCCCGATTCCAAGGTGGACGTCGGAATGCCCCTGTTCATAAGCGACGCGAACGATCTGCTCTAAAGACGGGGATGGCGAAGCCGATGACTCTGGAGGTGGAGCTGAAACTTGAGATGGTGTGAACGTTGGCCGCGCTGGGAGACCAGGAGGAAAAACGGGCTGACTCATGCTGATGGTGTCCGCTACATGCAGCTTTGCAATGCTGCATGATCTGGCGCGTTGATGCCAAGACTTCCCGGGGGAAGCGCTCGTAGGATTGACTCACAATCTTGATGGTTATGGCTCGCCTGCCACGCGTGACAATCGTCTTGGGCACGAGGCCTGAAGCCATCAAATTGGCGCCTGTGATCCAAGAATTCCGGGCCTGCAAGGCTCTCGAAACCCGAGTCGTGCTGACAGGTCAGCACAGGGAGATGGTGTCTCAAGTTATGGATTTGTTTGGCCTTAGCGCCGATCTTGATCTCAATCTGATGGCTCCACGGCAAACCCTCACGCACGTGACCTGTGCGGCGCTGCAGGGCTTGCGCGATGACTTTCAAGCGTTTCCTCCAAAGCTCGTCCTGGTTCAAGGAGACACAACCACGGCCTTCGCAGCAGCCCTCTCCGCCTTTTACGAACAAATTCCTGTTGGTCACGTCGAGGCGGGACTGCGTACGGACAATCTTCTCGATCCATTTCCAGAAGAAGCCAACCGTCGCTTGATCTCACAAATTGCGCATCTTCACTTTGCTCCTACCAAGCAATCAGAAGCCAATCTCCAAGCATCTGGAGTTGTTGGGCGCGTGCTGCTCACGGGTAACACCGTGATCGATGCCCTGCTGAGGATGTCAGAACGCGCTCCTGCTTTGAGCGATTTAGCCCTCGATTGGGACGCGCAAAGAGTGATTTTGGCGACTGTTCACCGTCGTGAGAATTGGGGTGACCGCCTCAAGAACATTGCGGATGGAATGCTGCGCGTACTCGATAGCCATCCCGACACCGTGTTGCTGTTGCCCTTGCATCGCAACCCAACCGTGCGTGAACCCCTCCAGGCATTACTGGGGGACCATCCACGCGTGGTGCTGACCGAGCCCCTGGACTACGACCGCTTGGTGGCAGCCATGAAAGGCTGCACTCTTTTACTCACTGACTCAGGCGGGTTACAGGAGGAAGCACCAGCTCTCGGAAAACCGGTTCTCGTCCTGCGTGAAACCACCGAACGCCCCGAAGCCGTTGACGCCGGCACAGCCCGATTAGTTGGAACTGATCCAACAGCCATTCACCGTGAAGCCTCCCGGTTGTTGGACAACATCGATGCCTACAACGCCATGGCAAAAGCTGTGAATCCCTTTGGCGATGGCAAGGCGAGTGGAAGGATTCTCAAGGCAGCTCTTGAACTCTTGGCAAGCTGAAGCAGCACTCAGTCCTTGCGGTGCATACCGCTGGTTGTTGCATCGGCCCATTCCATCCACAGATCAAATCTCGAACTCGAAGCAGAGACGGGTTCTCCTGTTCGTTGGTTTGAATCCGTCGAAAGCTGATGGACATCGAGACGACCCCACCCTGAGACGGCTTCAAGGATTTGCACACCACTGGGGGTATCACCACCTCGTGGTCCTCAATCTGTTTGCCCGGATCTCCCCTTCCCCCTCCCTGCTCTGTCGATGCGCAGAGCCAATCGGCACTGAAAATGATCTGATCTTGCGCAACTGGTTCCAACAATGGGCTCAACAGCCCACATGGGATCTATGGCTGGGATGGGGGGTCGGCGGGAGATTCAGGCAACGGGATGAGGCCGTCTTGAAAATGTTGAACGACATCAGCGATCAACGAGGAGTCCTTCCGCCTCCCTTTGTGACTGGCTTGACCAAAGCTGGCTATCCCCGCCACCCCCTCTACCTTCCAAGAGATGTGGAGAGAGTTGCCTGGGCAGTACGGTTCCTAGATGAACCGCACTCCGCGCCGGTATCGGATCTCCCTTCACCTGTCTGGCGGGCAGAGCGAAGTGGTGCATTTCACGTCCCTTGATCAGTTCCAGGATTGGTATCAAGGCCTGGTCAATGCCAGTGCTGAGGGGGCTTTTGTCAATGTCCCCCTCAGTGACCTAGACGGTGAGTTTCTTGTTGTGCGTCCGGATGCCGTGATCGGAATGCGGGTTGAACCGCAATACGCCTTGATCGATGACGCCTGAGCGTTTAGGGCTGCTTTGGGGCATCACGGTCTTTGCGGGTGCAGGGGCGCGACTGCTAGCAGCTTTATCCAATATCAATGGCGTGGTTTTGCTGCTGCTTTCAGGGCTGCTGATCGGGCGCTCTGGCCTAGGACTCGTTGAACCTCTCGATCTTGGACAAGGGCTGCAAACCATTGTCGGACTGTTGGTGAGCTTGGTGTTGTTTGACGGAGGTCTCAACCTTCGACTACCTGGTGACACCATCAAAGCCACCGTGCTTCGCATCTCAGTCCTGAGAATCTTCATTTCTCTCGGTGCTGGAATCCTTGCAGCGCACTGGCTCGCTGGCCTTGGATGGTCTTTAGCAGCAGTGTTTAGCGCCATTGTGCTGGCGACTGGGCCCACCGTGGTAACCCCGATCGTGAAACAAATTCGCTTAGCCCATCCCCTTGGAGATGTGCTGGAAGCGGAAGGACTGCTGCTCGAGCCCATTGGGGCTGTGTTGGCATTGCTACTCCTTGAACTTGCGCTGGGAGACCTCCACGGCTGGCGTGAATTAGCCCAAGGTCTGCTGGCACGCCTCGGAGGAGGAGTGCTGATTGGTGTCACGGTTGGTTGGCTGTTGTCAGAGGGGTTACGACGCCTTAAGTCTTCGCAACCGGTCGGATTGCGACTACAGCTCACGCTTGGGGCGCTATTCCTCATGTTTGGGATTGCCGAATGGCTTCTGCCTGAATCAGGCCTACCGGCATCCGTTGCCGCGGGCGTCGTAGTCGGTCGTCGATCAACCGAAGAAGCCGGTCAGCTCGATGAGTTGATCCGAGAGTTGGCTTCACTTGCCATCACCATGCTGTTTCCACTCTTGGCAGCAGACGTGTCTTGGGCTGAGCTAAGTCCGCTCGGATGGGGCGGTGTGAGCTGTGTCTTGCTGCTGATGTTTGTGGTGCGTCCAGTCGCCGTGAGTGTGGCCACAATCGGTTTGCCCTTGGTATGGCAGCAAAAGTTGTTTATGGCCTGGCTGGCTCCACGCGGAATCGTGACAGCAGCTGTGGCTTCCTTGTTTGCCATCCGCCTTGAACAGGCTGGAATTTTGGGTGCCGGGCGTTTGCAAGGGTTGGTCTTCCTCACAATTCTGATGACCGTGGGAATTCAAGGGCTAACCGCGCAACCCTTGGCACGCGTCCTTGGCCTAATTGCAGAAAGTCCAGAAGAAGCTTGTGACGCCAAGACCTCTGCCGTGTCAGAAGCAACGACGCAAGCGCTGCCGATCGTTCCCGAGTCTGGCCAGTAACGCCCATGTCGTGATGAGGTCTGGCCCCTGAAGCCGACCAAGCAAGGCGGCCCTAAGACTCTTCATCAAGACACCCTTTTTCACTTCAGCGGAGGCAGCCGCATCTTTGAGCAAGATTTGGGCGCGCTCAACATCAATGCCATCCCATGCATTCAACTCAAGTGCAGAAAGAAGCGCCTGAAGCGCAGGACGGGCACCGGCTTGATCGAGTTGCTTCAACCCATCCTCTTCTAAGGGAGGTTCTTCAAAAAAGGGCCTGGCTTGCGTCACTCCGTCTTCGATCAAGGTGAGTGACGGTCCAAGCAAAACGGCTAAGTCGTTGGCCCAAAGAGGATCGTTGACAACCCAACCTTGTTTCTGCCAGAGGGGCTCAACTGCTGAAAGAAGTTCGGCTGGCGACCAACCATGCAAAACCTGGGCGTTGAGCCAGTTGAGCTTGTCCCAATCAAATTTGGCACCTGCCTTATTCACCCGATCAAAACTAAAAACTTCGGCTGCTTCATTGAGGGTGAACCGTTCCTCTGTTCCCTCGGGGACAGACCAACCGAGCAGGGTCATGTAATTAGCTAACGCCTCTGCGGTGTAACCCATGGCCTGAAAGTCACCAATGGAGGTCACCCCATCACGCTTCGATAGCTTCCGTCCCTCCGGATTGAGGATCAAAGGCGTGTGAGCAAAACTTGGGCAGCTCAACTGGAGAGCCTGGTAGAGCAACAGTTGTTTGGCCGTATTAGCAATGTGATCTTCACCACGAATCACGTGGCTGATGGCCATAGCGGCGTCATCAACCACCACTACGAGGTTGTACAGAGGGTTACCAATCGTGTTTGCAGGCGCACGTCTGGCGATCACCATGTCACCACCAAGATCGGCGCCACGCCATTGCATCGGACCGCGCACCATATCGGTCCAAGCAATAGTGGCTTCGTCATCAATCCGAAAACGAATCACCGCCTCTCGCCCTTCAGCGCGATAGGCCTCTTCCTGTTCACCACTGAGTTGGCGATGACGGTTGTCGTAACGGGGAGGCTTACCGGAAGCCTTCTGGGCTTCACGCATGTCATCCAATTCCTGCTCACTGGCATAACAGCGGTAAGCAAGACCTTGAGCGAGCAATTGGCTGATCGCTTGCTGATGGGCTTCAATCCGCTCGCTTTGAATGACTGGCTCCTCATCCCAGTCCAGGCCAAGCCAGCGCAAACCATCAAGAATATTTTGGGTGAACTCTGGCTTGGAGCGCTCCTTATCCGTATCCTCAATTCTCAGCAAGAATTTGCCGTTTTGATGACGAGCAAACAGCCAATTAAAAACAGCTGTACGAGCCGTTCCGATATGAAGCGTGCCAGTGGGGCTTGGGGCCAGACGAACGCGAACCGTCACTAAGCCGGAAAAATAAAAACGGGACCGACGGGATTCGAACCCGCAACTTCCGCCGTGACAGGGCGGTGCTCTAACCGATTGAACTACGGTCCCAGGCTGAACTCAATTGAGGGAGCTTTACCCACAAAGAGTGACCTTTGCCGCTCACGCGGACTCGGTCAGTATCAACTGCCGCCCTGCCCTCCGTCAACACACTCGAAGAGACACCAATCTTTCCTGAGCTGTTCAGTTGTGATCTGGAGGCTCACTGGTCTGATCGAAACAGCGCGAGCTTGTTGACCTCATCGAATGGTCACGCGCCCATCACGAGTCTTCTCTACTGGCCAGCACCCACGACAAACCACCAGGGATGAAGCCATAAAAATGCCATGGGTTTGATGAAGGCACGCAAACCATCGTTGGGAGATCAAACCCATCCACTGTGATCGCGTACAAGTCGACCAAAAAAAAACCTCCCCGACTGGGGAGGTTTAGGCACGAAAGGACGTCCAAGACATTGGGCTTAGGGACTACTAAATCCAGCTGGTTCGATCAAACGCACTTGATTACCTCTGGCCGTGAATTCACGACCTTGGTCGCTTTGGACAACGACTCGTCCACCGGACTTGACGCGAATCACTCGTGCACGAACCCAGCCGAGAGCGGCTGATTCGAGCACTTTGACCACATCACCAGGTTGAAGATCTAACTCCATGCTCGAAATCAAGAAAACTGCAAGTAAGGGGTCATCGGACGCGCCGTGGAGGACTTGAACCCCCGACATCAGGTTTTGGAGACCTGCGTTCTACCAACTGAACTAACGGCGCAAGGCGATGAACCCCTAAGCCATCGAAAAACGATGGCATTAATTCGTTGAAGCGAAAGCCTCAGCGATCGAAGCGCTGCTTCACGCGAGTGGCCTTGCCCACCCGGTCACGCAGATAAAAGAGCTTCGCACGCCTTACTTTACCGCGACGCTCAATTTTGACCGAAGCCACTTGGGGACTGTGGAGCATAAAAACCCGCTCAACACCGATCCCTTGGAAGATGCGCCTCACCGTGATGGTTTGGTTGAGACTTCCATGGCGCTTGGCGATCACGACGCCCTCATAGGGCTGAACACGCTCTTTATTACCCTCGCTGATGCGAACACCAACACGCACTGTGTCGCCTACGTAAATCTCAGGAAGATCACTCTTCAACTGAGCATCTTCGAATTCTTGAATCAGTGCAGAGGCACCTAACTTCTTCGAATTTTTCGACGTTGATTTTTCGGCAACAGCAGTTGCACCACTCGTCGCCTCAGTGGCTTCGTCCACAGACGTCTCTATCGGGTCCACCGCCATCCCAGCTCCTGGTAACACGCCAAACAACCACCTTACCCCCCAGCCTCCTTCCTAAAAGCAATCCATTGCCTTCGGAAGCTTTGAAAGAGGAGCCAGGCACCAGTCGCAAGCATCCACAACAGGCCGACCGCGTTGAGAAGGACAACGATGGGCTCGAGGACAGGCCCAAGCCACTCACCTTCGTGAATGGTCATCAACCAGTGGACCTGCTCACGACTCAATCCCCCCCAGTCCTTAGCTAACCGATAGGTCACACCGGTACTGACAGTTACCAGAAGAGGGAGCACAACAAGAGGCGCCATCCAGCGATGCCATTGGCGTACGCGAACCAATAAGCGGGCCACCGTCGATCCCTCCATTGCAATTGATAGCGTGACAGGAAGACTGTCGGTAGAGCTTCCGCTGATGCGGCTTGCTTTAACGGCCTGAAACAAGAAACGCCGAAACACGATGAATCTGTTCGCTGACCTCCTGGCCTCCACAAAGGGCTCCACTGTCACAGCCACCGGCCCCCGCATCCAGCAGCGACGTGGCGTGGAAATCAAATCAGCTCGCGAGCTGAAAATCATGGCAAAAGCCAGCTCCATCGTCGCTACCGTCCTGCGCGAAATCATGGAGCTGGTGGAGCCTGGCCAAACCACAGGTGACCTCGATGCCCATGCTGAGCGACGCATCCGGGAAATGGGCGCAACCCCAAGCTTTATGGGGTACCACGGCTTCCCAGCCAGCATCTGCGCCAGCATCAACAACGAGGTGGTGCATGGCATCCCAAGCAACAAACGGGTCATCCATGCTGGAGATCTACTCAAAGTGGATACAGGGGCCTATTTCGACGGTTATCACGGAGACAGCTGTATCACCGTTTGCGTCGGTGACGTCTCTGAAGAGGCCCGCAATCTCAGTCGGGTCGCCCAGGAGTCACTCATGGCTGGACTCTCCCAGATCCGAGCTGGGAACACACTTCTAGATATCGCTGGAGCGGTCGAAGATCACGTCAAAGCCAATCAATTCAGTGTGGTGGAGGATTACACCGGCCATGGAGTCGGACGGAATCTCCACGAAGAGCCATCGGTGTTTAACTTCCGCACGAACGATCTTCCTAACGTCAAGTTGCGTCCAGGCATGACGCTTGCCGTGGAGCCCATCCTCAACGCAGGAAGCAATGCTTGTCGCACCCTCAAAGACCGCTGGACCGTTGTCACCAAGGACGGCAGTCTTTCCGCTCAGTGGGAACACACCATCGTGGTGACGTCCGATGGTTGCGAAATTCTCACCGATCGGGGGGATTGATCCTCAAGGCGCGGCAATAAACCCTTCGAACCAGTTCGACGAAGGGCATTAAAAAGTAAGTAAGTGGATTAGGGGTGACGATGATCAAGTTCACCCCGAGGCTTGCTTGCCAAATCACCTGGCTTGCGACAAATCCAGACGTCAAAAGTCCAATCGGATTGAGGTTTGAACGAAACGGCCCAAGGATGAGTTTGCGTAACCGCAAGGCCTGACGTTGCGATGTGGTGCGATTGTTCCAACGCAAGCTGACCAACTCACCGATCAATCGCTTGCTCAATTCATAGCCAGGGCTTAATGCCGGTTGGATCTCAGCCTCTGAGGTATTGACCCAGATCTCCCTTTGTTTCTCGCGGTTTGGGTCTTGATCAGCAATCGTCTCGAATTGCTGCATCAAACGCCAATGGCTGAATGCATTCACCTCAAGGGTTTTGGAGAGAGTCTCTGGACACTGATCACCACCTGGGTTGATGCCGTGGTTCAAAACCAGCACATCAACATTTTTAAGAATGGGATCCAGCTGAAATTCGTCTCCACAAGACCAACGAACCCACTCTTGAGCCTGATCATTTGACTCTTGAGTTTTTGGAGGCGGACTGTGGCTCAGAGCAATCACCCAGGCACCCTCTCCGATCAGAGCCTTGGTTAAAGCCCGTCCCAACGCCCCGCTCGCTCCAGTGATGCCTACCGTTCGGCCGGCCCAACGTCCTGAAAGGGGTGGAGCGGAGGAGGGAGATGCCTGATTGGCCATGAAAGGGATTTTGAATCGGGGGGGAAGCAACCTGGCTGAGTCCATTCAGCGCTTCACCGCCTCAACGATGACAGCACAACGGGGCTTGACCTCTAAATTGCTGAACACGCCGGGACCTCCTGCATGGGCAACACACTGCTGATCGGATCCTGTGAGCCGTTCAGCGGCAAATCCGCTCTCGTACTCGGATTAGCCCGCCATCTTTTGTCTGAAGGCCGGACTGTTCGCTTTGGCAAACCACTGGCCACAAGTCTTGAGTGGACGGCCAAAGGTTCTCCTCTGCCTGATCCGCTGATTGACGACGACGTGCGTTTCGTTGGCACAACCCTTGGGCTCGATGAGACCCGCTTGATTCCTTCTCTTCACCTGCTCTCTCCAGAAACCGCTGACACTCGCTTGCGACAGGGGAATTTGGATGCGGGAACGGGGCTCCAGATGTTGCTGAAGGATCTTCAAAATGATCAAAACAGCTTCACCATGCTCGAGGCGGCGGGGAGCCTGCATGAAGGTCTGATGTATGGCCTCAGCCTCGTACAACTCGCTCAGGGACTCGATGCTCCTGTAATCCTGGTGCATCTTTGGCAAGACAGCCGCAGTGTTGATGCCCTACTTGCAGCGCAGCATCAGCTCGGCGATCGACTAGCCGGAGTTGTATTGAATGCGGTGACACCCGATGAAGTCGAGGAGTTGAACCAACACGTTGTGCCGGCTCTACAGGCACTGGGATTGAAGGTTTTCGGGGTCATGCCCCGATCTCCACTTCTGCGCAGCGTCACCGTTGGAGAGCTGGTGAGACGTCTTGATGCCCGAGTGATTTGTTGCAAAGAACGGCTCGAACTCCTGGTTGAGACCCTGAGTATCGGAGCCATGAATGTGAATTCAGCGATGGAATTCTTCAGGCGGCGGCGCAACATGGCGGTGGTGACTGGAGCCGATCGCACCGACATTCAACTCGCAGCACTGGAGGCGTCAACACAGTGCCTGATCCTCACCGGCGCAGGAGAGCCTCTCCCCCAACTGGTCAATCGTGCCGATGAATTAGAAGTGCCGCTTCTCAAGGTTGAGCACGACACCCTGGCTACCGTTGAAGTGATCGAACAGGCCTTTGGACATGTACGTCTCCACGAAACAGTGAAGGCCACCTATGCCTTCCGACTCGTTGAAGAGCATTGCAATCTGATTGAATTATTTCGTGCCATTAGCTGAGCATTTCCGCAACATTCAAAGGAGCACGCTTCTCTCGAGGGGCGCTGCTAGCGTTTGCAATCGCCAGTGGGATGTCATTGAGCCGCTCTCTTGATCTTCCTGCACTCGACAGGGTTGACACGCTTGCCCAAGAACTTGCCCTTCTTCAGGACAAGGGGAAGCGGAGAATTGCCATTCTTGGTAGTCGTCACGTGCCGGTCGTCGCGATTCACTTAGTAGAGCTGATCGCTCGGTCCTTGGCACAAGAGGGGCATACGTTGCTGACCTCTGGCTCTCAGGGTGTAAATGCAGCTGTGATTCGAGGTGTTTTAGCCGTTGATCGAGAGCGGCTCACCGTGCTGCTCCCACAGAGCCTCGATCGACAAGTACCGGAAATTCGAGAACAGCTGGATCAAGTTCTCCATCTGATCGAAAAACCTGAGCATGATGATTTGCCATTGCCGATTGCAAGCAGTCTCTGCAACCAAGAAATCATTAACCGTTGTGATCAATTGATTTGCTTGGCGTTTCATGACAGCGAAACACTCTTAGCCAGTTGTAGAAGCGCAGAAGACATGGGGAAAGTGGTCAGTCTTCTGTTTTTCGACTGATTTTTTCGATCAATTCAGTGGATCGCTTCCAGCTGAGTGCCTTCCAACCTGATTAATTGGAAGGCGTTGTTCAAGATCAAACCTGAGCTTGAAGTAGCCAATGCAATATTTAAAAAAAACAGCACATTGCGAGGAGGACCTCCCAGAGCCACCTTCAAACTGCCCGCTGAACTAACCAAGTTTCGTTTGGCCGGTCAAGCCGATTAAAGAAGAGCCTTCAGACCCTCTAAATACAAAATGCCCGTACAGAAGAGCGCCGAAGCCCAGCACAAGCCTCTTAAGGGTGCAATGTTGCCAACGTAGGCACCGATATAAACAAGACGCAAGATCGGTTGAATAAGGGCAACAACAGCTGCAATACCTGGCAAAGGTCCTGTTTGAAGAGCAGCGATTAAAGCCAGCAACGCAGCGGGAGCATGCAGGCCAAAGGCTTCAAAACTATTCTGATGGGCCCAGCTGGCCCGCTTGCCCCAGGCGGGCAGACGATCAAACATCGCCCTTGGCGCATCCATGTCAGCCATGGTGAAGTCAGCCTGGGAGCGCGCCGCACCTAGAGGAACAATGCTGGCAATCACAACCGCGCCAGCCATCACAAGAGACCAGGCGTATGGAGCCGCTGGTGCAGCAGTGAACAACGCAATTAAATCCATGGGCACGCCTAAAGCAAATCCTTTCTAGGCAGCAATCCTCCTGGTTGTGATCTCGTTCCACCTCCTAAGTCTTTTCATCCCTTCTATTGGAGGACATAAGAGACTGGCCAGCCATCAATGGCTCGACGCAATGCCCCCGCTAAAGCCAAGGACAAGACCCGAACACGAAGACAGATCTACACACGAGACACGTCTGCACCTGAGCCCTCGAGAGACTTCCAATCTAAAGCAGCCAGGCCAATCAACAAGCTTAAACATGCAATCAATTGCCCAAAAAGAGCTTGAAATCAACTATAAAAGCATTAAATTACCATTAAAGCCTTCAAAAATTGCTAGATTCATTCATCAATCAGCAGTATCGCTTCCATGAAATACTTTTACTTGTTCAACAAGACCAATTAAAACTTTGCCATCAAGTCGTGTTTCCTATCGCTAGGGGGCTTCCGAATCGCTCACATCGGAACCAGAGCCAACCTCATCACTGAGGCTTTGACCTGGACGCCAACCGCTTTCCCAGATCTCCCTGCATTGAGTATTGAGGGTGTCCCGAGTCAAGCCCCAGCCAGCAACAACTTTCCCTAAATCTGTCTTGATGTCATCAGCCCCAGGGAACTCTCCATAACGCGTCGCAAGTCTTGCTGCAGAGGTGAGCTGGTCGGGCCCTGGAGCACCCTCAAAACCAAGCAAGGAATCCAAAATATCCCGATCCGACGCATAGAGCGGATGGGTTTGCTGAATGTCTTCTGCCATAAAAATTGGGTCTAAAAGCGACGACGCACGAAGGATCAGACATCCCTGGAAGCACTCAAGCGCATTGAGATCAACACAGCCAAGCAGTCAACTGGCACGCTTCGCAGCCTGAAAGTAACCCCACTCAGGAAAACCCAGTACTGACAGAGGCACCTCATCGAAAAAATCAGTACCCGAGAGCAATATCAAAGTGCTGGATATGCACTCACGACACCCCAGCCAATCAGAGCAGCGATACTGCCCCATACCAAAAGGGACGTTCCAAGCAAACGAAATCTGTTTTCATTCTTTGGAAGTACAAGCTGGTGATTCATTCGATAATGCCCTCAACCCCTTTACTGACAGTGGCCGTGACTGGTCGCAAGCAATTCTCAGGATTAGCTGACAATGATGTCAATTTGAAACAGCATGCCTAAATTGCACGAAACGAGAGATCTAAATGGGCTTCGACAAGGGAGATAAGTTCATCGATGACGCGAAGCAACGCGCCCACGATGCAATTGGTGAATCCAATCCAAAACTCACCTCCCTAGAAAAGGGGTTTTTGCACGCCATGAAGCGACGTCAAGCCCGTGAAAAGCATGCCAGGAAAGGAAGCTGAAAAGCATTCAACATAAAATTAATTTGGCTCTCATATACTCATTACATTAATAAAAGCCATTCATTACCTTCTTCAGATTAAAATTACCCCGAATAAATGTAGCAATCTTTAATTGCTTTAACCAACTGTTTAAAGGTTGATATCGACCTATTTGTCCTTGATCACCGAAGCATCAAGCCGACGCCCCCATCGATCACATCTCGACTACAGGCCTAGC
>JAVBIX010000054.1 GCA_030756895.1 Synechococcus sp. SP2 MAG
GCTGCAGCTGGTTCTTGAGGAAATTTAATTTTATTGGGCCTAGTTCAAATGTTTCAAATCCGTAAAATCCCATTACGATGTCAGGCCGTCTTGGAATGAGATGCTCCGTTCGATTGTTTCGCTGTTCTTCGCTGCAGTGATGTGGGTCCAGGTTCCACAGTGGTCAAACGATTGGTCAAAATGTGCCGTGGACGTTCCTGATACTGCATGCCATTGGTATGTCGTTGCACCTGACAACACTTTTGGCGAAGGATTCAGCTGGGCTAACGCTCCCTGGTTTAGCGCCGAAGGACTCCTTGACATCGGCGATCTCACAGACACCATGAGCAACATTCATCTCGGAGCCGTTGAAAACGCTTAAATAAACCGTACGAAGAAAGAACTAGACGACGCTTCTCTTTAGTGCTGCGGGAACAACTTTTTTGTGGCCTTTATCAGGAGTTGATTGGATCAAAATTGGATCCAATCAACTTGCCTGGCTTAGACGATTGACACGACCACTACCTCTCTATAAATTAGTAAGACAAATTATAATCATACAATAGAAAGGCAGCCAAAATTTTGTGTCACGATGATTCTCGACATGGCTATTGAATATCTTTTCAATATCAGACTGAGGGTCATTCTTTCGTTAGTGGGTACAGAATAAGCATTTTCCATCCCCAATCAAGGTCTATCCATAATTGCGATCTGATCAACTATTAACCAAAACTTCTTTCAGACTTGGCTTACTTCAAAGCCCAGCGATGTGAAGCGCAAAACAATAATTGATCAGTGATAGATCTGCTACAGCATCAGCAAAAATTTCTTAAAAAGTGAGTAGCTAAAGGGTTAAGTTGCTTTGTCCAGACAGCCAAGGAAAACCTGTACTTTCTAAAGCCAGATCTGATTATTTAGCAGATCAGGAATAGAATTTCCTAAAAATTCCAATAAAAAACCCGAAACAAATTTTCGGGTTATTAAAGCAATGGGGATCTATTTTTTCTTCAAATATGGCAAGTCACTAGGCTGAGAAAGGGTATAAATAACAGCTGCTGTAATCAATGCACCCACAGCCAACATTGCATAAATCCAAACAGAATAATCAGTCATCAGTTAATCCCTAAAACGCCAAAAGTGAATTGACTCAGAATGCCATGACCTGTCAAGGCTTCGGTGAGCAGACCGATTACAAATCCGAGCATGGCCAAGCGACCGTTGAGAAGCTCAGCCGCAACAAAATTCCCAGAGCCACTTTTCTCTGAAGTGTCCGCCTGGAACCAATCGGCTTGGGACTGTGAAGAGGAATTCATAAGCTTCAGATAAGTTCAAACACATTACCCGCTTTGCAACGTTTTGCGAAGCAATGCCATGCGCCCTATCCAACCCACTGACTCCCTGTTGTTGCGCGCGATTTACGTGGATGCCATTCAAACGCAGACCTCTCAGGCCTATAGCCCTGAGCAAATACAAGCTTGGGCGAACCTCGCTTGGCTACCAGGACTTTTAGATCGCACCTTTGAAGAGGGCCAAGGATGGATCAGTGGAGTCGATGCTGCATTCGCGCTTCGCTATCCCGCCAACCGACTGTCAATGCTGTATTGCCGAGGTCGGTCTTCTCGACAGGGGCATGGCTCAGCTCTTCTACAAGCCATTGAATGCGATGCCCAACGCATGGGAATCAAACAGTTGCAGACAGAGGCCAGCCTCCTCAGTCGGCCCATGCTGGAACAAAGGGGCTGGATGATGATCGCTCCTCAGCCGTTCACGATCGCTGGTGTGCCTTTCGTGCGTTTCCAGATGGAAAAAACATTGGGCTGAGTCATACCCATATCGCGAACCGCAAAAGGGAGAAGCAAGTCAATCAGGAAAGCCAATGGTCTTCAACGAGCTCATCCCAAAGCGTTCTGGCTCGGCCAAGAGCCTGAATCGTCATGCTTCCTGATTCGCCAAGCCCCTCACTCCGCATCTGTTTTTCCACACGATTTTCAAATCGAGACAGACCTTTCCTCGAGAAATTGCTCCTCCCAAAATTTATCCTGCAATAGAAGCAAGATCAGTCATGAAATGTCGCAACTTCGGAATTACAACAAGGAAACATCTATTACTCGCATTAAACCCTCTCTACGACTGGATTATGAACCCAATAAACATCAATACATCACAAGGGAACAACAGAATGAACCAGGTTGTATACAAGAAAAGGGCTCTGGATCCAAGTCCTGAAAGCTGAGCTCGACCTCCACAGCAGCCACCATCAGCATCTGTGGAAAAGTTGTGGAAAATCCTGAAAAATACTCAGATCTTCGAATTTCTGCTCAAATTCAAAGGTGATCCTTGCCCGCCATGCCGTTCTAGATCGTCTACAAATTGCCGATGAATTGGCAGGAATCAGCAAAAGACTTCCCCCTAGAGATCCACGTCGTCTTGACGATCGATCGCATCAGGTCTGGTTGCCACCAAACATGTCTTCATACCCTTCATAGGGGTCATATTCAGCCCATCCAGGACTGGCTTGATTCAAAAGTCCGTATTGGCCATCAATCATCTGTGTCCTTGTGTTCCCGTAAGGAACGGTGTTGCAGGTCACACCTCCCCCAGCAACAGGCTGGCAGTCATTGAAGCGAACCTGTCCCTTCACTGAGACGCCAACAAGTGAAGCGAAGCCGATGACAAGAGGAACAACTGCCTTGAAACGCGCATCAAAACGTTGATAGATCGGCATGAGCTGATGGACAACTGGAGTCAGTTTGACGGCATCGACTATCAGAAGCCCTGACACTGAACATTCACAGCCGTCAAAAACTTGACAGCGTCTTTCCCACGTCCAGCACGGAGCTGCACCATGACGAGATCGGATTGAAGGCCCAAAAGCATGGTTTGACACGGATAACGATCACGTGCTGACGCACTGCGCTGCAGCTGTTCAGCATGAATCAGGGCCTGCTGACAGCTGGCGATTCGCTCGAAGCGAAAACAGTCCAACGCAACAGGATTCACGCTCCTCAGCGAGGCTGCGAAGGCTGAACCCATGAAAGCACCACCAACGACGAACAGAATTGCCCCAGAAATCGCAATCTCCTGAGAGGATGCGGAAGCTATTTCTCGGATCGGATGTACACCGACTGGACTGCTGTCGCCCTTCTGCTGTTCACCACTGTGCCCTTGCTGGCAGTCGTGGTGACCGCCGCCTTCTTTATTTGGCAACAGAGGAAGAAACAACTGCGTTAACGGGCTCAGAGCGGGCAGAAGAGTGCTGAAGTCCAAGTGTTGGCAGTGGCATGCCTAACTTTTGATTTCGACTCTTGATGGGCTCGCCTTGACCCAAACAATCGAGACACGTTCTGAAACGCTTGTCATTGATCCGCTGAATTCCACTACCGCCACAGCTTCTGCAGGTCATAGTTCGTGTTGCCATTTCAAGACTTTTAGTTTGAGGCCTTTTTTCAGTTGTGATCCCGAACTTTTCCTGAAGAATCAGCCCCAACAATCAATGACGTGAGCTTGTCCTCACGCACTCTCAGCTCCTCCAGCAATTCTTCAGCCGAAATCGCACACGTGGAAGACATCAGTCCAAGTGATGCTGCCAATTGGCCAATCACTTGCGCGGCAGCTTCTCCACGATCACGCAGAGAGCTCAGGCCTGTCGCATGATCGCGTTTTGACAGTTTTTGGCCGGATGAATCACAGAGCAACGGAACATGCCCATAGCGGGGAGAAGCCATCCCCAACGACGCGATAACAGCATTCTGGGCAGAGCAGACCGACACCAGATCTTGCCCTCGCACCACCTCGTTGATGCCCAACGCCAATTCGTCTATGGACGTCGCCAAGTGATAGGCAATGACTCCATCAGCGCGAAGGAGAATGACATCTCCCACCACAGAGTCGAAAGGTTCAGCAACACGCAGTCTCCAGGCCGGTAATCGCGCATCCCTCAAGCCCCAGTCTTGAGGAAGCCACCTGCATGTTCCCGGATAAATCGTTGCACCATCAAGCTGACGGCGACTGCAGCGACAGGGATAGAGGTAACCCTGCCTCCGAAAGGTTGAAAGGAAGGATCCATACAATCCGCGTCGTCTGCTCTGCAGGACGAGGGGGCCATCCCAGTTGAGTCCTAGCCAGCGAAGATCTTGCAGTACAGATTCAATAGCGCCAGGACGAATCCTTGGGGTATCGAGGTCATCGACCCGCAATAGCCATTGCCCGTTGCAGAGTCGGGCCCGCAACCAAGACAAAAGGGCCGTCCTCACATTGCCGAGATGCAGTGGACCGGATGGAGTCGGCGCAAAGCGGCCCCGATAGCCCTGTTGGCGAAGTCCCTGCCCGTTTTGCAGGACTTGACTTAGGTGATCGGGAAGCTGGATGGCCATCAATACTGCTGATCGCTCAGATCAACAAAAAAGGGTGATCCAACGACCACCCCAATCATCATCGAAAGATCTGTGACTTAGCCCTGGACACGGTCCTTGAACATTTTGCCAGCGGTAAATGCGGGAACACGCTTTGCAGGGATTTTGATCTTTTCACCGGTTTTAGGGTTCAGGCCCTGACGAGCAGAACGCTCGCGTGGTTCAAAGGAACCAAAACCAAGGATTGAAACTTTTTTCCCTTCGACAACGGAATCAATGATGGTGTCGATAGCGGCGTCAACGACGAGGGAAACGTCCGTTTTGGTGAGTTCGGTGCGAGCAGCAACGAGGTTGACGAGGTCAGCTTTGTTCATGGAAGGAGTGGTTTGGAGCGAGAGCGCGCTGGTTGACGTTGCGGAGATCAACATCCGCACGGCTTCCCTGAGCGTGCCAATCGTATGGAGGTCAGGGCCTAGAGGCAACCGAAAAACGCTGTGCCGCAATGCATTCACAGAATCAGTCTTGAGAAAGCAGGTCTGATTGCGCAGGACTCCAACTGTCAAAAGGAGCTAGACGCCTACCGCGCAGAGCCCCAAGCCCTGCTCCAGAAGCCAATGCTGGACTGCATTCTGGAGGAATCCAATCGCGCAATCGCTGAAGGCTGCGCTGCTGCCTCGGCCAATGAAACGTGCGTCGATGACGCAGAGGAGCCAGCTGACTTTTCTGAACCGGAATTAACAATCGTCCGCAAAACAGCACATCCAAAGGGGCTGGAGCGTGCACAACACAGCTTCCTGGTGTGGGTCCTGGCGTCCAAAGCAGCCTTAAACCGGAGGCTGTGATGTGGGAATCAACAAAAGTCTCAAGGGGTTGAACGCCTGGCAACAAGTAAGCCTCTTGCTCCTGAACCAACACTGGCCATCCCAATCTTTCTTGCAAACGACGAAGGCGTCCATGTCCCTCGCGACTCGTCAGAAGAATCCGAGCTGGACGATCAGAAGCCAGATCATGCAGGGCTTGAAGGGTGCCCTCGGTCAGCGGCGGGCAATCGATCAAAACGGGTTCTGGCTCCACATCGAGCCACCAAGACGACCCACCGCGACAGTCACGATTGGGTGGAAACAACCAAAGGTTGTTCAAGATTTGCTGGGGCGGTCGGCCTGACTCCAAAGCCGAGGTCATCGTCATTTCGGTGGAGTTCCATCACACCCTCTACTTTGAGGGAAGTACGTCCTGCGATCTGCGGGCGGATCTTTGAGCACGATCCATCGCGGCAGTCCCTGGCCACTAGGCAGCACGATCACACCCATTGGTGTGAATTTTTCTGTTGCGGCGCCTACGGCCAATCGGCTCGAATTGCTGATCTTTTCTCATCCAGAGGCAACAGCACCCGAGCAGGTGATTGAGCTTTCGGAGCAGCATCGCTCAGCAAATTATTGGCACGTAGAGGTCGAAGGCCTTGGTGCAGGGTGTTGCTACTGCTATCGGGTGTTTGGCCCCATTGATCCAGGTGGCCACGGCTTTCGGCCCGCCAAGGTGCTTGTTGACCCCTGCGCCCGCGCCATTGATGGCTGGGACGTTTATCAGCGCGCAGCGGCGACCGGTGCATCACCCAACTCCGACAGATGCTTGAAATCGGTCGTTTGCGAGCGAAATCCGTTCGATTTCCGAGCCCACCCGCGGCCTCGCCATACCTGGCAAGAGACCGTGATCTACGAACTCCACATCGGCGGGTTTACCAAACGCCCCGACAGCGGTGTCAGCCCAGATCGACGCGGAACCTATTTAGGCGTGATCGACAAGATCCCTTACCTAAAGAAGCTCGGGGTCACAACGATCGAACTGCTGCCGATCCAAGCCTTCGATCCCAGCGACGCCCCCGCGGGTCGGGACAACGTTTGGGGCTATAGCCCTCTCAGTTGGTTTGCACCGCATCACGAATACGCAGTGGGCTCGGATCCCCATTCGGCTCGAGACCAGGTCCGTGACCTCGTGGCGGCCTGCCATGACGCCGGCATCGAGGTCCTTTTGGATGTGGTTTACAACCACACCACTGAAGGGAACCGCAACGGTCCCACCTTGAGCTGGAGGGGATTTGCCGATCGCAATTACTACCACCAGAGCGATGCAGGTGAATACATGGATGTAAGCGGTTGTGGCAACAGCATTGCTGCCAATGACCCACTCTCCAGACAGCTCATCCTTGAATCACTCCGCTGCTGGGCCACTGAACTTGGCATCGACGGGTTCCGTTTCGATTTAGGGATTGCTCTCAGCCGCGGGGAGAAGCTCAAACCCCTGGAACACCCCCCGCTGTTTGAAGCGATGGAGGCTGATCCGCAGCTAAGTGAACTCAAACTGGTGAGCGAACCCTGGGATTGTGGAGGGCTGTACCGGCTGAGTGATTTTCCTGCAAAACGGATTGGCACCTGGAACGGACATTTCCGGGATGCATTGCGCAGTTTCTGGAAAGGAGATGAGGGCAGCACCTGGCCTCTCGGACAACGCTTCCGCGGCAGCCCCGATTTGTACAACGGGAAAGCGGCCAGCCTTGGTAGTTCCGTGAACCTGATCACAGCCCATGACGGCTTCAGCCTCTTGGACCTGGTGAGCTTCAACAACAAACACAACTTGGCCAATGGTGAAAACAACAGAGATGGTGAGAACCACAACAACAGCTGGAATCACGGCGTAGAAGGCCCGAGCAGCGATCGCGCCATTGATGCACTAAGACGGCGCCAACAACGAAATCTGCTCAGCACCTTGCTGCTGAGTCGAGGTGTCCCGATGCTGCTGATGGGCGATGAAGTAGGTCGCAGTCAGGGCGGGAATAACAACACCTGGTGCCAGGACAGCCCTCTCAGCTGGATGATCTGGGGAGACGATCACTGCGATCACGAGTTGCAGACCTATGTGAGTCGCCTGCTCGATGTGCGCCAACAACTTGCGATCTTGTTCAATCCGATCCGAGCTCACAACGAAAAGAAACCACTCCGATCAAGCGACTCAGAAGAGTTGTGGCGTCAGTGGCACGGAGTAGAGCTCAGCAAACCTGACTGGGCTAACTGGTCCCACTGTTTAGCGATGAGCCTGCAGCGAGGACATCAAGGAGGCGTGTTGTGGATGGGCTTCAACGCCTATTTCAAATCCATGCACTTCGACCTACCGGAAGCGGCCTCACCATGGTGTCGATTGATCGACACAGCGTTACCTGCTGGGGAAGATCTCCCAGCGCACGTCGAACGTTGGACCCCATCTGGAGTTCCATTAGAAGCGCGAAGCCTCGTAGTAATGGTGGCTCAGGAGTACGCGGACCGACTGAGTTTTTGAATCAAGCGGGCGGCGGGAATCGAACCCGCATCATCAGCTTGGAAGGCTGAGGTTTTACCACTAAACTACGCCCGCACTAGTACGCCTGAACTGCTTGCCAAGAAAGGCTGCCGTTGAGTCGCGTGCCCAAGCATTATGGCGGTCCGCGTGCCCCCTGTTCCGGATTGACCTCTTCAACAGCTCGCCCCGAGGGCTCCCGTCGCCGTCTCATGCTCGCTTACGGGCTGGGGGATGCTGGTACCGGACTAGCTGCTACGACGCTGGGGTTTTACCTATTTCCGTTTTTCACCTCTGCAGCAGGATTGCCAGCTTTCATTGCCGGCTCCCTACTCACCGTGATCAAGCTTTGGGATGCCATCAACGACCCCTTGATCGGCTGGATGAGCGATCACACCAGTAGTCGATGGGGTCCAAGGCTTCCCTGGATGTTTGCAGCCGCACTCCCGTTGGGGATCAGCCTGGCTGCGATGTGGTGGGTTCCAGAGGGGAGCACCCTCCAGCGCACGGCTTATTACGTGCTGATGGCCATCCTGCTGATGACTGCTTACACAAGCGTGAATCTGCCCTATGCAGCGCTCTCAACAGAACTCACACCGGATACGGCGATTCGCACGCGGCTGAATGCCGCTCGATTTACCGGATCGATTTTGGCGGGAACCATCGGGTTGCTCATCGCGGTTTTCGTCTTGCGAGAGGGCAGTGGTGGCTACTTATTGATGGGACAAATCACAGGGACGATCGCAGCGGTCGCAACACTGCTCTGCTGCTGGGGGCTTGCCCCGTATGCAAAAAAGGCTCAACGCCCCAGTGGCAACAAAGAGCCCCTGCTGCAACAACTGCGGCGCATTCGCTCAAATTCACGATTTTTGATGGTGCTAGGGCTGTACTTACTGCTGTGGTTTGGCCTGCAACTGATGCAGGTGGTTGCCCTGATTTGGCTTGTTCAAGTCATCCACGTTCCAGCTGGAATTGCCACATTGCTGTTGCTTGCTTTCAATGTCGCTGCATTAGTAGGACTCCAGCTTTGGAGCGTGTTGTCCAACCGGCACGGTCGAATCAAGGCCCTTGGCTGGGGATCGAGCATCTGGATTGCCGCCTGCCTCCTCTCAATGACCCTTGTACCAATAGCGGAGAGCAACACGGTTGCCCTGATCCCTGTGACCGGCCTGATCATGCTGGTGGGGTTGGGGGCCTCAACGGCTTACCTCATCCCATGGTCGCTGCTCCCTGATGCGATCGATGCGGATCCCACCCACCCAGCGGGCCTCTACATCGCTTGGATGGTGTTCGGACAAAAACTCATCATTGGCCTGAGCATGAGCGTTTTTGGAACCTTGCTTTCACTTACTGGATATATCTCCACGAAGACAGCCGATGGTGCCTTGAGTTCTGTCCAACAACCTGAAACAGCACTGATTGCCATTCGTCTCTGCATGGGTTTAATTCCAGCTGTGTTGGTGGTGCTCGGGCTTCTGTTGATGCGACGCTGGCCTGATCGTGGCGCTCATCTGCACAGCGCTTAAGTCATTTCTCTGATCTCCTCTTAATGAAGTCCCCTCGCTGGCTGAACCGACTTGGCAGCAGCCTGCTGATCGGCGGACAAGCTGTCTCAGCCACAACCAAAGGCCGCATCAACACCATTGATTTGTTTGATCAGCTCCAGGAAGCAGGACCTGGAAGCTTTTTGATCGTGATCATCACGGCCTTGGCGGCAGGCACCGTGTTCAACATTCAAATCACAGCAGAACTCAACAGCATGGGCGCCGGATCCACCGTGGGGGGGGTTCTCGCCATTGGCCTGGCTAGAGAGATTGCTCCCCTACTCACCGCCACGCTGCTCACGGGAAAGGTTGCCACTGCCTATGCCGCCCAATTGGGAACGATGAAGGTCACCGAGCAGATCGATGCGATCACGATGCTGCGCACCGATCCCGTGGAGTACTTGGTGGTGCCACGTCTGATCGCCATGGTGGTGATGGCGCCGGTGCAATGCCTGTTGTTTTTTGGGGTTGCGATTTGGAGCGCTCAAATCAGCAGCACCAACCTTTACAGCATTCCTCCAGCCGTGTTTTGGACAGCCGTTAGGACATGGCTACAACCTGATGACTTGCCCTTCATGCTGATCAAAGCTCTGGTCTTTGGTCTTCAAATTGGTGTCATTGCCTGTGGATGGGGCATGACCACCAAAGGCGGCGCCAAAGAGGTTGGCACCAGTACCACCGGAGCTGTGGTCATGATCCTTGTCACCGTGGCTCTGATGGATGTGCTGCTCACCCAGGTTTTATTCGGCTGATTTCCCTATCCCATGACTCCCTCCCCACAGACCAACAACGTGATCATTCGTCCGAGCCCCAGGCTGCCGTTCGTAATTTTTTTACTGAGCGCAAGCCTTTGGCCCTTACCCCTCAGCCCCTGGCCGACCCTGGTGGTGGGGGTGTTCAGTCTTTTCCTTTTGGTGCAGACCTACATCCTGAAGCTTGAATTCAGCGAAGACGATCTGGTGGTGTGGCGCGGACAACAAGAGTTACGCCGTTTCCCTTTCAGTGAATGGATGGCTTGGCGCCTCTTCGCCCCTTGGCTGCCCGGACTGTTTTATTTCCGTGAAACCAAAAGCATTCATTTCCTTCCCATCCTGTTCAATCCAACGGAACTTCAAGAGCAACTGGAACTGCGCGTGGGGCACCTACACCAAGCCAAGCCCTGAGCAAGATTGGATGACCTCTATCTCTCACTAGCTGGCGTAACGAAAACGAAATGCTTTCCACACGTTTGGACAGAAGATTCGACTTGCGTCGCGCAATCAGCTGAAATAACCCAAGGACGAGCGGACCATGCCAGACGACACCGATCTGACGCCCCAGGCGCATTCCGGAGAGACGGCCGAAGCGTCGTCACCAGAACCAGAAGTACCGCAGAGCGACGACCCTGCTGCAGAAACATCTGCAGATGCAAGTAGCGATGCCTTGATCAACCTCGCCCTGACCGAGCTGCAGCAACGCCGCGCTGCCTTGCAGCAAGACATCGAGAGCCTCAATCAACGCAAATTGCAGCTTGAACAGGAGATTGCAGGAAGCTTCGTTGGCCAATCCGATGCCATTGCTCGGCGCGTGAAGGGATTTCAGGAGTATCTGAGCGGTGCACTCCAGGGAATGGCTCATTCGGTCGAGCAGCTGGAGCTGGTGTCCCAGCCGGTTGTGGTGCAGCCTTCACCTCTTGATCAAGATGCTCCTAGCACCCAGGAAGGGGGCAGTAGTGCAGATCCATCTCCAGCGATTGCCGACACCTTCCAGCCCGATGAAGCGCTGATTCGCTCCAACCTCGAGCGTTTTGCCGAGCAACCCGACTTCTACGCCGATCCCTGGAAGCTGCGCCGCAGCCTCGACCACAGTGATATCACCCTGCTCGAAGATTGGTTCTTTAACCAGGGCGGACGGGGAGCCCAGTCCAGTCGTGGGAATCGACCTCGCAACGTATTGATCGGCAGTGCCCTGATCGCCATTCTCAGCGATCTTTATGGCGATCAATTCCAAACCCTTGTTCTGGCAGGGCAACCAGAGCGACTTGGCGAATGGCGACGCGGCTTGCAAGACGCCCTTGGATTAGGCCGAGAAGACTTTGGCCCCAACAGCGGCATCGTTCTGTTTGAACGTGGCGATGCCTTAGTTGAGCGAGCTGACCGTCTGGAAGAACGCGGTGAAGTGCCGCTGATCCTGATCGATGCCGCCGAACGCGTCGTGGACATCCCCGTGCTTCAGTTTCCGCTGTGGATGGCCTTTGCGGCTGGTCCTGGCGAGATCTACGACGACGACAACGAACTGCTCTGATGGGTTTCTTTTCTCTAATTCTCGGCTACCTACTCGGATCTATCCCCAGTGGCTGGCTTGCAGGAAGCTGGCTCAAAGGCATTGACTTGCGCGAGATCGGCTCGGGCTCCACAGGCGCCACCAATGTGCTCAGGCAAGTGGGCAAAGGTCCTGCTTTGATTGTCTTTTTGATCGATGTTGGCAAAGGCGCCGCCGCTGTTTTGATCGCCCGCGCTCTTGGCCTAGGGGATTGGATTCAGGTGCTAGCAGGCCTGACCGCATTAGCTGGTCATATTTGGCCTGTTTGGCTGGGCTTCAAGGGCGGCAAAGCCGTCGCGACCGGATTGGGGATGTTTCTCGGCCTGGCCTGGCCCGTGGGGCTGGCCAGTTTTGGGGTGTTCCTGGCGGTGTTCAGCCTGAGTCGTTATGTGTCACTGGCGAGCGTGTTGGCCGCCATCAGCCTTCCACTTCTGATGGCCGCCGGCACTGACAGCAACGCCAATCTGCTGGTGGCCCTGGTAGCGATGCTGCTGGTGCTTTGGCGACACCGCAGCAACATCCAGCGGCTGATCAACGGCACCGAACCGAAGCTGAGCCAGAAGCCTTGAGTGCAGCGGCCGACCTGGACCTTCTTGCACTGATTGCACAGGTGGAGATTGCCTGGTACACGCGCGTGCTGGTGCTGAATGACTTCCCAGCTGGCCTGGATGGGTTTTATGCCCCGGCGCTCAACCACATTGGCCTTTGCCGCAAGCCACAACCACAGCAGCGATGCTGCCCTCCGAGGCATGCTGCTACATGAAGCGATGCACCGCCTGCAGCACTGCCGCCAGCCGGAACTCACTGATCAGCTCGACGCCGATCACAGCGTGATTGCACTGGAAGAGGAGGCCATGGCGCTTCAAAACCGTGACAAACAAGAGCCCAGACTTAACTCATCGCAGCAGGCGGCAAATGCAGCGCTGGGATTTTCAGCCTTGGTGATCGGCCGGCCGATCACCAACTGGCTTGCTCCTGCTGCAATCGCCTCGGCAGGCCCCATCACCCTGGCTTGATCGCCAACCGCCGCTCCCTTAGGGCGTATCCCCGGCGTCACCAAGGCAAACGGCTCGGGATGTTGAGCCCGCATCGCCGCGGCCTCCAAAGGCGAACACACACAACCACCAATACCGGCAGCTGCCGATAGCTTCGCGAAGGCAGATACCCGCTCGGCGACGTCTTGGCTGATGGCGAGTTCCCGTTGCAGCTGCTGCTCTTCCCAACTGGTGAGCACCGTGACCGCCAGAAGAGTCGGAGTGGCCAGTCCAGCACTCTGCGCTCCCTCCATCGCCGCGGCCTGAGCCACCTGCAGCGCTTCGCTGCCCGCACAGGCATGCACGGTGATCAGCTCAGCCCCCAGCGCTGCTGCCCGCCGGCAGGCCCCAGCCATCGTGGCAGGAATGTCGTGAAATTTGAGATCCAAAAACACCCGCAAGCCCTGGTCCCGCAACTTATCCACCACATCAGGCCCCGCCTGGACGAATAGCTCCAGCCCCACCTTCACCCAGCGCAGTCCCTCCACCTGCGTACTGAAAGCAAGCGCTTGATCAGGGGGCATTCCGTCGAGGGCCACGATGATCCGTTCCGCTGATTCAGCCGAGAAAGAGGAAGCCACACGCCGTCTCCGCACGCCCCTCATCGTGATGGGTCATGGGCAACCCTTCCAATCAAGCCGTGACTTGAAAACAATCGGCAGGCCAACCTTTTACACCAACATCGGCTTGAAACAAGCCTCCAGCCAATGGCTCGGCCTTGAGTGCAGCAGCATCCATCTCCCTTCTTGCGGTAGTAATAAACAACTGATCCAAGTTGGGACCGCCAAAACAACAGGAGGTGACCTGACGACAAGGCAACTCCAGCCTTTCAAGCAGTTGACCGCTGATTGGATCCCAGCGCGTCACGCATCCACCGCCAAACAGGGCAATCCAAAGCATTCCCTGCGTATCGATGCACATGCCATCCGGTAGGGCATCCCACTCTTTTGGGATCTGGAGGCAGGTGTTGGGTTCTCCAGCGATCTCACCGGCGCTTGTGAGCGGGAAGGCCACCACATTCAGCGTTGGCGAATCAATGAAATAGAGCGTCCCACGGTCTTGGCTCCAAGCCAGTCCGTTGGCAATAGTGAGCTGACTGCGTTGGCGCGTAATCCTTCCATCACCATCGAGCCGCCATAGGGATCCAGCCAGCGGCTCGAAGTCGTAAGCCATCGTGCCGGCCCAAAAGCGCCCCCATGGATCACATTTGCCATCGTTGAAGCGATTACCAGGGCGATCGAGCTCGGGATCAGACAACAAAGTCACCGCTTCGGTACTCGGATCCAGCCTTATCAACCCAGCCGCTGTTGCTAACAGCAAATCTCCAACCGATGTGGGTACAACCGCACCCACATGAGCAGGGAGATGCAAAAAATCATTCCTACCCGCTTGAGGATCAAACAGGCCAATTCTTGAAGCCTCAATATCAACCCAAAGCAGAACCTGCCTTTCAGACCACCAACAGGGTCCCTCTGCTAACCCTGCAGCAGCAGGCAACACACAACGACAATCCATCAATATAGAACTGGCCTGTCTACACGTTTCCTACCCAAAATCACGCGTTCCACAACACCTTTCTTCTTGGAGTAGTGAACTAATTTATCATCTTCAATGATGTTCAAACTCATCACTCCAGCCTGGCGATAGTCACGATCAAAGGGCAAGGCCCATGATTTACCACTGCGCATCACATACACAACAAAATGTCGATCTTCACTGATGCAAAACCTCACGTTTACCTCATCAAAAACACCAATATCGCTTTCATATTCAGCCTTACTGTAGTCACATTCTTGAGCTCGCTGATATTCATCCTTAATCCCAGAATTGGCCGGTACTGCCATTCCCGCACCCACCAAAAGGCTGAGGACCGCCCCCACGATTGAGCGCGAAGAGATCACATCAAGCATGGTTCTCCTGACTTTCAGCTGTGGCAGTCATAGCAGCACATCAAGGAACCAAGCGCCTAAATGTCTTTTTACCGAGCTGAAGAACCTTCCCTTCTAAGTCGGATACCGAAGAAAATTCCTGATTGGGATCGGTGATTTTCTCTCCCTCAAGCCGTGCTGCTCCCCCTTTGATCTGCCGGCGCGCCTCACTACTGCTGGCACACATACCCACTGCACTGAACAGATAGAACGCCTTCGCAGGAAAATTCACTGCAGAAAGGGATGCCTCTGGCACATCCGCCGCTGCTGCGGCCTCTCCACCCACCAACGTGGCGGCATCCACTTGAGCTTTTTGCGCCACTTCCATCCCATAGCGGCTTGCCGTCACCGCCAGAGCCATTGCTTTTTGCTTTTCGCGGGGATTGTCTGGCAACGCTTCACTGGCCAAATCGGTGAGCAATATCAAGTAATCGTTAATCGCCGCATCACCAACTTTTTCGAGCTTGGAATACATCGACAACGGGTCCTCTTCCAGACCCACCGTGTTGCCAAGGCTCTTACTCATCTTCTGCACTCCATCAAGACCGACAAGGATCGGCAAGAGCAAGCCGAACTGAGTTCTTTGGCCGAAGTGACGCTGTAAATCACGTCCCATCGCCACATTGAATTTCTGATCCGTCCCGCCCAACTCCACATCAGCATCCACAGCCACAGAGTCATACCCCTGCAACAAGGGGTAAAGAAACTCATGCAGAGCGATTGGGGTGCCGCTCCCATAACGCTTGGAGAAGTCATCCTTCGCCAACATTTGGCCCACCGTCGCCGTTCCCAACAAGCCAATCACCTGGGGCAAATCGAGGCCCGCAAGCCATTCACTATTGCGTCGCACCTCCAGTCGTCCTGGAGTTTCAAAATCAAGCAGGGCCTGTTCCTTGGGCTGTCCTTGCCCGAGCTGGCGCAAATACGTGGTCGCATTGGCCTCCACCTGTTCGGTTGTGAGCTGCACGCGCGTGGCGCTCTTACCCGTTGGATCGCCGATCCGAGCCGTGAAATCACCAATAATCAGAATGGCTGTATGCCCCGCATCCTGAAAAGCGCGCAACTTGCGAAACAAAATGCTGTGGCCCAGGTGGATATCACTTCCCGTTGGGTCAATGCCCAGCTTCACCCGTAGAGGACGACCCTCTAACTCAGCTGCGGCCAAACGCGCAGCCAACGCCTGATCCGCATCATCCGATTGACCGTCCGGAAATAAATCGGCCATCCCCCTCGCCAACCAGTTCGGCAGTGAATGGGGGTTGACTGTCATTACAAAAAGAATGTGCTGTGCGACGGATCGTACGGCTCACTGACCTTCCGATTGCTCGAGCTGACTCTTCATCCGCTCCAAGGTTTGATTCATCTGTTCAAACATTTGCTCAGGGGTGATCCCAAATTGCCCAAGCTGCGTCCGCAACTGTTCGACCGTGAGCTTGGCTTGGAAGTCTTCCGAGAGCTCAAAGCGTTTCATAAAAACGCGATAACGCTCCATCAGGTTTTCCATGGTGTCAATGAACTTCTTCTTCCCTTCTCTGTCGAACTTTCCGTAATCCGACCCCAGTTGCATCAACTGTTGATAGTCACCAAAAAGATGCTTGGCCTCCTCCTGCACGATTTCGGAATCGAAGAAGGCCATGGTCTTGAAAAACAATCAATCACATTGTGAACAATTCGCGGAATCCCTCACAGTGCGGATCCACGCCCCCTCACAAAGCCAACATATGGAGAGTTTCAAAATCTAGTGGATCTCACCTCCCAGATCCCCAGACTTCAGGCCCGCAGCAAGCAGGGGCACAACCTTCTGCGCAATAGTCGCACTGCCATTGCCAGTGGCGATCGCGTGTTGTTAGCCAGCTGGATGGGCTGGTTTCATGACCTTGGACATCTCGTTGCTGCCGCCACAACAGAAGAGGAATGTCTTCAGAGGTTGCAAAAGGATGATGTGAACCTCTTGATCTGCACAGACCAACTCGAGGGGGGCAACGGCCCAAGCCTCGTTCGGCACGCCAAGCAAGACAATCCCGCCTTGAAGGCATTGCTGATCGTTCAACGTCCAATTTTGAGAACCATTCTTCAGGCGATCGACGCGCCCTGTGATGGTTTGTGCTCCCATCAAAATGTCGGAATGGGAGGCGTCTCTGCAGCGCTGACCGCGATGGAATCCGATGGGATGTATCACGACTCAGTGATTGCCAACATCCTCCGGCACGGTCGACTGGGACGCACAGTCTCAGGTTCCATCCCGCCCGAACTGAGCCTGAAGGAAGAGGACGTGCTGCGTGGACTTTGCAAAGGGATGAGCAATCAGGAGATCGCAGACAGCCTTGTCGTCTCGATCGACACGGTCAAATCCCACATCGCCAGCCTGCTGCGCAAACTGCAAGCCAACAACCGCACCCACGCCGTGGTGGTTGCCTTCCAACAGGGAATGATTGAAATCCCAACCCTGCCTCCACGCTGGAACCCCTAACACCTAAGGCTTGGGCTCGGTATGGTCCTGGCCAAGAAGCAAGTCCCTAAAGCAATGGCGCGCCAGCACTGGCTTGACCCCCTGGCTCGCAAGCTCTTGCAGGCCACCGGCGATCTACCCCCAGATCCTGTCCAAATAAAACAACAGCCGAGAACTACCCCGACTCAGGCAGAAACCTGGAGCCTGGATGTCAACAGGGCGACGCCCGAGCAATGGGAAAAGCTGCCCGGTTGCAGTGAAGCGATGGTGGATGTGCTGATGCGACTCCAACGGGGTGGGGTGCAATTCAGCCAACTGGATGATCTCGCTCTCTTGCTGAACCTTCCTACGGATCTCGTGAAGCTATGGACACCCCACCTGGTGTTTCGCTGGCATGGGGATGCCCCAGTACTGCCTGAGCAGCCACTACTGGATGTCAATGCCGCAGCACCCACTTTGTTAGAGCAAACCCTCAACTGGCCAAAACCCCGACTCCAACGGCTCATTCAAGAGCGGCGGCTTAAGCCGTTTGAGCATCTCGCCGATCTCCAAGAACGCGTGTGCTTACCCCCCGATGCTGTGGAGCAGCTCATTGGCCGCGTGAGTTTTGGGGCACGGCCATCCGGCCCAAGCCTGCCGCCAAGGAGCTAAGTCCATGGCCACTCCCCCCGGGCAGAGCAACCTTTTCGAGCAGCCATTGGCCGAGTCCAGTGGGCTGATCGAGCGGTCCCTGCCTCTGAGCGCAGAGCTTTTACGGGGCTGGCAAGAGCGAATCCATCAGTTCCAGCAACCTCTGTTCACGCCTCAGTTGGCGTCTCGATTCGGGCATGGCAATGAACCATCAGAACAACAGCGCCTGTTTGCCAGCGACAACACCAATCCTCTGAGCAGCTTCCAGCCTTTACAGCTCAGGCCCTTACCTTTGAGTTTCTGGCGTTGGCCTAACAGTCCCCATCAAGGGGCGGCCATCTATCTCGTGATGGATCGCCCGAAAGAGCTCGACCAACCCATCCTTCTCTACATCGGAGAAACCAAGGCGGCTGATCGGCGCTGGAAAGGCGAGCACGATTGCAAGGCCTACTTGGCGAGTTACCAAGAGGCCTGCATGAGCACAGGCTTGCGCTGCAGCACAAGCATCCGTTTCTGGGCTGATGTCCCGCAGGACACCCGACCTCGACGACGTCTGGAACAAACCTTGATTCGCCTCTGGCAACCGCCCTTTAATAAGGAAACCCGTGAGCGATGGTCCACTCCGTTCCATGCCGATTAAGGGTGCCCCTTAGCATCGGCTCACGTGCCCAATCTCTATGCAGATCTCCCTCTCGTCGGCCCAGCCAAAGGCCTGGTCGGGAACCGTGTTGGCCCTAGGCATTGCAGAGGGAGATCCCAATGGCTTGATACCAGCGATGGAAGAACGCTTTTCCATCCCCCTTAGCGACTGGCTGGAACAGCGCAAGTTCCAAGGGAAAAACGGAGAGCGCGCGAGCCTTCAACTCCTCAATCCCGACTGCGCATCCCTCGTGCTCGTAGGCATGGGGCCTCTTGAAACACTGGATGTGGATAGCTTTCGGCAGGCGGGCGCTGCTGCGGCCCGAGCGAGCAAAGACCAAACAGGCAGCCTCGGATTGTTGCTGCCATGGAACGCCGTTGATCCTGCAGAGGCAGTAACCGTTGCAGCGCAAGCGGTCAGGCTTGCGCTCTACAGCGATCAACGTTTTCGCAGCAAACCAGAGCCCGGCGTCCACCCCGAGCGGCTTGAACTGCTCGGCCCACTCCCCAACAGCCTTAGCAGCGCCCTCGAAGCGGTGCATCCCATCTGCGCGGGGGTGGAACTGGCAAGAGAGCTCGTTGCGGCACCTCCGAACAGTGTCACCCCAACAGCTCTTGCCGACAGTGCCGCTCAGATGGCGCATGAGCATGGCTTGGACTTGAAGGTGCTCGAGCGCGGCGACTGTGAAGCCAAGGGCATGGGGTCGTTCCTATCGGTCTGTCAAGGCTCGGATATGGATCCCAAGTTCATCCATCTCACCTACCGCCCCTCCGGTCCTGTCACAAGACGGGTGGTCTTGGTTGGCAAGGGCCTCACCTTTGATTCCGGTGGTTACAACCTGAAAGTTGGTGCTGCCCAAATCGACATGATGAAATTCGATATGGGAGGCAGTGCAGCGGTGCTTGGCGCGATGCGCTCGATCGCTGAGCTCCGCCCCAAGGGGGTTGAAGTTCACATGCTGGTGGCATCATGCGAAAACATGATCAACGGTTCTGCCGTGCACCCAGGTGACATCGTCACCGCGTCCAACGGCACCACGATTGAAATCAACAACACAGATGCGGAAGGCCGGCTCACCCTCGCTGATGCCTTGGTTTACGCCTCCGAGCTCGAACCCGACGCCATCGTTGACTTGGCCACATTGACCGGTGCCTGCGTGGTTGCGCTTGGCGACGAAATTGCTGGGCTGTGGACTGGAGACGACTCGCTTGCCAGCTCCTTAGAGAGCGCAGCGAAGGATGCAGGTGAGGGGCTATGGCGCATGCCAATGCACCAGGCTTATCGCAAGGGCCTCAAGTCACACCTTGCGGACTTGAAAAACACAGGTCCCCGTCCAGGAGGCTCTATCACAGCCGCTTTGTTCCTCAAGGAATTTGTCAAAAGCTCCATCCCATGGGCGCACATTGACATCGCCGGAACGGTGTGGAGCGACAAAGCAAGAGGAGTAGATCCGGCTGGAGCCACGGGCTACGGAGTCCGCACCTTGGTGAATTGGGTTTGTAAGCAATCGCTGCGGGCCGAGAACTAGGGTTTTCCCAAAACTGTGAACCAACCCAAACAAATGGCTTCCAGACCCCTGCGCTGGTATGTACGAGCTCAACTTGGAGTCCTGCTTTTGCCTGCAGGACTCTGCCTCTTTGGGGAAGCCATCAGTCGAAGAATTATCCAACTACTCGGACAGGACCGTGGTCCATGGTTTTGGTATGGAACTCTGAGCCTGATCTGCATCAACGCAGGAATCGGCTTAATGATCGAAAGCGGTCTTCTAAGCGGTTATCCAGGCCGGCGAGCCGATTAGGAAGCAACCGCAGTCATCGCACGTGGGCACTCAAGGGCATGAATTTGCCAGCGCGCCCTATCTGAACAAGTTGACAACACACGATCTAAATCATCTGAAGCCTGCTTCGTCGACGGATAAGGACCAACGTGACGCGTCACCAGACCATCCTTGATCGTCAGCAGATACATACAGCCCCTCCACAAATCTTGAGCTAATGGTAAGGACAATGTCCTAATGCGTCGAGAGGGGAATACCCGCATCTTCACTGAGAAATGCCTGAATGGAACCAAAGCTTGAATTACAGGTGTTCTTTAACTTTTTAGAAGGTGTTACTGCGCTACTGGAGTGACCCAGGCTGTCCCTGATCTTGCGCGCTCTCCCCAGACGGCATCGAGGCGGCGATCTCGCCCACAACTGAAGCGGTAATAGCGATAACGGAGCTCGTTGTTATTCGCATAATTTTGGTGGTAATCCTCTGCAGGCCAGAACTGAACTGCATCACGAATCTGCACTTTAATCTTAGATTTTGAGACTCCTAATTCACTTGCAGCAGAGGCAGCACTTGCTTGAGCGGCAGCTGCCTGTTGCTCGCCATCGGTATAAATCACTGGCCGATACGAGTCACCTCGGTCACAAAACTGACCTTGACCATCTAGAGGATCAATATTCCGCCAATAATGCTGTAAAAGGTTGGCATAACTGATTTTATCAGAATCAAATCGCACACGCACCACTTCTTGATGACCACTTTTTTCACCACTAACTTGTTGATACGTGGGATTCTCCACATGACCACCGCTATAACCACTTTCAGCCGAAATTACACCTTCAACATCCTCTAAATCATGTTCTAGGCACCAAAAACAACCACCCGCCAGAACAGCATCCTGGGTAGCTGCTAGGGCTGACATTGGACTCAACAACATAATACTGGTCAAAACCAACGGGATCAACACATGCATGAGCTCAAGAGGGCTATTTGATCTGGTCAAGAATCGCTTCCGCAGCACGATCGGTCACACCTGGTTCACCAAGGGTGTCACGCAAGCGCTGATACCCATCCAAAACCCTTTGGCGATCAACTTGGTTATCCAATAGAGGGATAGCCAATGCCACAAGCTGATCGGCGTTGAACTCCTCCTGCAACAGCTCCGGCACAAGACGCTCATTCAGCAAAAGGTTGACCGGCGAGATGTGATCCACGTGGAAACGGAGAATTCGCCGCGCCACCCACGCGGTGATACGGCTGACGCGATAGCCAACCACTTGCGGAACACCCTGAAGAGCTAATTCCAAATTCACGGTGCCGGATTTACCCAAGGCCAAATCGGCAGCTGCAAACAGTTGAGGCTTCATGGCATCCGCCTGATCAGCGGGAATGACCGTTCCGCGAACCCCCGCTTGGTCTAGGGCCTGTTGCAATGGCTCCTCAAAACGCTCCAATCCGGCTGGGACCATCACATTGAGTGATGGGTCACGAGCCTGAAGGGTGGCGGCAGCCTGCACCAATTCGGGCATGAGGTAATGCATTTCCTGAGGTCGTGATGCAGGCATCAAGATCAACAGAGCTCCTTCTGAGGGCAAGCCCAACGCACCTCGAGCAGCCTGGCGATCGAAAGAAGCCGGAACCATATCGAGGAGGGGATGCCCTACCCAAGTGACGTCAGCGCCTTGACCGGCATAGAACTCAGCTTCTTCTGGAAAAATCGCCAAGATGCGATCTGTGAACTGCAGCAAACTTTTGGTGCCTCCTTCCCCAATGCGCCAAGCCCATTCCTGGGGGGCGATGTAGTAGGTGATTGGCACATCCGGCAGGCGGTCTCTGAGGCTGTGGCCCAAGCGCACGTTGGCGCCCATGTAATCGATCAACACCACCCCATCGGGTGGGCGCTGCTTCAATACCCGGTCGACTCTGGCTTGCAATCGAATCGTGGGGACAACCAAAGGGAGGGCTTCCCACAGGCCAATCGCGCCCATCGGAGAGGTATCGGCCAGCAACTCAGCTCCAGCAGCCTTCATCCGCTCACCCCCTAGAGCGAGGACTTCTAAATCGAGTCCACGACGCTTCGCGACACGCCATAGAGCCTGAATCAACAGGCTTCCCTGCAAATCTCCTGACACCTCGCCGGTGCTGATGAGCAAACGCACCATCAGCGACTCGATGGAGGAGGCATGGGGCCCCGTCGACCTGTCGACAAGGAACCCTCCAAAAATGTACAGAGATGGTTAGCGGCAGGTAGCAAGACTTGTTGCCTCGCAAGGTTTAAGCCGTCAGCAATGACGTGATCAGAGCGATAAAGCAATGACCAAACCTCCTGCAGCTGTTTGAATTCCTGACCCCCCTCTAGGCGATGCAGGCCCTGACGTCTCAAGCCCACACGATTAAGACCCCGCACCCTGCCTGGATGACCTTCTACAAGGCAGTAAGGAGGAACATCACGATCAACACGGGTCATGCCGCCAACCATGGCCATGCCGCCAATGTGAACGAATTGATGAATCCCTAAACAACCACCAATCACTGCCCGATCTTCAATTAACACGTGGCCTGCCACTTGGATGCCATTCGACATCACAATGTTGTTTCCAAGCAAACAATTATGCCCAAGATGGCAATAGGCCATGAGCAAGTTGTTGTCACCAATCCGAGTCTGCTCCCCTTCATCAGTGGCACGATTAATCGTGACGCATTCACGAATAGTGTTGTGATCGCCAATGACAACCTCCGTCGGAGCACCTTTGTATTTCAAATCCTGAGGTTCCTGCCCCAAACAAGCTCCGGGGTAAATGCGATTGTGAGCACCAATTCGCAGCAGACCATCGAGCACCACATGGGGACCAATCCAGGTGTTAGCCCCAATGCTCACCTCAGGACCGATCACGGCTCCAGGACCAATCACAACGCCATGGGCGAGCTCAGCTCGAGGATCGACCACCGCCATTGGATGGACCTGAGCGGGGCGATCGTCCGTGATCACTGATGTGGAGAGCTCATCACTCATCACGATCAATCCACCAGAGAAAACATCAGCTCACCGGAGCAGACAAGCTGTCCATCCACGGTGGCCTCAGCTTTGACTTTGCCAAAACGCTTGCGCTTAAGGCTAAGCAACTCACAGGTAATCCTCAATTGATCTCCCGGAACGACAGGCCGACGAAAACGAACTCCATCAATTCCGGCGAACACAAACAAGCCCTTGGGAAGATCTGGCATCTGCGTCACGATTAAGCCCCCCACTTGAGCCATCGCTTCCACAATCAAGACTCCAGGCATCAAAGGACGACCAGGGAAATGTCCCTGGAACTGTGGCTCATTCAAGGTGACATTCTTGATCGCGACAGCGCGTTCACCTGGAACGTGCTCAAGCACCCGATCCACCAACGCGAATGGATAACGATGAGGCAGCAACCCCATGATCTGCTCGGCATTCAGCACCGCAGAGGGCGTGTCGGTGGAGGCAAGAACGGTCAAGTGGCTCAGCGTTGGGGAACGAATTGATCGGCAAGTGCCGCGGCCAGCTCAGTATGAAGGCCGTGGGATCCTCGATAGACCAGCACCTGGGCTTGAGGAAAACCCACAAGAGCCAGATCTCCGATTAGATCCAAGATCTTATGGCGCACTGGTTCATCTGGAAAACGCAGCGGGGGATTCACCCATGAATCTCCATCACAGACGAGGGCATTATCTAAAGCTCCACCACGAATGAGACCAGAGGATCGAAGTTGATCCACTTGCTCGCGAAAACCAAAGGTCCGAGCAGGAGCAATCTCTTCAATAAACCTCTGAGGTGTGAGCTCGAGGGCCAATTGCTGACGTCCAATGGCTTTCTGCGGGAAATCAATGACACCGACCAGCGTGAAGCGATCAGCAGGCGTCGCGACGATGGCGCTGTTCCCGCGATGAAAGGCCAGCGGCTCAGACAGCACCAAGGGGGGGCGACGTGGGGTCGACGCTGCTTTTAAACCGGCTTCAGCGATTGCCTCCACCCAGCCCAAAGCTGACCCATCAAGAAGCGGAATTTCCGTACCGGACACGTGTATCTCAACATGGGAAATCCCGCAGCCAGCGAGAGCAGCGAGCAGATGTTCCACAGTGGAGAGCTGTCTGTCTCCGAAGTCGAGGGTGGTACACAACTGGCTGTCTCGCACCTGTGAAGGATCGAGACGAATCGGCGCTGTAGCTTGATTAAGCCAGCGCACATAAAACCCCTCTTGCTCTGAGGGAAAGAGAGTGACGTCACACTCCTGGCCGCTGTGCAATCCAATCCCTGAGCGCGACACACTGGATGCCAGCGTCCAAGGCCCGTTGTAATCCCCTGGCCAAGACAACATCAGAACTTCCAGCCCACTCCCAAGTTGAAGCGCCACTCACCGGTTAAATCCTGACTGGCAACCTCCAGACGAAGAGGGCCAACTGGCGTCGTCACAATTACACCAGTACCGATTGAGAAACCCGACCCAGGTTTTTTGAGCAATTTGCCAGGTTTTCCAGGAACATTGCTCTGAGACCCAAAATCAGTACCCGCATCAACGAAAAGTTCTCCTGCGAAAATACTGATAATCGGGAAGCGATATTCCAAGGTTGCTTCGCCATAACTACGACCAACCGCTAGGTCGCAGTCATACCAACCACGAACTGAATTAGAACCACCCAAACAAAAAGCTTCATACGGAGGGAGATCGCCAACGATGGATCCTGCCTTGAGCTGAAGACCAATGGCTTGTGGACAGTTAGCTTTTTCGCCTGGCTTTGGCCTGCAACCTTTGGCAATTTTCAGCCAATTAACAGGAAAGAACTGCGTATAACTTGCTTTTACTCGGTTGAAGGTAGGAGAGTTTTCACCAACCGACAGGAATTGCTCTGTACCGAAACTAAGGAAATTGCCAGAAGTAGGATTGCGGGGATCATTCAAAGTATTATAAGTTGCTGCAAATCTCAATCCGGCCAGATTGTTTTCAGTGGCACAATTGTAAGAGATGCAGATAATATTTTCACTGGGGACTTCATCACCACTATTGCTGGGAGTTCCGTAAATACGTGAAGCGCCCTCAAAGTTAATTGGCCTAACGCTCTGAACATTTAAACCCGCAAGAATCTGCCATGGAGAATTCTTATATGGATCACCACCATTAAGAGGTCTCGCAAAAATGATATTACCGCCAACCCTTTGCAAGGCAACAGAGTCGCCTTGATAATCGAACCAGCTGTACTCAGGGAAGAGATCAGACGCCTCTCCAACATTGTCAAACTTCCTGCCCTCAGGATTATTATTTGTACTAATCGAGTAAGCGCTGGATGAATTGTTGTCTTGGTAATCTGTAAGAGTAACAATATCTCCATTATTTTGGCTCTGAAACACCTGAGGCACTTCACGACTCAGGAACAGAGAAGTGCGGAAAGATGTGCGATGCGCATCACCCTTAATCCATGGATCAGTAAACGTGAAATTCGCCAAGCCGCCGTACTGCCCGTAGGTGAGGTTGAGAGCTAAGTTCCAAGCACGTCCAAATAAATTGCTGTCCTGAACTTGAACCTGTCCAAACACACCTTGACTTTGGCTGTAGCCCAAGCCGCCTGAAAGGGAACCGGTTGACTGCTCAACGATTCCCAAAACAATGTTGACTTCGCCTGGATTTCCAGCAACAGGCTTCAGTGTGACTTTGACATCACTGAACAGTGATGTTCCGTAAAGGCGCTTGATATCACCCTCAAGTTGATTGCGATTAAAGGCCTCACCTGGCTTGATCGAGATTTCTCTCGTAACGACCCAGGGTTTGGTTTTTCCGCGAATTGGCTCACCTTTGTCGTTGGTGGTTTCACCTTCCTTGTTTAGGAACTGCACCTCAACGCCAGCAACCGTGCCAACCACAACCTTGAGCTCTACAACCCCATCTGGACTGACGCGCGTCGGACCTGTGACCCTTGCAAGGGCATAACCCTCACTTGCGTACCACGTCTGAAGTTCTTTCATCCGAAGCTGAAGCTCGGAGAGGTTCAGCGTGCGTCCATAGTCAGAACTGAAGGCGTCTTCAATGACCTGTGGAGGGATTTCATTGTCTTCAGGAAGAAGCTCAACCCGCGTAAGAACGGGATTGGGTACAACTTGAACGACAAGCTGCACACCGAGAGGACCATTAACTGGTTCGATGCGTACATCAGAGAACCAGCCGGTGGCGTAGATCGCCTCCAAATCAACTTTGAGCTCATCTCTGGTGACGCGACTACCAGGGCGAACGGTCATGGCGTCATAGGCAGCCAATTCCACCCGCTCCTGTTCAGGGTGACCATCGATCCCATCGATCATCACCTCCGTAATCAGCACTCTGGGCTGAGCAAGGCCCTCATCTTCTAAAGCAACAGGTGTTTCTTGTACGTCTTCAAACGCTTCCACCTCCACAGCTTGAGGCTCGGTTTTGCCCCCGGTTAAGGCATCCTCGAGCTGAACTTGCTCCTCCGAACTCTGATCGGAGTCAGCCTCAGTTTGTGCGCGAGTAGGAAGGGTGGTCAGAAGCGGCAGGGCCAAAGCAAGCCCTAAAGCTCCCCGCCGAACGGCGTTCCTGGTTCGGTATGAGGAGGGATTGACCATGGGGTGCTGCGTTTACCGGCCAAAAAGGCCGCAAATATCCGGTGACCTTACCTGTAGTTGCGGGGTTTGGGGGTTGCCCCTTGGACCCGTTTGCAGACCTCCCCGTAGGCCTCGATCACTCCGCCAAGGTCTTGACGGAAGCGATCTTTGTCCAAAATGCGTTCCTTTTCGTCCCGACTGTTCATGTCCCAAAGGCGGCAGGTGTCTGGGCTGATCTCGTCAGCAACAAGTAATTGGCCCGCTGCATTGCGTCCCAGCTCGAGCTTGAAGTCCACCAATTGCAGATTGATACCAGAAAAGAAAGGGGTCAAAACAGTATTCACCCGCCTTGCCAACGTCTCGATTTCCTGACGACTTTCCGGGCTGACTAAATCAAGCAAAAACAGGCGCGACTCTGTTAAGAGAGGATCACCAAGATCATCATCCTTGTAGTAGAGATCCAGCAGTGCTGGATTTAAGAGAGTGCCTTGAGAAATAGGGGTTTGACGACAGAGTGATCCTGTGGCCACATTGCGTAGCACCACTTCGATCGGAATCACCTTGACCCGTTGGACCACCATCCAATGATCCGACTCCAATCCGCAGTAATGCGTTGGTATTCCTTCCCGTTCCAGCAACTCAAACAAACACGCCGAAATCTGACAATTAAGTCGGCCTTTGTCTTCCAGTTGTGCACGCTTTTGGGCGTTAAAAGCGGTGGCATCATTTTTGTATTCGACCAAAACCTCAGCCTCATTGCTTGAGGCATAGATGCGTTTGGCCTTGCCCTCATAGAGGAGAGGCCCATGGGTGCTGGTCATGGAGTGGCCAAAGGATTGGAAGCAGAAGCTTCAGATGAATCCGATTCTCCCAGGGAGGCATGGCCACCGGCAGCGCGAGGAGAGCGGAGCTGATCCTCGAGGTCTTGCAAACGCTGTTGATCCACGTCAGGGGAGATCTGTTCGAGCTTTAGCAGCGTTAATCGGTCATCAACCCGGCTAGCTAGACGACGCAATCGTTCGCGAGGTCGCTCAGCATCGCCCCTCTGTTGCAGCGCCAAACGCAACTGCAGGCGGAGCAAATCTTCCGCCAAACCCCAGGCTTGCTCAGCTGCCGCTTGATCCAGTGCCGCTTCTAACAACAAATCACTGCGCTCTGGATCAAGCGGAGCCAGCAGTTCAGCAACTTGGCCAAGCCTGCGCGATGCCACAACTCCTGGAGTACGTCCAGCTAGAAGCACCGTGACGGCCTCCTCCGGCCGGCCAGCTGCCAACTCATGGTTCGCCAGCAGATCAAGAGCTGAACGCATGAGCGGCAAGCCATCCTCAGATTGGCCCACGATCAACAGCTCGGTATCGAGACGCGTGAGATCTCCATCAGCCAAACGCCGCAGCGCAAGCACAGCACGATCTTGATCGAGGGCCGCACTGGCGGCTTGCCATGACAAGAGCAACCACTCCCTGCGCCGTGACCCTGGTCCAGGGCCATATCGACTGAGCACAATTTGGGTGCTGTCGGGAGCCTTACAAGCCAACAGCGCCCGGGCATTTGCCATCACAACAGCAAATGGTTGCGGGGAAGGCGCCACCAGCATCAAACGATCACGCAGCAAACGAAGGCGCTCTTGCAGGCCAAAACGATCCGCATCAGCACAAGCCTCCGACAGCTGGGGGATATCACCTTCTTGGAGGACCATTTCAAAGGCCTCTAAGGACATCGGCAAAGCAACAGGCGGCACAGGAGCCACCTCCAACGGCTGTGCTGCCGCCAATACAAACAACAGTGGGAGGGAGGAAAGCCCCATGGGCTGGCAGTCGTTCAACAAAGATGGATAGGCCAGAGCAACGCGTTGAGCGTTGCGCCTGCACTCCAAACCTAGGAGTCACCCCCCGTTCCGCACCCGCCCATGGCCATCTCCAACACCCGTCCCCTCTCGCTGCCACCGTTGCGCAATGTGCTCGTGGTCGGAGGTGGCGGACGAGAGCAAGCGTTGGCCTGGGCGTTCAGACGCTGCCCAGAGATCGAAGACATCTGGATCAGTCCTGGAAACGCTGGCACTAGCGATTTGGAAGGCTGCACTCCCCTGGCGATCGCAGAAACTGACCACGAAGGCATGGTTGCGGCATGCAGCGACCACGCCATCGATCTGGTGGTAATCGGTCCAGAAGCCCCATTAGCCGCTGGTTTAGCAGACACGCTTCGTGGACAAGGCGTCGCAGTCTTCGGCCCGAGTGCGGAGGGTGCACAGCTCGAAGCGAGCAAAGCCTGGGCGAAGCAACTCATGCAAGAAGCAGGGATTCCCACGGCTGGGTACTGGACCGTGACCAACGAACAGGATGGGCTTGCCCTTCTCCAACAACTGCAGCGCCCCTTGGTTGTGAAGGCGGATGGGCTCGCGGCAGGGAAAGGGGTAACGGTGGCGAACACCGTGGAGGAGACAGTCGCCGCCATTCAAGAGGCTTTTCAAGGGCGTTTCGGACAAGCCGGTGAACAGCTTGTCCTGGAGGAACGCTTAACCGGACCAGAAGTCTCCGTGTTTGCCCTTTGCGATGGCGAGGACATGATTTTGCTTCCGCCTGCACAGGATCACAAACGACTTTTGGAGGGGGATCGAGGACCAAATACTGGGGGGATGGGGGCTTATGCACCGGCGCCCCTTCTCGATCAAGCGGGCCTAGAGCAGGCGCGCGAACAAATCCTCAAACCAACCCTTGCGGCTTTGCGCAAGCGAGGAATCTTCTATCGGGGGGTGATTTATGCGGGTCTCATGCTGACTGAGGAGGGGCCGCAGGTGATCGAATTCAATTGTCGCTTTGGCGATCCTGAATGCCAAACCCTGATGCCTCTCATGGGGCCTGAGCTTGCTCGAGTGCTCCAAGCCTGTGCGCTTGGACGTCTTACAGACGCCCCAGCGCTCACACAGGTGGAGCTATGCAGTGCCTGCGTCGTAGCAGCAGCAGCGGGCTATCCCGACAGTCCCCGCAAAGGCGATCCGATTGCGGTTGAGTTCAGCCCCGACACAACCGACAACGACCAGCGTCAGTTGTTTCATGCAGGTACGCAACACAGCAATGAGGGAGTGCTGGAGACCTCCGGCGGCCGCGTTCTAGCGATGGTGGCTCAAGCAACAGATTTCGATCAGGCCTTCGCAAAGGCCTATGAAGGATTAAGGCAGGTCCGATACGACGGCATGCAATACAGAACAGACATTGGCCATCAAGTGCGCGCGCCTAAGCTTTGTTAAGCATCGACGCGCCATGAGTAGCGGTTCGGCACCAGCTTCTGCGAACTCGACTGCGTCCTCATGGGCAGGGTCAGCCTCTTCTGATACGGCCACAGAGCAGGAGGGCCTTTGGAGTGGCATCCGCCTCTGGTGGGCCGAATTCAGCCTTCAAACCAAACTTTTGGCCATCGCCACGCTGGTGGTGAGCCTGATGATGACCAGCATCACCTTCTTCGCACTCAATGGCATCCAACGTGATGCGGTGATGAATGACACTCGTTACGCCCGGGATTTAGGGCTGCTGTTAGCGGGCAATGTCACCGAGCTAGTGGCAGAAGGACACGACCGAGAACTGGCCAATGTGGCCGAACAGTTTTGGCGTTCAAGCCGCAGCCTTCGCTACATCTTTTTTGCAGATCCAGAAGGCGTTGTCTACCTCGGCATTCCCATCAGTGGAAATGACGATGACACCAGAGGAGACCTACGTCTCAATCGACGCCTCGAACTCCCGAGTGAACTGAGATCAAGGCCTAAAAATCCCCTCGTCCGTCAACACCTGACTCCTGAGGGTCAGGTCACCGATGTTTTTGTGCCCTTGATTCAGGAGGGTCGCTATCTCGGCGTTCTCGCCCTAGGGGTGAATCCGAATGACTCGGCTCTTGCCAGTGCCTCCCTCACCCGCGAGGTCACCGTGGCTGTCTTTATCTCAATCTGGGTCCTGGTGATCCTTGGCGCTGTCTTCAATGCGCTGACCATCACCCGACCCGTCAAGGAACTTCTACGCGGCGTTCGCTCGATTGCTGCTGGAGATTTTCAAGCCCGTATCGGCCTCCCAATCGGCGGCGAACTTGGGGAGTTGTTGGATGGCTTTAATGCGATGGCATTGCAGCTCCAGGACTACGACGCAGCCAACATCGAAGAGTTGCAGGCTGCTCAGGTCAAGCAAGCCTCACTGATTGCGACGATGGCGGATGGCGCGGTCTTACTGGATGAGAAAGGTCAAATTGTGTTGGCCAATCCAACGGCTCGACGCTTATTCCGCTGGGAGGGACGCAATCTTGAAGGACAGGATTTTCTCAATGCGATTCCGGACCTTTTAGCCATTGAGCTTCATGAGCCTCTCGATGGAGTGCTGAACCAAGGCCGTGACAGCAATGATCTTCGAAGCAGTATCGGGGAGCCGCCTCGCACCCTGCGTTTCGTGCTCCAAGCCGTACGCGAACCCAGCGGAGAAAACCTAAAAGGAATCGCTGTGACCATGCAGGACCTCACCCGCGAAGTGGAGCTCAACGCGGCCCAGAGCCGCTTCATCAGCAACGTGTCCCATGAACTGCGAACCCCGCTTTTCAACATCAAGAGCTACGTCGAAACCCTTTACGAAATGGGGGATCAACTCAGCGATAAAGACAAGCAAGAATTTCTGGGCATTGCCAATGCAGAAACGGATCGACTCACGCGACTCGTGAACGATGTACTCGATCTTTCAAGGCTCGAATCCCATCCCAGCGTTCAGTTTTCTGAACTCGATCTCAGGCCTGGCCTAGAGCAAACCCTGCGCAGCTATCAACTGAACGCATCCGACAAACAAGTGGAACTAAAGCTGGAGGCATCGATCGATCTGCCAGACATTCTTGGCAATTGGGATCTGATCCTCCAGGTGCTGGACAATCTCGTTGGGAATGCTCTTAAGTTCAGCCGTAGCGGCAGCCGCATCGTGATACGCGCCTACGCCTGGCCCGACAGCTGTTGGATGGGACCACTTCCAGAAGATTCGCTTCAAGCACCACAATGCGAAATGGTTTCACCTCTTCCAAAATTACGGGTGGAAGTGAGTGACACGGGTTATGGAATCAGCGAAGACAAACAACAACGAATTTTTGAACGGTTTTATCGCGTAGAAAATGCTGTTCATACGGAAGTAGGGACGGGCCTTGGGCTTTCCATTGTTAGAGGCATTTTAGAGAAACACAGCAGCGTGATTCGTATGGCAAGCGAACCGGATGTAGGAACAACATTCTGGTTTGACCTACCTCTCGCCCAATCCGATCAAGACGAAATCAAATTGCAAGCTGAACGACAAAGTCGTTATGAGCAAGAAGAGGTCGAGCTGATTTGACGCAATTTCGCTTCAAGTCATTATTAATATTTCTAAAGACTAATAATTTTTATTCTGGAGCTACCCCACGAGCGATTCGCGACAATTCGCTTCGTTCATCCATCGTCACACGGTGAGGAACACCGCTAATAATTCTTTCAAAATTTGAGAATGAATCTTGAATTTGTGGCCCATTGCCGGTAATCAAGAATTCGCGAATACCGCGATCGTGCCAGGACCCACGCATCTTGAAAACATTGATGGCTCGAGCCATCTCACCACGTATCTCAACATACTGGAGCAATATTATGGTGTCAGTGATAGTTGAGATATGGGAGTCAGTGATCGAATGACTACCCATAAACTCTTCAGAAGTATTTGTAAAAAAGCCGGCAATTTCTTCTTGCTTAGCATACCCAGTCAATGCGATTACAAACTGCCTAAAGGAATTACGGCTTACACCACGCGCCAATGCAGAAAGTGAGTCAATCGCCATTCGCGTTGGTTTGAATTGACTGATCTCAGTTTTGATAATTTGCAAATGATCTTCCAAGCCAGTGGACTCCGGGTAGGCGCAAATGATCTTCAGAAGGCCGTCTTGCTCCATTTGCTCAAAATCAATGCCCCAACTTGTGCCATTACGCATTAATTGGGCACGAGATTCTTCATAGGCAAACAAGATTACCCGCTCTTTATTACTACAGGCATCCTCAATGAATTTAGAAACTAACAAGGTCTTACCTGTACCAGTCGCTCCCGTCGCGAGGATGATTGAATCCTTGAAATAGCCGCCACCACACATCTCATCGAGCCGCGGCACGCCAGAACTCACACGAACAGTGGATGAACGCTGAGTGAGCCTCATCGCACCAAGAGGGAAGATGCTGATCCCATGGGCTCCCATCGTGAACGGGAACTCACCCTTCATGTGGGTGGTGCCTCGCAACTTGAGAATCTCAACGGTCCGTCGTCTGCGCTCTCCCTCCAGCACGTTGCGGAGGATCACAACATTGTCAGAGACAAATTCTTCAACGCCATAACGCGCAATTGGCCCGTATTCATCAATTCGCTCAGAGGTCATCACAGTGGTGACACCGATCTCCTTCAGGCGTGCAAGTAGGCGGAAAATTTCCCGACGCACAACAAATACTGCATCATATTGTTGAAATACGGCCGTAATCGAATCGATTGCCACTCTTTTGGCTTTGTACTTTCGGATGGCGTAATTAATTCTTTCAATCAGGCCAGACAGATCGAAACTGCCCGCCACATCCTGACCATCTGGATCCGGTGAAGCATCAAGAATAAAGAGCTTGTTTTGCTCCACCATCTCCTGCAAATTCCAGCCAAAACTTGCGGCATTACGCAGAATATCGAGAGGCGACTCCTCAAACGTGACAAAAACCCCTGGCTCATCATAATGAGCAATTCCATTGTAGAGAAAATTCAAGGAAAAAACGGTTTTACCCGTTCCCGACGTTCCGCTAATCAGGGTGCTCCGTCCAATTGGCAAGCCGCCATGGCACACATCATCAAAGCCCTCGATTCCAGTCGGAAGCTTTTGGACCTGCATCTGAGGGAAACTACTTGAGCTAGAAATCTGCATAACCGCGACCTTGCTTTTCAACGTTAATTAGAAAAAGCCACAGCACCCTCTACACCACCCCGAGACTTAAGAATCTGCTTCCTCGATGTCCGGGACTGCCAACGCATCCATAACGGAAGAGCTGATGTCGTTGTCGACAAGCTCGTCGTAAAGAAGATCAAGTCCGATCAGCACTCGTTCGCGATCAGAAAGGTCACCAATAATCCGACGCACAGGAGGCGGGAGAATTTTGGACAACGTGGGCGTTGCCAGAATTTTGTCCTCCTCTGCAAGCTGAGGATTTTTCAAGACATCAATGACCTTCAAGGCATAGACACCCTTGAATTCCGTTTCAAGAATATTGCGAAGCGTTTTGAGTGCTCGCATCGAATTCGGAGTATTCCCAGCTACATAAAGCTTGAGGATGTAAGTCTTGCGGGGGCTCATAAGATCACATCCGAATCCTGAAGCTGACGGCGATTAGATCCAGCCGGAACCAAGGGAATATCTCCAGGGACTGATCGTCGGTACATTTCACAGAGGTGAGCCATGACATCCAGCAGTGCAAGGCGGTAATCCTGAAGGAAATCGTCTTTATGCCCCTCAAGTCTGAGTTGTTTCCAAAAGTCGTCAATCAGATTCATGTGGATCTCAACGGTTTGGGTAATGGGCAAGTCGCCAAAAAAAGCGGTATTGACAAAACTCTCCAAAGCCTGGTTGGCAGCAGCTGGGTCACGAAAGTAACCAATCAGCAGATCTCGATAGGTGCGCTGCAGCGACTGCAGGAGCTCACGCTGTTCATGGGGCGGAAGATTAGCCAAAAATCGCGAAGGATCTCGCTTATAAAACACCCCGAGGTAGCCAAGCCTCTCCTGCAAGCGGCTCGACAACTTCCAAGCACGTCCCTCCAGCTGCTCACCCACCTGATCCGTTTCAGCGGATCCATCTTCAGGACGGATATCTTTCTGCCCGTGGCGCAGAAAGCGTGAAATCGCTGCGTCAATGTTGTAACCAAGCTGCTCAAGCTGATCGCCTGGAAGGTGAACTTCTTCAGGGTGGTAATCCACACGCCCCCTCAAGTCGCCCACCACAACGGCTGGAAAGAGCAAACCACGAGCTAATAAGTCTTCTCGCGTCTGGTCTTGAAGGAGAGATTGCTCAATCACTACAGCATCGACAGCCTCACGTTGGTGTTCCAAAGCGGAGACAACATCGACCGCTGAGTCCTCCAGTCCTAAATCCACCGGGGTGTAGCGATTGCCTGGCAACCACTGACAGCAAGACGATTCGAGCTCAGGCGACCTCAATAAAAAGGCGATCGTGAGTGCCGGCCTGGTCATCCAAAACGAAAAGTGTTCAAGTGAATCTTGACGAAAGAGAGCACGAAGGTCGATGATCTTTGTTTGTCTTTCGATTGCGGCACAGGCCAAATCGGCGGCTTCCAAGTCTCCGAGCCTGTACGCGTCCCGTAGCCCATGGCAGAAACCAGCAGCAGCAGCTCACATAGCACCCCAGAGACAGGCTCGTACGCCATCGTCGAGGCCTCTGGACAGCAATTTTGGGTGCAACCCAACCGTTACTACGACCTGGACAGACTCCATGCCGAGGTCGACGCCAAGATCACCCTTGACAAGGTGCTTCTGGTCAAGAACGGTGACGTCTCCACCGTTGGCAAGCCCTATGTCCAGGGCGCCAGTGTGGAGCTCAAAGTTATGGCTCATCGTCGCGGTCAAAAAGTGATCGTCTACAAAATGCGCCCCAAAAAGAAAACACGCCGTAAGAATGGTCATAGACAGGAGCTCACACGAGTGATGGTCGAGTCCATTTCCGTTGGCGGCAAAGCCATCAGCTGATTACATCAACCAGCTTCCCTATCTCCATCTCTTTGATTTTCCATGGCCCATAAGAAAGGCACAGGCTCAACCCGTAACGGACGCGACTCCAATTCGAAGCGCCTCGGCGTGAAGGCCTACGGCGGTGAAAGCGTTACAGCTGGCTCCATTCTCATCCGCCAACGTGGAACCTCCGTCATGCCTGGCGTCAATGTTGGTCGTGGCAAGGATGACACCTTGTTTGCGTTGACCGACGGGATCGTCAAGTTTGAGTCAATCCGCCGCGGACTTCGCAATCGCAAGCGCATCACAGTTGCTGCAGCTGCTCAGTAATCCAAACGGACCAAATAACCGATAAAAGATAAAAAGTCTGTTCAAAAAGAGCAATGGTCCTTTGTGCGACCATCGCTCTTTTTTTGTTGGGGCATACAGAGAGGAGTTTGTAAGCCTGCACTGCAAGACGTTCCGTTCCATTCAAAGCCTGGAACAACTGCAAAGAGAGATTCTCAATGGTGCCTGATGAGCTCATAGAGGAGAACTTTGCGGGCATCCCCCCGCTCCTCTGAAAAGCACGAACCAAGACATTTGATGAAAATGCCAGCGTTAGCAGAAAGATTGGGAATCGATCGCAGATGACTGCAGTGTGAACCCCAACCTTGAGGCCAATGCCCTAGACAAACAGAGCTGATTGGTATCAACAGAGCCTTCCTAGCCAGCATTGACATTGGCCTAGATTATATCTAAGCTTACTAAAAGAGTATAAAATACGTGTCTATTGGAAACTAATATCATCTTTCAAAATAGCTTCTTAGCTATTAACACATGATTGCAATAACGTGATCATCCAGCATCATACTATCAGCTGAGTCAGTGCTGATAATCAAGCTGTTGTTTTTCAATCAAACGTGCTAAAACTTGTTGGCACGTCCAGCGCAGTGGTCTCCAAAAAGCAGATTCAGAAAGTTCGTAGATTAGCTCCATTTGATCGTAGAGTTCAAGCTCAAGACAAGCCCAAGCTGCAGCTATTCTCGACTTTGTATATTGAGGAGTAGTTTCCGAAAGAGCAGATCGCACCAAATCACTTTTTTGGTGAAATTTACGCAAACCAATAATACATGTAAGGTAATAGTGTGTGACGTAATCAGACCAAAGTCTTTCTTGCATACTATCAACAATTTCAAGACAACTCTTAGGATCGATAGTCATTAGGCTTAATGCCGCCCCATATTGACGCGCTTCGTCCCTATGACTGAGATTCCTCTCTATTTCGGCAGGGTCCATATCACAATGCCATTCAGCTTTGAAATTTAGATATTGAGGATTGTCAGTCAAAAGTTGCTCTAAAAGCGAGTGGTTCTTTGAAGTAAAAATTGAGTTATTAACATCAACGATATCAAAGAAACTTTTTGCCCTTAGGGACATAGAGACTGGTGCACGCACCAAATCTGGAAGTCTGCATTCATCACCAGCATCACCTAAATCAATCACAGCCGAACGTCTTTTACCAGCCACTAAATCAGCAAGTTGTGGGATCAAAGGATCTAAGAGATCAACTCTTCCATATATCCTGGCCTGATACGCGCGTGCTGCACCAGAAACCAAGACACTCTCATGAGCACAAAGTTCATAGATTACAGATTGAGATTTCGAATTCCTAATGGTTAATCTGGTGTGAGCTTGAATGACTGCACGGATCTGCGTAACTTCACCATTCAATAGTGATAAGAGTAAATCAATATCATCAGGGAGTGGCTCCCAACCAATGCGGACCAAAGAAGTAATTGCATTAATGACAGCCTCGGTATCAGTACAGTTCAGAACAGAAACTAAAGTTGGTATTGCTCGCACATTTTTTCTCCTGCCTAGTGCCTCAATAGATTTTCGGCGCGTTATCCTGTCATACAATTCATCAACGGAAAGATTCTCGACAGCATGAAGAAGCAACTCAAATGATTCCTCAGTAGTACTCAACCCAAGCCTGGTCGCTGCAAAATAACGATCTGCTGGTCTCTGAACATTTAAGGTATTCTCCAACAAGAGCTTTGAAGCATCACTCTCACTCATTCCATGAACAAGAACATCAAATCTTTCAGCCATAAGAATAAGATTAATAAAAAATTCTACTTAAAGAATCAATTGCAAACGGCAAAAATACAATTCATATGCATCATGTCAGCAGACTGAATACATGCAAGAATGATAAAAGCATTACACAACTGCAGCATTTCAGATTTCACAGACCAGCGCAATATGCAGCAAAAGGCAAGGTGCCCTTCCAAGAAAGTTCATGATCGGCCTCAACAAACTGACTATCGAAACTATATTAAAAATAATGAGAAGTCAAAAAACTTCTCAAAACAAGAGCCGAGAATATTAACTTAGTTTAGTAATCGAATAAGCTACTTAGATCGCTTATCGATGAGTTCAATCAGATGAGCATCATGTTTATCGCAAAAGTCAGAAACACACTGCCTAAGGATATGCCCTATAGACAAAGACTCTGTATAGCAAAGCAGCTTGAGCTTCTTATGAAGGTCATCATTCAACTCAAAAGTGATTCGTTTCATTCTTTATGAAAATACATTTTCCAAAAGCCTGAGAGAATGATCCCATATATCTTCCGAATTCTACTCTTTTTGGTAAGAATCGGATAGGCGCAAAAAAATCTTAATTTTTCCTATGGCTTTAAGCTTGGGGCCAAAACCCATGATCTTCATGCTGAATTTATCATCCATGCAGAGCAAATCTAAAAGCTTTTCGCCTATTTACAAAAGCTTGGAGCGCTTAAGCGTTTGGCTTGGTAGCTCTCCAAAATTAGTGAAGTACCTTCTTGAAAATCTACCTTGATGTTTAAATCCAAAACGTATCGCTATTTCACGGATAGTATTATTGTCAAAATTTGATGTCGAAGAATGATAAATCATTGATCTTCTTGCTTCTTCAAGTCTTACCTGCGTCATCATTTCTATGATTCCCATGCCAAAATAATCTTGACATGTTCTGTATAGAGAAGCTTGGCCTACATTCAATTGCTGACAAACATCCAACAATGACATTGGTGTGCTCATTTTGTCAGGATCATGAGAAAGAGTAACAATCTCGCCAAGCAACCTCTGATTCTTCACCTGTTTCTTTTTATACAACTTATGACTACCTTCTTCAAGACAGATAGTAATTAAGTCGTAGTATTTAGATGGATTTAGAATTCCTCTAACAAGATCCCTACGGGCCAGTCTACGTAATTGAGAAAAAGCTTCATGATCAATTATCAAGCCAATAGATTCACTTAAATTAGCAATTGCTTGACTTGCTTTACATTCTTGAAGCTTATTGAGTAGTGTTTTCTTGTCCAACATACACGCAGTTGAAGAGCATGATTCTGAATATTTTCCCCATGAGTCGCCTGGATTTGAATGAAAAGTATTAAAACCTCCAAGACTATTATCATTCATATCAAAACCTTCGCAATATCCAAAAGGATAATTTGCTTTACGCGTTGATGTAATCCAATTAAAATCGACGGACCAACTTGTGCCCCATCCTTCGTATAAAAGAGGCTTGGATGCACTGATCTCAGCTATAGCTATTCCAGAAGATTTTTGATGCGCCATAGAATAACTACCCTCACCACTTTCCAGTTGTGTAATTTTTGTGACTTGACCATATTCCTGAAGAGTCTCAGACAATTGCAATGGATCTGTATAGGAAAATTTGATGTTCATGACATACTTCCTCTACGCAAATCAGAAACAAGAACACTCATCTTGCTTGACTTGTCAATTGTGTCTTCTGGACTCTCTAGAAAAGTCTTAAAGTAAAGACGTTGAAAAGAATTCCAATTTTTAAAACCATAATACAAAGCATTATGCTGCTTAGTAAATTGCTTCAAACCACGGGGGACATGTGGGTTTAGATATGACTTTTTGACTTGTTCTAGACGTATACTTTTAATTAGATCAAGAATATTCATATTAAAGGTCGATCTACAGACCTGGCCTACAGATTCTTGCTCAGAGTTCAAGTATTTAGTAATTTCTCCTATCGTCAAAGGTGGCAAGCCAGCTCTGTCTTCATGTAATAACTTAACAAGGTCTTCTATTAGTTCAGTTGATTCAGATCTCTCGGTAATGTGATTCTGTGGCTCGCAAGAATCCTCTAGAGTTGCAATAGCTAAATCATAAAACCCACCAGCTGTAGTTATTCCCTTAGCAAAATGCTTTTCAAACAATTTCTTCAGCTGAATACTAGAAGTACTGTTCGAATCAATACCAATGCATTCTTCAATCCTTGCGTATGCATTGTAAGCATTCATCTCATCAATTTTTTCTTTCAATATTTTCCACTTCAGGCTCATGCAGCAGAGGATAGTGTTTGCACCAACGATATCCCATGTATTGCCACCAGTTTTATTTAAGCGATTAAATCCTGCTATGCTTAAATCTTTCATCTTATGACCACTAATGATAGTGTTGCCGCTTGGCTTTTCCCCTAGATTATTTATCCAGCAAAATGCAATTGAATTTTGATTGGCTTCTTCTTCATAAAGTAGTGTTTGATTAGACTTGAAAATTTCAAGATGAACATTATTGATAGGCGCACAGATTGAACTCGTTTGCAATTCACCTTTGCTTAATTGGGTGATATTGCAAGAAAAATTAGACGTCGAGTAATATTCATTATAGTGATTCTTGCAATACGTTTCCATTCCAAGCAAGTTACTGAAAACATATTCTTTTGCCTTCCTTGCCTTCATCTGACTAATGCCTTGGTGTGATTTTTCAAAAAATCAAGCAAGTAGAAATCATAATCTCTATTCGCTTTTTACTGAGAGATTGTTAGGTTCTATGACATTTGAGCTTTAAACCAGTGGGCTCTTGAACGCATAGAGCTCGCGCAAACAATCCCAATGCAATAATTATTTACAAGCCGTCACGGCAAAGCCTCTTGCAAGATTCACAAAACCGAAAATTCATATTTGCAATTTCTGCATTGTACTCAATATTATTTGCTGTAAGTATGATTTTACCTCAATTCTAAGTTGATGCAGGGTATAAATCGAGTAGAGATCATTATGCTATGTCTAAGTCTCAATTACATGCATTCATTGATCGAGCACGTAGTGACGAGCAATTTCGTTCTCGGCTTTCATCAATGAATCCAAAACAGATCGTAGAATTTGCCGCAGAGAGTGGCTTTAATTTTTCAGATGAAATCAAAGGGAGATTTATCAATCGATGGAAAGGAGTATATTTTTGCCCCCAAGCTATTGAAGTTGGAATCCTATGCCCTGGATTAGTACCAGCTGGCTATAAAAATCTTCTTCACTATTCTCAATCTACGTGCAGTTCTTCAAACCTTAAGGAAGAAGAGCATGATTTCAGAGCCGGCGGTGTTTATTAGCCAAAACGATTGAATGGGCTTGTAAGACTATAAACTGGTAGATCTTTTCTTTCTTGAAAGGGGATAATTCAAACAACCTAACAAATCGCAATGTGATTGAATCAATATGCAGTAGATTTTTGATCAATTGTAAAGGTCAGGGCCAATCCCTGCATGCAAAGGCGTGGCGTGAAAGAGGCTGCAATCAACGAAACAAATTAATCTCCCACTTAATCTCTCATGCAAGCGATCGTTCAAGAAGGTTTTCAATGCATTCATCAATCTCCTAACGACTCAATCACAAGCAAGCATTGCGATATTCTATCGTGCCTAAACTAGCAATTAAAAGCCGCGGTCTTTTCCACGGGTTTATACACCCTTGTTGTAATCAATAGTGGGTGAAAGACTTCAAGAAAGTGCGACTGCAGCGTACGAAAAAAGCAATCAACAAGGTTGGGATCATCAAAGTGAAAAGGATATTCTCCTTTATGTCCTTTAAAGAAATACCAGTTTAATAAGGCCCGTCCTTCCTCATTCATGAATTCATGGAATTGCATGAGCTGATCAGACGGATCAGGGAGATGTTCCAAGACATCAAGACAAACGACAGTGTCGAAACGTTGGCCGCTGAGATCTGCAAGATCACGATGAACCGACATTTTTTGATCCAAACCAAGAGCTAGAGCCCTAGACCAGACGAAAGCCCTGTTTTGTGGATTCAAATCTACAAAATGAACGCGATCAACTGAATCCAATGCCGCTGCCGCTAAGGCATGCGTACCAATCCCTCCTCCAAAATCAAGGACGGTGCCTCGAGCAAAATCCTCCTGCAAACGCAGCGTGTCAGCGATGTAGTCAGAGCTGCTGAGATGCCAAGCCGCCAATTCAAAAAGATGCCCCGTTCCCACGGTGGTCTCGTAAAACTCAGTGGCTTGATCTGCTTGAAAAGCACCAGGATGCAGTGCGGCTAAATCATCCTTCCCATCCGGTAGGCGCTCATCCACTTGCTCCAGCGTGAGCTGAAGATGTTGAGCCAAATGGTCACGAACAGAAAAGCCACTGTCCAAGAAGGTCTCGATGTCTACGCGGGGAGAATTGCTCAGGCTTTGCATCTTCTGCCGGTCGGACATCGTCAATGTAGGTGCAGGCCGGATGCCACATTCAGAACAACTGCCACTGGAATCCCTTGGATGCACCACTCGGCTTCGTGGTGATCGATAAGCCCTCAGGTCTCACCTCCCACGACTGCGTGAGCCGGATGCGTCGCGTGCTTCAAACCAAAAGAGTGGGTCACGGAGGCACCCTGGACCCAGCCGTAACAGGCGTTCTGCCGATTGCCGTGGGCCAGGCCACCCGACTACTTCCCTACCTGCCAGGAGAGAAAACCTATCGCGGTGTAATCCAGCTGGGGACCAGCACCAGCACCGATGACCTGCAGGGAGAGGTCGTTACGGTTCAGGAATGGCCTCGTTTAAGCCTGGAAGAGATGGATCAGGCCCTCAATCCATTCCGCGGCAGCATCGAACAGTGCCCGCCGCAAGTTTCGGCGGTTCACGTGAACGGCGAACGCGCCTATGCCAAGGCCCGCCGCGGTGAAGTAATGGACTTACCGGCCCGCAGTGTGACGATCCATTCCGTTTCTCTCGAACAGTGGGATTCAGAGCAAGGCAAGCTCACCCTTGAGGTGCACTGCTCGGCTGGCACCTACATCCGTTCGCTGGCCAGAGATCTTGGCCAGGTCCTCGGATGCGGCGGCTGTCTTGACTGGCTGCGGCGCACCCAAGCGCTGGGATTCATAGAGACCGATGCGATCGCCTTGCCATTGCATCCCAATGAACAGCGCTCTCCAGCGATAGAGCCACTCACTCTCATCCCTCCCCAACTCGCCCTAACCCATCTACCAATCCGAACGCTCTCCGAGCTCGAACGGATCGACTGGAGCTGCGGACGCATAATTTCCCATCAAAATGGTGATGGGCCCACTGTTGTTCTCAGTGAAGACAACATCATGCTGGGCATTGGAATCGCCAACAGCGAAGACCAGCTCAGACCCAAGGTCGTGTTTGAAGCGCGCGGCTGATCCCTCTCCTGCTCCCTATGGCCGGCCACAGCAAATGGTCTCAAATCAAACGCACCAAAGCGGTGGTGGATGGAAAGCGAGGTGCCCTTTTCACCAGGCTTGGGCGCGAAATCACCGTGGCCGCTCGCAACGGATCTGACCCAAACGGTAATTTTCAACTGCGCACAGCAATCACCAAAGCGCGGTCGGCAGGATTACCAGCAGGCAATATTGAGCGGGCTATTGCCAAAGGATCGGGCCTAGGGGAAGCAGGCTCCAGCCTGGAATTGGTTCGCTACGAGGGGTATGGCCCTGAGGGCATAGCTGTCCTTGTAGAAGCACTCAGCGACAACCGCAACCGCACGGCAGCCGAGATGCGCCTTGCCTTCAGCAAGCACGGCGGGAAGCTCGGAGAAACTGGTTGCGTGAGTTATCTCTTTCAACATCGCAGCGAGGTGCGACTCGAGGGACATTGCGAAGAAGAGCCTCTCTTGGAAAATCTTCTCGAACTCGATGCAGAGGGGTATGTACTACTGAGCGATGGCAGCACCATGGTTCATGGCGGCTATGAAGCTCTCGAACAGCTTCAACAGGGGCTACATGATCATGGCTGGACCGTATTGGATTGGGAGCACTGCTGGCATCCCCTCGCGCTGGTGGAGATCCATGACCCACAGCTTGCAGAAACCTGCCAACGCTTACAAGAAGCCTTGGAATCGCTGGATGACGTTTGCAGCGTAAGCACCAACCTTGTACCAATCAAGGAAACTATAAAATTGGAATAAACCTATTTATCAACAACCATTGACAATTAATACCGGCAATTCATTCCTTAAGAGAGACAAAATCAGTGAACTCGTTTGCCCACAGTGTCGTCATAGGCATCAAAGTTCACCAAAGCCTTGAGATCAGAAAAACTGAGCATTCTCTCGGGAGTTTTTCCTGCCTGAAGATCCATCACAGCTTGCCGCATGGCAAACGCTGCAGATGCAAGAAGGGTGAGCGGATAGGCCACTAAGTGGAAACCCATGGCTCGAAGCTCTTCAGGCGAAAGCAACGGGGTCACCCCACCCTCCAACATATTTGCCATCCGCTTTCCAGGAACCTCATTGCAGAAGCGCAGCATCTCTTCTGCTGAGCGTGGGGCTTCTAAAAACAGCACATCGGCGCCGAGATCGGCAAAGGCCTTCAATCGCCAAAGCGCTTCATCGAGTGCACGATGCTCTCCGTAGCGTTGCGCGAACGCCGATCGTGCGTCGGTTCTCGCCACGATCACGAGATCAGCACCCTGGCGGCGAGCTTCAACGGCAGCACTAATCCGCTCGATCGCAACATCACGGTCCACAACCTGCTTTACCCCGGTGTGTCCACAGCGTTTGGGAGAGACCTGATCTTCAAGCATGATCCCGGCAAAACCTGCCTGCTTGAACTGGTGCATGGTGCGCTGCACATTGGCTGCATTGCCATGGCCTGTATCACCATCACCGATCACTGGAATCGAAACGGCATCGCAGAGCTGACGACCTTGATCCAGCATTTCTGTCACCGTGAGCAGGCCCGTATCAGGCAAACCAGCACGCGCTGCTGCCACGGAGAACCCACTCATAAACGTGAGCGGGCAACCCGCTTGTTCCACAATCCTTGCCGATAAGGCATCAAAACAGCAGGGCATCACGTGACAGAACTCTTGCGACAACAACGCACGTAAGTTGGCGGCGGCACCTGCTGCTGGGGTCAAGATTCAAAGTCCTCCATATGCATGATTAGGAGCGGAAAGCAAACAAGAAAAGCAAATGAGTTCTGGCTAGCTATTCGTTGCCAGAAGCTGCAACCAAAAGCAAGCTCCAAGACGTTCCATCTCGTACTTTAGGAAGCGATGCTTCCGAGGCTCATACTGAACGGGAAAGTACAGAAAACCCCTCGGAGCTCAGTGAAAGCCAACAAACGAATCGATCAGGTCCAAATCATAAACTCAATCCTAGTTTAAAAATAATCGGAGGCCACACATCACAAGCAAAAAACTAATCACAAGCCACGATTTAATCATGAACAGCGGGGCTATCAGCAAAAAAGACAGGCTGGTGTTTTTAGATCAAATCAAAGCCATAATGATAGCCCTGGTAATTGCAACTCATACAATACTGGTTGGCACACTATTCTCAAATGATCTCAAACAGATCATTGAGTCAGCGCCTAACTACGAAGCAATAAGCTTTTGGTTTGGCTGGATCTGTAATACCTTTTACATGAACATTTTATTCCTAATCTCAGGATACCTGGTACCAAATTCAGTACACAAACGAGGAGTCGCGAGCTATGCCAGACACCGATTGCTCCGACTAGGAATTCCTCTTATTATTGCAATTGTTCTACTAAATAACATAACACCATTCGCAGGAATGTTCATTCCAAATAGCACTGTATTCGGGCAGGAATTTAGCAATCTTCCGCTAAACAGAATTGGGCCACAATGGTTCATTTTAGTACTCATAATATTTAATGCGATATACTGCTGCTGGGCTTTTATTCGAAGAAAAGAATTTACAATTGACAACACAAAACCCGTACCCGGCTGGCGATCTTGGCTTATCAGCGCTTCAATTCTAGGGGTACTAGAGCTAATGATGGGTCACTTTACTGGCTTTTGGGCTGACTTAAAAGACTCAAATCTTGATGGACTTGGTTATCAAGGAATGCACATCTGGACATATGGTTTTTTATTCTTTATTGGCTGCAAGGCAGCATCACATAGATGGCTAGAACGGATTAACAAGCGCCTCGCATTAACATGGCTTCGCCTCTCACTCGTGCTTACACTTGCCCTGCTGGCTTCCAACTATTCAGCATTTCTAGCGGCCCCTAACAAGGTTTCCTTAGAACTTATCACGCCATTGATGACATTTTTAACGCCACTCATTGGTTGGGGATTTATCGCTGCAATTTTAACTTGGAGTCAAGCCAATGAACAGTTGGATAGCGATTGGCTAACAAAAGCAGGCAATGACAGTTTTGGCGCCTATTTAATCCATATACCACTCCTTGCTGGAGCAATGGTTACCTTTTACTTACTAGGAATAAAGAACATATGGGTACTTGGATTAGGTTCAACATCAATAGCTATCCTCTTATCATTTGCTGCAAGCCATCAGCTGCGAAAAATTCAGGTCATTAGGCAGATCATTTGACAGCTATTCAGGCAGGAGCACGCGCTACAGCTAAAACATATAACTAGGGCGTAAGAGTGGTATCACAGACTACACAATACCCCGTGTAAAATAGAGAAGTCTCCATTGAACAGTATTCATGACATTCTTGATGCATTGGACATTCAAAACTGGATATCATGCAATTGCAGCTAAAAAGTTTTTATCAACAGGTGCGCCATTCCCGGAATGCAAATCATGGAAGCGGCTTCATGGGCCTGGCTCAGTAGAAGGTTGGATTTTGGTGGAAGCAGATAATGCTGATGCTTGCTACGAACATGCAGCTGAGTGGGCCGAATACTTGGATTGGGAGGTGACGCCTGTCCTAACTGACGATCAGGCAGGTTCTTTTATGGCCAAGGTTTACAGCTAATCTCAGTACCGAGGATGGAACTCCCGCCAGCAGCAGGGATTCTGCTGGTGGCGGGCTCAAGTCCTTCCAAGGTACCTCCACTAAATTTTTTTAGCCTTCACAAGATTTTTACACTAACATTAAATATGCTGGCAAAAAGTATTAAAATTGCAGCCAACATCAAAGTCAATATCTTTTCAAAGACAAGCAAATGAAACAAACTTTTGTCCGCGTTTCTTTAATTCTTGCGTCATCGCTGTTGTGGCCATCACTTGCAAAAAGTCACGACGAGCACTTATCAAGCCATGGGGTCAAAATTGAAGAACTAGCTGACTCCACCAAAATGTGGGATGGCAATATATTACCGAATTATCCTGCTGGACAGCCCAAGATCAAAATCCTTCGGATTCACATACCAAGCGGAGTGACCTTGCAGTGGCACTACCATCCAGTGATCAATGCAGCCGTTATTTTAAAGGGAACACTGGAACTGAAATTAAAAGATGGTACCCAAAAAATATACCAAAAAGGCGAAGCACTGATTGAAGTTGTCAATGTGATTCATACCGGGAAAGCATTAGGGACAACAGATATAGATCTAATTGTGTTCTATGCAGGAGAGAAGGCAACACCAACAACAGTTCTCGCTGCCCCCCATATCAATCCATAGAAGTATTAGTAAGCAAGCATCCACAACACTCTGCTTATGCCTAGACAAAAGCAACCAACCCACTAAAAATTAGACAGTTCATAGAACCAACAAATTGAATAACATTGCCTCATCATGAACTTCATCATTCACCGCATTCCTGCTCATCAGCTTTCAAGTGTTCCAGCAAATATGAATACCAATTACCATGTGCAATGGCATCCTCCTTTGTAATCTCATTGGCTTCTATCGCTGCAAGTAATCGATATGCAGCTGCTCTTTGCTTTTGATCCAATGCCCTTTACCCCCTAAGCATGGAGAGTGAGTGAAGCAGATCCAAAGGTGCCATCTCAGATACGAACTTCACGAAAGACACCTTCGTTTGGCAATAGTTTGATTCAGACTTAAAGGGAATAGACATTAATTTAACGAGCTCTCTCCGTTCTTTCTTCATAGCAAAAACTGGTAGTTCAGGCATTACAGGTAGTGCTGATTGATGAGATCACTATCGCCCACGAACATCCAAAAAAACTCCCCCAAACGGGTGACAGTAGACAGAATATGACTCACCCATTTAGGGGAGACAGGAAAATTGCATCCATCAAAACAAGCCGAAGCAAGATCTAGAAGATGACACCTGGAAGCCTAGTATCCATCATAATAAAATTCCATAAAGAAGATCAAGACCAGGCCGATTGAGGCCGCTAAACTTGACACAAGTTCAAGACGCAATCAACTGAGATTGGAGGACACCATTGAAAATGCGACACCTAATACCGGCCACGGTTAGTGATCTGCTCGACAAAGTCAGACGAAGGATTGCCTATGTACCAGCTGTGAGAGATACGATTTCAGCCATGAAAGATCTTGGCATCGACCTAAAAGAGGAAAAAAAGAACAACAAGTGAAGCACTTGTAGGGATCCAACTGATCAGGATGAAAGATTACGCCATGCTCTTGCAATCCTCATTCATGGTATTCAGCTGGAAATCGTCACTTACCAGAACCCCCAGATCCATGCAGTTCCTTGAGGAACCAACAGTCACAACCACCATGCCCTGTTTGACCAAGAGGCTGTTCAATCTTTAAGAATCCCCAAGCCCGATAAAGCCGTTGGGCCGCCACCATTCCCGAAAGAGTCTCGAGATAGACCTGGCGATAGCCAAGTATACGAGCCTGTTTCAACAGGCTATCCATAAGCCGCCAACCAACACCCTTCCCCCGCGCTGATGGTGCTAAGTACATCTTCTGCAATTCGCAAGTAGCCTCCACACCACTTAAGGGGCCAATTCCAGCTCCCCCAAGAACATTCCCACCCTCCACGGCTACGAGATAAATCCATCCAGACGCTGCATAGGTCTTGCTCATGGCATCTAGCTCCGGATCTTGCCAAGCAAAACCGGGACGGTCAGCCCCAAATTCAACAAGCGCCGCCCGAATCACTCTGGACAAGGCGGTCTCGTCCAGCGGTTGTAGAGGCCGAAGATCGACCTCTCGCCCTTCACTCAAAAGGATGACCTCCAAATCGAGAGACCTCCTTGAAATTCAATCAAGCAACCCCAGCGAACTGGCTCTGACGAGAGACATCGGCACCAACCAAAGCGGGCAAAGGAACTCAAAACCAACATCAATCAAATCAGCCAAAGAGCGAGAAAACTAATCATGGATCCTATGCATTAAGCAGCTTCGATATGACAAGTGCTTCCACTGCAACAACAAGTGGAGCACTAAGCCATAGTGTCTTTCATGCTAGATTCGAACAAAACATAATCCACATGCTAGATATTTTACCTGGATATTACATTGTTTTCTTAGCACTAGGACTGGCAGCTGTTCTTGTGGTCTTCTTTTATTCCTTTACTCGAAATTCCAACTACGAAGTGCAACAGCGAGCCAAAAAAATCCAGGAAAAGAGGCAAAAAGCATCAAAATCTAGCGATGAATAGCCACTAATGTAACCGGCAAGCGTTGTGAGTCCAGTTTCCAGTCTCTACTTACCCTGGGAGATCAGAACTAAAAGTGAAAATCGATTCAACAACCAGCTAAATAAAAATCGATACGAAACCAACCCGACAGCAATATTCTTTGCTGGTAAGTATTCATCGACACCAATTCACAACAAAAGCGACTAGAAATCCCAAAGCAAGAATACTCATCTCAGTTATTTTGCATCAGTTTTTACCAGACAGAGAATTCAAGGTAGCAATCAGCACGAAACCATCGGATTCCTTAGGCCATGGTCAAGCCATCTGGACTTGATTCAATGGAATTATTTGTTGGCATCTGCATCATCCCCTTCCTGAGCGCTCTTTTTATCCAGGCAGGCCAAAACGATGATTCCGATGATCATGATTTCCTTTAGGTCATCAATGCACATGATCAATCGCCCTACCCGAGGAGAAGCTTGTCTCACCCATCACCTTTATCCCCAAAGCAACTCACTGATCAGCAACAATGGGAGTAACAAGTTTCTCATCGATCAATTTCACCTACTTACTAGCAAACAATTAATTCATTAATTAATTAATTAATTAATTCTCTAACGGATTAGTCTCCATTATTGAGTGTTTCATCACCTTCCTCTATTCCCCAACCTCCACCACCAGGCGTTGCAATCCATAGACAATCACCGGTTTGAACCCTCTGTTCAAAGCAGCCATGTTGTTTTTGCCAAGAGCCTCCCTGTTCACGTAACCAAGCCATCCCCAAAGCCCCTGCCTGCCCACCAGCCAAACCAAAGGGCGCCACGCGCCGAGATCCAGACAGCAGAGCCACCGACATGGGAGCAAGAAAACGAATCTCACGATCAAGTCCATCACCGCCAGACCAGCGTCCTTTCCCCCCGCTACCCCGGCGCAACTGGAAGCGTTCCAAGCGCACAGGGAATCGTTGCTCGAGAATTTCTGGGTCGGTGAGTCTGGAGTTGGTCATGTGGGTCTGTACACCGGAAGATCCCTGAAAACCCCGACCTGCTCCACCACCTCCGGTAATCGTTTCGTAGTACTGAGAACATTCATCTCCAAACGTGAGGTTGTTCATCGTTCCTTGCGCCGCGGCCATCACCCCCATCGCCGCGAATAACAGGTTGCACAGCGCCTGAGAGGTCTCCACATTGCCTGCCACCACTGCAGCTGGGGGGAGGGGATTCAACAGTGATCCCTCCGGGACGATCAAAGTAAGTGGCTCAAAGCAGCCTGCATTGAGGGGTATCGATTCATCCACCAAGCAGCGCAGCACGTACAACACAGCGGCTTTGGTGACCGCTAGCGGAGCATGAAAGTTGTGGTCTCCTTGGGGGCTCGTCCCAGTGAAATCCAGGCAAGCCGTTCGCGCTTTGTGGTCCACATGCAAAGCAAGCTCCAAACGGCCGCCATGGTCTAACTCCACGCTGAACTGTTGATCCACCAAACGACTGATCACACGACGCACCGTTTCCGCCGCATGGGTTTGAACAAAGAGCATGTAACGACTGACGCGACTAGGTCCCTCTCGCAGCATCAACTGCTCGAGATAGTCCACGCCGAGGAGGTTGGCCGCCACCTGAGCCTGCAAATCCGCCCAAAGCACATCGGGAGAGCGCGGCAACTGCCGCTCTGCGCTCAAAATCGCGTTCCAGCCATCCACATCCAAGACGCCGCCACGCAGGAGTGACCAGTTGCGGAGCCGTAGGCCTTCCTCTCCGATCTCACGACTGAAAGGAGGCATGGATCCAGGTGTGAGCCCCCCCACATCGGCGTGATGCCCTCGACAAGCAACGAAGTAACTGGGTCGTTCCCCCTCTCCAAAGACAGGGGTCATCGCCGTGATATCCGGGAGATGGGTGCCTCCGTGATACGGGTCGTTGCTCAGCACTGTTTCGCCCGGTTCCAGAGGAGGGCGTTCTCCGCGTTGGATCTGGTGCAGCAGATCCACCACCGCCTCACCCATGGAACCCAAATGCACGGGGATATGGGGAGCATTGGCAACCAATGCTCCGTTGTGATCGAACAACGCACAGGAAAAGTCCAGGCGCTCGCGGATGTTCACAGAGCGGCTCGTCTGCCGAAGCCTCTCCCCCATCTGCTCAGCAATCACCATGAAGCGGTGATGAAACAGGCTCAGGTCCACCGGATCTGGAACATCAACAACCTGATCCCGAGCCAACCGTTGAACGGGAGACTCAGCAGAGGTGAGCAACAAGCTTCCAGCGACGTTGCAGCGGGCCGACCAACCCGGCTCGAGCACGGTGCAGCCCGTGGCATCAAGAATCAAAGCTGGACCCTGCAAAGGCTGGTGCAACGCACGATCGCAGCGCTGCATCACAGGAACCTCCCGCCAACCCAGCCCAGGCCAGTGAACGGTGGCTGTTGTGCTGAGAGCACCAGACACCGACAGCGGCGCTGATGCCATCTGACTGTCGTCCTCACTGCGAGCTGATGCGGTGAAAACTTCAACCTCCAAGCGCTCCAACATCAAGGCTGCAGTTCGCGGAGGCTTGTAGCCAAAGCGCTGACAGTGCGCTTGGTCAAACTCACCTTCCAACTCTGAAAGTTGCAAGGTTGAGGGGAGTTCAGCAATCGGGATCAGCAATCCCTGCTCAGACCCAATATCCCGAAGTTCAAGCCGAATGCGCTGCTCAAATTGAGACACAGGGCCTGCTCCAGCTGCCTGCAGCTTCTCCTCAGCAAAGCCCACCTCCTGGCGAATCATTTCAGGGAGGGTCGCCAACAAATCCGCTTTAAGAGCACGCCGCACAACAAGCTGACGCCATTCCCTTAGGCGCGCCTGACCCAGGCCAAAAGCCGACAACACTCCAGCGAGTGGATGGATCAACACTTGGCGGAGACCCAGCACTCCCGCTACTCGGCACGCCAATTGCCCGGCAGCACCTCCATAGGCCACAAGCGCCCCAGCACGAATGTCGTGACCACGAAGCAACGACACCTGCTGAATGGCACCAGCCATCGTTTCCACCGCGAGGTCAAGCGCTCCCTCCGCAAGCGACTCCGGATCGCGTCCCAATCTGCACGCAAGCTCCCCAAATCGCTGCCGTACCACCTCCAGATCAGGACGCAAGTCCGCCGTTGGGCCGAACACGGGGGGAAAGGCCTCAACCTGTAATCGACCCAGAAAAAGATGGGCGTCGGTAATGGTTAAGGGGCCGCCACAGCGATAGCAAGCTGGTCCAGGGCTAGCGCCTGCAGAGCGAGGGCCAACCTGCAGACGATCGCCATCACTGCGAATAATCGAGCCCCCACCTGCTGCGACGGTATGGATCGGAAGGCGAGCAGCAGACAGCTCGAGACCAGCGATTTTGGTCTGAGCGCTGCGCTCCCAGTCCAGATCAGAAGCTCCTGCTGGCAAACAAAACACGTCGGTGCTGGTGCCACCCATGTCCACACCTACGAGCGCCTGACCTCCCAGACCCGCAGCCTCAGCAGCAGCAACCGCGCCAATCATTCCTCCAGCAGGCCCAGACAGGATTGTGTCTTTCGCGAACAGCTGCTCAAGACCTTGTAGGGCCCCACTTGACGTCATCACCCGCAGTCGTGTCTGCCCTCCAAGTGACTGCTTCACCTGTTGCAGATAGCGAAAAAGCAGCTGTTCCACCGCCGCCTCAACGACGGTGGTCTGAGAACGGGGGACCAAGCGCGGCAGTGGGCTCACCTCGTGGGAGCAAACCACCGTGGTGAAACCGATCGTTTGCGCTAACTCAGCCAGTCGCCTCTCATGGCACGGATTACGCCACGCATGCATCAGGGCAATGGCGCAGGCGTTGATACCGGCACTCCGCTGCGCGCGCAGCGTTTTCTCCAACTCTGCATCGAAGCAAAGCGTTTCTACCTCCTCCCCATCGGCATTCAATCGCCCTCTGGATTCAACAACCGCCACAGCCAGCGACTTCGGAGCAGGAATCTCCAGTGCGAATAGATCAGGGCGATGCTGATCACCAATCAACAACAAATCCGCCAGACCCTTGTTAGTGATCAACAGAACTGGCTCCCCTTCCCCCTCAAGCAGGGCATTGGTCGCGACTGTTGTCCCTAAGCGCACCTCCTGGATCAAACCCGGCGGGATCTGAGCTCCCGCAGGCAAACCCATCACCTCTCGGATGGCACAAACAGCGGGATCACCTCGATCGATCGCATGCTCTGAGAGCACTTTGCGAACCACAAGCTCACCAGTCGGGGCGCGACCCACGAGATCCGTGAAGGTTCCGCCTCGATCAATCCAAAATTGCCATTGGGTCGTCATCGGTTCACGGCCCTTCTTCACCCCATGCCGCATCGTCCACCCACAACCAAAGTTTTGGGTGACGCCTTAGCCAGCTGGCAGGCACCTCAGGATCACCATCAAGTTCCAAAGCCTTGCGCAGGATCCCCGCCTTAGGCGCACCGGTCACGATCAGGTGAAGTTCCTTCGCCGCCAGGATCTCTTGCAGCCCGAGGGTGATCGCTTGCTCCGGAACCAACCCTGGACTGCCCTGGAATGCAGAAGCATTTTGCGATCGTGTAGCGGGGCTGAGTTTGACCACACGGCAGCGCACATCTGGACCACATGGGGGCTCGTTGAATCCCACATGACCGTTACTTCCCAATCCCAATAACTGCGAGCCAATCCCCCCAGCGCTGAGTATCTCGGCGGCAAAGCGATCAGCAGCAGCCTCAGGATGGGCAGCAGCTCCATCTGGCAACATCACTTGCGCAGCATTAAGTCCTAGCGGCCGCACTAGGTGACATCCCATAAAGGCAGAGAACGAGCTGGGATGCTTCGGTGCCAAACCCACATACTCATCAAGATTGAAACTGCGCCAGTGCTGACGCAAAAGCTGCAGACGATCCTTAGGCCAAGCTCTTAAACGCGAGACCAATGCGGCATAAAGCGGCTCCATGGTGCGTCCTGTCGCCAAACCCAGGGGCCGAAATGCCTGATGCTCAAGAGAGTCCAGCAATCCTTGCTCAAGCTGGTCAACAACAGCCTCCATGAGCTGCAGCGGATTGCGCCTGCGCACGATAGTGATCGTGTCTGAAATCTTGAGCACGATGAACTGCCACTGACATCAACCCCACCAGGCTGACTCTGAACGGAGCCAAAGTGCCACAGCTGGGTCATCACTGGAGCGGTAGGGGCGAATTTCTGCACCGCGGTAGTAGTGCAAAAGAATCTCACGAAAGTCAGCACCCTGAAGCGCCAGTCCATGGGCTCCCCACTGACTCATCCCAACCCCATGTCCAAATCCTTGACCACGCGCTTCGAGAACCATCTCACCCACCCTGAGGTCAGGACGTGGCTTGTTAAAAACTGACCGGTTGAGAGGGGGGAGCGGCGGCGGTGGCAGTAGAGCCGCCAATCGACCTGAAGTGCTGGATGTGGTGTCAGGACCACTTGCGGAGTCTCGCCACAAACCGATCAAAGGAGGGGCTGCGTGAGTTGATGCTTGCGGGTCATTTTGAGCAGTGGCGATTGCAGATGCAGTTGAAGCATCGGGGGAGTCATTGATGAGTTCGAATTGAACCATCGTGCTTTTGAGGCCCAGACGCCTGCGAAGCTCCCTCCCCGTCAACACCAAAGAGCCACGTGGGCCCTGCACTCGCGCCGTACGCACCCGACCTGTTGAGCTTGTCTTAAGGACCTGCAAGCGCTTGACACCTCCGGTTTCACGGAAGAGATCACGCAGCGCATCATCATCAAAACGTTTGTTCCAGCGATGCACCGGACTGTGCTGATCGTGATCCGCAACGCTGACCAGGTAGGGAAGTTGATTGCGCCAAACCTCACCACTGGGTTCCGTTGCACCACCAGAGCTGCTGTGAAACACAGCATTGATCAGCCGCCCAGCGTGGACTAAGACCAAAGAGCGCGTGCTTTCAACAGCTTCAATCGTGCTGGGGGTTTCGGATTCAACCCCGCGGTACACCTGGCTGGACACCGTGGCCTTCACATCAAAGTCACCAGCCTTCCCGCGCTGTCGAAGGGCATAGGTGCGTGCCGCGACAGCCTGAGCTTGCAAGGCCGGCAACGGCCAACGATGGGGCATTTCACTCCCCACAACACTGGCCAGGTAGGTCTCAATCCCAAGGTGATTTATGACCTGCACCTGGCCGCGCCGCACTAAAAACTGCAACCGGCCGCGGTAACGCCGAGAGCCGAGCCAAATCCCGCGGGGATCGTTGCTTTGCACCTCGATCGCAGAACGAGCTGCCAATGAGCGAGACGACCCATCGCTCAGTTGACCACTGATCCTGAGGCGCCCCTCTCGCAGACTCACCTCCATCGAGCGCATGCCTTGATCGCCACGGCCAAGACCTCGCACTAGGAATGGCTGATCTCCATCAGCGCGAAGCCGCACAACCGAGGCTTGTGACAGCAACACCCGCATCGACGGCTCCTGTGCCGCATGCACAACCCGCTGATCAAAACCGACCGCCATCACAGCGATCGGCATCGTCAAAGCAGCAGTCAGCACAGGGAAGAACGCTGACGTACGAGTGAGCACTGCGAGCCGAACCAGGCAGCTCAGTGTGACCTGATGATTCGGACGCGGCTAGGTCCCCGTGGCAGATTTGATTGTTGAGCGCGTTGAGACGTGCAGGTCACCTTTCTTGGAACCAGTTCAGGCGTGCCCACCCGTGGTCGCAATGTTTCTTCTGTGGCGCTGCGTTTGCCACAGCGGTCGGAGCTGTGGCTGTTCGACTGCGGAGAAGGGACCCAACATCAATTTTTACGCTGCGACTTGCGCCTTTCCCAACTGAGAAGGGTGTTCATCACCCACATGCATGGTGACCATGTCTTTGGCCTGCCCGGGCTGTTGGCGAGTTTGGGGCTAGGCGGCACAAGCAATGGGGTAGACCTCTACGGCCCTGACCCCTTGGATGCGTATCTCCAAGGGGTTTTGCGTACGAGTTCGACCCGCATCGGCTATCCGCTTGCGATCCATCGCGTGCGCGAAGCAGCCGAACAGAACACCGTTGTGTTCGAAGACGACGATCTGATTGTGACCGCGGCCCCCCTCAACCATCGCGTTCCGGCCTACGCCTATCGAGCGGAACAAAAACCGAGAGCAGGTCGCTTTGACATCGACAAGGCCCGAGAGCTGAAGATCCCACCAGGACCTGTCTATGCAGCTCTGAAGCGCGGCGAATCGGTCACGCTCGAAGACGGTCGCACCATCGATGGCCGGACCTTATGCGGGCCAGAACAACCTGGGGTGAGCGTTGTGTACTGCACCGATACCGTCTTCTGCGAAGCAGCGGTGCAGTTGGCTCAGGGAGCCGACCTGCTGATCCATGAATCGACCTTCTCCCATGCGGAAGCCGACATGGCTTTCAAGAGGCAACACTCCACAAGCACTATGGCGGCACAGACCGCTGCGGAGGCCGGCGTCAAGCAGTTAGCACTGACCCACCTCAGCCCTCGCTACGCCCCTGGAAACGCAGTCACCGCCGACGATTTAGTCGCCGAGGCCCGTACCATTTTTCCGAATACGTTTTTGGCTAAGGATTTCCTCAACGTGGACGTGAATCCCTCTTCATGAGGGGCACGTGCTGCAACAGTTCGTGATCACTAGGCCCTCTAGGGGCTCATCCGCCTCCCACCCCGTGATACAAGGACTTGGTGCGCTGTCTACGTCAGTCTCTGACATCTTTCATGGCCTCTTTTTTCTCCACATTGCGTCGATCCTTGAATCGACTGCTGATCGCACTGCCAGTGCTACTTGGGCTGTTGATCAGTGCCCCCGCCCAGGCCGCCCAGTGGGATGCCGAGACCCTCACGGTGCCAGCTGACGGCGATGGCGCCCTGGTCACCTTCAGTGAGCAGGAAATCAAGACAGGACGGAAGGTGTTCAACGTGAGCTGCGGCACCTGCCACGCAGGCGGCATCACCAAAACCAACCAGAATGTTGGCCTGGATACTGAAACGCTTGCGCTGGCCACTCCGGTCCGTGACAACGTTGCGGCACTCGTGGATTACATCCAAGACCCCACGTCTTATGACGGGGAATACAGCATCGCCGATCTACATCCCAGCATGCGCAGTCGCGATCTTTATCCCGCGATGCGTGATCTCACCGATGAAGATCTTCGCCTGATGTCTGGGTACATCCTGGTGGCTCCCAAAGTCTTAGGTGTCGAATGGGGCGGTGGAAAAATCTACTTCTGATCCTTTGATTAGATAATCACTTCACGCAAAGTGCAAATAAAGGGCCTCAGGCAATACTGGGGCCCTTTATTTTTGCGTAGAAGGCGTATCAGTCCCAGCGATGAAACGTGCCGAGAGACGAAGGCTAAATCCCCTTAAGACGAGAGTCAGCAAAGACCGAAGAAACAACACAACAAACGTCTATTAACTTAATTTAAATAAGATGATGGCACCTTGCGAAACAAAAAATTTCGAACATGCCTTCTAATATTTTCAATCAATTCAAGATATATTTTACTGAAATAAATCCGGAGTCTCTTCAACAATGCTCTCCTCTATATCAGTCATCACAAGCTTTGGCGGCGAACGCGAAGCCAAACCCTCTACGTCATACAAGAGTGCACAGAATAAATCTTCTCAGCTTGCAGCGCTATGCAATAGCGAGTTCAAGCGAAGACAATGCGAGGGAATGAAAATAGCCATAGGTCCTCGCCTTCATGATCAATGCGAGAGAAAAGTCACTTTCGAGGAATATCCAGATATATCGTCGGAGGCACTAGAGAGGGCCCTAAGCAGTGCCTATAAGCACGTCTACGGGAATGCACATGTGATGGATAGTGAGAGGTCTACTTCTCTTGAAGCACAATTAAAAGATGGGCGAATTTCAATTCAAGATTTCGTACGAGGACTCGCAAAATCTGATTTCTATAAGAAAAATTTTTATGATAAATGTTCTCCAGAAAGAACCATTGAGCTTGATTTTAAACATATTTTAGGGAGGACACCTCATGATCAAGGCGAGATCACAAAATACATTGAGATCCAAGCATTAAATGGGCATCATGCTGTAATTGATTCAATGGTGGACTCAGCTGAATATTCAGAAACATTCGGACGATATACAGTTCCTTTCATGCGGTCTTGGCTTTCCCAAGCAGGATCAGCTCAATCAGCATTCAATAGAACGGCTGCGATTTGCCTTGGATATGCATATAGCGACAAAGCTATCGGAATCAACTCAAAGCTAAGTCAAGGATTAAAAACAGGCCAAGCAGACAGGATTGTCTTCCCGCATGCATCAAAACTGAATTTCTCAGGAGTAAACCTGATCCTGAAAAAGGGAAAGCCCGCATCATGGATCAGGAAATCAGCAACTGTTCTAACAATCGCCGGCACAATCGAAGTAACCCGAATCATTCTCACAATTGCATATAGCGCCTTGGCTTCTTGACGAAGCCATTCAGACCAACACATCCTGCCCAAAAAATCAGGATACGTTCGTCTCCAGGCAAGAACATCTCTCGACCAAAAAGGGGAGAGGCATGAAATGCTTAGACCTAATAATATATTATTAGGTCTAAGCATAGTGCTCAGCTCCGCAAGGTACGCCTATAGGAACTGAGCAGCAATCATGCTGTTCTAAGCTTTAAATTCATGACAAAAGGCTATTGGGTTGTGACTGGCAATATTCACACCCCCTTAGGAATGGTTCCTTACATCAACAAATTCATGGCTTGGCTTCCAACAGTCGGAGCACGTTTACTGATACGTGACCTGCAAGGTGATATACGGGAAGGAAGTCCTGGTTCAGTCAATATTATTGTTGAATTTGATTCAAAAGAGAAAGCGGTCACTGCGTACGAATCAACAGAATACCAAGAATTAATAAACCTCAGGCTTCAGCATTCAGACCTCAGCCTCACCATAACAGAAGAATTAATCAACTAAAATACCAACAGAGAATCATTCTGCAAACAAAGCCTGGCTTCTAGTATTTACTTTAAAGCAAATTTTCTTGCAACCACTATGCCTCCAAAAAACTACCTACTTTGCCACAAGTTAGTGCAACTTGACAACATTTTGAATGGTCAATTCTTCGCCTCTTGAAGAATGTCACCTCTGCCAATGCTAGAAAAAATGAATAGTCCAGGCAGATCACAAACAAGACAAAGTAAAACTGATCTCTCCCAATAAGATCGATCTGAGGGAGTAAGCCGGCCTATCAGAACACTTTCATCGCTTGTCTTCAATAAATGACACCGAAGGCGTGTGATTCAAAGCAACCATTGATTTCGGTTGGCGGCTGTACCACCATTCCTGCAACTCAGGCGTCAAACGCATCGAAAAAAGCGTTAAGAGCGTGACCGTAGGGCGAGAACCAGGCTGGAGCAGCTCAACGGAATACGAAGGACAGCGCCTAGAAGCCAGATCTGGCACAAACCGGCGACCCACCCGGCGCCAACTCGGCTCCTTGCTACGCCAAGCCAAACGACAGCATGGCCAGGGCAGCTCCTCACGGTCAAACAAACGGCAACAAGGCCCAATCACCCGAAAGCTGTACTGTCCGCCTGGACTGGCATGCACCGATCCATGCTCCAGCAATACCTGAACATCAGAACGCAGGGCAGGAACAGGTGTCACGGTGACGATCAAGCACTTAAGAGTGTCATCACATTAAAAAGCCACCCGTAAGGGTGGCAGAACGATCGCTTGGGTTGCGACCTCAGCTCGAGGCTGAAGGGCTCAATACAGCTCTTCTTCAGCGTGAGTTTTGATGGTGCAATCTGAGGTGGGGTAAGCCACACAGGTCAGAACGAAACCAGCTTCGATCTGGTCGTCGTCAAGGAAGCTCTGGTCGGACTGATCAACGGTACCGGCAGTGATTTTGCCTGCGCAAGTGGAACAAGCGCCTGCACGGCAGGAATAGGGAAGATCGATGCCTTGCTCTTCAGCAGCATCAAGGATGTACTGATCGTCAGGAACTTCGATGGTCTTGTTGAGGCCTTCGCTTTCGCTGACCAGGGTGACCTTATAAGAAGCCATGGATGGATGTAATGCGCAGAGATCGAATCGATCTGAACCTGCTGGACGGAACCCTTCTACATCGGACAGACGCCTTGATACGGGATTCATCAGGGTTTTCTGGTCAAGCCCAATCAAAGAAGGGGCATTAATAAGAAGGGCTTATCGAAAAATGCGCTTAATTTCGAGCAGACCCCAGCGACCTTGTTCCCCGATTGGCCTTGCCTGCCAGCCATATTCAGCCAAGACCTCCATCAGCCGAGGCGCCTGATCCACCAAAAGACCACTCAGAAGTCCGCGACCTGTGGACTTCAGCACAGAAGCGAACTGCGGGGCTAGAGCTTCGATCACCGGAGCCAGGATGTTGCATAGGAGCAAATCCGCTTCCTCTCCGTTCAACAAGGTTGCAAGCGTGTCGATCGATCCATGGCCAACGCGAAGTTGCTCGGCCTTCAAACCGTTAAGAGCAGCGTTATCTGTCGTCGCACGAACCGCCAATGAGTCGGTATCGGCAGCCAATACTTCACTGGCACCAAGGGCCAAAGAAGCCAAGCCCAAGACCCCACTCCCGCAGCCCAAATCGGCTACCCGCTGATCGTGTGGAGGCATCTCTTCCAGAGCTTCCAGACAGAGGCGAGTGGTGGGATGACTACCGGTCCCAAAAGCACTTCCCGGGTCCATCTTCAAAACCAAGCGGTTGGCGTGCTCCTCAGGGACCTCCAGCCATGCCGGAAGGATCAACAAGCGCTGACCCACGGGATCTGGTTGCCAGTGCTTTTTCCAACTAAGACTCCAGTCTTCATCAGCCAACTCCTCCCACAGCGGTTCTGCCAAGGCAAGTCCAAACGTGTCCGCCATCGGGCGAAGGCTGTTCAGCAACTGATCCCGTTGATCCTGCGGCCACTCCCACGCTGGAAGCCATGCCAGCAACGTGCGCTGATCCGGCGACTCTGGGGCATGTTGAACAGCCAAGCGATGCAGCCCTAGAGACTCCAACTTCCAGAGAAGGGACTCCTCAAGGACAGGTGGCAGAGGCAAGGAGAGACGCCACCACATCACAAGGTGACGGGGTGGGCTTCCTGAATGCCGTTAATGCTGTGAATGGTGGTCAGCAAAGCGGGAGGGATCGGGTCATCAATACTGAGCACCATCACGGCATCACCACGGACGATGCGACGCCCCACCTGCATTGATGCGATGTTGACATTGTGCTCTCCGAGAAGAGAGCCAAGGTGGCCAATGATGCCTGGCATGTCGCGGTGCCTGGTGAACAGCATGTGACGGCTGGGCGGCACATTCACCGGAAACTCATCAATACTGGTGACGCGCAAATCACCGTCTGCGAAAACCGCACCGGTCACGCTGTGACCTCCCTGACCACCGCGAGTGGTGAGCTGCAGCGATCCACCTGCAAAATCGCGACTGGCATCGTCTTTGATTTCCAGCACATGAATGCCACGGCCCTTGGCCTCGAGCGATGCATTCACGTAGTTGATTCGATCTCCCAGTGCAGTGCTGAGCAAGCCCTTAAGAGCAGCCACCACAAGAGGTTGAGAGGGGTGGCTGGCGAATTCACCTTGCAAGCGCACCTCCAACTCCTGAATCTGACCACCACTGAGTTGGCTCACCAGCAAACCGAGGGTTTCCGCCAGCTGGAGATGGGGCTTGAGTCGCTCCATGATCTCGGCACTGAGCCCTGGAATATTCACGGCGCTGCGGGCAGGCAGCCCCAGCAACACATCGCGAATTTGTTCGGCGACATCAACCGCCACATTTTCTTGAGCCTCTTCCGTTGATGCTCCGAGATGAGGGGTCAAAACAAGTCCTCGCTCCACGGCGCGCAGAGGGGAGTCCTTCGCCAGAGGTTCCGACGCAAACACATCCAGGCCGGCCCCAGCGATCACCCCGGATTCAATCGCTTCCGCGATCGCAGGCTCATCAACAATTCCACCGCGTGCACAGTTCACAATCCGTGCCGTACTTTTCATCGTGCGCAACAGCTCGGCATTCACCAGATTTTCCGTATCAGGTGTGCGGGGAATGTGCAGGGTGATGTAATCGGACTGCTGGAACAGGGCTTCGAGAGTGGTGAGCCGCACCTGCATCTGCTGGGCGCGTTCTGCAGAGATGAACGGATCAAACGCGATCACATCCATGCCCATCGCTTTCGCAACGCGAGCGACATGAGAGCCAATTTTGCCTAACCCCACCACGCCGAGAATTTTTTTATAAAGCTCATTTCCCACATATTTTTTGCGATCCCACGCCCCAGACCGCATCGAACCATGGGCTTGCGGCACGTGACGAGACACCGACAGCAACATCGCAAGCGCATGCTCTGCCGCTGCGATCGTGTTGCCCTCGGGTGAGTTCACCACCAACACCCCGCGTTGAGTAGCCGCAGGTACATCCACGTTGTCGACACCCACACCGGCACGGCCGATGATCCGCAACCGATCAGCGGCCTCAATCACATCGGCTGTGACCTGGGTCCCAGAACGGATCATTAGGGCGTCGTACTCACCAATGATCGATTTGAGTTCTTCCGGAGACAACCCAATGCGCTCATCGACTTGAGCCACTTGGCCAAGGATGTCGAGCCCCGCCTGATCAATGGGGTCTGAAACAAGAACTTTTGTCATCCAGCGGCGGGAGAGAGCCACCATTGACTGTAGAGAGCAGCCCGAAGATTCTCCTCAAAGTGTCTTCCAGCCCAAACAGTTCCAAGAGAATCAGCTCCAAGGGCAACAGTTCCGAGAGAGAATGATGATTCGGCTGCTGTTTTTTCATGCCCGTTTGCGTTCTGGTTCTCAATGAGCGCATTGCTGCCGACCGTCTTCGCCTCTCACTCCAAGACTTAGGCACGCCATTGCTTCGCGTCGCCCTCGTCGCCCCCGCCCCTGTGGAAGGGGCCAAACCACAGGAAGAAGAATCCGTCTCTGATGCTGATTTGCCCGCTGAGGCGATGGATGATATCGACCTGCTCAACCCCAGCCTGGCGCGCCGTCGACGTCAGAAGTCAATGGCGCGCTGGTTGATGCCCTTCGGTTTTTTTGCTGGCTGCACCTTTACCCAGATCACCACGCTCGACACTTTTGCAAGCTTTGGTCCCTGGGGAGCAGCCTTTATTGGAGGATTGCTGGGCATGGGTTCAGGCCTCATGGGCAGCTATGCAGCCGCCGCCAGCGTGCCGTCTGAAAACGAGGATGGTGTCAGGATCCTGCGCAATCGAAACCTTGAAGGCTGCTGGCTACTGCTCTTGGAAACGAGGCCCGGGATGGAGTTGCCTTGGCAAACCGTTCAAAAGGCACGTCCCCAGCAAGTGGTTCGCCTCAGCGAACTGTGAGCCTTCCTCGCGAGGCGCTGCTTCGGTCCTGCAGACATCCCATAACGATGGGCGCCTTGATCGACCTTGCGGAAGACGTTCTGCGGACCCGGCAACCGCGATGGAGTCCCTTTCTCTCAGCCTTGATGCTGGAAGATGCCAACCAACTTGAGTCACTGGCAGAACTAAAGATCAGCCGAGATGGCGGCTACCCAGGAGCAGAGCGCAAACGGTTGCTGATCCAGCACGCAACCTCCTTAGATCCTGAGCCCCCTTGCCCTCTAGTTGGTCTCAATGTGGAAGGCAACTTCCTGTTCGATCCAACCTCACCCGACGAGATGCGTCTGGCCCTCCAAAGCATCGGGATCGATGACGAGTCCCTCGGCGATCTATGGATTCGTGGAGACAGAGGTGCCCAGGCCATTTGCACACCGGAAGCCGCGGCCCTGCTGCAGGGACAACGAGGCAGTCTTCGCGATGTGATCATCGCCTGCGAATCCTTGCCACTCGAGGCACTGCAATGGCCTGTTCAGAGAGTCGCTCGCCGGTTGAGCAGCGTTGAAGCCTCATGCCGTCTTGATGCCATTGCCTCTGCAGGCTTTGGCATCTCCCGATCCAAAGTCGTCAAACAAATCAAAGAAGGGCGCTTGCGGCTCAACTGGGAACCCGTGCGGCTAGCCAGTCGCGATTTAAAAATTGGAGACCGCCTGCAACTTCAAGAGAGAGGCAGCATCGAGGTCCTGAACATCGAACGTACGAAACGCGAGCGGTGGCGTGTTGAGATCCTCCGCCAGTGAGAGGAGTGGATTAAAACGGCACTCCAACTGCTAACTTCAGTCTCTGGTTGACCCATTCATCAACCACCCATCTCAACAGACAAACTTGAGAACTGGGGGCGATTAGCTCAGAGGTAGAGCACTACCTTGACACGGTAGGGGTCACTGGTTCGAATCCAGTATCGCCCACTTCCCTTTAGGGACAGGAGTTGGACAATGGCATGCAGCTTGATCGTGGGGCTTGGTCGCTCCGGGGTCGGCGCAGCGCGCCTCCTTCATGCCCAGGGCCATCACGTCGTAGTGCTCGAAAGGGACGATGGACCCGAACAACAATCCAAGGCACAACAACTAAGAGACCAAGGCATCCAAACCGAGCTGGGGTGCCCTCTGGAGTTCTCCAGCTTTCAACGCTGGTTGGATCAAGTTGAGCAAGTCGTGATCAGCCCAGGGATCCCCTGGGACCATCCCACCTTGATGAAGCTGCGTGATCACGGCGTCACCGTGAGAGGTGAAATGGCCGTGGCATGGCAAGCCCTCCGCGAATGTCCTTGGATTGGGATCACAGGCACAAACGGCAAAACCACCGTGACGCATTTGCTGCATCACGTGTTCAACCAAGCGGGACTGCATGCGCCGATGGCCGGAAATGTGGGCCATTCCGCCGCCGAATTAGGGCTGCAATGCATGGATCCAGCCCAGACCAAACCGGATTGGATCGTGATGGAGATGAGTAGTTACCAAATTGAATCAGCCAATGAAGTAAGACCAACCATCGGCATTTGGACCACTCTGACTCCCGACCATTTGGAGCGCCATGGCTCCATGGATGCCTACAGAGACATCAAACAAGGCCTGCTTCGACGCTCCAAGCATGTCGTTCTCAATGCAGACGACGCCGACCTTCAGAGCAGGCACGCTGACTGGCCAAATGCCCAGTGGGTTAGCGCTTCACGAAAGGAATATGAGCCATCAAATCTTGAACTTTGGATCAATCAAGAAGATTTCGTGTGCAGCAAACTGGGTGCTCTCTTTCCAGCCAATGCTCTAGCGATGCCAGGCGAACACAATCGCCAAAACATGCTGCTCGTCACCGCAGCAGCGTTGCAAGCTGGATTAGGGCCACAATCAATCGAGCGTGGGATGCGCAGCTTCCCGGGAGTGCCACATCGCCTAGAGAATTTGGGATCACTCCACGGAATGAACGTGTTCAACGACAGCAAAGCCACGAATTACGACGCGGCTGCCGTTGCACTTCAAGCAGTACCGGGCCCGATCGCTTTACTTGCCGGTGGATTATCCAAGCAAGGTGATGCCAGTAGATGGCTGCAACTTCTCCACGACAGGGTTTGCTCGATCGCTCTCTTTGGAAGCGATCGAGAGGTTTTATTAGACCTGATTCGTAGCTCTGGCTATACAGGAAATTTGACATCTCACCCAACGATGGCGGACGCCGTAACGGCAGCGATCGCGCAGGGGAAGAACGAGAATGCCTCCTCTCTACTGTTATCGCCAGCCTGTGCAAGCTTCGATCAATACAAAGACTTTGAAGCCCGCGGAAATCATTTCAGGGACATGATTCAGCAACATGCCCGCAACCAATCGATGAGACCAGACTAAGCAGCTGCAAACAATTATCTTAGAAAGTTAAGAGAACTCAGCTTCAACTTAATACCCCTCAGCACAAGCATTAACAAGCAACAATTATCCTAACATTTACATTGCAAGGGTTAGGGCAAATCAAGCGCCTAAAATCCTATGCCAGAAACTCTCAATGGCGCACAATATTAGCCTTAATAGATGCTCCTATTGAATGGCCAATCATCGCCTTAAACCTCTAAGCGAATACCAGGCGATATGCACTAAATTCATTACATGAAAACCTCAAGAAAACTTTTACTTCTCACCCTGATTACCCTCTTGGTGTCTTGCGACTCCCAAGGGGCTAGAGATCAACAGACATGCGCTCTCTACAACGCTGACAAAATTGACGCTGTTGAAGCACTTGAACGCTTAGGGCTTCAGCCCAATGAAAATGGGCAGAGATTCGAACCAGTCGAAACCACCTGCGCCAAGCCAAGATAATCTCCTTAGAAGAGCCAAAACTTTTTCAATAATTGAAACATGGCTGCCTTTACCAACAAGACAAACCCAATTACGACGAAAGACGAAGTTATGATTGCCTACCTACTAAGGCAACCTAAAACTATCCTTAAATACGTCATTACAATCGCTTCATTCCTCTAAATCACTTTACATGACTAACACCTCATATTGGCTCATGAAAAGCGAGCCCAATGTTTACGGCATTGAACACTTGAGGAACGAGAAAGTTACCTTATGGGATGGAATAAGAAATTACCAGGCCCGAAACTTCATGCGAAAGATGAAGGTCGGAGATCAAGCCTTTTTCTATCACTCCAATTGCAAACCGCCGGGAATTGTCGGTCTGATGGAGGTCACAGAAACTGGCCTCGTCGATCCAACGCAGTTTGATATCAACTCTAAGTACCACGATCCAGCATCCAAGCAGGACTCTCCACGCTGGGATTGCGCGAAACTTGCCTATCGCGGTCAATTTTCTGACATGTTGACCCTTGAAGATCTTCGCGAGTCGTACCAAGCAGACCAACTAACTGTTGTTCGTCGTGGGAATCGACTATCCATTCTTCCGGTTGACACAGAAATCGCGATGGATTTATTAAAGAGACTTGGACCACTTCAATGATCCGCTCGCAGGCATTTCTGCTGAGCAACTACCGATTGCCACCATTATTCCAAGGGCCTGGATCGGCTTCAGGAAAGCACCCTGGTCCTTCATCGGGCTCACAGCTTTGATGCTGACCTGTCTGATGGGCTTAGGTGTGGTCGCACGAGACCTCCAACTCAGCAGCAATCGCTTCCTTCAATACACCGGAGATCTTGCGCTTGTCATGGCAACACTTGTTCCTCTAGCCCCCCTGTTGGCTCTGCTGCAGTTGGCAGACGAGCACCTACCGGGGGGATTGGATCGAGACCCAGAACAACCCGCTGCAAGACGCCGATTTCTTTGGCTACTGAAGCAGACCTGCGGCCTTGTGGTTTTAGAGGTCCTCATCGGCATTGGCGGAATCAGTTCGATTCGTCTTTTGAGTCAATTTTTGGCGCCCCACAGCGGGGTTCTTGCCAGTTTGGTTGTCGTATTCGGTGGAGTCGGCATCGCCGTCTGGTTGGTTGGCCAACTCCTCTCCATTCCATTGCTGATTCATCACGGCTATCGACCACTCCGAGCGATGGAGCACAGTCGCAAACTTGTTCAAGCCAATCGCCTCAAAGTAATGGCCTTGCTTGGGCTTCTTCTAGGAATCAACTTGCTTGGGCTCATGGCTGCGAGCCTCGGACTGCTTTTCAGTATCCCGTTCAGTGCCTTGCTGTTGATGGCTAGTTGCCGGACTCAAACACCGTGGCGAAGAGAGTCGCGACGGAACATGTTGCCGACATAAAGGCGGGTGAGCTCTCTGGAGTCCGCACCGTTCTGAACAAGAAATCCTGCCAAAGCAGCCTGAACGAGTCGGTACTGATCCCAATTCGGGCAACGCTCAATAAAGTCCGCCATCGCCTGGTGCAAAGGCAGAGGCATCTCCGCTTGAAAACTAACGATGTCCTCGCCCTGGACGGGCTCCGGTGTTGCTTGGCCTGCAACAACAGCTTCTGAATCAACAACCTGATCGGTCAACAACTGGCCTTGAACCACCCCAAACTCCTTCATCAGCACGTCCTGAATCTATGGCCTGTTCTCCACAAGCACAAGGGGCCTCCAGGAGAGGTCGACCAAGCGATCTCAGCCCACTCGATCGATAAAACCAAGACCATAAATGCAGTCCACGCCTTGCTTTATCCCATACTCAGGGGTGCTATGCAACGCACTCGGGCAATACCACACAAGCTCCGAAACTTATGTTTTTCCACAGGATGAAGCCCGCAACTCAAAAAGGACGCGTCAGCCTGTGGAAAAGCTGTGCATTCTGCCTATACAGCCGTGGAGAAATCAATAAAACCGGATTGATTAGACCAACTAATCCGATGTTCAATCCAAGACCGTTCTCAACGCAGCCAAAAATGCTTGAGCCGCTGGAGCAGGCCAAGCGCCCTCCAGTCCTCGGCGTTGCCTCTCATTGCCTTGAAGCACGACCTGCAGCCCCCAGCGAGCACGGGTGCCATCAAGGCACCCCCACCACTCCTGCTGTTCCAACTCCAAGGTGATGGATTCTTCCTCCATCAACTGATCACGGATCAGCAAGTGTTGGTGGTCAAGCTCTACGAGAAGGGCATGCAGCCCCTTCGCTTCCATCTCGGTGAGCTCGACAGCCCAAAACTCCCCTCCGATGAGGAAGGGAAAGCCGTTTCGGCGCAAGTCATGGGCGAGACGCCAGCCAGGCCCCTCTTGTTGGATCATCCAGGCAAGAGATCAGGCTGATCCTGCTCATCAGAGAGCTCAACGATTGCGCGGTGGACCGGCTTCACACTGGATTCCTCTAAGAGGCCATCAAAGTCATCAAAACGACGCTGCTTGGCACGAAAAGCGATCTTGACTGTGGTCAGATAACGGTTTGTGGACTGACGAATCAAACTCTCGCCCCGCTTCGCGAGGTCTTTTGAGTCCACACCTGCAGAAATCATCTCTGTCTAATCATCGACAATTCACTCTAAGTGAGCAAATCGCTGTGAAACGGAACCTGCATTGGATAAGCGCGCTGGGGGCGACCCGGCACTCGCAAAACGATCTGGCGACCTAAGCCCATCGCAAGGAGAGGACGTCTCAGATGCGTCATCAAACCACTTACCTGTTCAAGGTGTGGGCCATCTGTGCAATCAATACGAATGCATCCCCAACTACGGGACATGCGGCACTCACGCAACGGTTCCAACTCAGCCTCAATCTCTGGATCCTCCCTATAGAAGGAAAACACCAGGCGTCTCAACCGATCCATCGCTAGGCCCCGTAGCCTTGACTCCTTATCAACATGGCCATGGCTGAGGTTCAGCCCCCAAAGGACGTACAAAACCTTCATCTTTCCGTTCAAGGAACGCTCGCCATCGACCTGGGGAGCTCCAACACGGTGGTGGCCTTTCAAGACGGCAGCGCATCCCCCCCGCAACTTTTAGACCTCACACCGATTAGTCAACGCCCCGGGGAAGTCCCGAGCCTTATATGGAGCAACGCTCTTGCCAGCCATCAACCGCTCGTAGGCAGGCAAGTCCTCGATAGCGGACTCTCCGATGGATCCTCCCAAGAGCTTCATCGTGACTTCAAACGCTGGATCGGAGTTTCAGACAAATCCGACCTGCCATCCCATCCCCTGACCCCCGAGCAAGCTGGCGAAATTCTGTTGCACCAGATCTGGAAATGCCTTCCAGAGACAGTATCGGTGAAGCGACTGGTGCTTACAGCTCCGGTTGATCAGGCGGTTGGTTATCGCCAATGGCTTTTGCAGGCCTGCACGAGCCTTCCGGTTGACGAGGTGGCGCTCGTGGATGAGCCAACAGCGGCAGCCATGGGCGCAGGACTGCCTGCAGGTTCCAAGTTGTTGGTGGTGGACCTTGGTGGGGGCACGTTGGACCTTTCCCTTGTCGCTTTAGAAGGAGGCGAGGGCAGAGCCGCTCCACTGGCGCAGCTGCTGCGCTTTCAGGGACGTGACCTCAAAAACAGCAAGCAAACCCTTCGCTCGGCAAGGGTCTTAGGAAAAGCCGGCATCGCCCTTGGTGGAAGGGATCTAGATCACTGGATCCTGGATCACCTTCTCCCCAACGATCCCGACCTAATTCTGAGAAGTCAGACGAGCCTCTTAAATGCGGCTGAACGCTTGAAATGCCGCCTCAGCAACCCTGATGTCGGAGAGGAAGAGACCCTCAGTGAGTTAGCCAGCGGCATCGACCTCGCCCAACCCATCACCTTGTCGCTTAATCGCAACCAACTCCACGCGCTTCTTGAGCACCGTGGATTGCTCAAGGTTCTTGAAGGACTACTCGATCGCACGTTGGCCTCGGCCCGCCAGCAGGGCTGCCGACCAGAAGACCTCAACGCCGTGGTCGCGGTTGGTGGTGGAGCCCATCTTCCGCTGTTGCGCCAATGGTTATCAGAGACGATGAAGCCTGTGCCTTTGCTGACCCCACCACCTGTTCAAGCCGTGGCCACCGGAGCGCTCAATCTCACGCCTGGGGTAAGGATCAGAGATCTCCTACAAAAAGGTGTGTATTTGCGCTGCTGGGATCGTCGGAGTAACGCCCATCACTGGCATCCCTTATTTCTGAGCGGCCAGCCATGGCCCTCTCTTCAACCTTTGATGCTGAAGCTCAGCGCAAGCCGCCACAATCAACAGGATCTTGAACTCGTGCTCGGTGAACCCCAAGGCGAACGGCGACACGAAGTGGTGTTCATCGGAGGGCTCCCCACCGTTAGAGATAACAGCAATGTTCCAGACACCATTCGGCCTCTCTTAAGCCAGACCATTCGCCTTGAGCTCAATCCACTTGGCCAACCAGGAGAAGACTGCCTGCGCCTGGCTTTTCACCTTGATGACGACGCTCAACTCGTCATGAGCGGAGAAGATTTAAGAACGGGTTTGGCCATCGAACCATGCACGCTGATAACTGTGCAGTGAACGGTCCGTCCACACACAGTTGAGAGTCCTTTCTCGCCTCCATAGAAAGGAGTTCATACAAAGAGGCTTTGGATTTTGGCGCTGCGTCGCCACCTGCCCCATTTTTGGATCACCGCGACCCTTGGAGGAGTCGCAGCACTTTGTGCTGGAGCTTATTTATGGGAGCAACAGCTGCCGCGGAAATTGAGTCGAGCGCTCTCCACGGATGACCTGCCAGCCTGCCTGCGCTACGGAGAGCAATTAGCTGCCTTGCGTTGGCTCGGGCAGAAGGCGCCTGAAGAGCTTGCCATTTGTAGACGAAAGCTGGCTCAACAAACCTGGGATCAAGCTGATCCAGGTCAAGCTCTGCTCCTTCAAGAGCAGCTCGTGAATTCAGGCGTTGGCTCTCCACAGCAAAAAGAGCAGGATCAAAGGCAGCTGAAACTTTGGCGTGATGAGCTACGCGAGCAGGCACTCTCTCAATTTCGCGCTGGACATCTAAACGAGGCATTGACCATGCTTCGTCCACTGGAGAAGCACGATGGTCGACCCGGAAGCCGCTTGAGTGACAGCCTCAAGGAAAGCTGGAATCGCAATCGCCTTGAGCTTGAAAAGCTGAGAGAGCATGTGAACCAAGATCAGTGGTGGGAAGCACTCAGCTCCCTCAACCAGCTGGATCATCCCTGGTGGCAACGCCAAGCAGAACCCATCCGTCAGGAAGTAGAGCAGGCCATTGACGACTTAAGGGACCAGAAAGAACACCACAGCCATGGAGCCTTGCCGGCTCACACTGTGGCGAGAGATCTGTTGAATGACGTAGTGGAAGCACACATCCGCGAAGGAATGCCTCCTTGGGAAGCATTCCTGGCCGGTTGCAGCGATCTAGGCGGCACCATCATTGAGGACGGCCCTGAGACGCTATGTCAGGCCAAGAACTAAAGGGTCTTGACCTGACTCTCCGTGAGACAATCGCCTGACTTGAACGGACGTCCATGCAGCCGGGTGACAAGGTTGTCGTCTCCACCAGTGTTGTTGTTTTCAACCACCCCCAACATCGTGGAGAAAGTTTCGATATGGAAGGAACTGAGGGAGAGGTTTTCAAGGTGCTCGACGATTGGAAGGGACGTCCAATCAGCCCAACCCTTCCGGTCGTTGTGGCTTTTGGCCGTTACAAGGCCCACTTCCGAGCTGACGAGCTGACCCCGGCGAGTTAAGGCAAACCTGATTATTCAGAGTTGTTTTCTTTAACGCGTCGAAGGAAAACGCCCTCCTCCCCATCCAAGCCGAGCAAGCGCAGTTCAATGCTTTCCGATCGACGCGTCGGCACCACCCTGCCGCAAAAATCCGGCTGAATTGGCAATTCCCGATGACCTCGGTCCACCATGACCAACAAGGAAACTCGGCGTGGTCTACCCCAGGCTTGGATCGCCTCCAAAGCAGCTCTCACAGTTCGCCCCGTAAAGACAACGTCATCCACGAGCACAACATCCCTTCCCTCCACGCTCACAGGGAGGTCGGTCGCCTGGACCATGCGCACACCCACTCGACCCAAATCATCGCGGTGGAAGGTGGGATCGATGGTGCCAGTGGCAACAGCGTGACCGCTCTGATCTTTCAATGAGCTTGCGATAACGCCAGCCAATTGAACGCCGCGGGTTGGGATCCCCAGAAGCACCAGAGATTCAACGGTTGGCACAGACTCCAAAACCTGAGACGCCAAGCGGGTCACAGTTTTTCGCAATTCATCCGCAGAGAGAATTTCAATCCGATCATCTCCAACCTCTCGATCTGCCATCGCTTCCTTTTAAGGCGATCAGTGTATGAACGATTTTCCCCAACACGATCAGCTTTTGCAAACCTGAACGGTACGAATCAAAACCTTTTGGGCATCAAGGAAGTAACTTGCACCTGCAGAGGGACTTAAGAACTGAGATTGACGGAGTGAACGTACCGAACAACCTCGAAGGAAATCTTCCCCGCAACGCTTCCGTTGCACCTGTGGTTCTTGCGATCCTGGATGGCTGGGGAATTTGTGACTCGACTGAGCACAACGCCATCCGCAGCGCTTCCACTCCTGTCATCGATGCGCTCTGGCATGCCTACCCTCACGCCCTTATTGAAGCGAGCGGATCCCATGTAGGTCTCCCCGACGGTCAGATGGGGAATTCAGAGGTTGGCCATCTCACAATTGGAGCCGGTCGGATCATCCGTCAAGAATTGGTGCGTATCAGTGAAACCGTTCGCGAGCATCGGCTTGGCAGCACCTCAGCTCTTCAATCGGTCGCCGAACGTGTACGCAGCACTGGTGGCACCCTCCATCTGCTTGGTCTCTGCTCCGATGGTGGCGTACACAGCCACGTAGATCACATTTGTGGGCTACTCGAATGGGCGGCTAAAGAGGGGCTCAAGAATGTGGCCATCCACGCGATCACAGACGGACGAGACACGCCCACACAAAGTGCACCAACACACCTGAGCAAAATCCAAGCCGCGATCAGCAGTCATGGAGTTGGCCGCATTTCCAGTCTCTGTGGGCGCTACTGGGCGATGGATCGCGACCATCGCTGGGAGAGAACAGAGCGGGCTTATGCCCTACTGACCGATCCTGATTTAGAGCGCCACAAGGATGAACCATCGTCCGTATTGGCTAACAGCTACGCCAACGGCATCACCGACGAATTCTTAGAGCCCGTTCGCCTCTGCGACGATCCACTTCGAGATGGTGATGCATTGCTGATGTTTAACTTCCGTCCTGATCGGGCCAGACAGATTGTTCAGGCTCTTTCATTACCGGAGTTTGAAGGCTTCAAGCGCGTTCATCAGCCAACACTCGACTTGGTGACGTTTACCCAATATGAAACGGACCTCCCTGTCTCGGTGGTCTTTCCACCCGAATCACTCGATCAGCTTTTGGGGCAGGTGGTCTCTGATGCCGGCCTGAAGCAGTACCGCACTGCAGAAACGGAGAAATATCCCCATGTCACCTACTTCATGAATGGGGGAATCGAACAACCCCTTCCAGGAGAAAAGAGGCATCTCGTTCCATCTCCCCGTGTCGCCACCTACGACCAAGCTCCAGAGATGTCAGCCGACACTCTCACCGAAAGCTGTGTTGCTGCAATCCAACAGGGCGAACACTCTCTGGTTGTGATCAACTATGCCAACCCCGACATGGTGGGACATACCGGGATGATGGAAGCGGCAACGCGAGCGATTGAAACTGTTGATCGCTGCATCGGCAAACTTCTGGATGCCGTGGGTCGAATGGGTGGCACGTTGCTTATCACTGCAGACCACGGAAATGCCGAGCGTATGCAAGGTCCGGATGGTCAAGCCTGGACCGCACACACCACCAATCCTGTACCTGTCATTTTGATCGAGGGAGAAAAACGCAAGGTCCCAGGATTGGGGAATTCAATTCGCCTCCGCGAGAATGGTGGGCTTGCCGATATTGCGCCAACACTTCTTCAGCTGCTCAATTTAGATAAACCCGAAGCCATGACTGGCATCTCTTTGATTGAACCGATCGAAGCCTCGGCTCCGTCCAAGGCCAAGTTGCCTCAACCCGTTTAAGTAAGATCAAACCATGCTTACAACTGTTCTCTCTTGGGTTTGGATCGGCAGTGGTGTCGTTCTGATTCTTCTTGTTATCTTGCATAGTCCCAAAGGGGATGGAATGGGAGGGATTGCGGCAAGTGGAAGTTCATCGTTCACCAGCTCTAGCAGTGCAGAAGCAACCCTGAATCGCATTACCTGGACAACACTTTCATTTTTCTTGGCACTAGCTGTGATTCTGAGTGCTGGCTGGCTCAGCTAAATCGAATTCATTTCACCAATGACCGTTTACAAACGCTTGAATGAGCCTCACAGGCCGAAATAGATCAGACAAAACCAGATTAAACCAAGCAATACTTAAGCCTAATCTTCATTGGCTTACGCCACATTTTTCACATGGTAAATGTGAATGCCTACAGCAAATACCATAGACATCAACATTTAACGTATCCAAAAACAGCTGTTATAGCAATCTCAGTGGAACTGAGGAGAGCCAACACGTTCGGCATAGGCCTCTTCTCCATGGGCCTCCACGTCAATTCCCAGGTTTTCCGCTTCTTCAGTAACCCGGAATCGCAGGCCCAGCCCCCTCAACACAAACGCGATCAAGAACGTTCCAACTGCTGCAAGTCCATACGCAACCAAGACTGCTTGGAGTTGTCCAACGATCAGCGCACCCCTTCCCTGTTCGATCAGAACTTTGGCAGCCGGATGCCCAGCAATCAATTCAGCACTGGCAAAAACACCCGTTAGCAGGGCACCGATCGTGCCACCTACGCCATGGACCGCATAGGTATCGAGAGAATCATCAAATCGAAGCCTCACTTTGATCTGCACTGAGGCAAAGCAAAACAGCGAAGTAATCGCTCCGATTGCCATCCCCGCACCAGGGGTTACGAACCCGGCAGCCGGGGTCACACCAACCAACCCAGCCACAGCCCCTGTGGCCATACCAACAACGGTGGGTTTGCCACTCCTCCAGGTCTCAATCAAAGACCAAGCCACCAAGCCCGCAGCCGCCGAAATATGCGTTGTCGTAAAAGGCAACTCTGCACCAGCTACCGCCAGCTGACTTCCACCGTTGAAACCGAACCAACCAAACCAAAGCAGACCTGTTCCCAAAAGAATCTGACTGACATCGTGAGGAGGACGCACGGAGTGAGGCCACTGACGGCGCGACCCCACCAGCCCGGCAAGCACCAAGGCAGAAACACCAGAACTGATATGAACCACTGTTCCACCGGCAAAATCAAGATCTTTACCAAGGAAACCCCCTCCCCAAACCATATGGGCGAGTGGGGCGTAAACCAGCAACAACCAAATCGGGCTAAACACACACCAAAACTTGAAACTGATCCGCTCCACCAGAGCGCCCGAAATCAAAGCGGGAGTGATGATCGCGAACATGCCCTGAAAGAGAGCAAAGGTGAGACCTGGGATCGCAAGCCCATCCCAAACAGGCGGCACATTCTCCAACAAAGCAAAGGAGAACGGATTGCCTACAACAGCTTGAAAGGCTCCCCCATCGGAAAACGCAAGGCTGAACCCAAAGGTGACCCACACCAGAGTGGCAATCCCCATCATCACGAAGCTCATCGCCATCGTGTTGAGGACATTCCGAGACTGAACAAACCCTCCATAAAAAAATGCCAAGCCAGGCGTCATCAACAACACCAAAGCCGAGGACGTCAGGATCAGCGTGTTGTCTGCCGCCAGAAGTGCCGTATCACCGGCATAGGCAGGAAGGAAGGCAGCACTTATTAGCTGAAGCGCTGGCACCACCAATAAGGCGATGAGGAATCGAAGAAGGCGAGACGAGAACAAGGCTTTTCTGTATTCATCGATACCGTTGCAAACCAAAGCCCCCTAAAACTGTTCATAGCGAACATTTTAAGAAAGCTTTGTTGGATCAATCGACTCTGATGCTCGGCTCTGTCCAAGCAGCACAGCGCATCGCGATCCAAATGCATCCCCTTGACCTGGGTTCATCCCGTTCAGAAAAAACAGCTGGATTGGATTGCTGGCAACCCATCCATTAAAAAAGCCCCCGAATTAACGGAGGCTGAAACATGGTCGGAAACCAGCGTTTAGTAGTCGAAGTCGCCGCCCATACCACCACCACCAGCAGCTTCTTTTTTCTCTGGCATATCAGCCACGATGCATTCGGTGGTTAGCACCATGCCGGCAATCGAAGCAGCATTTTGCAAACCAGAGCGAGTCACCTTGGCCGGATCCACAATGCCAGCAGCAAGCATGTCGACATACTCACCATTGGCAGCGTTGTAGCCCTCGTTAAACGACTTGGACTTGACGTTTTCAGCAACGACAGCGCCATTCACACCAGCATTTTCAGCGATGCGCATCAGGGGAGCAGTCAGCGCTGAAGCCACGATGTTTGCACCGATCAACTCTTCGCCAGACAGGTTGGCGGCTGCCCACTCTTCCAAGATTGGTGCCATGTGAGCCAAGGTTGTACCGCCTCCAGGAACGATGCCCTCCTCTACAGCGGCCTTAGTGGCATTAATGGCATCTTCTAGACGAAGTTTCTTGTCCTTCATCTCTGTTTCGGTTGCTGCTCCCACCTTCACAACAGCAACGCCACCAGCCAACTTGGCTAGGCGCTCTTGGAGCTTCTCCTTGTCGTAGGTGGAATCAGTCTCGTCCATCTGCTTCTTGATCTGCTCGCAACGCGTCTTCACAGCCGCCTCATTGCCTTCGGCAACAATCGTGGTGGTGTCTTTGTTGATGGTGACGCGGCGGGCAGTGCCCAACATCTCCAGCTTGGCGTTTTCAAGCTTGAGGCCTTGGTCTTCCGTAATCAACTGGCCGTTGGTCAAAACCGCCATGTCTTCGATCATCGCTTTGCGGCGATCACCGAAGCCAGGAGCCTTTACTGCAGCCACATTGAGCACGCCGCGCAAGCGATTCACCACCAAGGTGGCGAGGGCTTCTTTCTCAATGTCCTCAGCAATAATCAGGAGAGGCTTACCAGTGCGAGCAATTTGCTCAAGAACAGGCACCAAATCTTGTACCAAGCCGATCTTCTTATCAGTTAAGAGGATGTAGGGCTCGTCAAGAACCGCTTCCATCCGCTCAGTGTCAGTTGCGAAATAAGGGGAGATATAGCCCTTATCGAAACGCATACCCTCAGTGACCTCAAGCTCAGTCTCCATCGATTTCCCTTCTTCAAGAGAAATCACGCCTTCTTTGCCAACTTTGTCCATGGCGTCGGCAATCATCTTGCCAACTTCTTCGTCATTACCGGCTGAGATCGTGCCAACTTGAGCGATGGCGTTGCTGTCTGCAATCGGCTTTGCATTTTCTTGAATCTTTCCGACTAAGAAATCAGAAGCCTTATCAATACCCTTCTTCAGAGTGATGGCATTGGCGCCGGCTGCAACATTGCGCAGACCAGCTTTGACCATTGCATGGGCCAAAACGGTCGCCGTTGTGGTGCCGTCACCGGCAGCGTCATTGGTTTTGGATGCGGCCTGACGAATCAGAGCAACACCGGTATTTTCGATGTGATCTTCTAACTCAATCTCTTTGGCGATCGTGACTCCATCATTGATGATCTGAGGAGCGCCAAATTTCTTTTCAAGAACCACATTGCGACCTTTTGGGCCGAGGGTTACTGCAACAGCTTCGGTGAGAATGTCGATGCCTTTTTCGAGAGCACGGCGAGCATTCTCGCTATAAATAATTCGCTTAGCCATAGGAGGCGATTAAAAAAGATGTAAGAGGAAAATACAGTCGTTTCTGAGATAAATCTCAGATGGATTGTGGTCAGCCCACAACAGCGAGGATGTCTTTCTCAGACAAGAGCACGTACTCGTCGCTACCAAGCTTGATGTCGGTACCGGCGTACTTGCTGTACAGAACCTTGTCGCCAATACTGACTTCGGGAGCCTGACGACTTCCATCGTCATTGGACTTACCAGGACCAACCTGGACTACTTCACCCACTTGAGGCTTTTCTTTGGCTGTATCTGGGAGAAGGATGCCGCCTGAAGTCTTTTCCTCGGATTCAGAGATTTTTACGAAGACGCGGTCTCCAAGAGGCTTAACGGTGGAAACGCTGAGGGAAACAGCTGCCATGAGTATTTGAGAAGCAGGGAAAGGGCGCTTGGCGCCACTGAAACGATGCGAGTTAGCACTCGAGGTCGTTGAGTGCCAAAGCTAGTTCCGTTGGTGGGTGAAGCACCAGCCGTGACGTGTGCGGGTGACCGAACAGACGTTTGACTTCAAGACGGTGGTAAGGTTCTGCCGCTCAGGAAGGGTTCGTCCTGTTGCGCGTCCCTCTCTCTTCTCCTTACTTATGGCCGCTGCTGCTCCCGCCTCCACCGGTTCCAAGGGCGTTGTCCGTCAGGTAATCGGACCGGTTCTGGACGTGGAATTCCCAGCCGGCAAGCTTCCAAAGATTCTGAACGCATTGCGGATCGAAGGCACTAACCCTGCTGGAGAAACGATTGGCCTAACCGCCGAAGTTCAGCAACTCCTCGGCGATCACAGAGTTCGTGCGGTGGCCATGAGTGGCACCGATGGTCTCGTGCGCGGAATGGAAGCCCTCGATACAGGCTCACCGATCTCAGTCCCAGTTGGCGAAGCCACCCTGGGCCGAATTTTCAACGTGCTTGGTGAACCAGTTGACGAGCAAGGCCCTGTCAAAACAGATTTAACTGCACCTATTCACCGAGAAGCTCCAAAGCTCACTGAGCTAGAGACCAAGCCCAAAGTGTTCGAAACGGGCATCAAGGTGATTGATCTCTTGGCTCCGTATCGGGAGGGCGGAAAGATCGGCCTCTTCGGTGGTGCTGGTGTTGGCAAAACCGTGTTGATTCAGGAGCTGATCAACAACATTGCTAAAGAGCATGGCGGCGTGTCCGTCTTCGGCGGCGTGGGAGAGCGCACCCGTGAGGGCAATGATCTCTACGAAGAATTCAAAGAGTCTGGCGTGATCAATGCCGATGATCTTTCGAAGTCAAAAGTGGCCCTCTGTTACGGGCAGATGAATGAGCCCCCTGGTGCACGTATGCGCGTGGGCCTCTCAGCTTTAACCATGGCCGAGCACTTCCGCGATGTGAACAAGCAGGACGTTCTGCTGTTCGTGGATAACATCTTCCGCTTCGTCCAAGCCGGATCTGAGGTTTCTGCTCTGCTGGGCCGCATGCCATCAGCTGTTGGCTACCAGCCCACTCTGGGTACCGACGTAGGAACTCTCCAAGAGAGAGTTGCCTCCACTCTGGAAGGATCGATTACCTCGATTCAGGCCGTATACGTCCCTGCTGACGACCTAACCGACCCAGCTCCAGCGACGACCTTTGCTCACCTCGATGCCACCACGGTGTTGAACAGGGCACTGGCTTCCAAGGGCATCTATCCAGCCGTGGACCCCCTCGATTCCACAAGCACCATGCTTCAACCGGCAGTGGTGGGTGACGAGCACTACCGCACAGCACGCGCTGTTCAATCAACCCTTCAGCGTTACAAAGAACTTCAAGACATCATCGCCATTCTTGGCTTGGATGAACTGTCTGAAGACGACCGCCAGACAGTGGACCGTGCTCGCAAAATCGAGAAATTCCTGTCTCAGCCTTTCTTTGTGGCTCAAATCTTCACCGGGATGCCTGGCAAGTACGTGAAGCTTGCGGACACCATTAGCGGCTTCAATCAAATTCTCGCCGGCGAACTCGACAGCCTTCCAGAGCAGTCCTTCTATCTGGTCGGTAACATCGACGAAGTCAAAGCCAAAGCCGAGAAGATCGCGGCTGAAGCTAACTGATTGTCATCGGAGCGCTCGCGCTCCGATCGTGACCAGCAATTCGCTTTCCCATTCTTCGCAGCCTCCCTTTCATGTCACTCACCCTCCGCGTTCTGGCACCAGACCAGAGTGTGTTCGATGGCTCGGCTGATGAGGTTATCCTCCCCAGCACAACCGGCCAAGTCGGCATCCTTCCAGGTCATGTCTCTCTGCTTGCTGCTCTCGACGTTGGGGTTCTCAGAGTGCGTACTAATAGCGATTGGCAATCCATTGCCTTGATGGGTGGTTTCGCAGAGATCGAATCCGATGACGTCACCATTTTGGTGAATTCAGCTGAACTCGGCGTCAATATTGATTCCACATCAGCTGAAAGTGATCTTTCAGCTGCACGCACTGCCGTCACAAAGTTAGATGGCCAGCCTTCCTCTCCTGAAAAGGTGAAAGCGCAGCAACTTTTCGAACGAGCTAGAGCGCGTGCCCAAGCAAGCAAGCCAACTTAAGTCGCAAAGAAGCCACGATCGATTTCAATCAAGCACCCCCTTCAAGGGTGTTTTTTTATGGGTTGGACTTTACTTCAGGAGCTGATTGCAACATGCAACATCAAAAACAACATTAAAAAGCCCCGTCGAAACAGGGCTAAAAGCTTGATCAATGAACAACGAAAACCTTCGCTGGATCAGGCGGTACCGCAGAAAGTAACGTCTGGGAACTTGAGCTTCGCTTCATCAAGGCTCTTGCCTTTGCCTTCTTCTTGCCAGTAATTAATAACTTCGGTGGCTTTATTCAAAACTTCAACACGCTCGTTATCCGTGATCCAGCTTTTTGCTTCCAACTCACTCTTGAGAGTCTCCCAAGCATCTTCACGAGGCCAGAAGAAATAAGCCGTCAGCGGACTTGGGCCACCACCAACAATCTGATCGACAGCCAAAGCAACGTTGTCGGGAAGCCAGAGGATCTTCAACAAGAAGCGTCCTTCATCGGCTTTTGGGGTGTAGCCAGAGGGAACTCCATCAGCATCAATGGTGGCAGAAGCCAGTGCTGCACTGCCGCCGCGCATCACTGGACGGCCTTCTTTCGGCTCTTGCTGCTGCTCGGAAACTTCACCCTTTGGCGTTGCATCTTCACCCTGGGGAGCTGCATCACCCGCGGGTGTTGCGTCGGCCTGGGGTGCTGCATCAGCTGCTGCTGCCTCTGTTGCGACCTCCTGGTCGACGGCAGCGCCTTCGGAAACCGTCATGGTGTCAGGGCTCAAGGATGAAGGACAAAGAACTAACTTACCAGTTGCTGACGCTAAATCCCCCTGCAATCCTCAGGATCAAAGCCAAAAGCAATCCTGCTTTTCGACATTGATGGCGTCATTCGGGATGTAGCAGGCAGTTACCGCCGTGCTCTCCAGGCCACCGTGCATCACTACTGCGGGTGGGAACCTGGTCACAAGACGGTTGATGCATTGAAAGGAGAAGGACGCTGGAACAATGACTGGGACGCAAGCCTTGAACTTCTCCGTCGGCACTCACTGGTTGATCCCCCAACGCCTTCTTGCTCAAATTCAGCTGTCATGCCAAGTCGCGCTGATCTGATCGATGTTTTCAGCCGCTTTTACTTCGGATCCGATCCAGAGGGAGATCCCTTTGCTTGGGATGGTTTCATTTGCGATGAACCTCTCCTAGTCGATCCAAACTTTTTTACTGCCCTATCTAATCGAGACATCCTTTGGGGATTTGTGAGTGGTGCAGAGCCACCGTCAGCGCGCTTTCTTCTCGAGCAACGTCTCGGCTTGCAGAACCCTCCCCTGATTGCGATGGGAGATGCACCAGACAAGCCAGATCCAGAAGGACTCATCAGGCTGGCAAGCACTCTTATGGATTGCAGCCTCGGTTCTAACGCTCCAGCGATTGCCTACCTCGGTGACACCGTGGCGGACGTCAACACAGTGATGCGAGCACGGGAGCAGGTCCCGCAGCAGCGTTGGCTGAGCTTGGCTGTTGTTCCGCCCCACCTACAGAGCCCAGAGCAATCTGAGGCGCGAGCGCACTACGAAGAAAACTTACGAACCGCAGGAGCAGATGTGATTTTCAGCGATACCAAGGAAGCTCTCAACTGGGATCCCGATCAAATTTGATCCGCAAAGAATGGCCCTTGCTTCTTGGAGCCGTCGTCCTGATCGGCCTCCAAACCACTCATCTTCTGGATTGGCTCTTGCTGCAATCAGCAACGCTGGTTCTTGGAGGACTAGGGGGACTCAGCCTCTTGATTTTGCTGTTAGCGAGGCGCATTGCCAGCCAAGCAGATCAACTCGCAGAAAAGCTCGGTGAACCGATTGGCACGCTTGTGCTGACAGGTTCCGTGATCCTGATCGAGCTAGCTCTCGTCACAAGCACCATGTTGAGCGGTGAAAGCAATCCCACGTTGGCGAGGGATTCAATGTTCTCGGTGTTGATGATTGTTCTCACCGGGGTGAAGGGAATCACCTTGATCTTGGCGTCACGGTTTCAAACATCGGGGATCACGGAACCCTTCCGGCCAGAAGACATGGCCACCGTCAACCAGAGCGGTGCCTCCACTTACATCAACTTGATCACGACGATGAGCGTGCTTGTGTTGGTTCTCCCCAATTTCAGCTCTGATAGCTCGGAAGCCAACTTTTCCCTTCCGATCAACTGGCTTCTGACCGTTGTGGCCATTGGGCTCTATACAGCTTTCCTGCGCTTCCAAACCGGCTCCTACCGAAATCTGTTTCTTGAAGCCTCCAAGCAGCTGGAGTTGCCAGAAACCCAGGCATCAGAAGGGTTGCAAGAAACATCAGAGGGCGGCAGCGACTCATTGATGCGTAGCGGCATTCTCATGGCGATCGGCCTGTTGGTCTTGGTCCTGATTGCAGAATCGATGGGCAGCCTGATCGAAGTTGGAATTACCGACCTTGGACTCCCAAGCTCCCTAGGTGGTGTGCTGGTTGGTCTCCTCGTCGTGGCTCCGGAAGCGCTTAATGCGTTCCAGGCCGCCAATCGAGGAGAGGTGCAACGGTCTCTCAATACGCTCTATGGATCGTCCTTATCAACCCTTTGCCTCACCGTTCCAGCCGTGCTCTTCATTGGAGAACTAACCAACACCAACGTGATTCTCGGGCTTAATCCAATGGAATCCGTCTTGCTTATTCTCACCTTGATTCTGGTCCGGCCCCTCAGCAGCCGGGTCAGCGAACTGGATGGCCTGATGCTCTTATCCGTCGGTTTGGTCTGGATCTCCCTGCAAGTGGTGAGCTGAACATCAGCAACGCTCCATCGAGGCAACATCCTTCAAAGCCGTAGCCGTTAAGACCTCATAGCCATCTTTGAGTACGGCCACATCATCTTCAATGCGAATACCAATTCCTTTCCAACGTTCATCGATTTCAGGCTGACCATCCGGAACCGGTAGCCGGTCACTGATATAGAGACCCGGTTCCACCGTGAGCACCATCCCTGGATCAAGCTCCACATGATGTTCTCCAAGCCTGTAGGCACCAACGTCGTGCACATCCAAACCAAGCCAGTGCCCGGTGCGGTGCATATAAAGATGGCGATAGGCACCCTGCTCAATGATGCCGTCTGCTTCTCCAGCCAAGAGTCCGAGATCCAGCAAACCATCGACAAGCTGGCGCAAAGCGGTCTGGTGCACCTCTTCCGCGGTTCCTCCAGGCCTAACAGTGGCAATGGCCGACTCCTGAGCACTCAGAACAAGTTCATAGAGAGCCCGCTGTTCACCGCTGAAGCGGCCATTCACGGGAAAGGTGCGGGTGATATCTCCGTTGTAGTAGTCGCCGATTGAGCAGCCGGCATCAATCAGCAACAGATCACCGTCTTTGAGCAGGTCTTGATTATCGATGTAGTGCAAGACGCAAGCGTTATCACCTCCTGCAACGATTGAGCCATAGGCCGGGCCACGGGTCCCTTGATCGAGAAAGTGAAACTCGATGAGGGCCTGCACCTGCCGCTCGCTCATCCCAGGCTTCACAGCAGCACGCGCTAACTCATGTGCCTCGGCTGAGATGCGACATGCCTCACGCATCCGATCGAGCTCCGCTGGATCTTTACGCAAGCGAAGTTCATGCAAGACCGGGCAGGGCGCAACCAAACCAAGTGCCGCTGCTCCCCGTCGCGAGGCGCGATCCAACTGTTCAGACCAAACCTCAAGCACCACTGACTCCACCGCCGGATGATGACCGGTGCGAAAGGCGATGCCTTCAGCATCTTTTAAATACCCCCGCAGGCGGTCGGCCAACTCAGAACGGGGATGCGCAAGATCAGCTCCGAACTTCTCAACAGCACCTTCCGTGCCCCAACGTCGTCCTGTCCAAACCTCGGCCGCTGGCTCACGTGGGTTCACAAACAACACGTACTGCTCGCCCTTCGGTCTGTGCGGCAAAAACAGAGCAACGGCATCGGGCTCATCGAACCCTGTGAGATACCAAAAATCGCTGTTCTGGCGAAAGGGCCACTCGCAGTCGGCATGGTGTGTCACCAGCGTTGAAGCTGGGATCACAGCGGCAGCACCGCCAAGATGGGCCATGAACCGCTGACGCCGTTCGGCATAACCCTGAGCATCAATTGGGAGCGAACTATGAACCACGACGGAGACAGTGCACCAGATAAACGTCAGGATGGCAGGCAAAGCACCCAGGCATGACTCACGACCTGCTGATCCTGATTCTGCTGGTGGCCGTGGTCCTCACCGGATCCGCCTTGTGTTCTGGCGTTGAGGCAGCTCTGCTTTCCGTCAACCCTGTTCGCGTTCTCGAACTCGCGGGTCGATCGAAACCGGTTGCCGGTGCGCGGAGATTGGCCCAGCTCCGTCAGCGACTCGGCCGAACCCTGTCGGTGCTGGTGATTGCGAATAACGGATTCAATATTTTCGGCAGTTTGATGCTCGGCGGCTACGCCGCTTGGCTGTTCGAAAACATGGGGATCAGCGCTGTGGCTCTTCCCCTGTTCTCCATTGGTCTCACCGTGCTGGTGATTCTTTTGGGGGAGATCCTTCCCAAGGCGATCGGCACCCGACTGGCGCTCCCTGTCTCCCTCGCTAGTGCACCGGTCTTGCACCTGCTGGGCGTTCTGATGCGTCCGCTCGTCCTTCTACTGGAGAGACTGCTGCCGGCCATTACCAAGGAAAGCGAACTCAACACGGATGAGGAGGAGATTCGACTGCTGGCAAGGATGGGATCCCAAACCGGCCAAATCGAAGCAGATGAAGCGGCGATGATCGCCAAAGTTTTTCAGCTCAACGACCTCACAGCGAGGGATTTGATGACACCAAGGGTTGCTGCTCCGAGCCTGGACGGTGCGAGCACGTTGATGCAGCTGAAGGCTGCCCTGCTCGAAAACGAAGCCCAATGGTGGGTGGTCTTAGGTGACGCCGTGGACAAGGTTTTGGGTGTCGCAAGTCGGGATCGATTGCTTGCGGCACTCGTCCAAAATCAAGGTCAACTGACCCCAGCAGATCTGAGCGAGCCCGTCGAATTTGTGCCTGAAATGATTCGTGCCGATCGACTTCTAACGGCCTTTCGTCGCGACAACAGCGGGGTCAGGGTCGTGGTGGATGAATTCGGAGGGTTTGTCGGCGTCATTGGCCCTGATGCGGTTCTTGCCGTGCTCGCTGGCTGGTGGCGCAAGTCAGCAGGAGCCAATGGGTCGTCATGACGACGTCCTCGTCTCCATCTACTACGGAGCGGTGCCTCTCACTGCTGCAAACCTGGCGATCTCAGCTCCAGCTCAATCGCCGAGAACAAACCGTGTTGTCTGGTGCGCTCAGGAGCTTGGACCTGCAATTGGACCGCTTGTCGAATCGCAACCTGCGCGTCGCAGTATTCGGCCGCGTGGGAGTGGGGAAATCAAGCCTCGTCAATGCCCTGATCGGCCAAGACCTTCTCACCACTGATGTGGCTCATGGCTGCACCAGACAGCAACAAGCTTTGCCTTGGACGATTTCCATTCCTGGGCTCAACACGATCGAACTCGTCGACACGCCAGGAATCGATGAAGTTGCAGCAGCGGCGCGTGCGCGACTGGCGGCGAGGGTGGCCCTGCAGTCCGATCTAGTGCTTCTCGTGTTGGATGCCGACATCAGCAGGGTTGAACTCGATGCCCTGGAAACATTGATGAACAGTGGCAAACCCGTGCTTCCCGTGCTGAACCGCAGTGATTGTTGTCCTCCAGAGCAGCTCGCCAGCCTCCTGCAAAGCATCAGCGAAAGGATCCAAGAGCGGTGTTACCACAACCATCGCGCGAGGATTCCTAAACCGATTGCCGTTTCAGCCGCCCCTCGAAAAGCCATCCAACGATCCGATGGCCGAATTCGCAGCGAACGACAACCAGCTGTTGTGAATCCACTAAGCACGGCTGTGATCCATCTGCTGCAAGAGCAAGGCCAAGCCCTCTTGGCCTTGAATGCGCTCCGCCAAGCAGAACGGCTTCAACAACAACTGGAACTCGGTCGACTGGAACGCCGACGACAAGACGCGCAAGGCCTCATCGGCCGCTACGCAGCGCTAAAGGCCACAGGGGTTGCAGCCAATCCTCTGGTATTACTCGATCTAGCAGGAGGCATGGCCTGCGATACCGCCCTAGTGGTGCAGCTCTGCAAGCTCTATGACCTGCCGATGGGAGGCCCAGCAGCACGGCGGCTGATGCAACGGCTCTCGGGGCATAACGCGATGTTGGGAGGCGTCCAACTTGGTCTTCAGCTGGCGCTTTCGGGCCTTCGACAGCTGTTACTTATCGCCGCGCCCTTTTCCGGCGGCTTAAGCCTCGGTCCAGCTGCGCCCGTTGCCGTGGCCCAAGCGGCTCTCGCTGTTCACACAACGCGCAGGACTGGCCGGCTCACAGCCCGCTGGCTGGTCGATCAAAGCGGTCGAGGGCGGCGTGGCAATCCAGCACCGACGACCCTCATGCGGCGCCTTGTTCGCAGCGATATAAACATGCAACGCCTGCTTGCAGAGTGGCCACAGCCGCCAAGTCGGCGCCGGCGCGACGGGCTCCTGCCATGACCGCAACCGTCGCCCTGCTCGGCACCAGCGCTGATCCACCAACGCTCGGGCATCAGTCACTCCTCGAGGGCCTTTTAGATCACTTTCAAAGTGTCTCGACCTGGGCTAGCGACAACCCAATGAAACGCCACGATGCCTGCCTAGAGCTCCGCAGCGAGCTGCTCCAGGCCTTGGTCATGGCCATCGACAACCCACGCTTGAGCATCGACCAAACACTCAGCAGTCCGTACACCATCACCACACTTGAACGAGCAGCACGTCTCTGGCCCCATCACGAGCTCTGCTTTGTTGTGGGCAGTGATCTGGCCGCTCAGATCCCCCATTGGAAGCAAAGCGAGCTTTGGCTCAAGCGCTGCCGGCTGGGTGTAGTGCCGCGAAAGGGTTGGCCGCTGGAGCCCGAACACCTCGAAAGACTCCGCCGTCTCGGAGCACAGATCACCGTGCTGCCCATGCAGATTCCTGAAACAGCCAGCTCAAGCATTCGCATGACGAGTGCGTCGGATCAAATCCCAAAACCACTCTGGCCCCTCCTCTTGCAGCACAATCTTTACGGACTCCAAGACGCTCCCTCCTGAACTGCCATGCGCATCGCCCTGGCCCAGACCAATCCTCTGGTGGGCGATCTGTCCGGGAACGCCAAACGGCTCCTAGATGCTTGTCTAAAAATCAGCCAGCAGGCGCCGGGCACTCCCCCCGCGTTAGTGGTGAGCCCAGAACTATCCCTTTGGGGCTACCCACCTCGAGACTTGCTGTTAAGTCCTGAGCATCTTCAGCAGCAAAGCAAAGCCCTCAATCAGCTGCAACAGGGGCTGAGCCATGCCCTGCCGCAAACGGCCCTGCTAGTGGGGGTTGTGGAGCCTGCCCCAGACCAGCAGCATCCACGACTCTTTAATGCAGTAGCCCTGGTAGAGGCAAATGGTTGGCGCGTTGTAGCCCGCAAACAGCTCCTACCCACCTACGACGTCTTTGATGAATCGCGGTATTTCAGACCTGCCAACCAACCGAGTGTTTTGAGCTTTGAAAACGAAGGGCAAAATTGGCGCCTAGGGCTCACCATCTGTGAAGACCTCTGGGTTGAGGACGCGCTTCAAACACAACGCCTGGTGGGACCGGATCCAATCGCCAACCTCATCCCAGAGCAAGTGGATGTGTTGCTGAACCTCTCCGCGTCCCCTTTCGGCCGAACCAAAGCATCGATCAGACATCAGCTCGCCGCCCGCGCCGCCAATCGTCTTAATTGCCCAGTGATTTATGTGAACCAGGTGGGCGGCAACGACGAGTTGGTGTTCGATGGCGGCAGTTTCGTGATGGCAGCCACCGGTGAAGTGGAATTACAACTTCCGGCCTGCCGTGAAGCCATCGATTGCTGGGACAGCAGCAACAGGAATTCTGCAGCTACGGCAGGTACGACATACCCCTCGGAAAATTCAGATCTCGAGCAATTGTTCAAGACCCTTGTACTGGGCGTGCATGACTACGCCGATAAATGCGGTTTTCAAAGCGCCCTGCTGGGTCTTAGTGGCGGCATCGACTCAGCGCTTGTGGCTGTGATTGCTGCAGCGGCGCTCGGAGCAGACCGCGTGCAGGCGATGCTGATGCCCTCTCCTTGGAGCTCTGATGGGTCCATTGATGATGCAGAAGCGCTTGCAAAACGCCTGGGGGCTTCCACCAGAACGGTGCCGATTCAAGGCTTGATGCAGGGCTTTGAGGCCAGCCTCACCCCAGCACTAGATCAAGCCCCGTCGGGCATTACGGCAGAAAATCTGCAGTCACGCATTCGAGGCACATTGCTCATGGCCGTTGCCAATCAACAAGGGCAGCTCTTGCTTGCGACGGGCAACAAATCAGAACTTGCCGTGGGGTATTGCACCCTTTACGGCGACATGAATGGCGGGCTGGCGGTGATTGGTGATCTTTACAAGTCAACGGTGTTTTCCCTCTGCCGCTGGTTAGACAGCCCTGATGCCATGGCGTGTCGCAAAGAGCTTGGGCTTCCAGAGCACAGCGACTTGATCGGACCGGAGATCCTGAACAAGCCCCCTAGCGCGGAGCTACGTCCTGACCAACAAGACAGCGACTCGCTTCCCGACTACGCAACACTCGATCCACTTCTGAATGACCTGATCGAAAAGCACAGCTCAGGCGCTCAATTGATCGCAGCTGGTCATGACCCGGCTGACGTGAAAAGGATTGAGCAACTCTTTCGTCGCGCGGAATTCAAACGCCGCCAAGCGCCGCCAGTCTTGAAAGTGAGCCGACAGGCTTTTGGGACTGGTTGGAGGCTCCCAATCGCCGCCCGCTGATTTCAAGACACTTAGACCAGTGGCCAATCCGGCCAAGCAGGGTCAGATTGAAGAATCGTCTTCGGCAGCCATGGCCCAATCCGTACTGACGGCTCCGATGGCAACCATCGGAGTCCCCAAAGAAATCAAGGTTGATGAGCAACGCGTCGCGCTCACACCCGATGCCGTCAAAGAGCTCGTGACCCATGGACTGGAGGTGCGGATCCAGAGCGGTGCCGGTTCCGGCGCAGGAATTGATGACGAAGCCTTCGCCGCTGCAGGCGCGCAGATCGTGGATCAAGAACAAGCATGGGGGGCTCACTTAGTCGTAAAGGTGAAAGAACCGCAAGCTGAAGAATTCCGCTTTTTGCGAAATGACATGGTGCTGTTCACTTACCTGCACCTAGCGGCTTACCCAGAAGTAGGCGAGGCCCTTCTTGCCGCTGGCACCACGGGCGTTGCCTACGAAACAGTGCAATTAGAAAACGGAACCCTGCCACTGCTAGCGCCGATGAGCGAAATCGCTGGCAGGCTTGCCGCACAAGTTGGGGCTCGATTGCTCGAGCGCCCGCAAGGAGGCCGAGGTGTGCTGATCGGAGGCTGCACTGGTGTGCAACCAGCACGCGTGGTTGTTCTAGGCGCAGGCACCGTGGGTTGGAATGCGGCACGTCTATCGGCTGCCATGGATGCAGAAGTAATGCTTCTGGATCGCTCTCCTGAACGGTTGCGAAGCCTTGAGGCCTATCGAAGCGGACGACTGATGAGCGTTGTGAGCAGCCGCGGGCTCCTCGAGAGACTGATACCTACTGCTGATCTTCTGATTGGAGCCGTTTTGACCCCTGGTGGCAGGGCACCAACGCTGGTAGATGAAGACATGGTGAAAGGGATGAAACCAGGCTCAGCGATCGTTGATGTCGCCATCGATCAAGGCGGCTGCATTGCCACAAGCCGTGAGACAACGCATACAAACCCAACTGTGACCATCCACGGTGTTCAGCATTACGCCGTGGGAAACATGCCCGGCGCCGTGCCGTTCACCTCCACCGAAGCCCTCGTGAGCGTGACCTTGCCTTACATCGTTGGCATCGCAGGACGCGGACTTGAGGAAGCAGTGACAGAACGACCAGAATTGCTTTCTGGTCTCAACACGGTGCAGGGGGCTGTTTGTCATCCAGGTGTTGCCAAAGCACTGGATTTACCACCACGTCATCCCATGGCATGCTTGCGCTGATCAACACCAGAACGATTCAAAGCAAGCAGAGATATAAGCCCTAAAAAAATAAGTAAAAACCTAAACAATCCAGCAGTTCACCTCAAATCAAGAGAGAAAGGACAAAGACATGCCCAAATACTTGTTTCGAGAAGGGGTAGACGTCAGCACAGATATTAACGACATTATTATCACAACCCCATATGCCACACGATCGAATCCACATCGTCGTACGTTTCGCATCCAAAACGCAAAAGAGCCTCTAAGAGAACTGCTCGCAACACTGTCAAAAGAAGGGGTTGAAAGCAATCAATACCTATCAATGCCAGAAACGATAAAATCTGCCGCCACGCATTTAGCACTTGGACTACAACTAAAAAACCTTTACGAGAAGGGCTTACTAATTCACGCAATCGATGGATGCAACGGCAGTGCAATCTGCCTTCTACCGATGAAACCAGGAATCAAACAACAACCCTGCCCAGAAGACGGAAAGGCATTCAAACTCTCAATATTTGCCAGCATTCACCCCTGCCTAGAAGGCCTCGATATCACAACCCCCCTATCACCCACAACGTTGCGACTACAAGACCATCGCCTCTATCCACTCATCCAGAAGCTCATATCGCCCTGCACAACGAAAATCATTAGGGACTTCCTCCCTGAAGATCTACGGATTCACCATCGAGACCTGATATCCCTCTTACTTTCATCTAGCGTAACTGGAATCTGCGATGAAAATCACAACACAGACATCGACAAAGAGGCCATCGAAGCTGGCTGGAATAGGCAAGACCTGAGTTTTCATCAACATACGCGCCGCCATATTGTTGACCTCCAGGCAGAAGAGTCTCTGCCAAGGCCAATCAGCAGGAAGATCCCACCAGCGAAGCGTCAAAGGGTAATCCTCAGTACAGTCTCATTACCACCACCAGCGATCGACAATCAAAAGACAAATTTTTACCAGGTCATTCAAAAAAGACAATCGATTCGTGCCTACAACTCCAAACCTATAACTGCTAGAGAATTAGGAAGTCTGCTCTGGTATTCGATGCATACCCGAGAAGAGATAACTTGCGATCCAGCCTTGCCTAGATCTTACGAAGGCTTGCTGAGGCCTGTCGCAAGTGCTGGAGGACTCCATTCCATCGAGCTATATCTATGCATAAAACAGTGCATCGGCGTTAGCCCTGGCTTTTACCATTACGACTCCTTTGATCACACTCTTGGGAAGATGAGTGATCTCAACAAACCATGCCAAAGCATGCTTGAAATGGCAGTCAATACAACATGTAGAGCACCACAGGTGGCTTCAGTATCACCTGGCCAAGGCCAGCAACCTGATGTCTTGATCGTAATGGCTACACGCTACGAAAGGAATGCAAGCCTTCATTCCGAAACTGGGCTTGCCTATGCCCTGATCCTAAAAGATGCAGGATCAATCTATCAACAACTATATCTTGTTGCTACAGCTATGGGACTAGCACCGTGCGGACTAAGCTTTGGGAGCAGTGAACTATTTGAACAGGT
>JAVBIX010000055.1 GCA_030756895.1 Synechococcus sp. SP2 MAG
AACGCTTTAGCGCGCACATACATCTGGCTTGATGTGGATCCAGCTTCTTCCATGGTTTGGCGACGATGTCCCAGTTGAGAATTTCGGTAGACATTTCAAATCAAGTATTAACTCTTAGATGATCGCTAGACCATTGATCCAAGTGTGGCAGTGAAACCAGCCCACCAGCCGAACACGCAGAACACGCAAAACACGCAAAACAAGAAAATAATCGATATGCGTCGTTCAAATCAAGCCAAATAGCAGGCATCACTACTAAGAAGAATTCACATCGCTACAGGCATTATTATTACCACAAAATTTGTTTTGAGATGCTATGGATCAAGCCGAATCAACCATTGCACATAGGTTGCTAAAAGTGTAGAGTCTGCGATACATACCGAAAGTAGGGCTTATCTTCGAGCTCATGCCATTGTCCACGACAAACCTACACAATGGATCGATACAATTAGGATAAGGCATTAATCACAATTAGCTTATATTAGTTGCAGTCCCTGTAAAAAGACAGCCCCTATCGCTAGACCAAGAGCATGAAATAGATCCATCCCACAATGAGATCGATGCATAGATTATCAGAAGTGAGACGAAATATTTTAGTTTTTTCCTGCCGGTGGTTGAGCTCTATAGTCATCAGCCACTACGTCCAGCAATCCCAGCACATATTTGTCAGAAGCTTTTATGCTTAGCTGCAGATTCAGTATTGTAGACCTTATTACCTCTATAGCATGATTTATTTCTCCTTCTAGTTCATCTTTTGATGGAGTCCACTCAGCAATATCAAGATTTAGATCGCTAGAAATTTTATCGAAAATACTAATTGAGTTAACAGCCGTGCCTTGAGAGTGGTTAAGTCTTTTAATTGGTTTCATTGGAGGATAAAAGCTAACTAATCTTGCTCCGGTCTTGGATTCCAAGTAATGCAAAAAACATATAAACGCGTAACGGGTGTCACAAGTCCATGTCAAAAAAGGAAGCCCGCTCAAAGGTAGGGGTTCTTGGCTTCTTAGTTCAGACGATGACCTAGAGAAGATTCCTGCTGCCTTTGAGAAGCTCAGGATGAGCCTTCAAAGCAATGAAGGAGAGAGGTCTCGCTTTTTTCATCGCCAAAGCTCATTGGTCACAGCTACTACGAGCTTTTCTCACTATGCAAGTGCGCTGTAGACAAAGAATGGATAGGTGACTCTTTGGACGGGGTCAACAGTCCCACAACAATCAACTTTTCGCGATTTAGAAGCCCGCGAGAGGTTGAGGGACAGTGGCAAATTTAATACAACAACTCGGGATGCTAAACATTGATTGTCCAGAATCACCATCCTGATCCAGGATTGCCCCTACAAGAGGAGCTATTGAAGTAGTCCTGGCAAACAATTCCCCAGCAGACCACACTGGCAACTTTCGCCTTTATTATTCAACCTTGCAAAACCAAGCAACTCTTGTGATTTGCGAACAAGGAACACACCATTGATCAAGAAGCCTGAATGAAATGGCAAAACCTGAGAAATATAGAAATCATCAGGGTTCGATTAAAAATGTACTGCTGAAAGACAGCGTTATCAAAAAGCTGAATAGGTCATCCATAAGCCATAAGAGAAGCCAGAGCCCAGTCATCCTAAGAAGAATTCCAGAAATGTTGCCTGACAAGACCAGCTCTACTTAAGGCCAGAAGCCTGCAGCGGCCCGTTGATTTCTTCAGGACAAACCTTTCTATGAGCAACTTCCGAGGAACTCAAAACGCGTCTATTGCACCTCGAGAAACCAATAGCTCAATGTTATATTTATGAAAGTAATATACTGCACAAGAAACGCAAGCCTTCCTTGTCAAACCAGACAAAATGGGTAGCTAATTCTCAAGTGTAAACAATTAGATTTGCAGCAACTTGTCTTACCAACAAGGATCTTAAACTCGAACCATGCGTTAGATGCTTAAGCCATAGGAAATTAATCCGACAGATTCCAGTTATACTTATTAAGGCTAAATGCTCAGCAGGGGAGTTCAAGATTGGTAATCCCAGGAAAGTGATGGTCACTGCTAAGAAAGAGCAGCGCGCACAGAAAATCGAATTAGTTCCCCTTAGGGATTAACTTAAAATGGTTGCATCAAGTTCCCCCCGCAAAACATCGACCGATTACAAGCGCTATTTGTGATAAACACCGGAAAGGACTCATGACATGCGGAGCGAGAGCACGATCTATTAGCAAACAAACTTTGAACTGAGCTCTCGCGGAAACTTCGATCCCGCCAACAACCGAAGCAGGAGGCGCAATGATCTGTTACAATTTCTTCAACTTTCTTAACCTTAAATGAGCAAGTCAAATTTCGGGTTCTCATCCTTTGCAGAGCAATGGAACGGGCGACTTGCCATGCTGGGCTTTGTAATTGGCCTAGGCACAGAGCTTTTAACTGGACAGGGAATTCTTTCCCAGGTTGGACTTAATTGAAACCCGCTGTAGAACCCGACGTCTGGACGCCCAATAGCAGAGTTGGACACTTCCAGCTGTTTTATTTTGCTGCATTCATCTCCGTTGTTGGAGTAGGAGGGAATATCGCGATTCGCCATTTATGGGCATCACTCAATAATGCTTTCAATTTCTTCTAAAGGAGACATCATTTGTTGAAAATTTGAGTATATTTTTTTACAAGAGAGGCACAACGAAGCCGCAAAGTCATCGAGAAAAAATATTGACGGAACTCATGTAAATCCATTAATACCAGTACAAAACCCCTAGCGGCGAACATTTAAAAATACCGCCAAAACAAGCAGATGACATGCAGCCATGTATCATGGATATTATTTTTGCAAAATAGTTACACTAAAATATTTAGACAAAGAAATCAATGAATGGAAGAGCTCACAAATGCTTTCAGGACGAAAACTGCAGTATTTATGGCTTCACCTTTTCGCTCAAGAATAATCCTCAATGCACTATTCATGACGTTCTTTGCTTTCGTTGTCTTTCCACTGATCACGAATGGGAGCGAACCACAGAGCGCTATGCTCGCAATCATTCCATCCGCAATAGCAGCGTTGATTGTTTGGTTTACACTCATCAACAAATACGTAAATTAAACCATGCAAATTACATCAAATTATCCTTATGGATTCGTCAACTTTAGGAAAATAGGCTTCGTACTATTTCTCTATGGAGCTTATTACCATTGTATCGACTTTCTTGGCTCTGAAAATACAAACCTATGGGGAATGGGTCTAACATTTCTAGCACTTATGCTTATAAGCATTGGATATTGGTTTCGGTACGCCTTAAAAAGAAAATTCTGGAGATTCTTCATCTAACAATAATTAATAAGCGTCTACCAAGAGACAAAATAAATGCATAAGCATAATGCATTAAAAGCCTACAGGCTGAGAAGCATTCAAGGCGCACGATCAGCTCTCGAAAACTACCTTAAGGCATAGATTTTAGTAAAACATTGAATTCTATTCTTTCAAATAATGGGGTTGAAGATAGTGGCTCGTAATACTTATATATTAGAAATTTAAGGCTGAATTAAGCTGGCCCTAGAAAAAACCAATCCTAGAATCCTCTTAGTCCTTCTTTCCTTGTTCAGCTTTAATTGACTTGATCTGATCCGATGTAGCAACAGGCGCTTGATCTGAGCTTTTCTTAACCACAACAGAAGCCTTTGGCTTAGCTGTTGCTTTGTTACTTGATGAAGACTTAACTGCAATTTCGCCTTTTTCTTTCGCAGCAGCAGCCTTTGGAGCAGGCGAAGATTTAACTGGCTTTCTTAAATAATTCCTAGATCCATATGTTTTTTCAATTAAGAAGAAAACACCAGCTACTACTGGGATAGAGGTTAAACCACCAACAATGATCTCAAATTCGGATAATGCCATTGCAAAACATTAATTGCTAATAGTACGCGGGCATGAATCCTGCTGCCGTTCTAAATATCACTTAAAAAAGCAGCTTTTGATAAGGCAAGTTGAACATTGGCGACTACCAGCATGCGTCATATTGACACGACAAGGCAAGATACTAATCAGGGAGAGACAACAATTGAACAAGAGTGCAGATCATATTTACGCTCATAATGTTCAATCAAAATATGTTAAAGATTAGAAGATATTGGCCACTCATCCATCTAATTTGAGATCGCCCAAGCCACTCAACAAATGCAATCTTATGGGAAGCCATCAGTCAGTTATGACTGGTGGGCAGGCAATTCAGGCGTCGCCAGTCGCTCTGGTTCTTTCATTGCTGCTCATGCGGCACATGCAGGCCTAATTATGTTTTGGGCTGGAGCGTTCACTCTGTTTGAGTTAGCTCGTTATGACACGTTGCTTCCAATGGGCGAACAGGGATTGATCCTGCTTCCTCATATGGCTTCCTTGGGCTTAGGCCTTGGTGCAGAAGCAACTATCATCAATACAGAGCCTTACATTGCTATAGCTGCATTTCACTTGGTCTCCTCTGCTGTATTAGGAGCTGCTGGCATTTGGCACACTCTCAGAGCTCCAAAGGATTTATCCAAGGCGGAAGGACGTGCGGAGAAATTTCATTTCGAATGGGATGATCCCAAGAAACTCACTTTTATTCTTGGACACCATCTCATTTTTCTAGGGCTAGGTGCAATTGCCTTTGTTGAATGGGCACAGCACCACGGAATCTATGACACTGCCATTGGCGCTGTTCGGAAGGTTGAGCCCAACATTGACCTGGGAATGGTATGGGGCTATCAGACTAATTTTCTTTCCATCAGCAGTTTAGAAGATGTGATGGGGGGCCATGCTGTATTAGCATTTATACTAACTATTGGTGGGGTTTGGCATATTATTACGAGCCCATTTGGACCCTTCAAGAAAGTACTTATTTACTCTGGAGAAGCAATCCTTTCCTATTCACTTGCAGGAATCGCACTAATGGGTTTTGTTACAAGTGTATGGTGTGCACAGAATACTATGATTTATCCAGTTGAATTCTACGGAGAGGCTCTAAAACTCAATTTTGCTTTCTCCCCCTATTTTAGTGACACAGTAGCTGTCTTAAACAATGGGCATACTGCAAGAGCCTGGCTTGCGAACACACACTTTTACTTGGCCTTTTTCTTCCTGCAGGGCCACTTCTGGCATGCATTGAGGAGTATGGGTTTTGATTTCAAGAGTGTCTCAAAAGCTTTGGACTCAATGGATACAATGAAGGTAAATTAATAAGCAACTACTAATTATCTGGAATGACCTCTTTGGCTTTATCAAGAGGTCATTTTTTATGAATTCAAGCTGGAGAAAGGTGAATAGTTCGTTCAAGAGAAAGGGATTTCCTTTTCACTTCAACAACCTCTACAAGAGTTCACGACTACTTCTGATCAGCCCTTCTGTTGCATAAGCCAGAGGGAAGCAAGTCAAGGAGTAAATGCAGAAAGTTAAGAATACAGAACTCACCCTCAGCAATCACGAATCCTGACCCCTACATAGGCTTGATATACAACCAGTTCTCCCTCAGATCCCTATCTCTCCGTTGGAAGAGCGACGTTTCAGTCATCACATTGCGTTGGCCACCTGCCCCAAATGTTGCCTCAAACGTCACCGTGCCTTCAAGATCACCTACTCCGCCAGCCGCCACGGCAATGATCTTCAGTCCCAACCAACGCGCCTCGCGACAATTCTTACGCAACTCTTTGCGGCGTTGCAGCAAAGGTGTCGAGGAATCCGGATGAGTTGCGATTAAGTAATTAACTTCAGCAAACACAAAGGCGGAATATCGCGAACGCATCAACTGCTCAGCGGTAGCCGCCCTTTGCTTCTCGCGATGCAGAGGCTCGCAACAGCTTTCGTAGCTCATTCCGCTCGAGCAAGGGCATGGTTCACCGCTTTTTGATGATCCGAAACCAGCAGCCCTTGCCATTACTCCAGCTCCTTCAAAGCAGATAAGGGGCGCATCAATGCAGACAAAGCAACACCTTCGCGTAAGGCCAGCACCCATCCAGCCGCCTCGGCATAAGAGCCTGCTTTCAACACCTCAGATCCCATGCCAAGGACTGTTGACGTGACCTGCAACACGGACGGATTGGCCACACTGATCACAGGAACCCTGCGCTCCAGGCAAGCAAGCACCGCTTCTCCACCCAGAGCACCCTCTGGGACAACCAACACTCCCAAATCATCAGCCACAAGATCACTTGGATTGGCAGCTGAACTCTGGACCAACGCTGGTGCCTGACTTAAGCCCACCAACACGCACGCCAAAAAGGTGTAACCCAACTCTTCCCCTGCCGCACGAGGATCCAGTTGCGGATCCAGCGGCAACGCCGATAAGGCCGGTGCATGGGCGCAGGGAATCTGCAAGTGGCGCACTAGTAAATGGCTGATCACGGCTTCGGCGCCCGCCAAGGCATCCACACCGCTGCCATGGCGGTAAGCCTCCAAAGCCTCACTTCCCTGATCGTCGGGGAAGCGAGCAACCACCGCAATCGCTGTTGCACCATTGGCTTTTAAACGTTCACCTGCCCTCAGCAAGGCATCGGGGCGCTCAAGGGTGCCCCAACTCGCACCGCTTTGGCCCAATCCCAAGTGAACCCCTAAGGGCACATCGCTACACACCACCGGACCGATTTCAATGCCCAGCGTTGCCCTGCAACCATCGGCCACCTGCAGATGGCGTTGACGCAGCTCCGGTTCGATACCGGCATCCAAAAGCAAACCAATCCGCTGCTGACGCACAGATCGCAGCGCCCAATCGCCGGCAGCAAAGCGGTCGAGAGCGTACCCCTCCACGTAGCGAATGCGATGGTCTTTCCAATACAAGGAAGCCCCATTCATCACGTTGGGATGGGTGATCAAACACCCGGAGGCCGCAGCCAAAAGCCTTGCACTCGGGAGCGCATCGCCGGCATACCCGCCGATCGCACAACCAATCCCCGTTGGGACCACCATCAACGTGGGCAGGGGAGATCCCAAAGCCAGCCCCTCCCTCACTCGATCAACACCGCTTCAATCTGCAAGACAGCACCACAATCCTGCGCTGAATCATTGACAGCGGTAATGGCCCAGCGCAGGGGGTCACCATGAATGCTCAATTGATCTTTCACCCAACTACGCAAATCAGACGCCTTTAGATCTTTCGGCCAAGGCAATGTCAACGTTTTCGACGTCAACCTCATTTCTGGTACTGACCAAACTGAGCCTCGTAGAGCGCATCCTCTTGGCCCGCTAGAAGCCGAAGATCGGAACAAGGAAGCGCAACGCACAGCAAGGTAAAACCATCAGCGCGTAGGTCTTCTCTTACCCCCATCGCATCAGATTGCTCTACCGATCCAGTTTTAAGACGGGCTGCACAGGTGGTACAAACCCCAGAGCAACAAGAACTGGGAAGCATCACCCCTGCCGCTTCTGCAGCAGCCAAAACGGTTTGATCAGAACGACAGGGAAAGCTGTGTTCAACAGCATCCACTTCGATGCTGACGTTGTATGTGACAGCAGCACTGGCGAGATCGCTCATCCTGAAAGAGATGCCTTGGTCATTCATCTTCTCAGGGCAACAGGCCTTATGACGACAGATCTGAGCAGGGAGTCCATTGCGAGGGATGGGGCGCCAGGTATTCCGGTGGGTTGCCCTGCTCAGGAGCCGTGATCACAAAATCGAAACTGATCGAGCAGCGGAGCGATTCAGGATCACCATTCGCCAACACGCTGTGATCAAGCCTGGAAGGAAACAGCACAAGCAAGCCAACCTCAGGAGCCAGATCCCAACTTTCAGAATTAAAGGGGTGATCAGAAGCGATTGGCCCGCCATGACCTGCGACGAGTCCTGGCACGAGCTCATTGCTTTGATGAGGGGCATGCACACGAAGCACACCCTCCTCCCCTGAACCATCTCCGGTGAGATAGAGCACCGCACTGAGGTGGGCATTGGGATGGTGATGGCGGCCAACGAGCTGATCCCAATCGCTCAGCACAGGCCAGCAGCGCTGGAGATGCAAAGCCACTTGGCTGCGATCAAAGCCAACGGCCTCCAGGTAACCCGTGGCCTGCTCTGACACCTTGTTCACCAAGGCAGCAAATTCCGCTTGGTGATGCAACTGCCAAACACCGTTGATATCACCAGTCCAAGCGCATCCCTCACTGGGGTTGCTAACAGCCTCACCCCTAAGAGCCAGCAGCGTCTGTAGATGCCCAGCAAGATCAAGCGGATCGATGACCAGCTTGGTTGTCGCCACAACCGTTGGGAAAAGCTGGAGAAGAGTAAAAGTCATCACTCCATTAAAAAAGCCGGCCCTCAGGACCGGCTTTTTTAATGATCAGCAGGGAGCTAGCCCCCTGCAGCCGCCGAGCCACCAACAACTTCCAGAATTTCCTGGGTAATTGCTGCCTGACGCGCCTTGTTGTAATCAAGAGTGAGTGTTTTTGCCAATTCCTTGGCATTATCACTGGCATTATTCATCGCAGTCATACGACTTGCCAGCTCAGATGCTGCAGATTCCTGCAATGAACGCAAAAGTTGATTCTGTAAATACAGAGGCAACAATGCATTCAGAAGCTGATCAGGACTTTGCTCAAAGACAATGTCTGAGGGCAGAGCAGGTTGAGAATTAGCAGGAGCATCTCCTGTTTCAACAGTGAGACGACCTTCCTTGGTCGTGAGACGGAAGATCTCATCCTCTGCCTCAGCAATACCTTGGGGATCAAGGGGCAGAAGGGTCTGAACTACAGGCTTACAGCTCACCAAATTAATAAACTTGGTGTAAACGATCTCAACACGATCTGATGTTTCAGAAAGAAACTCAGCAAAGATTTCGCTAGCGATTGAACCAGCTTCATCAGCAGTAGGTACTTGCTCCAAGCCGGTGAAAGTGGCTTGGATGGGATAACTACGATTGGTGAAATAGCTAATCGCTTTGCGTCCAATCAATACAAGAGTGACTTTGTAACCCTGGCGTTGAAGCTCAGCGAAACGTTTCTCGGTGCGTCTGATGATATTGGAGTTGTAGCCACCACAAAGACCACGATCGCCAGTAACGGCCATCAAGGTGATGGTTTCAACAGGACGCTGCTCTAGCAAAGGAGCATCAGCATCTTCAAAGCGCATTCGCGATTGAAGATTCTCTAGTAGACGCGCGAGTCGGTCAGCAAACGGACGACTTCGCAAGACTTGTTCTTGGGCTCGACGAACTTTGGCCGCAGCCACGAGACGCATGGCCTCTGTGATCTTGCGGGTGTTCTTGACCGATTTAATCCGGTCACGGATCGCTTTGAGATTTGCCATGGCTTAAGCCCTCAGTTGGCGGAGGCCATCATGGTGGACACAACTTCAGCAATAGCCTCTTTCAGAGTGGTCTCAGCTTCAGGGCTCAAAACCTTCTCTGTTTGGATTTTACTGATGAACTCAGGCTTATTGCTCTTGAGATACTCCCGCAATTCGCGTGAGAACTGAACAACCCCTTCAACGGGCACATCGTCGATCAAGCCTTTAACGCCTGCATAAACGATCGCCACCTGCTCAGCCAAAATCAGAGGACTGAACTGAGACTGCTTGAGCAGCTCGCGAAGACGCTTGCCCCTGCTGAGCTGCTGTTGTGTAGCGGCATCAAGGTCAGATGCAAACTGTGAGAAAGCGGCCAGTTCATCAAACTGCGCCAATTCAAGCTTCAGGGTTCCAGCAATCTTTTTAATTGCCTTGGTCTGGGCTGCACCACCAACACGACTCACAGAGATACCCACGTTGATCGCAGGACGTAGGCCGGAGTTGAACAGGTCAGAACTGAGGAAGACCTGACCATCCGTGATCGAAATCACGTTTGTAGGGATATAAGCGGAAACGTCACCGGCCTGGGTCTCAATGATCGGCAGGGCGGTCATTGAACCTTTACCCATGGCATCGGAAAGCTTGGCAGCACGCTCAAGCAAGCGGCTGTGGCAATAGAACACGTCACCGGGATAAGCCTCACGGCCGGGTGGGCGACGCAGAAGCAGAGACATCTGGCGGTAGGCCTGAGCCTGCTTGGTCAGATCGTCATAGATGACCAAGGTGGCCTTGCCTTTGTACATGAAGTACTCAGCAATCGAAGCCCCGGTGTAGGGAGCCAAATACTGAAGTGCAGCAGGATCTGATGCGTTTGCAGCCACCACCACGGTGTAATCCAGAGCACCACGCTCGCGCAGCACTTCGGTGATCTGGGCAACAGAAGCTGCTTTCTGTCCGATTGCCACATAGACACAGACGACGTCCTGATCTGCCTGGTTCAGGATCGTGTCGATACAGATAGCTGTTTTGCCTGTCTGACGGTCACCAATAATCAGCTCGCGCTGGCCACGGCCGATTGGGATCATCGCGTCGATAGCGGTAATACCCGTCTGCATCGGCTCATGCACAGACTTGCGCTGAATAATTCCTGGAGCCGGAGACTCAATCAGGCGCGTTTCATTAGAGGGAAGATCACCCTTGCCATCAATGGCTTCACCAAGAGGGTTCACAACCCGTCCGATCAGGGCATCACCCACAGGGACTGAGGCGATCTTGCCGGTCGCACGCACAGTGCTTCCTTCCCGAATACCAATGCCCTGACCCATCAGCACAATGCCAACGTTGTCGTCTTCGAGGTTGAGGGCAATCCCTTCAGTACCGTCTTCGAACTCAACCAGCTCACCAGCCATCACCTGTTGCAGGCCGTAAACACGGGCGATTCCGTCGCCTACTTGTAGGACTGAGCCGACGTTGCTGACAGATACGGACTTGTCATAGTTCTCGATCTGCTGCTTGAGAATGGCGCTGATCTCGTCGGGTCTGATGGAAACCATGTTGGGAAAACCCAGGGGCGGGTGGTGAGTGGAGGGGCGAGATGAAGGTGGGGCTTAGCTCAGCTCGCCTTGGCGAGGGCAAGACCTAGGCGTCGAACCTGACCAGAAAGGCTGGCATCGATCACCTGAGAACCAAGATTGACGACGAAACCACCAATTAACGAAGGATCGACCTCTAGATCGATTTCGACGTCATTGGTTCCAGCCATTGACTGGACTTTGGTGGTTAATGCGGCCTGCTGCTCATCGGATAGTGGTTGAGCAGAGCGAACATGCGCCAAAGCAATATTCCGGGACTCTCGATAAAGCTCGAGATAGCGAAGGAGCACTGCTTCGAGAGCCGGAAGGCGCTGGCGATCAGCCAGAACCTTGAGCAAATTCATCAACGAAGGCGTGATTTGCTCAGCAAGAAGGCTTGTTAAAGCTTTTTTCTTTGCATCAGGCTCCAGAACAGGAGAGGTCATCGCGTCGCGAAGCGGTTCAGAACTCTCCCAAGCGATAAGAAGCGTTTTGCACTGAGCTGCGACTTCATCCGACTCTTTGCGAGCGTCGGTGACCTGAAGTAAGGCGTCTGCGTAAGGGGTGGCTAGAGAATTAAGAAGAGGCATCAGGAATCCCCAAGATTTTGAATGGAGGAATCAATGAGCCTGCCTTGCGCCTTGCTGTCAAGACGATTCGGCAATTCAGTCATCGCCTGATTGATTGCAGCTAACGCCGCTTGTCGTCGTAGCTGTTCTGTCAGACGAGCACCTTCGGCATTGAGATCAGCCAAGGCGTCTTGCTTCAGAGCAGCCATGGCCTTAATCGTGCGCTTCTCGCCATCTAAGCGAATGGCTTGTGCACGAGCAGTGCCGTCAACTCGAATCTTGTCAGCTTTTTGCTGAGCGACTGAAAGCTCTTGTTGGGCTTCAGCCAGTTCAGAAGTGGCGGACTTGAGCCGGCTCTCGGCATCTTCGAGATCACGAAGAATGGTCTCGCGTCGGCGCTGAAGCATGCCGCCAAGAAATCCTTTTAGGAACCAATACAGAACCCCGATCACAATGACCAGGTTGATCAGATTGGTTTCAAGCAGATTGAGGTTGATTCCAAAACCACCCTCAGAAGCCATCAAGGGGAAGAAAACAGTCATCAGGCAGCCATCAATCGTTGGATGATCTGGGAGCTGAGCTGATCGACCTGACTCATCAAGCTGGCTTGAGCAGCATCACGCTGAGATTCGATCTCTCTGCGGGCTTGCTCGCGAGTGCGATTGGCCTCAGCTTCCGCTTCAGCTAATGCCTCGCGGTAGAGAGCATCAACTTCCGATTCAGCTTCAACAATCGCTGACTGTGCAGCTTGTCGGGCGCCACGGAGTTGATCTTGAAGGTCAGCTTCGAGTCGCTTAATTTGCTCAAGCTTTTGCTTGGCATCAGCACGACTCGTAGAGATGTAACCCTCACGATCTTCTACGACCTTGCCAACTGGCCGGAAGAACAGAGAATTAAGCAGGAAGGTAAGGAGAACCACCTGGACCGCCATAAGCGGAAGGGTGGCATCGAGGTCAAAAAGACCTCCCTCCGGAACAGCTGCTTCAGCGAGCAGAAGCCAGGTCATGAAAGGGTGCGCTGGGGTAAATCAAATCGATCGGAATACGACTCACAGCGAAGCCTCCAAATAGGAGACTTCGCTGCAGCCGCAATGTCAATCAGCCTGCGAAAGGGTTGGCGAACAGGAGAACCAGTGCCACAACGAGGCCGTAGATGGTCAATGCCTCCATGAAAGCCAGGGAGAGCAACAGGGTGCCGCGGATCTTGCCTTCAGCTTCAGGCTGGCGGGCGATCCCTTCCACAGCCTTGCCGGCTGCGGTGCCTTGGCCGATACCAGGGCCGATAGCGGCAAGACCCACTGCTAAAGCAGCGGCCAGAACGGAGGCGGCGGAGGTCAGATCACTCATTAGTGGAAAGCGGTTGGGGTGCGCAGGATGAGCGCGAATAGGACAGGGGGCGCCCGGGACATCCTCTGTAAAGAGAATGGGCCCGGTTCCACCCGGACCTGCGCGCGAATTTTTTAGCAGATCGCCGAGAATCGGCGATAGGGGTGAAAAGACCTAATGGGCCTCTTCGTGCACTGCTTCACCGATGTAATTAGCGGCGAGAGTTGCAAAAATCAGGGCCTGAATGGCACTGGTAAAAAGACCAAGGAACATTGCTGGAAGCGGAACAAGTACTGGGACCAGGAAGGCCAGCACTGCCACAACCAATTCATCGGCCAAGATATTTCCGAACAAACGGAAAGAAAGTGAGAGGGGCTTCGTGAAGTCCTCAATGATCTTGAACGGGAGCATGATCGGGGTTGGCTCCACGTAGTACTCGAAGTAGCGCAACCCCTTTCGGCTCAATCCTGCATAGAAGTAGGAAAGAGACACCAGCAAGGCCATAGCCACCGTGGTGTTGATGTCTGCGGTTGGAGCACCCAACTCACCATTGGGAAGTTCGATTAAGCGCCAAGGGATTAGCGCTCCACCCCAATTGCAGACGAAGATGAAAAGGAACAGAGTCCCAATGAATGGGAGCCAGTCACGATAGGCCTTCTCACCAATTTGTTCCCGAGCGAGATCACGTAAATAATCCCAAAGGAATTCCAGAAAGTTCTGGACACCGCTCGGATCACGCTCCATCTTGCGGGTACCAATCACGATCAGAGCAAGCAATGCTCCAATCACAACCCAAGAGCTGAGAAAAACTTGACCGTGAAGGTTGATGTTGCCGATCTGCCAATACAGATGTTGACCGACCTCAAGTTCGGCGAACGGCAGATTGAGGGGAGTCAGAACCATGGCAGAAGCGAAGTTGCTCGAGGTCAGCCGTCAATGACGGTCTGAAGAATCAAGGCTGGCTTGTAAAGCAGAAATCCAAGAAAAGCTGGAAGCAATTCCAACTGTGGAAGTTTTGCCGCTGCTACTACGAGAAGCACCGGCACCACAATTTGGAATCGACCAACCTGACGAGAACCGCCACCGAGCCGAGCCACGCTGCGGGCTAGAAGGCGCAGGTAAAGAAGACCGGCGCAGGATCCAACAAGCAGGCTGCGGGCTACCAATAAGTCAAATCTGAGATATGCGAACAAAGCCGCACACAATGAAATAACAAGGGTGACCAGCATCAGGCGTCGCTGAAGTCGGGCATAGCCCTCCATGCCGGAGTCGGTCGGGGCAGTTGCCCCGTCCAAGTCAGTGGAGGTCGGTGCCTGCAAGCAGCGCCTGAGAAAGCGCGCGGAATCTATCACGCGTTTCGGGCAGAGCCCCCATGACCGACCTCCAGCAAAAGCAATCTTTTGCTCATGAGACCTCTCACCAGAGAGGCTGTTTTCTCGGTCCCACTAAGGATTCCGAGTGGAACTTCAGGGTTTTCATCAACCAAACGGAGCAGGTTCAATTCCTCGTCTGAAATGGAGATGGGTTCAAAATCTGGCCCCAACATGCTCTTGGAAGGCCACCCCCAAAGACATGGCTGGCGGCGACCACTCGCTTGGAGCATCGTTTCGTCGTTGTCCCAAAGCAAAGGCTGAATCGGTTGAGCGCTCACAAAAAACTCAAAGTGACTGATATCGGGGTCGAGCTGCTCTACAAGTGCCCATTGGTCAGAAAGCGGTAAAGCTTGTGCTCGGGATAGCAATTCACCTTTGAGCAATCGAGCAGGGTCCCAGACAGATGGGTTTGAGAAGCCAGCGAAGCAAAGCCCTGATGACTTGATTAGTGCCATCAACCTCTCGAGGTCATAACTGGTTTCCTGAGGATGCAAATACATGTCGGCAAAGTTGGCGTCAGCGTGGGTATCGAGCGCCCAACGCTGTTCGTGGGTGCGACGCAACCGATTGGTCTCAGGCAAGTCTGAAAACAACTCACGACCCAACTTCAAGCCGTTCCCGCCTGTTCCCGCTTCCAAAAACTCCAGGGCTCGCTGAGTGCGATGAATCTCCCAACGGCCAGCATCGGCATACAGAAAAAGATGCAAAAGGCCCTGAGGGGCTAGTTGCTGTCCAAGAGCTTTCAATCCAGCCAGCGGGTCGCGCAGATGATGCAAAACCCCTACCGAGTTGATGTAATCAAAACGGCCTTCCTCTTGAAGATCCAACAGGCTGCGTTGCTCTTGACGAAGAGATCCGACTTGGTCAGCGCCTCCAGAACGGCGCAACCGCTCCCGCGCCACATCGAGAGCTCCCGCACTGATGTCTACGGCCAAGATCTCTGCCCCTGCATTGAGGTGGCAGAGATAGTCCGTGCTGACGCCTGTGCCACACCCCGCATCAAGGATGCGAATCGAACCCGAATTTGAATCCTGGGCTTTGAGCCCTCCTCTCACCGCAGCGAGCACGCTGTTGTGGCACCAGCGCCAGTTATATCCAGGAGGAGGGCCGTCTTGAAGGGGATCTGCTGGATAGGGAAAACGGTCATAAAAGTCGCTCACCACAGGGGTAGCCACATCCGAGGGTGGGGTGTTCATAAGGCCGCCGATTCTGGGAGTAGACGCTCAAAGGAGCATTTCACGGGAGATCGTCGTTGCACCCCAAAGCTCATCAGAGCTGCAAACATTTGTTCATGGCTGCCCAGAAGCCTGAGTGATGGGCCGTAACCTGACGCGATCCGGCTTGCTCTCGTAGATGACAGTGACCGCCAGTAGCGGCAGCCCAAGGGTTTCCCCTCAGCTGTACGACACCCTGCCGCTCTCCAGTGTCCGTCGGGCTGAGCAACAAGACCGCTTCCCAGACGGCGGTGAACTTGACACCCTGATCACTTTTTTCCGAAGTGGAAATGATCGGCTTGATGCAGCTCGCGTCCTGGCTAGCAATGCGGAATCAATCGTTGCCCGTGCCGCCAATCGAATTTTTGTAGGTGGCACCCCTCTCTCGTTTTTAGAGGAACCTCTCAGCACCGGGGAAGTTGCAGCCACCAACGCCACTCCATTGGCCGCTGATCAGGTTGCATTTCAAGACTCGGTGCGTACCTTTACGGGCTCTGAATCTGGAAATACCAAAGGCAATTTCATCAGCAGACTGCTCCAAGTCAGCGACGACGGCGATGTACGCGTCGTTTTACCCACAGGCTTTACCGCCATCAGTGTGGCGAAATATGGCCCAGGGAATATGCGCAAATCCGTGCGCGACCTGGGATGGTTCCTGCGATATGTGGGGTATGCCTTAGTTGCCGGAGACCCAAGCATTCTTGCGGTGAACACTCGGGGATTACGAGACGTTCTTGAAAAGGGCTGCTCCCTCTTCGCAACGAACGTGGCACTGCAGGAAATGCGAGCAGCTGCTGCTGCCCTCTTAAAAGAGCAGCCTGAAGCACGCCGACTGGCGATTGAATGCTTTGACGTTCTGCTTAAAGAGCTTGCTGTCCCAACACCTTCAACCCGCCAGAAGCTAGGAAGCTCTGTTCGCCAAGGACTTCAGCTCCCTGCCATCTATGCGTTAGCAGCTGAAACAGCTCAGCGCTTTGAAATGCGTCCGGGACTATCCGGCGCTGAGAAAGCAGAGGTTGTTCGCGCCGCCTATCGGCAGGTGTTCGAACGCGACATTGCCAAGGGCTACTCACAAACACCCAGTGGAGTGGAAGCCAGCCAGCTCATCCAAGGGAAATTGTCCATGCGCGAATTTATTCGCGCGCTGGGGAAAAGCAAGGAGTACAGAACCCAGTTCTATGAACCCTTCGTCAACAGCCGTGTCGTCGAGCTTGCTTACAGACATTTCCTAGGCCGTGGGATCAGTTCTCTCGAAGAATTCCGAAAGGCGTTCTCAATCGTCAGCAACCAAGGGCTCAGCGGTCTTGTTGATGTGCTGATTAATGGTGCTGAGTACGCCCAAACCTTTGGGGAAGAAACCGTTCCTTACCTGCGCGATCTGGGTGAAGAGGCCCAAGAAAGTGCTGGCTGGGGGTCCAATCGCCGCTTGTTCCGGTTCAGCGCTCCCTTCGAATCTGCACCTCAATACGTCACTCTTTACGCGTCCTACCGCCAGCCCTTAGGGGACCAGCACGTCTACGGCGGCGGGAATGATCCGATCGGCAATCAATACGGCGCCATTTTCCCGTCTTCCACTGCATCCGTTTCCACACGCCCAGCGCCGTTTGGCTACGACACCCGTCGTCTGCTTGTGAGCAATGGCCTGGCTCAGCCTGGGCAAATGGGCAGTCCCCAGTTCCGCAGCAGCCGGCCGCGCAAGCTTGGGCCCACGGTTTTACGTCTGCAACAGATCGCCACTGGGGGGAATTCGCTTCCAAGCCGAGGCGGACAACCCAGCATCCGTGGCACAGAATCCAGCACCCAGGCTGTGATCAAAGCCGTCTACGTGCAGGTGCTCGGAAACACCGGTTATTCCGGAGAAAGGGTTGAGAGCGCTGAAAATAGACTCGAGAATGGCGATATCAACTTGCGTGAGTTCATTCGCCAAGTTGCTTGTTCCAACCCCTTCCGGCGTCGCTACTGGGAAGGCCTCTACATCACGAAGTCCATCGAAGTGATGCATCGCCGGTTACTCGGCCGACCCACCTTTGGGCGCTGGGAAATTGATGCTCTGTTCGACACTGCAGCTCGCAAAGGCTTCTACGGCGTTGTTGATGCCCTGATCAGCAGCAAAGAGTTTTCCGACTGCTTTGGTGATGACACGGTTCCCTATGAACGCTTTATCACCCCTAACGACCTAACCGTTAGGCGCGCTCCGGGGCTTCGCCGAGACGTGCAGGTTGAGCGCATAGCCGATACGACCCTGCGCCAGCGCCCCGACCCCACTCGAAGCGACAAGTTTCTGGGTTCTAGCGATGTCACGACAAGAAATCTGAGTTCAGGTAGAGACGTGAGCGACATGTGGGCAATTGGCTTAAAGAGTGCCTCCCCTGCCACGCAATGGAAGATCTTGATGCGCACTCGGGGAAGGCAAGCAACCTCACCCAGCACATCTCCATTCGTTCCGATCAGTAGCAAAAAGGCTGACAGCACCAAGTCCAATACAGCCGATGCTCAGTTACGTGCAGCCCTTCCCATTGGCAAGGCCGAGGGCTACCGGCTCCGTAGCGGTCTCCCAACAACCCCAACGCTACGAAGACCTTTTGATGAAAGCGATTTGCGCCAAGTCGTCGACGCTACTTATCAACAACTGCTAAACAAAGTTCCGCTCGAACAACAAAGAATGGTTGTGGCTGAGTCCAAACTTCGCGATGGGCAGATTGATCTGGCTGGATTCGTTGAAGCCGTAGCACTGGGAGATGACTTCCAAGAACGGTTGTTCTGTATGGCACCTCTTCGAGCCGCCACCGCAGCATCATTGGCTTTACTGGGAAGAGCCTCAACACCGTCAGAGACCAGTCGCTTCCTGAGAATCAGATTTGAATCAGGTCAGCCAGCAGCCGTCAGTGATTTCTTAGCCCAAAGGAATACAACCACAGAATCGTCAAGCGCTCCCGGGCTCGATGGGATGAACACCCAGCAGGGGGTTCCTCAGGAAACGATCACTCGCACCGCATCTCTCTATCGAGGTCCAGCGGGTATGACACCGCCACCACAAAAAGCTCTTTGATATTATTTACTTCCTAAAATATTACTAGAAACGCTAAAAAGGCCGGGATTAAATCTCCGGCTTTTTTGTTGCCTTGTTATCATAAATGCCAAGCCAAAGCCCTTTGACTGCATCAGATTTTCGCTTTCTGGGCAAGCAATGAAGATCTGTTACCGATGTCAATTCAGATGGGCAGATTGCACGAAAATATCCATGGAAGAGGCACCGGTTCAACTTCATCAAGTCGACCCAGCCCCGACCCTCGAAACGTCAACAGATACAACATCTGCGGACTTTTCGGCTCGGATCTTCTGATCCACCCCCCTTGCGGCCCTTAAGCTGCTCGACGATCTCTTCGGAGATCCACCAACCACACCCATCACTCACCGGATATCGGTCTCCTACGGGCGGCCGCTTGTTTCGAGGTAGAACTGCATGAGCATCGTCTCCAACTCGATCATCAACGCGGACGCCGAAGCCCGCTACTTAAGCCCTGGCGAACTGGACCAAATCAAGTCCTTCGTCACCGGCGGCCAGCGGCGTCTTCGTGTAGCCCAGGTTCTCAGCGAGAGCCGGGAGCGCATCGTCAAAACAGCAGGCGGCCAGCTGTTCCAGAAGCGTCCTGATGTCATCTCTCCAGGAGGCAATGCCTACGGCGAAGAGATGACCGCAACCTGTTTGCGGGACATGGATTACTACCTTCGTCTGGTCACCTACGGCGTAGTGGCAGGCGATGTCACTCCGATCGAAGAGATTGGCGTCATTGGTGCCCGTGAGCTATATCGCTCCCTTGGCACACCACTCGAAGCCATGGCTGAGTCTGTACGCGAAATGAAGTCAGTCGCCATGGGCATCCTCACCGGCTCAGACGCCGAAGAGGCTGGTTTTTACTTCGATTACGTGATTGGCTCCCTCGCCTAAATCAACGGAACCATCTCCTCTCCACGTCACTTCTCTGATCCATGCAAGACGCGATCACCAACGTCATCAACAAGTCGGACGTTCAGGGCCTGTATTTGGACACCACGTCCATGACCAGCCTCGAGTCGTATTTCGCCAGTGGCGAACTGCGCGTCAAGGCTGCAACAACGATTAGCACCAACGCATCTTTGATCATCAAAGATGCTGTTGCCAAAGCCTTGCTGTACTCGGACATCACCCGTCCAGGCGGCAACATGTACACCACGCGTCGTTATGCAGCTTGCATCCGCGACCTGGATTACTACTTGCGCTACTCCACCTACGCGATGCTCGCCGGTGACACCTCCATCCTTGACGAGCGTGTTCTGAACGGACTTAAGGAGACCTACAACTCCTTGGGCGTACCGATCGGCGCAACAGTCCAGGCCATCCAAGCCATGAAGGAAGTCACTGCTTCCCTGGTTGGTCCTGATGCCGGCAAAGAGATGGGTGTCTACTTCGACTACATCTGTTCTGGTCTTGGTAACTGATGCGTCTCTTCAAGGTCACAGCCTGCATCCCCTCACCTGAAAAGGTTCGTTCGCAGCGTGAGTTGCAGAACACTTTTTTCACCAAGTGGGTTCCCTATGAGAGCTGGTTCGCTGAACAACAGCGCATCCAGAAGCAAGGTGGCCGCATCATCAAAGTTGAACTTTGTACCGGTGGCCAACAGGTCAACGTTGGTAATTAATTGCTAACGCGTTCCATTGCATCACTCCAACCCGGCCTAGGTCGGGTTTTTTGTTGTGTTGGCTTGGCAAAACGTTCAGAGGGCGGCTCAATAGGAGCCGGACTCTTCATCTCTTCATCTCTTGAGCGACACCAGCGTGACCTCCAGAAGGAGCCGATCCACGCGGAAGGGGGCTTTGAAAAGCCCTAAGGACTCAGCGTCCAATCCGCGTGGATTCTGGCAACGTTTGTTACCTCTCGATTGGTCGCTTTGGCCAACAGAGGCGAGGCTCCTCCTGAGTCTCACAGCCATCTGGTGCATTGCTGGATTGTTGGTGTTGGCATCCGCAAGCTGGTGGGTTGCCGCTCGCGAACAGGGAGAAGGGGCTTACTACCTCAAACGCCAACTGGTCTGGATGGTGGCTAGCTGGAGCCTGATGGCGTTCGTTGCTTCCACAACGCTTAGACGTTGGCTCAAAGTCGCCGGCCCTGGCCTTTGGATCGGCTGCCTGATGGTGGCAGCAACCTTGGTGATGGGTACCACGGTGAATGGAGCCAGTCGCTGGCTAGTGATCGGGCCCATCCAGATCCAACCATCAGAGTTGGTGAAACCATTTGTCGTTCTTCAAGCTGCCAATCTCTTCGCCCATTGGAAGCGGAACGCACTCGATCAAAAACTGCTCTGGCTAGCAAGCTTCGCGATCCTCGTTCTGCTGATCCTCAAACAGCCAAATTTGAGTACCGCGGCCCTGATCGGTCTCTTGATCTGGTTGATGGCATTTTCAGCAGGGCTTCCCTTGCTTCAACTGTTTGGGACCGCACTGGCAGGAGGCATGCTCGGGATCAGCAGCATCCTGATTAATGAATATCAGCGCATCAGGGTGATCTCGTTTCTGAATCCTTGGAACGATCCCCAGGGTGATGGTTATCAACTCATTCAAAGCTTGCTGGCGATTGGATCAGGGGGGATTTTTGGCCAGGGATTTGGCCTATCAACCCAGAAGCTGCAATACCTACCTATCCAAAGCACAGATTTCATCTTCGCTGTCTACGCCGAAGAGTTTGGGTTCGTGGGCTCTGTGATGTTGCTGGTATTTCTGATGCTGATGGGCTTCTTGGGGCTACGTGTTGCCTTGCGCTGCAGAAGCAACCAGGCAAGGCTTACAGCCATTGGCTGTTCAAGCCTTCTGGTTGGACAGTCACTGATGAATATTGCAGTGGCCTCAGGGGCCATGCCCACAACAGGCCTCCCGCTCCCACTGGTCAGCTACGGAGGAAATTCATTGCTCTCCAGCATGGTGATTATTGGCTTATTGATTCGATGCTCACTCGAGTCCACTGGCTTAATCGGTGGTCGCAGCCTCCGCGAGCAACAGCGTCGTGGATAAGGTGATCTTGTATTGATCCCGGCCTCACCGGTACAACCATTTCCTCATTCGAGCTGGCACTGTCCGACCTTGCACGCAGCAGCGAGCAACTGCTCAACCATGCGCTGCAGCAGCCTGGTCCAATCACTGTGGCTCTTGTTTTTGCAGGAGGAGCTTTAACCAGCCTGGGCCCCTGTTCCCTCTCCTTGCTGCCGATCACGCTCGCTTACCTAGCCGGATTCGATAGCAAGCAGAAGCCATGGCAACGCAGCCTGTCGTTTTGCGCTGGCATTGTTGGCGCCCTGGTTGTGCTGGGAAGCCTGAGTGGTTTGCTGGGCCGCATCTACGGTCAAGTTCCTGGATTGGTCCCAACCGTTGTTGCGGTCTTAGCAGTGGTGATGGGACTCAATCTGCTCGGCGTGGTTCGAATCCCCCTTCCCGCCGGGCCAGACCCGCTGCGATGGACTAGCAAGGTGCCCGCTCCGCTAGCCCCGGTAGCTGCTGGGCTGGCATTTGGGCTCGCTGCTTCTCCCTGCACAACACCCGTACTGGCCGTTCTATTGGGCTGGATTGCAAGCACAGGACGCCCGCTCCTCGGCGTGCTGATGCTTACAAGCTTTGGGATAGGTCAAGTGCTTCCCCTGCTGCTCGCAGGCAACTTGGCAGCCTCTCTGCCGCGGTTGCTGGCGTTGCGGCCCATCGGCCGGTGGGTTCCGCCGATCAGTGGTGTGATCCTGCTGACCACAGGCACTCTCACTTTATTAGCGAGACTGACCTGATCTGATGCCTGCACTACGCCGACTCTTCGCCCTGCTCTCGGATCTTCGTTTGGCGATCCTGCTTCTGCTGCTGATTGCAGGAGCCAGCGCCCTTGGGACCATTCTTCCGCAGAACGAAGCGCCTGATTTGTATCTCGAGCGTTTCAATGCGGACCCATGGCTCGGATTGATCGATGGCAAACAGATGTTGCAACTGCAGCTGGACAGCATCTATTCCAGCGTGTGGTTTTTAAGCCTTTTGGCTTGGCTGGGATTGGCCTTGATCTTGTGCAGCTGGCGTCGTCAATGGCCAGCACTGATCGCCACCACGCGCTGGATTGACTACCGCCAACCCAGGCAACTGAGCAAGTTGGCATTGGCCGAATCGATTCGCTGTTCCGACGGTGAGTCGGCCTTAGACATGCTGAGCTCACAGCTCCAGAAGCAAGGCTGGCAGGTCCAGAGGCATGAGGATCGCCTGGCAGCTCGGCGCGGCGTAATTGGCAAAGTTGGACCCTTATTGGTTCACACCGGCTTGGTACTGCTGCTGATTGGGGCCGCATGGGGGGCACTGTCAGGAAACCGTCTGGAACGCTTCCTTGCGCCCGGCCGAGCCCTTGATCTGCTTGACCCCTCTGGCAACAACCGGCTTTCGCTCACCCTCGAGAGCTTCGCCATTGAGCGTGATCCAGCAGGACGCACCGAACAATTCCGATCAACGCTGAGGCTCGATCCCCCAGGTGGCCCCTCAGAGCAGCGCATGATCAGCGTGAATCATCCACTCCGCTATCGAGGGATGACTGTTTATCAAGCGGATTGGTCGTTGGCTGCGATCACCGTGCAGATCGGCAAGAGTCCGCAATTGCAATTACCCCTCCGTAGTTTTCCCGAACTCGGCGAACAAATTTGGGGTCTTGTGCTTCCCACTCGGCCGGATGGATCCGAACCAGTGCTGATGAGCACGAGCAGTGAGCAAGGCCCTGTTCAGGTGTTCGATGCAGACGGATCGCTGCTTGGCAACCTGCGACCCGGTGGAGCATCCACTGAAATCAAAGGACTGCCTCTGCGGGTGGCCGAGATCATGCCTGCTAGCGGACTGCTCCTTAAGCGTGACCCTGGCGTCCCACTCGTTTATGCAGGATTCGCGATCACATTGCTTGGCGGAGGCCTCAGTTTGATTGCAACTCGCCAACTTTGGGCCGTGCTCGACCCACCACCGTTTCAGCCATCCAACAGGAAGCTTCACATCGGCGGGCTTTGCAATCGAAATCTCGCTGGCTTCGCTGCTGAATTGCCAATCCTGATCAGCAGGGTTGACGGATCCCATGGCTGACTCTTACGACCGTATGAACGTTTCCACGAGGGTTGAAATCAGCTTCTAGTTGCATCCAAACAGGAGCACAGGCCGTCACTAAATCATCCAGAATTTTATTTGCCACCTCTTCATGGGAGATCGAAGTGTTGCGAAAGTGATTGATGTACAACTTGATCGCTTTCAACTCGACCACTCGAGGTCCTGGCTGATAAATCAAGCGCATCACTGCGAAATCCGGATAACCCGAGAACGGACAGAGGCAAGTAAATTCCGGCAATTCGATCGACACCTCATAGGGGCGCCCGACCCTTGGGTTGTCGAAACAGATCAACTCCGCATCTGCAATAGCCCTTTCGCCGTACAGCGGAGTTTTGGTGAGCTCAGTGCCGGGGTTGCTCATAGAACGAGTAAAGAAAAATCCAGCGCACGACCCTAAAGCCACCCCTCCACAAACGTTGAGCGGATCTGAGCGCTGCTTGATTTGGTATCAAGACGTACAACTCACTGGCCGGAATGCAGGCCTAATAGAGAAGCAGTGGGCTTGCTTGCAATGGATCTGAGTCTGATTATCGAAGGACAGGCTTTCCGACTGCAGCCTGAGAGCGTTCACGGCATGCTGTGGCTTCAGACTCATTTCGAGATGTCCCATTGGGAACTTCTCGCTGAGGGCCTTGCCACGGTGAGTCAATGCAATGCCGATGAGCTCATTGAGGATGCCTCAAACGCCGGATTGAACCTCTCTCCTCTCCCGGCGCTGTCATCTCAGCGCAATTCCTGACACACTCGAAGAATCGATTACCTAAAAACCATGAAAAAGGTCGAAGCCGTCATCCGTCCCTTCAAGCTCGAGGATGTCAAATTGGCTTTGGTTAATGCTGGCATCGTTGGCATGACCGTGAGCGAGGTGCGCGGATTCGGTCGTCAGAAGGGTCAAGTCGAGAGATATCGCGGTTCTGAATTCACTGTTGAGTTTCTGCAGAAGCTGAAAGTTGAAGTTGTGATCGACGATGACCGCCTCGATGCTGTGATTACAGCCATTGCTGAAGCAGCGAAAACAGGCGAGATCGGCGACGGCAAGATTTTTGTCTCATCTGTCGACACCGTCGTGCGCATTCGCACCGGTGATCGCGACAGCTCAGCCCTCTGATTTCAGCGTGTCCTGAACCACCTGCTTAATCTTTTCGGCAGAGATCAATTGTGGCTCAAGCTCGCTCAACCACAAGAGATATTCATGGTTGCCAGCGGGACCAGTAATTGGAGACCCCACAATTCCCTGGGCATTCCATCCCAGGGAATGTGCTGCAGAGATCACTGATGCAATCGCATCCCCGTGAGCCAAACCATCTCTCACCACTCCCCCTTTTCCCACCCGATCGCGTCCCACCTCAAACTGAGGCTTTACCAACACCAATGCTTCGCTCCCCTGCGGTTGCAGCAAAGCGCGAATCGCTGGGAGGACGAGTGCGAGGGATATAAATGACACGTCTGCGACAGCCAGAGTGGGTAATACGTCATCAGGCCCATACAGCTCAGCTGCGCTCAGTCGACGCAAATTGGTGCGCTCTCTGAGAACAACACGTTCATCAATGCGCAAACTCCAGGCCGTCTGGCCATAGCCAACGTCGATGCCGTAAACCCGACTGGCCCCGTGTTGCAGCAAACAATCGGTGAAGCCACCTGTAGAAATTCCACCATCAAGGCAGGTGCGCCCCTCCACCGAGACAGGGAAAGCCTCCAGAGCTGCCAGCAACTTTTCACCCCCTCTTGAAACAAACCGGGGAGGCTGCTCCACGATCAATGCGAGATCGGGCAAAACCGTGTGACCTGGCTTGTCGAGCAGCTGGCCCCGATGGTCTCTGACCTTGCCGGCACGAATGAGCTGTTGTGCTTGCTGACGGGATTCCGCCAAGCCCAACGTCAGCATGTGGAGATCTAAACGCTGTTTACGAGCCATTTCGACATAAAAGCACCGTGAAACCGAAACAAATACCGGAGTTACACCCGGAGTTCCGCAGACCTCCCTGAAGATCATCCGAAGCCGCACGCGAGTCCGTGTCAGCCAACAACGTTTTCAATATCAAAAGCGGACGCCGCCCATCCCTTCGCGCCAAATTTTGTCGCAAATCCAGCGAAGCGTCGAACCGCGTACTCGAACTGCTCGCTCCAGGCTCATTTGTCACCCTCGACAACCACCCCACAGATCTCCCTCCCTTTCAAGTGATCGAATGTCGTGGAGGCCTGTGCTGGGTGCGTCAGCAAGCCTGGGGACAGAACGTTCAGTGGGAAGTTGAGCATCGCCTTCTCACCTCCGCTTAACGCCTCGCGCAATGTCCAAGCCTTCAGAGCCATACATTGGTTGAGTTGTCGCCACGCGCTGGCCCTTGATCGAGAGATACACCCTGCCCGAGATGGGCGAGATCTGGACAGACCGGGCCAAATACCAAAGTTGGCTGGATGTTGAGGTTGCGGCTTGTGAGGCCAACTGCAGGCTTGGTCGTGTCCCTAAGGACGCGATGCAAACGATTCGCGAACAGTCGGCGTTTGAACCAGAGCGGATCCTTGAGATCGAGGCCGAGGTCCGCCACGACGTGATCGCCTTTTTGACCAATGTGAACGAGCACGTTGGTGATGCCGGGCGTTACATCCACGTCGGCATGACGAGTAGCGATGTCCTTGATACGGGCCTGGCGCTGCAGTTGAAAGCCTCCGTCGCGCTCCTGCGCCATGAGTTGGCAGGATTGGATTCCGCGATTGCCAAGCTGGCGGCGGAACACAAGACCACCGTGATGATCGGCCGTTCTCACGCGATCCATGGTGAACCGATCACCTTTGGATTCAAGCTGGCTGGCTGGTTGGCTGAAACCCGCCGCAATCGTGAGCGTCTAGCTCGCTTAGAGGAAGATGTCGCCATCGGCCAGGTGAGCGGAGCGATGGGTACCTACGCCAATACGGATCCAGAGGTGGAAAAACTCACCTGCGAGATCCTCGGCCTCACTCCCGACACGGCGAGCACCCAGGTGATCTCCCGCGATCGCCATGCCGACTACGTGCAGATTCTCGCCCTGGTTGGGGCCTCACTCGATCGCTTCGCCACCGAGATTCGCAACCTGCAGCGCACCGATGTTTTGGAGGTCGAAGAAAGCTTCGCCAAAGGACAGAAAGGAAGCTCGGCCATGCCCCATAAACGCAACCCAATTCGCAGCGAACGGATCAGCGGTCTAGCGCGAGTGCTGCGCAGCTACGTTGTGGCGGCCCTTGAAAACGTGGCTCTCTGGCACGAACGTGACATCAGTCACAGCTCAACGGAACGGATGATGCTGCCGGACTGCTCTGTGACCCTGCACTTCATGCTGCGTGAGATGACCGCCGTCATCTCTGGTCTCGGGGTTTACCCAGAAAACATGATCCGCAACATGAATGTCTATGGAGGCGTGGTCTTCAGCCAACGGGTCCTGCTCGCCCTCGTGGATGGTGGGATGAGCCGAGAGGATGCTTACGAAGTTGTACAGCGCAACGCCCACAGCGCTTGGAACACCAATGGTGGTGACTTTCGCGCCAACCTGCAAAGCGATCCCGAGGTGAGCAAGAAGCTCAATGCAGACCAACTCTCGGAGTGTTTCAGCACCCAGCTTCATCAAGCCAACCTGGGGGTGGTCTGGGACCGACTGGGCCTCTGAGTGAATGTTCTGGACTCCCTATGCAGACTGGATTTATGTGGTGGTGAGCGTGAGCGGGATGCTGCTCATCATCGTGCTGGTGCTTCGCCCTGACGCAAAGTCATGACCCAAACAACTAGGACCGAACACGACAGCATGGGGCCAGTTGAGGTGCCGACTGAGGCCCTCTGGGGGGCACAAACTCAGCGATCTCTCCAGAACTTCGCGATCAGCGATGACCGCATACCTGTTGATCTGATCCATGCCTTAGCGCAAATCAAACAGGCGGCAGCGATCGTGAACGCTCGGCTGGGGGTGTTGGATGACCACCGACGCGACCTGATCGTGAAGGTGGCGGCTGACATTGCCGAGGGGCGTCACGACGATCAATTCCCCCTGAGGGTTTGGCAAACCGGTAGCGGCACCCAAACGAACATGAACGTCAATGAGGTGATCAGCAACCTGATATCGCGGAGCGAGGGGGAGCCATTGGGCAGCCATCAGCCTGTACACCCAAACGATCACGTCAACCGCTCTCAGTCGACAAACGACGCCTTCCCGGCAGCGATCCACATCGCTGCCGCCGCTGGCATTGAACACCGACTGTTGCCGGCAGTCCAACGTCTAAGCGATGCTTTTGCCGCCAAGAGTGAGGCCTGGCAAGACATCGTGAAGATCGGCCGCACACACCTGCAGGATGCGGTGCCGCTCACCCTTGGCCAAGAAGCATCAGCCTGGCGCGATCAACTCAGCAGTGCCAGGAACCGGATCGAACTATCACTGCAGGAGCTGTACCCGCTCCCGCTCGGCGGCACCGCCGTTGGAACGGGTCTGAATGCCCCAGAAGGATTTGCCGACCAGGCAGCGACTGAACTGGCACGCCTGAGCGGCTTGCCCTTGGTCTCGGCTCCGAACAAATTTGCTGTGATGGCGAGCCATGACGGACTGGTCAACGCAATGGGGCAGCTGCGGCTACTCGCGGTGAGTTTGCTGAAGATCGCCAACGACCTCCGTCTCCTCGCCTGCGGCCCACGTGCCGGCTTAGCGGAGCTGCACTTACCTGAGAACGAACCAGGCAGTTCGATCATGCCTGGAAAGGTCAACCCAACCCAGTGCGAGGCGATGGCCATGGTTTGCACCCAAGTGATCGGCCTCGATGCAGCCGTTGCGATGGCCGGGGCAGGCGGCCACTTGCAGATGAATGTCTACAAACCTCTGATCGGCTTCAACCTGCTGCAGACGATCAAGCTGCTCACCGATGCCTGCCATTCCTTCAGGGTGGCCATGGTGGAAGGCATCGAACCCAACCGGAGTCGCATCCAACGCGACGTGGAGCAATCCCTGATGCTTGTTACTCCCCTTACCCCTGTGATCGGTTACGACAAGGCCAGTGCGATCGCTAAGTATGCCCACGAGCAGGGATCAAGCCTGCGCGATGCGGCCCTAGAGCTGGGATATGTGAGTGCGACGGAGTTCGATCGAATTATTGATCCCGCAGCCATGACGAACCCTTGATCCGCTCAGGCGGCCCGTTCAGTCGCCGCATTGAGGCCACTGGATTCGGCAGCCGCGGCCTTGAGCACTTGTTCAGCCTCCGCAACCGGGAAACGATTAATCGCGGTTAAGGCCGCACGGGCGTTCTTGCGCAGCTGCTCACTAATTGCCTCGCAGTAGGGCACCTGAGCCAGTAGGTCCACCGTGCGACGCATGATCCGCACCACATCACCTTCGTCCAAAGAGGTGTTAGCGATCAGATCATTCCAGGTTGTCCCCTTGGCCCAAGCCTCTACCAATCCCATCAATTCAGGCTCCCACCAAGCTGGGACCACCACCTTGAAGCTCTCTTGAGCCCGCAGGAGCTCCCGACGGATACCTGACAAGTCATGCAGGGCCTCTTCCGCAAGAGGAGGCACTGGAAATGCACTCCAAAGATCTGGGCGATTCACTTCCGTGCTGATCGCTTCAAACACAGCGGCCAATTCTGCTGGAGGCAACTCATCAAGATGACCGCTCATCAGTGCCAGGCCTAGCCAGAGCTCGTTGTCGCCACGAAGAGCGGCAACGGTGCGACCAATCTCCGTTGGTTCCAAGTCATCCAGGCAGCCAAAATGCCGCAGGATCTCAATGAGAGCCAAAAATGTCTCCCAATGCCGGTTGGAACGGTGATGGAGCAATTGCTGGCGCTCATGAATTTCATGCTCGAGATCTTCCATGCGTCGCCGGTGCTTTTTGAGTTGCTTGCGATCGCCCCAGCGATGAGCCGGATGCCCCTCCAGCTGATCTTCCAACTCCTGGACCAGGCGCACTTGATCCAACACTTCGCCAGCCAAGTCGTACTGAGCGGTGGTCATGTCATGACGACGTGCCATATGTGCAACCGCCAAAGCCAAACGACCACTCTCCTGATCGCCGTGACGGAGCTCACCAGCACGGCTGAAATCAGGAGACATCACGCCATCAACTTGCAAACAGCTCAATTCCGCATGCAAACTCACGACCCCCTGACACGGCAACAGGATCCAAACGTTGTCGTGCGTTAAACAAAGCAGCAATGGGAACTGCCCAGGGCCATCGCATTTCTCCACGATCACGGCCGGCGTTACCCCTCCACGTAGCCGAAGGGATTTAAGGCTTACCAACGATCCAACGCTTGCGAACTGGAGGGCAATCGTCAGTTCATGGGCCAGAGTTTCTTCAGCCTGCTGCTGAAGAATCCTGAGCAGACGTCTCTCCTCGCGGAGACGACCGCGATGTTTCTCGTATTCCTCAAAGTCTTCCCACGGCACATCACCGGCCGTGCCTTGCAGTTGAGCCAGCTGCATCCGCAACTCACCCAGATGCTCTTCTTCATCCACCAGATCCAAACTGGCGAGGTAGCGGCCAAAGCTGCGCTCCACCAGCTCTCTTGCCTTGGCTAAGTCATGACGCTGCAACAGGTTGAGCACCATGCCGTAGCTGGGGGTGAATTGACTCACCAACGGATCAGAAGGGCTCGTCGCCAACTGAGCCGCCTCACGCACCCCCTCAAATCGACTCTGAACAGTCACCACATAGCCCTGCGTGTCTAAGCCGCGACGGCCTGCGCGACCAGCCATTTGCAAAAACTCGCTGGCCATTAAGGGGCGATGCCCCCGTTCCGTGCGCTTGGAGAGCGATGCGATCACAGTGCTGCGCGCCGGCATATTGATACCCGCGGCCAATGTTTCGGTGGCAAACACCACCTTCACCAACCCCTGCTGAAACAACTCCTCGATCAGTTCTTTCCAAGCGGGCAGCACTCCGGCGTGATGGGAAGCAATCCCGCGTAGCAACGCATCTGCATGCAAGCCATCGCGCACAGCCTCAGGATTTGCGGCTGTATAGGCCTCAAGCCGATCGCGAATGATGGTTTGCTCGGCCTCCGTGACCAAACACTGCACCCCAAGGTCGCGAACGGCCTTGTCACAACCACGGCGACTGAAAATGAAATAGATGGCGGGGAGCATCTCCCGTTGCCCCATTTGCGCCACCACAAAGCTGATCGGTGGTGCTTCTGGCTGAGGCGGCCTTGGCGAACGACCTTTGCGCTTGTGCCCTTTTGGCGCACGCCAAACCTTGCAATTGGGATGGATTCCTGTCCCCTGATCATTCAAAAGTGGATGGAGACCCTTGGCACTACAAAAACTGAACTGCAGGGGAACCGGACGATAATCACTGAGCACCAAACGCGTCGGACCGTGCACCTTCTCGATCCAATCGGTGAGTTGCCCCGCATTGGCGACGGTGGCGGATAACGCCACCAATTGGACTGAAGGTGGACAGTGGATGATCGATTCTTCCCAGACGGTGCCTCGCTGGGAATCATTCATGTAGTGGCACTCATCGAGCACGACCGACTCCACATCGGCAAGCGGATCGTCATGCTCATCCACTTCGGCATAGAGCATGTTGCGGAAGATCTCGGTGGTCATCACCACCACTCGAGCCTCACGGTTAACGCTCAGGTCACCCGTCATCAAGCCAACATTTTCGACTCCAAACTGTTCGCGAAAATCGCGCAACTTTTGATTGGATAAAGCCTTGAGGGGTGTTGTGTAGAAAACTTTTTGGCCATGGGCAATCGCCCGATGAATCGCGTACTCGCCTACCAGCGTCTTACCAGATCCCGTTGGCGCACTTACTACAACGGAATGCCCTTGATTCAAGGCATCAATCGATTCCATCTGAAAACCATCCAAAGGGAATGGAAACAGCTGGGAAACATCCGGTGACACCATCGTTGGATCCTAGGGATTGCGCGACCAGGGAGCAGCAAACTGAGCAACATGAGCAGCCCGTCTCAAGCACGCCGCCGTCAACTCCGCACATGGAGGCCCAATCCAGATGGATCAGGGCTGCTTCCGGTCCATGCCACCGATCAAGGCGATGAGGAGCCGCGTTGTCTTGTGGATTTAGCCAGCAACGATTACCTCAATTTGGCTCAGCACCCAGAGCTCATCTCGGCAGCAACAGAAGAAATCAAAAAAAGCGGGGTAGGAGCCGGTGGATCCCGGCTAGTGAGCGGCAGCCGCCCGGTGCATGACCAACTCGAACAGCAACTAGCGCAGTGGTTAAACCGAGATCGCGTTCTGCTCTATCCGAGCGGATTTCAAGCCAACCTTGCCGCCGTTCTTGCACTCGCCGACCGCCACACGCCAGTGCTGGCGGACCGGCTCTGTCATCACTCCTTACTCATAGGAGTGCAAGCCAGTGGTGCGCGGCTTCAGCGCTTTGCCCACAACGACCTCATCGATCTCAACCGAAAGCTGGAGCGCTGCCGGGATCGGCATCCAGGACACCAACCTCTTGTGATCACGGAAAGCCTATTCAGCATGGAGGGCACCAGTCCCAACCTGAGCGCCATGGCAGAGCTCTGCTCCAGCCACGCTGCCCGACTCCTGGTGGATGAAGCCCATGCCCTGGGCGTTCTGGGAGATGGTGGGCGTGGTCTTAGCCATGCCCTCCCTCACAAGGCTGTAACCATGCTTAGTGGCACCTTCGGAAAGGCCTTTGGAAGCGGTGGAGCGTTTCTGGCCTGCGATGCAGACCTCGGCGAAACACTGCTCCAAACCAGTGGCGCCTTTCGCTACACCACGGCGTTAGCTCCATCCCTTGCCGCAGCGGCTCTCGCAGCATTAACGCTGATGCAACGCCATCCCCATTGGTCGGAAGAGCTCATGGCAACCAGCCACCAGTGGCGCTCTGCCCTCGCTGCCGCTGGATGGCCCCGTCCAGGCGGGGCAGGTCCGATTCTCCCCCTGGTGATCGGTTCAGACCAAGCAGCTCTCGATCGCCAACAGACCCTCGAAGCCGCAGGGCTGTTGAGCATTGCGATCCGCCCCCCCACCGTTCCCGAAGGAACGGCCCGATTACGCCTGGTCGTGCGTCGGCTTTTGCCCGATGGGACATTGGACGCGCTGCTTCAAGCCCTCTCTCTGAGCCGATAGGTCCCGATGAAACAGGTCATCGCTATGCACGGCTGGAGCGGAGACAGCCATTCATGGGGGCCCTGGATCCGGCATTTCAAGCATCACAATTGGTCTTGGCAAAGCGCTGAACGTGGTTATGGCAAGCGACAGGAGCACATGCCCTTTTGGCAAGACGATCAAGATCCAATAAAGCTGCAGCGGCGCGTGGTGATTGCCCACTCCCTAGGGCCGCATCTGCTCCCAGATGCCGTGTTTACCCACGCCACCGATGTGGTGTTTCTGGCAAGTTTTTCCAGATTTGTGCCGGAAGGACCCAAAGGTCGCGCTCTTAATACCGGCTTGAAGAGCATGCGCCGCTGCCTTGGTAGCGAGGATGAAGCCACGATGCTGACGACCTTTTTGACGCGGGCGGCAGCGCCATCGCCACCAGACGGCCTCCCACACGGCCCCATCCATGAAGGTCTCTCGCGCCAAGGGCGTCAACGCCTAACCGACGACTTAGATCGGCTGATCGCAAGCGCAGAGTTACCGCCAGGGCTGCAAGCAACAACCAAAGTGCTGGTGGTGGAGGCAGAACAAGACGCAATCGTGGTGCCAGTCGCCAGACAAGAGCTGCGCGATGCAGTGGAGACCCGACTGCAACATCCAGCAGAGCACTGGTTCATTCCCGATAGCGGGCATGCATTGTTAGTGCCAGATCTACTGATGCGCGTCCAGCGATGGCTTGATCAGATCCCTGGAGAGCGATGAGCAACACCTGGGGGGCAATGGTTCTACGACGCTTCGATGGCGCAGCAACCCAATACAACCAGGCAGCCCGTCTGCAAGCGGCCATGGCCTGGCGACTAGCCGGGCACTGCAAGCGACTCCCAATTCCATCAGGTCGATGGCTGGATCTCGGAAGTGGAACAGGATTGCTTGCTGATGCCATCGAACAACGGAACCCCGGCAGGGTGGTGGAACGCATCGATGGAAGCCCATCCATGCTCGCCCGCAGCTCCCGTCCAGACCACACTCAGCTGAGGGATTTGAATCAGCCCCTCCAAGCCTGGGACGACGCTCCAACGCTGATCGCCTCCAGCTTCTGCCTCCACTGGTTGTCTGATCCCGGCACGAGACTGCAGAACTGGTTCGAATGTCTGGCCCCAGGTGGCTGGTTAATCGTGGCGCTGCCGGTTGAAGGCTGCTTCCCGCAGTGGCAGGCAGCGGCCCGCCAAGCGGCAGTCCCCTGCTCGGCCTTGTCCTTCCCAACGACTCAAGCGTTGCTGGCCTCGATACCCAAACAACAGGTCAGGCACCAACAACAGCTTTGCTTCAGCGAACAAGCCAGCCACATCACGGCTCTCTTGAGGCCCATGCAAACCATTGGCGCCGGCACCAGCACCCGCTCAGCTCTCAGCGTGAGGCAATGGCGTCAGCTCAACGCCCACTGGCCTGAGCGATCTGCTGAAGGGCAAGTCAGATTGACCTGGTTGATCCAACTCCTGATGATCGAGCGATGAACACGCCTCCCCTTCGATTGGTGATTTGCGGAACAGACACCGATGTCGGAAAGACCGTCGTTAGCGCCCTCTTTGTTCAAGGCTTAGAAGCCACTTATTGGAAGCCNGTCCAAAGCGGAACTGAAGGCGGTGGTGATCGTCAACGGGTGATCGATCTTCTGGAGCTTCCAAAGGAGCGTTGGCAACAAGAAGCTTATGCATTTCAAGCTCCCGTTTCACCGCACTGGGCTGCTGAACGAGAGGGGCGATGCATTGATCCCGAGCTGCTCAAGGTGCCAGCCATCGATGGACCATTGGTGGTGGAGACCGCTGGAGGGCTGATGGTGCCACTCACACGCCACTGGCTGCAAATCCAACAATTGGAACGGTGGAGGCTACCGGTGGTGTTGGTAGCCCGCAGTGAGCTGGGCACCTTGAATCACACGCTTCTCAGCCTAGAAGCACTGAGAACACGGAACATTGCGATCCTTGGGCTGGTCATTAATGGCCCTCCCCACACCGACAATCCCCGCACCCTGAATGAACTCGGCGATGTGCCTTTGCTATGCGAATTACCACCGCTTGAGGAACTGAATGCCGCGGCCCTCGCCAGGCAATGGCGTGCTCAGAACGTGAAAGCTAAGGTCGAAGCTGAAATCAATCGCTTACAGGCTTCGAGATGAATCGCCGTCAAACCGGAGCCGCTGTGGCTGTTGCCTTCCTTTGCGCAGGCATTTTGGTGTTATTTACTGACGTTGAAGTCGGGTTTGTGCGTTGGTTTAACTGTGGCCCGATCGCCACGGAATCAGAGCAAAACAGTGAAATGTGCCGCTGAGCCCAGCAGAGACGAATTCACCCACTGGCAGCTGCGACGACGAAGTGCCTCAGAACCACCATCCCCACCTCTGGCCTCCTTTCACCCAGGTCTCGACAACTCCTCCGTTAGAGAGAGTGCTTCGAGGAAATGGTGCTCTTCTTTACCGTGATGAAGGGCCTCCATTAATCGACGCGATTAGCAGCTGGTGGGTCACCTTGCATGGCCATGCCCACCCTCATGTCGCAGAAGCAATCGCTCGTCAGGCCGAGACCCTTGAACAGGTCATTTTCGCTGAATTCACCCACCCTCAAGCCGAACGTCTCGCCGATCGTTTAGCAGCCAAAACCGGATTGGAGCGGGTCTTTTTCTCCGACAACGGCTCTACCGCCGTGGAGGTGGCACTCAAAATCGCCATTCAGTGGTGGCACAACAAAGGAGAGCCAAGACAGCAGATCATCGCCTTCGACGGCGCTTATCACGGAGATACGTTTGGAGCGATGGCCGTCGGAGCTCGCAGCCTGTTCAGTGAACCCTTTGACCCACTGTTATTTCCGGTCGCCCGCATTCCATGGCCAGCAACGTGGTGGGACGACGATCACGTCGTACAGCATGAACGAACAGCACTAAACCAGCTCGAAGAAGCCCTCAAGACACCAACCGCTGCTGTGATCCTCGAACCGCTTGTCCAAGGCGCCGGCGGGATGAGCATGGTGCGTCCCACCTTTCTTCAAGAAGTGGAAAAGCGCGTTCGCAACGCTGAAACCTTGTTGATCGCTGACGAAGTCCTTACAGGCTTTGGGCGTTGCGGCGATTTTTTGGCGACCCAACGGGCAGGTGTCAAACCCGATCTTGTCGCGCTGTCCAAAGGACTAACCGCTGGATTCCTTCCCATGGGAGTGACCATGGCAAGCGGCGCTGTATTCGACGCCTTTGTGGGCAAGGACCCGAGTTTGACGCTTTGGCATGGCCACAGTTTCACGGCTAACCCCCTGGGCTGCGCTGCAGCGAACGCCAGTCTGGATCTACTCGAAGCAGAACCTGAGAAGTACCTGGGGTTCGAAGCGAGGCATCGATCGCGCTTAGAGGTTTTGGCACGTCACCCAGGAATCAGGCGTGTTCGCTTGACAGGGACGATCGCAGCTTTTGATCTCGTGGTCAGCGACCAAGAGGGTTACCTGAACCCTGCAGGAAAAGTGCTGCGCCAGCTGGCGAGAGAGCGGGGTGTACTGGTGCGGCCCCTCGGCCAAGTGGTGTACCTACTTCCACCGCTTTGCATCAGCGATGAGCAGCTCGATCACTGCTATTCCGTTCTCCAGGAAGCGCTCGACCTTCTGCAAAAACAAGCAACGAACTGAGCCCTCATGGACCGAGCCGCAGGGCCGCCTCGACATCGGCTCGAGATAGTCCATAGGGAAACACGCAAGGGCGAGGCGCTTCATTTGGGCTCCAGATCACCGCGAGATCTGTTTGTTGCAGCCGGATCTCAGCCAGCCATCCCTGTTCCTGCCATGACCAGCCACACGGATCATCGTCAAGCCGCTGCGCTCCAAGCTGATGAAGCCAGAGCTCAAGGGCCTGCAGCGAATGCTGATTCAAGGGAGTTTCTGCTGGAGGCATCGACACCATCAAGGACATCCCTAATCAACGGCTCCTTTGGAGTCTGCTCGGCCACCAGCCAACTCGGCTGAACCTGTAGCTCCATACCCCGACTCCAAGCCACCCCGACTCCCAGCGATAAACACAAAAGCAAGGCCCCGAGCAACATCAACAGCGACAACCACTCCCCTCCTGAGAGTGGTCGCCGCTCACCAATCGCCGTTGGAGGAGCCGTTAGAGGGGAAGGAAGCGGAGCATGCTGCTCTTGAAAGAGCTGTTCCTGCTTGAATAATTGAGCGTCATAGAGCCGACGTAGAGAAGGATCAGACAGGTGGTCATAAGCCTCACGCAGCAGCTGAAATTGGCGAGCTGCTTCCACGGCCGGCAACGTTGTGGTGTCTGGATGAACCGACTTACTGAGACGGCGAAAGGCGCGGCGCAAGGTCTCGGCATCAACTCCACGACCTACACCTAAACGTTCGTAATGGGTCGAGGCCGACATCAGGTCCCTTTCGAGCCGAATCACGAAGGTGCATTGTAGGAAGAGTCGCTGCCCTGGCAGCCATGCCAGAAGCAAACAGCTTTTCTGATGCCGGGCCTGACCTATGGCACCGTTTGGGCTGGCAGCCCAATGACACCCAGCTCTCTCAATTCAAAGAGCTGCAAGCCCTGCTGCGTCATTGGAACAGCAGGGTGAATCTCACCCGATTGGTGGAAAACGAAGAGTTCTGGATCGCCCAGGTCTTTGACAGTCTTTGGCCGCTCGAACATGAGCTAAGTACCCCAGAGCTAAGGCGTCGCTGCATTGATGTAGGCACTGGAGGCGGTTTTCCTGGCCTCGCTGTCGCCATCGCCCTACCCGGTACCACTCTCACCCTTATCGATTCAGTCGGCCGCAAAACTGCTGCGGTGGAATCAATGGCTAACTCGCTTGGCTTAGGAGCTCGCGTGGACGTCCGCACCGAGCGCGTTGAGATCACTGGTCAGGAGCGGTCCTGTCGTGGGACGTTCGATTTGGCGATGGCCAGAGCCGTAGCCACACCCCCCGTCGTGGCGGAGTATCTCGTGCCCCTTCTGGCCCATCAAGGCCAGGCGCTGCTTTATCGCGGCCACTGGAGTCACGACGACGAAGCCAAACTGAAACGAGCCTTAGTTCCTCTCAAGGCCAAAGTTGCGGACTGCAAGCAGATCAACCTGCCTGCTGGTCGGGGGCTACGCACGTTGGTTCGCATTGAGCCCTTGGCACCCTGCCCCAAGAGCTATCCCCGACCCGTTGGTCTCCCCAGCCGTCTTCCCCTTGGTGATCAGGCAGACGACAAACGTTCTTGAGGAACGCCGCCAACCCGTTCCTTTAAACCCCTTAGCAACCCTGGGATCGTTTCAGCCCAGGGACTTTGGTTCAAAACATTGCGGAGGTCTGTCTCGCTGACCTCCTGATCCAGGGCGTCGGCGTTGGCACCAGGCGCCCAATGTCCTGCATGACCAAGAATTCCGTAACGCGCCCTGGCATACCCCTCGAGGTCCCAAGCTTCAATCAAATTGTGGAGCCAGAGCAACACGGGGAGATTGATACCCCCGGGAGTGTCTTTCCAATGGGGCAACCCTTCACGCCAGGTCATCAGCCAAGGCTCACCAAGCGCCTGTAGAGCTTGAATCTGCAACCGATCATGAATCGGGGCGATGAGCGCTCCAGCTGTATCAAGTTGACGCACAGCTTCAAGATGAAGATCGAGGTCACTTGGCCTGGATGCACCAACACTGATGGTGTGAACGCGTGGATCACGCAGGCAAAACAGATCGTTAAACACGATCGGGTGAAGGGGAGCGCAGAGCTGCTTCAACAGCAGCGAAGGGGTATGCAGATGGCCACCTTTATCGGTGGGACTAATGATGAACACGCCCATGTCATGGCGTTGGGCTGCGACCAAAGCTGGTTCATTGTCTTGCCGGATGTAGTACCAATGCAAATTCACATAATCGAAGGCGTCAGAGTTGATTGCAGCTTCGATGACGCTGGTTTCGCCATGGGTCGAGAAGCCCACATGGTCGATGCGACCTTCTCGCTGCCAGCGGCGTACCACCTCCATACAGCCGCCTGGTCGCAGCGTTTGCTCCAAATGATCCAATCTGTTGATGCCATGAATGGCCAGCAACTCGATTCGCTGAACCTTTAAACGCTCAAGGCTGAGTTCGAGCTCGGCTTCAAACAGCGCAGGATCGTCCCGGGGGGGCACCTTCGTTTGAAGAATGCGATCTGGATCTGGCGAATGCGGGAGAGCCCAGCCCAGTTGACGCTCAGAGCTGCCGTAATGACGCGCTGTTTCGAGATGGTGAAAGCCAAGCTCCACAGCACGGTGAAGGGTGTTTTCCACGGTGCTTTGAGCCTCCTCAGTAATCACGTCAGCCTCAAGATCCGACCAACTTTGCTGAAACCTCATGCCCCCTAGGGAAAGCACGGGCATAGCCAATTCTGTGCGACCAAAGCGTCGGGTTGGCAAAGCCAGGGAAGCCTGTGATGTCATCGCAGTTCAGTCTTACGGCTACCGGGGAAGAATCCGTCGTGGGCGAGCAGGAGAGGGCAACCCGAGCGGAAGAAGCTCCTGAGAATCAAGCTGCGCTTGTAGGCCCTTGAGGTCATCAAAGGCAACCCAGTGAATGCAATCCACAGGGCAAGTTTCGATCGCCTCTTGAATGCGCTCAGAACTATCCCCGTCCTGGCGAATCGCTCGGGAACGTCCCAAATTGGGCTCAATAATGAAGGTGTTGCAGGCCACGTGAGCGCAATACCTACAACCAATACAAACAGCCTCATCAACCCAGACAGCTTTTTCTGCGAGGGCACCACCCAGAACCGGTTCCATGCCGGTGGTTTGACCCTCCTCAAGAGAGGAAGCGCTGTAAGCAGCAGAGGGGTTACCGGACTCGTTCACGGATTGACCCATCGCGCGCTGCGAATCAGGCATCCCAACGGGTCACAACAAGTTCGATCGATCCATCCTGGCAATCACGCTGCTCTGCAACCTCAAAGCCCTCAGTGAGGGATGCCTTTAGCACTGTGTTGAGGGCGTAGCGCTGCGTAAGACGAGACAGGAATCTCTCGATCGGCATGGACTGGCGCCACAAATCAAGATCAGTCACGAACTCATAAGCACCATTGGCCTCATTCCAAACAAAACCAAAATCAGCAGAATCCTGAAGCGTGACCGCCAATTCAGCTTCTACGGTTTGACCGCGATAACCCCGGACGGGATGACCTCCCTGTTTTGGCTCGTAACCAAGATCTTCGAGGGCGGAGACCAAGGACTCACGCTGGCGAAGTTCTGTTTTGACAGTACTGAAATGGGACATCAGGAGGGCTCGACGAACTGTGACTGGGACTGGGTTTGGGTAGTGACGAAGGCATCAGACGTTGGCTGACGGCGTTCCACCGTGCCTAAGGCTGATTCCAACCGTTCCGTCAGTTGCAGACAAGCGTCACCTTCAACGCCCTCCACCTGCTCCTCGACGCGACCGTCAGGACGAATTCGGAAACGAAGCGTGCGCTCAGGCATGCACCACACCCAACAATGAACAGATGTTACAGCCGAGAACGCGAAGCTGATGGGGGGTCGTGGCAGTTCGTCCAATCAGCTGAACAATCCCTCGTCCATCAAGGTTTGCAGGCGATCCAAAACATCGGGGGATTCCATCTGCTCGAGAGCCGTGCGGGCTTCATCGCGAACAGACCTTTCGCGATCGTGCAAAAGCGCACGCACAAACACTTCAATCACCTCGAGGCGACGGGGTTCAACAAGATGCTCAAGCAGGCGGCCAAGAGCCCAGATGCAATTGCTTCGCACCACAGATTCACTGTCGATTCGCAAGCTAATCAGCAACTGCCCAGCCGCCGGATCTGCCTTTGCCGCAGAGGTCACCCCAGCCTCAGCAAGAGAAACTGAAGCCCACAAGCGCACAGCCGCCACATCGGTCTGCAAGGCGCGAATCAAGGGATTCAGCACTGGTGCATCGGGATAATTGCCAAGACTCCAAGCCGTAGCTTTCCGCACATAGGCATTGCTGTCCTCTTGCAGCAATTTCAGGAGGGGCCCCACAGCAGGGGGGGAGGGATTCCGACCGAGGGCGTAAACAGCGCTCATGCGCACAACTGGGCACACCTCTTCTAAGAGAGGCAGCAGAAGTGAAACTGAACGGGGATCTCGATGTTCACAAAACACGCGCAACCCTTGAAGCCGCTGATCATGACCTTGCTGCAACCAATTCAGCGCCTCATCACACTGACGAATGGCCTCCAGGGCATCCTGCTCTGGATCGTCGAGATCAATTTCATCAAGGGGATCACCCACCTGTTCAGCTTCAAGCTCACGGGCGAGCACATCCGGATCGATGGCCAGACTGGCCACACGTGATTCACGATCCAGGGGCGGGCGATCGGTCATGGCATTGATCGTAGAAGCATCAGGTCAACTGACCGGAGCTGGCGCAAGCATGTCACCAGGCAACCAGATACGTGCACTCACCGCAAACAGAGCGAGGCCAAATAAAGCCACGATCAGAATGGGAAGAATGGTGCTGCGAAAAAAACTCACGGTTCTAGTTTTCGATCCATTGTGAAGGGTCACTCAACGGCAAGGCGCGAATGCCGCCCTCGCAAAAGGAGAGAGAGGGACACAACCGTGAGGATTAAACCGGACCAACCTGCCACCTGCTGGTGCAGAAGGAATGCACCCGAGCCAAGCAGCGCCCCAAACAGAACACAACTACTCAGCACAAATCGAGTGAGAAGATCTCGCAGTGATTCAGAAGCCTCCACCTCACAGCGCCGCCGCCAACGACTCCAGCCAGGCCCTGGTGGCTGAACACGCTGAACGAACCTCTCAAGCACTTCCGCTGACTCCGGGGGAGTCATCAGCATCACCACCACCCAAACCACTGCCGTGATGGCGGTCGTCACCATCAACCTGAGCCCATAGTCCGAAATTTGAAGAACGGGAATCACAGACGTGGCCAAACCAACAAAAAATCCACACACCATTGCTGAAAGCTCAGCCGCAGCATTAATTCGCCACCAGAACCAACGCAAAACCAGGACCACACCAGGCCCAGTCCCGATCGCGATCACCAGTCGGAACACGGTGCCGATGCTGTCACTGATCAAAGCTGTTATTACCCCTAACACCAACAAAAGAACGCTGGTGGCCTGTCCAACAAAGAGCAGCTCTTTCTGCGAAGCATCAGGCTTCACAAAGCGCTGATAGAGGTCATGGGTGAGATAACTCGCTCCCCAGTTCACAGAGGTACTGACCGTGCTCATAAAGGCAGCCACTAAGGAGACAACTACCAGGCCAAGCACCACAGGCGGGAGGTAGGCCACCGCCAGAGCCGGATAACTCAATTCCCAATCGGCCTGATCGGGAAGCAGCACTAGAGCCGCAAGGGCCACCAAAACCCACAGCCAGCTGCGCAGCAGGTAATTCACCACAAGAAACACCCAGCCCGCTAACCGCGCCTGACGTTCATCGCGGGTGGCAAGCATCCGTTGAATGAATTCACCACCGCCATCACTGCGACGAAAACTCCACCACTGCACCGTGAGGTAAGCCAAAAAGGTGGAAGCACTGATGCCTGCCCCTCCAATCCAATCGAAGCCAGAGTCAGTCCATCGCCAAGGGACAAGCGACAACACCTCGGGACGACCCAAATCGTTGAGGCTGGTGAGCAGAGCATCCATTCCTCCAGCCGCATGGATGGCAGCCCAAGCCACAGCCAGAGCCCCCACCATCGCCAAAATCAACTGCACAAAATCAGTGATCACAACGGCCCAAAGGCCACCAGCCACCGTGTACACGAGGACCAAAACAGCCACGATCATCAACAACAGCACCGTGTCGGGAAGACCGCCGAGTGCTGGCAGGGGCTGATCGGACACAATCCCCAGCGCTTGCACCACCTTTCGCATGGCCAAAAATGCGTAACCGATGCCAATGCAATTGATCGGCAGGGCCAGCAAAAAGGCTTTCGTACCCCGCAGCCAAGCCGCCGTGGCTCCTCCGTAGCGGAGTTCTGTAAAGGCTGCGTCTGTCATCACGCCACTGCGGCGCCAAAGGGGCGCAAACACCACAGCCATCGCCACATGAGCAAGACCGAACCCCCACCACTCCCAATTCGCTGCCAGGCCTCTCGTGCCCACCAAGCCCGCCACATATAACGGTGTATCGATCGAGAAGGTAGTGGCAGCCATCGAAGCGCCTGCCAACCATCCACTCAGGCTGCGTCCAGCAACGAAATAATCCTCTTCCCCCTGATTGCGTCGAGCCAGCCAGAGCCCGAGGATCAAGGTTCCGATCAAATAAAAGACCAGCAAAAACCAGTCAATCGGTGCCATTGGATCCCATAAAGTCTGCTTTCGCAGTCTCCTCTAAGACCGTCGATTGCGACGCAACTGTCCACAAGCTGCATCCTGATCCAAACCGCGGCTAGCTCGCAAACTCACAGCGACGCCACGACGCTCCAGAACACGCCGAAAGCCCTCAATCCTCTGGGCCGTAGGTCGCTGAAACTCTTCTTCCTCAATGGGGTTGTAGGCAATCAGATTCACATGGCTCTGAAAACCACCCACCCGATCAGCGAGTTCAGCTGCGTGGTGTGGATGGTCATTGACCCCACCCAGAAGGATGTACTCAAAGCTCACCCTTCGACCCGTCTTGTGGAGGTAATAACGACAATCATCCAGAAGTGCGTCGTAGGGATACGTCTTCGCCGTAGGAATCAACTCCTCTCTTAACGCCTGGTTCGGCGCGTGAAGGCTCACCGCCAGGGTGAATTGAGCCCGACCCAACTGCTTGAGCGCTAGGTCAGCAAGACGAGGAAGGGTGTGCGGCACTCCAACGGTGCTCACGGTGATCCGACGTTGACCAATACCCAGATCATCATTGATGCAGCGAATGGACTCGAGCACAGCCTCAATGTTGAGCAAAGGCTCACCCATACCCATGAACACCACATGAGAGGGACGACGCTCCATCACCTCTCGGATACTGAGCACCTGGGCAACAATTTCGTGGCCCGCTAAGGAGCGTTGCAACCCTCCTTTGCCAGTGGCGCAAAAACGACAGGCCATCGGGCATCCGACCTGACTCGATACACAAACAGTGAGACGTTGATCAGTAGGAATACCAACCGTTTCTAAGGTTTCTCCGTCCTCCGTTCCCAACAACAATTTGGTGGTGGCATCGGATGCCACCCGTCGCTCTTGCTCTTGCAAACGCCCCACCGACACCCCCTCCTCTTGAAGGGATGCACGCCAAGCCTTAGGAAGCACCGTGATGCCTTGAAGATCCCGGGCCCCTTTGGCATAAAGCCAATCATGGAGCTGCCGGCCACGAAATGCAGGCTGGCCCTGAGCAACAGCCCAGTCTTCAAGCTCGGACTTGCTTCGACCGAGAAGCGCGCTGATCACCAGATCAACAAGCCATGACCAATTTTGAACTCCACAACCAAAAGGGCAATGAAGCCGAGCATGGCTGCACGACCATTGAGCTTTTCAGTGTGAGTATGGAACCCAAAACGGGGAAGTTTCCGCTTTGGGATCAAGGAAGGCTCAATCATGAGCAACAACGGTAAGGAGCAACAGTTTGAAGCGGCAAGAGCCGCTTATACAAAAGGAAGCGAACGAATCATTCATCGCTAAGGAGACCTTGCTCCTGCAGATTCTCAACCGCAGCCGGGTCAAGAACTTGCTCTTCTGCAAGCTCGTTATCGGCATCTGGACGGGTAAAGGCAGCAAAATTGCTGGCCTCTGCCTCAATGCCATGGCGGCTGCGGGTGGCCTCTAGATCTGCAGCGCTGGGATCGTCCAACAAAGCCGTCGATTTAGCGGCAGGAGCTGCAGGCATATCAACGGTGTAATCAGGGCGAAGATTCTGCATACGGCGATAACCGGCAGGATCTTCCGAGAGGATATCGGGATGAGGACCTGCTTCAGCTCTTAACTCCTCTTCAAAACCGCTGAAGCCTGTACCTGCGGGAATCAAGCGACCGATGATCACGTTTTCCTTGAGACCACGCAACCAATCGCTCTTACCCTCAATCGCTGCTTCTGTGAGCACACGCGTGGTTTCTTGGAAAGAAGCCGCGGAGATGAAGCTATCGGTGTTGAGCGATGCCTTGGTGATACCAAGCAAAACTGGCGTGAATTCGGCAGGCGCTCCACCGGTGATCGACATCGCCTGATTGGTGTTTTCCACCTGACGGAGTTCGATCAACTCTCCGGGGAGAAGCGTGGTGTCACCAGCATCCTCGATCCGAACTTTGCTGGTCATCTGGCGAACAATCACCTCGATGTGCTTGTCGTGAATCGACACGCCCTGCGACTTATAGACGTTCTGGACTTCAGTCACAAGGCGATGCTGAAGCTTGGCAATCGCTTCCTGAGCCGCATCCATTAAAGGCTTGCGGCTGCGCAGGTCCTCAAAGAAGCACTCAAGCAACTCATGGGGATTGATAGGACCATCTGTCAGAAGTTCACCAGCATTCACCTGCTGGCTATCACTCACCATCACGTTCCGACCAAGCAGGATCGGGTATTCAGCGATCGCATCGTCGGATTCGATCACGGTCACCGTGGTGAACTCATCGTCTTCTCCCTGTTTAATTTCAACGGTTCCTGGCTTTTTGCAAAGGATCGAAGACTCACGCGGACGCCTGGCCTCTAGCAACTCCTCAATACGAGGTAGACCCTGAACAATGTCACCAGTTTTCTGACGTTCAAAGACCAGAAGGGCTAAGCCATCACCGCGCTGGACAAGATCTCCATCGCCAACATGCAACAGCGAGTCGGGCGAAATCATGTACGGACGCCCCAAACGCATGGTGACGGAGCTAGCGCTTACCTGCTCCACCTCACCACAGCAATCGGAAGGCTGACCCTGAGCCAGCTCTTCGCCATCCACCACACGCTGTCCAACGGTGACGACGGGGGTTCCAGAAGTCTTGATCGTGATTGTGTCCTCAGGCCTTTCAACGATCAAACGCCGGACGGGCTCCTCTTCTGTGGCTTCTGGCATCTCAGCGACACCAGCCTGCTTGCAGAGAATCTGCGTGGTTGCAACCAAATCACCCGCCTTAATGGACTGTCCGTCTTCCACCTGGAGTTCGGTGTGAGTGGAGCCATGGCTGGAGTCGGAAGTGGTGTCACGACGCACCAAAATACTTTCAAGAATTACAAGCTGGAGACGTTCAAGCGTTTTGGCCCTCTTATCGGGGACCGCTTCAACATCCACGGTCATCTGTGGAGTGGTGTCAAACGTTTCCAAAATCAATTGAGTTCGCAACAACTCAACCCCTTCAACCGATTTGACCAACTCGTTGTCTTTGAAGGCCAAACGTTGGGTCGCTTTGATCCCCAGATGAGGACCATTGGGCTGCTTGACATGGCCCAAGTCAGGAAGCTGGGCCTCATTAGGGATGGTGTATTCCTCAACTGGACGGAGCAATAGGCCAGTGCCCTCAGGGGTTTCAACTGCCTGGACAAACACCATGGCGTCGGTACTGATGCCCTTAGCAATCGCTTCGCCTGGATTCACCATGACGCCATCGCCCTGGAAACGCTCGAGTGCTTTCTTCTCAGTACAGAGATGGAAACTGCCGCTGCGAACAATAATTTCGCGAAGAATATCGTTCTTCTGAGTCACACTCACGATGCCTGCAGTCTGGCTGAAGATGTCCTTCACCACTTCGGTGCCGGCTTCAATCCATTGACCGTCAGTAATCATCAGCAAAGAAATATCTTTGTTGATTTCATGCGTTTCCTGAGGGATCCACAACAAGGTGCCGCCCTTATTGACCTCATAACCATTTTTGGCAGAACGAGCTTTCTTAATTGCAAGTCCCGGTGCAAATTTGACTAGTCCACCTGTTTGTGTACGGAAGCGATCATCAGCAAGTTCGGCTACAACTTCTGCGTTGCCGATTTTGCTTCCAGGGATTGTGTTAAGGCGATAACGCGTCCCGTCCTTCGCTTCAAGATTCCAGATCTCACCAGCATGGGTTGATTCGCCGAGAAGTTTGAAATCGCGGAGCGTCATGGAAGTGGTAACAATCTGCACCTCACGCGAATCACCCAAGGCTTCGCGCAAGCGAATCGCACCGCCATACTCACTGGCTTGACTGGCTTCAGCAAGAACCTGAGCCGGGATGACGGACCCGCCTGACGAGACAACGGGGCGCGCATTTGGCGGCAAGTTATAGACATCACCAGCAAGAACCCACATCCGGCCCAGACGCTGAGCTTTGTGCGTGATGTTGCCCTGCCTGTCAGTCACCTCGCGGGGCTGAATAGTGGGGTCGTAGCTGACCTGACCTGCCAGGTCGCAGATCACATCTTTGGTGGCTTTCTCAACGCTCTTCATTACGGCACCAGCCGCAATTGTTGCCACTGTCACGTCAGAGGCGATCTTCTGACCGTCGTCAACAAACAGAAGCGAACCAGTGGTGATTTCGATCTTCTGTGGCTTACCACTTCCGTTGGGCTTGATCGTGAGCGAGAAGTCCACATCGGACTGCTGTGCATTCACACCATGGGGTGTGCGATAAGGACGAACTCTCGCTTTCGAGCCAAATTCAACGGTTCCTTCCAATTTTGAGCGCACCACGCCACTCTCAGCCGTTGACACACCACCGGTGTGGAACGTTCTCATGGTGAGCTGGGTTCCAGGCTCGCCAATGGATTGAGCCGCGATAATTCCAACCGCTTCGCCCAAATCAACCAAGTGATTATGTGCAAGAGCCCAGCCGTAGCACTTGCGGCATACGGAACGATTGGCCTCACAGGTGAGCGGAGAACGCACCGTCAGCGCGGAGACACCGGCAGCTTCAAAGCGTTTTGAGAGAGGTGGATCGATTTCAGTGTTGCGCTCAGCGATTACCTCGCCATCAGCTCCAAGCACCTGATCAGCGGTCAATCGTCCAACCAGGCGATTGCCAAAACGACCGTCCTCTGCCTTAACCATGATCGAACGCATGGTGCCGCAGTCGTCCTCACGAACAATCACGTCTTGGGCGACGTCCACCAAACGGCGGGTGAGGTAGCCGGAGTCAGCCGTACGCAGCGCGGTATCCACTAGTCCCTTACGGGCGCCGTAGGAAGAGATCACATATTCCGTGACCGTGAGTCCCTCACGGAAATTGGTGCGGATCGGAAGATCAATGATCTCCCCTTGGGGGTTCGCCATCAAACCGCGCATGCCCACCAGCTGACGGACTTGGGACATATTGCCCCGAGCCCCAGAGTTGGCCATCATCCAAACCGAGTTGAGCGGATCGTTGTCGTTGAAGTTCTTTTTGACAGCATCAACCAAACGCTCGTTGGTCTCAGTCCAGGTGTCGATCACCTTGGTATGACGCTCAACCTCTGTGATGACACCAAGGCGGTAGGACTCCTCTGTCTCTGTAATCAGTTCTTCAGCCTGAGCGAGCAGATCTTTCTTTGCAGCGGGAACCTTGAGATCGTTTACCGAAATCGAAACAGCAGCCTGGGTGGCGTACTTGAAACCCAGATCCTTCAGTTGATCCGCCATCGACGCGGTAACAGCCGTGCCGTGATTCTTAAAGGCCCATGCAACAAGTTCCTTTAGGACCTTCTTATCAACAACGCGGTTGCGGAAGGGAGGCGGTGTTTTACTCAGTGCTCGAGATTTGGCATGAGCAGCTGCTGCTGCCTTAGCAGCCTTAGCGGCTTTAGCAGACTTGCGGGATTTGGAGGGTGTAGAGGTCATGACAGCGCTTGAAACAGAAGGAAAGGGAAGACTTTGTGAGAGGGGCTTCAGGTGGCTGCCACCGCGTCGATGATCGTGTAATTCATCACCACACGTCCAACCGTCGTCAGGATGTAACGGCTAATCAAAGCGCCATCTTCGTCAAAGCGGTCACGGCGATACGTCCATTGTTCAAAACGAGTGCCATCACTGAGCGTTTCGCTATTGATGGGCTCTTCACGCTCGTCTTCATCATCAACCTCACCGTTAAACCGAACCCAAACCCAGTCATGCAATGTGATTCGCTTGTCTTCAAAGGCATGAATCACATCTTCAAGACTGGAGTAAGTGCGGGAGCGATCACCGAACTCAATGGGATGCATGTGGGGCTGCAGAGCCGTTAGGTAATAAGAACCAAGCACCATGTCTTGGGATGGCGTGATGATCGGATCACCAGTGGCCGGAGACAGAATGTTGTTGCTCGCCAACATCAGCATGCGCGCCTCCGTTTGTGCCTCGATAGCGAGTGGCACGTGAACGGCCATCTGATCTCCGTCAAAGTCAGCGTTGAACGCTGGACAAACGAGAGGATGAAGTTGGATCGCTCTGCCATCCACCAACTTGGGTTCGAAGGCTTGAATTCCCAAGCGGTGGAGTGTGGGGGCTCGGTTCAGCATGATTGGGTGACCGTCGATCACCTCCTGCAACACCTGCATCACTTCATCGTCAGCGCGCTGAATCAGCTTTTTCGCTGCCTTGATGTTGTTAACAATGTTTTGACGAATCAGGCGGTGAATCACAAACGGCTGGAAGAGCTCGATTGCCATCTCCTTAGGCAAACCACACTGGTGCATCTTCAGCTTTGGTCCCACCACGATGACGGAGCGACCGGAGTAATCAACACGCTTGCCAAGCAAGTTTTGGCGGAAACGACCCTGCTTACCTTCAATAATGTCGCTTAATGACTTAAGCGGACGATTGTTAGCTCCAACAACAGTTCGACCGCGTCGGCCGTTGTCGATTAGGGCATCAACCGCTTCTTGAAGCATCCGCTTTTCATTGCGAACAATGATTTCGGGAGCAAGGATTTCCTGAAGGCGAGCGAGACGATTATTCCGATTAATGACCCGTCGGTAGAGATCGTTGAGGTCAGAGGTCGCAAAACGACCACCATCCAGCTGCACCATTGGGCGCAGGTCAGGCGGAATAACAGGAATTGCATCCAACACCATCCATTCAGGGCGAGCGTTGGTGGCAATGAAGTTATCAATCACCCGAAGGCGCTTAATCAACTTGGCACGTTTCTGTCCCTTACTCCCAGCAATCTCCTCACGTAATTGTTCGGCAAGTGCATTGAGTTGGAGATCCTCAAGCAGCTGCTTCAGCGCTTCGGCACCAATTCCAACAACGGGTTCATTCTCAATTTCTGAGTCTTCTGCATAAATCTCATCTTCAATTTCAAGCCACTCATCTTCCGTGAGCAATTGCTTGTACTTCAGGTCTTTATGATCGCCCGCATCCAGCACCACATAACAGTTGAAATAAACAATCTGCTCAACATCCCGTAGAGGCATATCCAAGAGGATGGCCACATAACTCGGAATCCCTTTCAGATACCAAACATGAGAGACGGGTGCCGCCAACTTAATGAAGCCCATGCGGTGACGTCGCACCCGACTCTCTGTAACCTCAACTCCACAGCGTTCACAAACGATGCCGCGGTGACGGACTCGCTTGTACTTACCGCAATGACATTCCCAATCCTTGGAGGGACCAAAGATCTTTTCGCAGAACAAGCCATCCATCTCGGGCTTGAGCGTGCGGTAGTTGATGGTTTCAGGCTTGGTCACTTCTCCAACCACCATTCCATTCGGCAAGGTGCGCTGACCCCACTCCATCACCCGATCGGGTGATGCGAGTGTGATTTTGACGTAGTCGAAGTGGTTCTCTGTACGCAGATTGCTGTTGGTCATTGGCGTTTAAGAAAAAAGGCGGTTGTGTCGTTTCGTTCGTTGATCCGTCAGTCCTCGTCGTAATCCGCGACGCCCAAGGATTCGTATGTGGGCCTGCTTGGGGTACTGCGGCGTGGATTCACGTCTTGCATTAGATCCACTTCCTTGCCCTCATCGGTAAACACAGCGATATCCAAGCCAAGAGACTGGAGTTCGCGCATCAGCACCTTGAAGGACTCGGGTGTTCCTGGACGTGGAATCGGCTTGCCTTTCACGATGGCGTTGAGAGCTTCGTTGCGTCCCTGCATATCGTCCGACTTGACGGTGAGCAATTCCTGCAATGTGTAAGCGGCGCCATAGGCCTCGAGCGCCCACACCTCCATTTCACCCAGACGCTGGCCACCTTGCTGGGCCTTACCACCCAACGGCTGCTGAGTCACCAAAGAGTAAGGGCCAGTGGATCGGGCATGGATCTTGTCGTCCACAAGGTGGACCAACTTCAGGAAGTGGGCATATCCAACTGCCACAGGTTGATCAAAGGGTTCACCAGTCCGTCCATCTCTGAGCAGGAGCTTTCCTGGATTTTCCGGGTTGAAGACCCAATCTTTTCCTGGCTGACTCGCCGCTTCCTTGAGATAGGCCTGAACAGTTTGTTGAGACTTCTCAGCGCCATACATCTCATCGAACGGAACGATTTTGACGCGGCAATCAAGGTGGTGAGCAGCCCACCCCATCAGCAACTCGAACACCTGCCCCACGTTCATACGACTCGGTACTCCCAAGGGATTCAGACAGATGTCGACTGGAGTGCCATCGGGCAAGTAGGGCATATCTTCACGGGGAAGAATGCGGCTGATGATGCCTTTATTGCCATGGCGACCAGCCATCTTGTCGCCAACCTGAATTTTGCGACGCTGGGCGACGTACACCCTCACAACCATGTTCGCGCCAGGGGGTAATTCGTCTCCCTGTTCCCGGGTGTAGATCCTTACGTCAACAACACGACCGCGTTCAGTACTGGGAACGCGCAGAGAATTATCGCGAACATCACGTGCTTTCTCGCCGAAAATGGCACGAAGCAGTTTTTCTTCAGGGGGTTGATCAGATTCACCTTTCGGCGTGACCTTGCCGACAAGAATGTCTCCACTTTCTACGAAAGCACCGATACGAATAATTCCCATCTCATCAAGATTGCCGAGGCTTTCTTCAGCAACATTGGGGATTTCACGAGTGATCTCTTCAGGGCCTAGCTTTGTCTGACGAGCCTCAATCTCATACTTCTCGATATGAACGGAAGTGTAAAGATCATCATTAACCAAACGCTCACTTACAAGGATCGCATCTTCGTAGTTATATCCCTCCCAGGGCATGTAAGCGATTAAAACATTCTGGCCAAGAGCAATCTCTCCACCTTCACATGCTGAACCATCCGCAAGAACTTGGCCGATGATTACCGGATCACCCTGTCGGACTATGGGGCGCTGGTTAAGGCAGGTGTCTTGATTGGAGCGCTGATATTTCTGCAGAAAATGCGTGTGGTCGTAGCCCTCTTCATCACGCACCACGATCGCAGTGGCGTCAACGAAGGTGACAGACCCATTCACGCGTGAGATTGGGACCATTCCTGAGTCGCGGGCCACCTGAGTTTCCAGGCCAGTACCAACAAGAGGTCGCTCTGGACGGAGCAAAGGCACCGCCTGACGTTGCATATTGGACCCCATTAAGGCGCGGTTAGCGTCGTCATGTTCCAGGAAAGGAATTAATGACGTCGCCACCGAAATCACCTGCACTGGTGACAGCTGCACGTAATCGACCTGCTCAGGCGGAACTTTTTCAAAGTCCTGCCTGTAACGAACGGGAATAAGCTCAGCCAAGATTTGACCAGAGGCATCTGTCGCTACGTCACCGGGAGCGACACGACACTCATCTTCAAGATCAGCGGAGAGGTAGATCGGGTCACCGCTTTTTTGAACGACTCCGTTCTCGACTCTCCAGAACGGAGTTTCGATGAAGCCATATTCATTCACTCGGGCATGGGTGGCCAGAGAGTTGATGAGACCGGCGTTCGGGCCTTCTGGAGTCTCAATCGGGCAAAGACGACCGTAATGAGACGGATGAATGTCTCGCACAGCAAAACCTGCACGCTCTCGGGTAAGGCCACCTGGGCCAAGAGCAGAAATCCTGCGCTTGTGCGTCAGCTCAGCCAGAGGATTGGTCTGATCCATGAACTGGCTCAACTGACTGGAGCCGAAGAACTCTTTAATCGCCGCCACAAGTGGCTTGGGATTCACCAATTGAGCAGGGGTGAGTGAGTCGGTTTCACCAACTGTCATCCGCTCCTTGATAATCCGCTCAAGGCGATTCAAGCCAACGCGAACTTGGTTCTGAAGAAGTTCGCCAACAGAGCGAACGCGACGATTACCCAGGTGATCGATGTCGTCAAGGCTTGCGCCACCCACATCAAGCTCAAGATTGATGAGGTAGTCGAGGGTCGAGAGAACATCCTCATGCGTGAGGGTGCGGACCGAATCGGGAATCGTGAGCCGCAGCTTTTTATTGATCTTGTAACGGCCAACACGTCCAAGGTCGTAACGCTTGGGGTCAAAGAATCGGGTTTGCAACAGCTGCTGGCCACCACTCACAGACGGTGGTTCCCCTGGACGCAACTTTTTATAGAGCTCCAGGAGCGCTTGATCCTCGGAGCTAATGCCCTCGTCGTTCGCGGCCTCGATCGATTTTTTGTAGTACTCGGGGTGCCTGAGCTTGTCGACAACATCGTTGTCGGAAAGTCCCATCGCACGCATCAAAACGTGAGCATTGATTTTGCGTGTTTTATCGACGCGAACATGCAACAAGTCATTTTTATCTGTCTCAAACTTCAACCAAGCCCCACGATTGGGGATAACACTTGCGTTGTAAGTACGACGACCGTTCTTATCCTGCTCATCCTTGAAATAGACGCCAGGACTACGAACGATTTGATTAACAATTACCCGCTCGGCACCATTAATGATGAACGTTCCACGTTCAGTCATTAATGGAAGTTCTCCAATAAAAACTTCTTGCTCTTTAATCTCGCCGGTTTCTTTATTAACCAAACGGCAAGTCACATACATTTGAGAGGCGAAGGTCGCATCACGACGTTTTGCCTCTTCCACATCGTGCCGTGGTCGCTTCAGGCGATACTCACTGCCAACAAAGTGCAGCTCCAGCTTGCCGGTGTAATCCGTAATGGGTGAGAAACTCTCCAGCTCCTCGATGAGGCCCTTATCCAGAAACCACTTAAAACTTGCCCGCTGCACCTCCACCAAATCGGGCAGGTAGGTGACGGTCTTGGCGACTTGAATCGCGCTGCTGCTCATGCGGAGACCTGCAGTTGAAAAGTGGGAACAAAGGCCTGAAGGATCGTCAGGTACTCAAAATCAAAAACTCGTCACCACAAGAACAGGCAGTCATCCCATTCAAGGAATGACTGCCGTACTCAATGGCTTTAGAGGTTTTTGGTCTGAACAGATGACGTCGTCAATGAACCGGAAGGAAATGGACGCTTCTGGGGCCAAAAACACAGATGCTGCATTTTGGCCAGGCCGATTGAACATCGTACACTTTCAACCCCACCCCAACGGAGCCTTTGTCAGGGAAGCGCGAACAAGTTTCTGGCATTGGCGGTGCTGGCATCAGCCACTTCCATCACGGTCTGCCCCCTCAACTCGGCCACGCGCTCGGCAACTGATGCCACAAAAGCCGGTTCATTTCTCTTGCCGCGCCGAGGGACTGGGGCAAGAAACGGGCAATCCGTCTCAACAAGAAATCGATCCTGAGGCACGTCTTTGGCGCAGATATGCGTATCAACGGCTTTCGGGAAGGTCACCGTTCCGCTGAAACTGATGTAGAAGCCAAAATCGAGAAAAGCTGCCATCTCGGAGGGAGTACCTCCCCAGCAATGCATCACGCCCCTTGGGCACGTGCCCCTGAGTTGTCTCTCACGCAGTTCAGCCAGCATCGGTTCAGCAGCATCACGGCAGTGAACAATCACAGGCAGATCAAGCTCCACAGCGAGATCAAGTTGAGGCTTCAGCACAGACAGCTGTTGATCCAGGTTCTTGTCTCGAAACAGATCGAGACCGAGCTCACCAATGGCTACGACACGGGAATCGTCTTTGGCAGCAGCGCGTAAAACGTCAACGGTATCGGTGGCCCAATGCTGCGTATCAAGCGGATGAACTCCGACGGAATAACGCATTTCAGGGAAACGGTCGGCCAATGCCCGAATCGCAGGAATCTCCGAAGGCTCGACGCAGGCATGTAGCAAAGATGTGACACCAGCCTCTCTCCATCGAGAAGCAACCTCATCAAGATCTTCCTCAAACGTGCGGAAGACAATGTGACAGTGGCTGTCTATCAAGGTTGGAGTGGACATCAGATCAGGACCTGAAACGCGCCTTCAGGCCCATTGTGCCGGGGAGAGTCAGCTAGCGCTTGGCTCGATAGCGCTCTTCACAGCAGTACTCAAACGAGATTTTTGATGAGCTCCGGTATTGCGGTGCATTACACCGCGCTTAACCGCTTTATCGATTTTGCTGAAAGCTGCATTCAGGCTGGATGTCAGCGTGGTTTTAGCCTCTTCACCTGGGGCCTCGCTGTAGGCACTGCATGCAGTGAAACAGCGCTTCATGAGGGTACGAAGCGCTGATTTATACGCTTTGTTCTGCAAGCGATTGCGTTCGCCGATCTCGACGCGCTTCTTCGATGACTTGTTATTGGCCACAGAGCCGGATTTCAGTTCAACAATCCGTGACCATAACCCACCGCCTCTCCAATCATCGAGCACGTGGTTCTTGGGCCACTTAGTTTGAGCAAGAACAACGAACAGGTGATGACAGTGCTGAGCAATGAGCATCCGCCTGCCGGTCTCATGCGCTGCATCAGCACCGCCGCGCAAGCCGAACAAGAACTCGATCGGATTGCGACCAGAACCACCGGAGCGACCCAGAGGGAAGCGGAGCAAAGAGTTCAAGAGATTTTGGAGCAGGTCAGGAGGAATGGAGATCAAGCTCTCATCTCTCTCACAGAGAAATTTGACGGCTTCCGCCCAGAACCTCTGCGCATCGATCCAGACCTCCTGGAACAAGCCTGGAAGGACACCCCTGCCAATCTTCGTGATGCCTTAGATCTCGCGCACCGACGGATCCAAGATTTTCATCAGCGGCAACGTCCCTCTGACCTCAGCGTTTCCGGGATTCACGGAGAGCAGCTCGGTCGGCGATGGCGCCCCGTCCATGCTGCCGGTCTTTATATCCCCGGGGGCAGAGCTGCATACCCCAGCACAGTTTTGATGAATGCTGTTCCTGCAAGAGCTGCGGGCGTGAAGCGAATTGCGATGGTCACCCCTGCTGGGGCCAACGGATTGATCAACACCACTGTTCTTGCAGCAGCTCACATTGCTGGAATCCGCGAGGTGTATCGAGTGGGCGGTGCACAAGCGATCGCAGCACTTGCTTATGGAACAGAAACCATCCAGAAGGTTGATGTCATCAGTGGTCCAGGAAATCTTTTCGTGACCTTGGCCAAAAAATCGGTCTATGGGCAGGTGGGAATTGATTCTCTGGCAGGTCCAAGTGAAGTCCTGGTGATCGCAGACCAAACAGCCAAGCCAGAGCAGGTAGCGGCTGACCTCCTGGCTCAGGCAGAACATGACCCACTTGCTGCAGCCATCTTGCTCACCACGGAAGAGGAGCTCTCTCGATCTGTTCCCGTGGAGATTGAACGTCAGCTTGCGTCCCATCCACGCGAAAGCATTTGCCGACAATCTTTAAATCAATGGGGGCTGATTGTGACTTGCGACAGCCTTGAACATTGCGCAAGTCTCAGCGATCGCTTTGCTCCTGAGCATTTAGAACTCCTTGTGGAGCGACCAAGAATGATGGCCGATCGTATCAACTACGCAGGTGCCATTTTCATTGGCCCATGGAGCCCGGAAGCAGTCGGAGACTATTTAGCCGGTCCCAATCACACACTCCCCACCTGTGGCGCCGCACGATTTAGTGGTGCGCTCAGCGTGGAGACCTTCATGAGTCATACCTCGCTGATCGAGTTCAACAAGGAAGCCCTTGATGCAACCGGAGTAGCTGTGGAGACCTTGGCTATGAGCGAAGGTCTCCACAGCCATGCCAATTCGGTGCGGATCCGTCTTCAGTGAAGAGCGTTAAGCCACACGCTCCAAGCTGCGCACTCCAGCAACGCCATCGTTGATTTCACCAACAAGAACTTCGTCAGCAAGGTTGACGAAGAGGCCGTTCTCCAAAACACCTGGAAGATTGTTGATGTCACGCTCAAGGGCAATCGGATCAGATATTCCAGCCTCAAATCGCACATCCAGAACAAGATTGCCCTGGTCGGTCACCACAGGGCCTGCTTTACGGGTTGCCATTCGGAGTTCTGCAACTCCTCCCATTGATTTCAGACGGGATTGAACTTGCACCCATGCGCCAGGAAGCACTTCAACCGGTAATAAGAAGTCGAGATTTAAACACTTAACAAGCTTTGTGGAATCAACCACGACGATGAAACGTTCTGCTCGATCAGCAACAAGCTTTTCTTGCACATGGCAGGCACCACCACCTTTGATTAACTGAAAGGAAGGATCCACTTCGTCAGCACCGTCGATCGCCAAATCGATGCGATCAATGGCGTTCAAAGCACGCAAAGGAATCCCCAACTCAGCGGCAAGAACTTCTCCTTGAAATGAGGTGGTCACCCCGACGATGTCGTGAAGCTGACCTGCTGCCAGCCGTGCCCCGAGGCCTTGAATCATCAAAGCTGCAGTGGACCCCGAGCCGAGGCCCACCACCATGCCGTCACAAATCTGGGCAACAGCCGCCTCCGCGACGGCTTGCTTCATTTGCGTTTGTAGATCCGTCATCGGTCAGCTGCTGAGGGCGAGACCGTAGCAAGAGCTCTCAGCTCATTCCTGGCAAAGGAGCCGGTTTCACCGACAGCTTCAGATCTCCCCCATTGCGAAGAATCTGCAACAGCAACGGCTGATCAATTTCAGCTTGGTCGACCTGTTTCAACAAATCCTGAGGATCTCGAATGGTGTCGTCGCCAGCTTGAATAATGAGATCACCTCGCCTTAATCCAGCACGTTGCGCTGGGCTATCGGGCAGAACCGATTGAACCAACGCACCGGAACGTTCCGGTAATTCAACGAGAGCGTTGGGATCACGGTTGTGGTCTCGCGCAATCCGAGCGGTAAGAGGAACAAGTTGAACTCCCAAGTACGGATGAACAACCTCACCATCCTTTTGGAGTTGATCAGCAACTCGGGAAGCCAAATTGATTGGGATCGCGAAACCCAATCCGGCGCCTGGACCAGAGCGCACCAGAGTGTTGATCCCAATCACTTCACCGGACGCATTCACCAGCGGCCCGCCTGAATTACCAGGATTAATGGCGGCATCGGTCTGGATCAGATCCAAGCGCTTGTCGGAAAAGCCGAGACTGCTGATGTTGCGATGGAGGCTGCTGACAATCCCCAACGTGACTGTTCGCTCCAAGCCGTAGGGAGTGCCTAACGCAATGGCCCAATCACCCACTTCCAAGGCCTCTGAGTCCCCCAACGTTGCAGGGGAGGGCAGGGCTCGTCCAGACAGTTTGACCAGTGCAAGATCGGTGACCGGATCTTGACCAATCACTTCCCCATCTCTCTGTTCCCCATCAGACAACGTCACATTCACAGTGGTGACTTGATCAACAACGTGGGCATTCGTCAAAACCAGACCACGCCCATCGATCACAACGCCTGACCCCTGACCCCGCTGTCGCTCAGGTCCTATCCCATAACCCGGTTCTCCCAGGAGGTCGCGCAGGAGAGGATCAATCAGATTCGGATCAAAAGGCTGCCGTTCAATCAAGCGCTCGGTGTCAATCCGTACAACCGAAGGCGCAACCTCCCGGACGGCGTTGGCAACAAAGCTGTGGCCACCGGCTGTAAAAGACAGATCAGCAGCCTGAACGGGGAGGCTGCCGAAGCAAGACATGACCACAAGGGCTGTCAGGCAACAACAGCGAATGATTTGCAAAACCTTCATGCCGGCGGCCAAGGATCATGAACACATAAGGATCGTCACGCTAGTGGCCCCGCTCTTACGACTGGAGCACGCGCATCGTGCAACTCACTTGAAGAGGAAGGACGGCCTTAGTTTGATTGACCCTTTTTTCTAAACAGAGCCATGACCGTGTCGTCAAACATGCAACTTCGATGCGAGCTCTGTCAGATCGAGATCAATGAGAACGCTGATCGAGGCGACGAGGTCTTGTTCAGTCGTGGTGCCACCGGGAGCCGCAGCAAGCTTTGGGCTCGCGTCTGTCAATACCTAAAAACTGACGAGCAGAAGGCTTCTTGCATCAATCAAGACGTATCCAAACGAGGCACAGAGATGCCTGGTGATCGCTACGAAGAAATCGCCCTTGTTGAGGTCGAGGGCACCCAGGCTGAAAGCTGATCCCGATCGTGCATGATCCAATCCTGGGCTGGCACAAGTCCCAAATTCGTGTCTATTACTACCGTCAAGTACGTCATCACATCTCGATCATGCGCTTGCTCAAAGCGGCCGCTACTGGCCTGATCGCGCTTACTTCGGTTGGCCTTGTGGCCTGCCAAAAGTCAGCTCCCACAAGTGAAAAAGGAGCTTCAGGCCAGTCAGGCAATGTGTTTGAGACTGGAAAGCTCAGAGCAGTCGTCGTTGATGATGTGCTCCCCATGGTTGATGAGAAAGACGGCAAGTACGAAGGTCTCTCTTTCGTGGTGCTTAATGCCATCCGCGATCAGCTCAAATCAGCTTCCGAGAACAAGTCAGACAACATTGTGATCGAGCCTGTTTCGATCAAGTCTGCTCAGGATGGACTGAACAAAATTCGTTCCGGTGAAGCTGATATTGCGTGTGGCGTTGCGTTCACTTGGGAGAGACAAAGAACGCTTACTTACAGCTTGCCCTTCGCAACAAGTGGCGTGCGTGTCTTAGCTCCCAAAGGGAATGACGGAACACCAGACAGCCTCAAAGGCAAAACAATTGGTGTTGTGAAAGACACCGCTGCAGCGGCAGTGCTGGCGAAATCCATCGATGAAGCCCAATTCCAATTCTTCTCGACCCCCACAGAGGCTCTTGCCGGACTGAAGAACGGCACGGTTGAATTCCTTGGTGGAGACACCCTTTGGCTGAAGGCCAATCGTCAAGCCACAGCTCCTGATGCTGATCTTGTCCCCGCATTCCCTTATGCACGATCCAGCGTGGGCTGTGTTGTCGCAGACACCACACCTCACCTTCTCAATTACAGCAACTTGGCCATCGGTCGGATGCTGACTGCCTATGTGGACGACAACAAAGACGTACGCACAGCTGTCAACAAGTGGATTGGTCCCAAGAGTCAGGTAGGACTCAGCGAAAACATGATCGGCGATTTCTTCACCATCGTGCTTGCAACCACAGCTGAATTGTCTAAGGGATCCTGAGCCTTATTTTCAAGCCCCAATTACGCAATTACGTATCACTTCTTCCATGAAAAAAACAACCCTGCTGAGCATCGCTGCAATCCTCGCTTCAAGCTCTGTCTTGATAGACGCCTCCCACTCGGCTGTTCTCAGCGAGCCAGATCTTGGGAATGCTCTAGAGCAGCGCATTGAAAAGCTCTCGAGTGACGCTTGGGCGCGATTATCGGCGAGTAGTAATCCCCAAGACGGCCAAACCATTGCTCGAGCTTGGGGAAACGGTAACGGCCGCGCCTTCGGCAACGGTGGTGGCCGTGGACGTGCCTTTGGCAACGGCGGCGGCGGCGGCTTCGCCAATGGCTATCGCGCAGGTTTCGCCAATTGGTGAACCACGCTGATTACGGACCGATAGGCCTGTTGGTGATTCAGGCAACATCACTCTGCAATCTTGATTGCAGTTACTGCTATTTGCCTGATCGCCAGAAACGAAGGATCTTTGATCTCAATCAGTTACCTGTCTTGCTCAACAGGGTGTATGAGAGCCCCTTTTGGGGCCCTCATCTTTCAATCCTTTGGCATGCAGGAGAACCGCTGACTTTGCCCTGCAGCTTTTACGACGAGGCCAGTGCCATCTTGCGTGAGCAAACAGCTGAGTTGCAGGAGCAAGGGGTTCAGATTGAGCAGCATGTGCAAACCAATGCCACGTTGATCAACGATGCATGGTGTGAGTGCTTTCAGCGCAATCAAATTGTTGTGGGGGTCAGTGTTGACGGGCCAGAAGAGATCCATGATTCCCATCGCCGTTTTCGCAATGGCAAGGGCTCTCATGCTTTAACAATGCGCGGCATTCGAAAACTTCAAGATCATGCGATTCCTATCCATGCGATTGCTGTACTCACGAGTGCGGCCATGGAAGATCCTGAGAGGATGTACTCCTTTTTCCGTGACAATGGGATTCATGATCTTGGCTTCAATGTAGAAGAGCAGGAAGGCGTTAACGCCAGCTCTTCCATGCAAGGACTGAGTCGAGAAAAGCAATATCACAACTTCTTAAAATGCTTTTGGGAGTGCAATCAAAGGGACGGATTTCCGATTCGCCTGCGTGAATTCGAGCAAATCACGGAGATGATGGCTGGCGGACAAAGACTGCTACAGAATGAAATGAATCGCCCATTCTCAATCCTGAGTGTTGACTCGGCTGGCAATTTTTCCACTTTTGACCCTGAACTTCTCTCCGTCGAAACCAAAAAATATGGATTGTTCAACTTAGGGAATATTCGTGATCAATCTCTTATTAATGCCGCCGAAACCGAGACGTTTCGGCAATTGCTCCAAGACATGACCATTGGAACAACGCTTTGCCGTGATCAATGTGACTACTACGGCTTCTGCGGCGGCGGCACTGGAAGCAACAAGTACTGGGAGCATGGAACCTTGGCCTCTAGTGAAACCTGTGCATGCCGTTTTTCGACCCAAATCCCAGTCAATGTTCTTCTCGAACAAATTGAAAATAAGGGTGTAAAAACACCTTAACAACTTCAACACAAAACATGCATTCACTCGCAAATAAGAATTTTCGATTGGCCACAACTTTTGGGGTGGTCGCAGCTTGCTCATCGCTAATGTTTGCTCATGCACCCGCAGCTCAAGCGGGTTGCACATTTTTGATGCCGATCGGCGGAAACGGTGACGGTCCTAAGCCCTACATCGTCAAAAAAAGAGTTCAGCGCAACAAAGCGTTGATAGGCCGTACCAACTGGAATACCGATTTTGTCGTAAACCAACCTTTTGCCTCTTACAAACTCTTCTTCACGGCAGACTCAACGGACAGCAACCCTGGTTCTTATCCAGTCGAAGCCTTTCTAAAATTTTCGGATGGAAGCAATCTAAGAGTTGTCAAAGAATTCATGAAGCCACCAACAGGAACCGGAGCTCAGTTCGGTCCATTCCAGACTCCTCAAGGGAAAGCTGTTAGTCAGGTGAACTTCAAAATTGGTGCTGGCAATGATCCTGCAGCAACGGGATTCAGCTATCGCATTTCGGTGCAGGGTTGCGACTGATGCCTGAAAGGCCAATCAACTACATTATTGATTGGCCTGGTGAGTTCCTCTCTCCGGGAGGGTGATCGCAGCATCAACCATCGGGCCGGTGCCCGACAACCCTCCGATTGTTCTTGCCCCATCCCTTACTCCCTGATCTGCAGGAATTGGCATCTGCCACAGCCCTAGACCATGGGTTTGAGCTGGCTGATTTGCAGGCCCTAGCCCACATGCAACCGATGACGGTGCAGATTCAAATTCGCCGTCCCAGCGGAGACGATGTGACTTTGGATGATTGCGCCGGTTTCAGTGCACCGATGGGAGAAGCCCTGGAGAGTTCTGCTCTTCTCACCGAGGCTTATGTCCTTGAGATCAGCAGTCCAGGGATCGGAGAACATCTTCAATCGGATCGCGATTTCCAGACTTTTCGTCGCTATCCGGTCGACGTGATTCAACGTGACACCGAAGGGACGCAACACAAGCACTCCGGAACCCTTTTAGAGCGAACGGAAAATCACATCAAAATCAGTATTCACGGGCGAATTAAGCAGATCCCGCGGGACTGCGTTGTCTCTGTTGAGCTCACAAGTCCCACAGGCTGACCCCTTTAAGCCTCTTCCCAATCTCACTCACCTCCCAGACTTTCACTCCCGTCCTCGATGGCTCTCGTCCTTCTCCCCGGCCTCAGCAACCTGATCGAAGACATCAGCGAGGAAAAGAAACTCGCCCCTCAGGTCGTTGAGGCTGCCTTACGGGAAGCACTCTTAAAAGGCTACGAGCGCTATCGGCGCACACTTTATTTAGGGATCAGTGAAGATCCGTTTGACGAGGAATACTTCAGCAATTTTGATGTCGCCCTCGATCTAGACGAAGAGGGATATCGGGTGCTCGCCAGCAAAATCATTGTTGATGACGTTGAAAGTGAAGACCACCAGATTGCCTTGGCTGAGGTGATGCAGGTGGCTGAAGATGCCCAGGCAGGCGACACCGTCGTACTCGATGTCACTCCAGAGAAAGAAGACTTCGGTCGCATGGCAGCTGCCACGACCAAACAAGTTTTGGCTCAAAAGCTGCGTGATCAGCAGCGACGGATGATCCAAGAGGAATTCGCAGATCTTGAGGATCCAGTCCTGACCGCACGCGTGATTCGATTCGAGCGTCAGTCGATCATCATGGCCGTGAGTTCAGGTCTCGGACGCCCCGAGGTCGAAGCTGAATTACCCAGGCGAGATCAGCTCCCTAACGACAACTACCGCGCCAACGCCACCTTCAAGGTCTTCCTTAAGGAGGTCAGCGAAGTGGCTCGCCGTGGGCCTCAACTGTTTGTGAGTCGAGCCAACGCAGGGCTGGTGGTGTACCTCTTTGAAAATGAGGTTCCTGAAATTCAGGAGGGCTCAGTACGCATCGTTGCCGTAGCCCGTGAAGCCAATCCTCCATCCAGATCAGTAGGACCTCGCACCAAGGTGGCCGTCGACAGCATCGAGAGAGAAGTTGATCCTGTTGGAGCCTGCATTGGAGCCCGGGGCTCACGCATTCAACAAGTCGTGAATGAACTCCGTGGCGAAAAAATTGATGTCATCCGCTGGTCACAAGATGCCAGCCAGTACATCGCCAACTCGCTTAGTCCAGCTCGAGTCGAGGTGGTGCGTCTTGTTGATCCAGAGGGGCAACACGCCCATGTTTTGGTGCCACCCGATCAACTCAGTCTTGCCATCGGCCGAGAAGGCCAAAACGTTCGTCTTGCCGCTCGATTAACGGGTTGGAAAATTGATATCAAGAATTCAACTGAATATGACCAAGCTTCAGAAGATGCTGTTGTTACTGAGCTCATCTCGCAGAGAGAAGAGGAGGAAGCCCTTCAGCGCGAGGCGGAGGAGCGCATAGCTGTTGAACAAGCAGCCAGGGCCGAAGAAGACGCCCGACTTCGTGAGCTCTATCCCCTTCCAGAAGATGAGGAGGGGTACACGGAGGATGGAGAGTATTACGAGGACGCTGAAGCATCAGGAGAAGAGCCAGTGTCAGAAGCCGTCGAGGAGTCAGTAGAAACAGCGGAGACTGAACTTCAGGCTGAAGCACAGTCTGAACAACAGGACGATGCACCCGATTCTGAGGTTGCCCCCAGCACAAACGATGACGAGGAAGGAGCCCGGTGAACGTTTCGCGCCCCGTCCTCCGTCGCTGTGTCGCCTGCCGTGAGCTGCTTGATCGAAGCATGCTTTTGCGAGTGATTCGTGACCATCAGGAGGGGGTCCTCATCGATCAGGGAATGGGCCGATCGGCCTACCTCTGTCCGACTGAGGCCTGTTTTGAAGAGGCTCGCCGCCGCAAAAGGCTTCAGAAATCCCTGCGTTGCCAGGTTTCTGACGACTTAATGACGGCGCTGCAAGAGCGGCTCACCGAACCTCGGGTTGCAGCCGCTGAGGCAAGATGAACACTGGCACCACTTGTGTGGAGCCCCGAGGCACACCGTGCCCGGACCGACCGGAGACCTGAATGACCAGCAGCGGCAAAGTCAGAATTTATGAGTTGTCCAAGGACCTTGGCTTGGAGAACAAAGATGTCCTGGATGCCGCCGAGAAGCTGTCCATCGCGGCAAGGAGCCATAGCAGCTCCATCAGCGATACAGAAGCCGGCAAAATCCGAAACCTTTTAAAGCAGGGTGGGAGCGCAGTCGCGTCTGCTCCTGCCAAGCCCGCGCCTGGAAAAGCAATTCTCTCGGTCAAAAAGGCATCTAGCCCAGCAGCCCCGTCCATGCCCAGCAAACCTGTGGCTCCCGCGGCAGCAAAACCATCGCCCAAACCCTCTGCACCTTCACGACCAGGGGCACCTCTGCCCCAAATCGTGCAGCAGCCCGTGTCGCGTCAAGCAGCACCGCAAAAGCCGGTGAGCCGACCAAGCGCCCCCGCAGTGGCCGCGTCAGCACCATCTGCAGCAGCACCCTCTGCGCCTACACCACGTCCCATCCCAGCGGCAGCCCCAGCGCCCTCAGCGCCAAAGCCTTCAGCACCCGGTTCTACCGCCTCTGCTCCATCAGCTCCTGCAAGGCCCACCTCTGCTAGGCCGACGCCCGCTCCGGCTCGACCAACAGGCACCTCACCGGTGAAGCGTCCTGGTAGCGAAGCCAGCAGCCCTAGGCCTACAGCGCCACCAGCACGTCCGCAACCAAAAGCACCGGTGAACCGAGGGGCGCCGCAGCGACCCGCACCCAAACCAGAACTCGTAGGCAGGCCACAGCCCAAGCGGGCTGCTCCTGGTGCCCCCGTACGTCAAATCGGACAACGCCCTGGTGTGAGTCCTCGGCCAAGCGGGCCTCCAGGCCAGCGCTCCAACATGCCGCAACGCCCTGCAGGCGCTCAACGTCCAGGGGCTCCAACACGTCCTGGAGATGCTCCCTCTAAGCCGGGGCAACCCCGCTCGGCCGCGAGTTCGCTGGAATTGGTCGGCAAACCCATCCGTAGAGATGGCAGTCAAGACAGCGCCGGTGGCCGCGGCGATGGACAAGGACGTCCCCCTGGTGCAGCAAGACCTGGAGCTCCCCGTCCTGGTGGCATGCCAGGGATGCGTAAGCCAGTGGCCCCCGGTGAGCTCATGCAGCTCCAAAAGCCGAATAACCGACCGTCAGCGCCACCGCCGAGACGTGTTGATGGCACGCCTGTTGCAACGCGTAGCGGTGAAGCTGCCGCTGGAGGAGCCAAGGCCACCCCGCCTGTTTCGCGTCCTACAGCCACCCCACCATCAGCACCAAGGCGTCCAGGCTTCAGGCCTGGTCCAGGAACAGGTGGTCAGCGCAGGCCTGGACGGCCTGACTGGGATGACAGCGCCAAATTAGAGGCGCTACGCAGTAAATCACCTCAAAAACAGCGTCAAAAGGTCCATATCATCGGTGAAAACGATGATGCCCTAACCGCTGAGACTGGAGGCTTCGCTGGTGAACGCCAGGCGATAGTGCTCTCCGCCAGCTTGGCCCGTCCTTCCAAGCCAAGAACCAAGCACAAGCCAGCTCCGAAGCCAGTTGCTGCCATCAGGAAGCGGCGTAAAGAAACCGCTCGCCAGCGTCAGCGTCGCCGTGCGATGGAGCTTCGTGCCGCAAGGGAAGCCAAACAGGTACGGCCCGAGATGATCGTTGTCCCCGAGGACAACCTGACGGTGCAAGAGCTCGCTGACATGCTCAGCATCGAGAGCTCTGAAATCATCAAATCCCTGTTTTTCAAAGGGGTCATTGCCACGGTCACGCAGACCTTGGACATGCCCACCATTGAAGCTGTGGCTCAAGAATTCGGCGTACCTGTGCTTCAGGATGATGTCGAAGAGGCGGCTAAGAAGACCGTCGAGATGATCGAAGAGACAGACCGCGCCCATCTCATTCGCCGTCCACCCGTCGTCACCGTCATGGGTCACGTCGACCACGGCAAGACGAGCCTTCTCGATGCGATCCGCCAAGCCCGCGTTGCAGCTGGAGAAGCTGGGGGAATCACTCAACACATTGGTGCTTATCAAGTCGAGATTCAGCACAACGATGCCCCTCAGAGGCTCACCTTCCTGGACACTCCAGGGCACGAAGCGTTCACCGCGATGCGTGCTCGAGGCACCAAAGTCACTGACGTTGCCGTCTTGGTGGTCGCGGCAGACGATGGGGTTCGTCCTCAGACCCTTGAAGCGATCAGCCATGCACGGGCGGCAGAAGTGCCGGTTGTTGTGGCCATCAACAAGATCGACAAAGAGGGAGCCTCTCCCGATCGCGTCAAACAGGAACTCTCTGAACAGAACCTGCTGGCGGAAGATTGGGGAGGCGATGTGGTGATGGTTCCCGTCAGTGCCCTCCGCGGAGAAAATATCGACAAGTTGCTTGAAATGATCCTCCTCGTTACCGAGGTTGAGGACCTACAAGCCAACCCCGATCGACTCGCAAAAGGCACTGTGATCGAGGCCCATCTCGACAAGGCCAAAGGTCCTGTGGCCACATTGCTGATTCAAAACGGAACATTGCGTACTGGTGACGTGCTCGCCGCAGGCCCCGTTCTGGGCAAAGTCCGCGCCATGGTGGATGACGGCGGCGGCCGTTTGAAGGAAGCAGGTCCTTCCTGTGCTGTGGAAGCTCTTGGCTTCAGCGAGGTGCCAACAGCAGGTGATGAGTTTGAGGTCTACCCCGATGAGAAGTCAGCACGCGCTGTCGTCGGCGATCGTGCCTCCGATGCCCGAGCGAGTCGCCTGGCGCAACAGATGGCCTCACGTCGCGTGTCACTCACGGCCATGTCTGGCCAAGCCAAAGAGGGCGAACTCAAAGAGCTCAATCTCATTCTCAAGGCCGATGTTCAAGGCAGTGTGGAGGCGATCCTTGGCTCGCTTGAACAGCTACCGAAAGACGAGGTACAGGTCCGTGTCTTGTTGTCCGCACCAGGCGAAGTCACGGAAACTGACGTTGATCTAGCGGCAGCCTCTGGCGCTGTGATCGTGGGCTTCAACACCTCGATGGCCTCAGGCGCAAAACGAGCGGCAGACGCCAACAGCGTTGACGTTCGCGACTACGACGTCATCTACAAGCTGCTGGAAGACATCCAGTTGGCCATGGAAGGTCTCCTGGAACCGGAACTTGTGGAAGAGTCCCTTGGAGAAGCAGAAGTTCGTGCCGTTTTCACGATCGGCAAGAGCGCTGTTGCTGGTTGTTATGTCACGACCGGGAAACTTCAACGCAACTGCAAGGTGCGCGTCCGTCGCGGCAAAGAAATCGTCTTCGCTGGAGATCTCGATTCCTTACGCCGCAACAAAGACGACGTCAAGGATGTGGCCACAGGCTTTGAATGCGGTATCGGCTGTGATCGCTTTGCCAATTGGAAGGACGGCGACATTGTTGAGAGCTACAAGCTCGTGACCCAGCGCCGCAAGCTCGCCACCTAATGTCGCCTCGAAACGAGCCGCTTCTCTGGCTCCAGTTGGTGGCAATTGGAGCCATTCCACTGGAGCTACAGCTGCTTCGGTTGATCTTGGCTGGCTCAGATCTAGGTCCGGTGCCCTCTATCGAACGCTTTCTCTGTTGGGGGATCGCCGTTGTTGCTCCTGGAGTCTTGCTCTGGAAACGGCCTGTTGATTGGGGCTCCCTTCTCCTCGTGCGTCAACCCTTAAAAGGGCGGACAACCTTTCAACGAAAAATCAGTCACTCTCAGGACAACCTGCTCTTAAAACTGACGGGAGCAGCAGGGGCCATTTTCTTGCTTGCATTGTTTTGGTGGATCGATCGCTCCTCGCTGCTGATCGCGGATCTCTCTCCCGTAAGAAGTGGACATCGCCTTCAAAGCCTGCTGATCGCAACTCCACTGCTGGCCGTCATTTTTTGGCAATGGAATCAGCTGGTTCAATCGATCTGGCTTCTCACGCGTCCCTCGATGGCCATTGAAGGAGCAATAGCGATGAGTGACCTACAACTTGAGGATTCAAGGTTTTCACTCGGGTTGGGTCTCCTTCGCCTGGAGACGTTGGATTGGGACATGGCAGACGTCAACACATCAACAGTTGATGAACCGAAGGAACCTAAAAAGACCATCGAGACGACTCCACCTCCTGAGCCATCCATCGAGCAGGACGAGGAGGATCTCTCAGACTCTGACTCCAACGCTTTGAACGACCCAAACGCAGAAGGACTGAATCTCCCTAATGCGCCAGATTCAAGTCTCGCGAGTTCGATCGAACCAGAGCAAACTGCCGAAGACAGCAACAGCGCTGATCTGGATGAACAGGTCACTGAGGACAACATCGTTGCCAGCAGTGACTCTGAAGGTCATCACGAAGAGACCAAGCCCTCCGGAAGCGAAGAGAGCGAGCCAGAGCAAGCGCCGTAGCGACCGCCAAGGAGTGCGCGCCTCCTGAAGGAGCCGCGCCTTCAGTTCTGGATCCAACTGTTTTTGAGAGTCGCTGTCGCTCAAACCCTGTGCTGCGCAATGCCAAATGTTAAGTTCCTAAAGCTGCCGATGTAGCTCAGCTGGTAGAGCAACGCTTTCGTAAAGCGTGGGTCGCCTGTTCAAGTCAGGTCATCGGCTTTAGACATCAACCCAGTTTCAGCATGGAATCTATGCTTTAGCTGGATTTTTTTGGCTCTGTGATTTTCACCCGCAAAAACACCTTCACTTTGCGGCTGATTATGCTTTCGCACAATATCTAAGGCTGAACACTTTCAACATCAAATCAACGAGGAGTAATGGGTGAAAGCACTCGTTACCACACAACCAATGAAACGCTTAAGCGAGCCAAGTTGTAGCGAAGTTTTTCATTTCAGCAAAGACGTTTCCGCATGAGCAAACTGATCACCTCCGGAGCAAACGACGCACCTAAGTTAATAGAAGGGTGCGTCAATCCTTGAAATTCCACAATGAATTCCAAGGCAGAAGGGAGCAAAGCGCAAATTTAGTCCGAAAGGGCATGCGCCGAACATCTAAAGATCAGCAGCAGTCGCAACTGTTGCAGCACTCCTCGGAGCCAGCGTGTCCGTCAGCGCAAGGCTGTGAGCAATACACCTTGCCATCTTTCTCGACAGCGGATTCAACAGAGACTGCGCAGGCGCAGGGATCACAGGCACAAATTTGATTGCTGGTTGCCATGTCTTGAGTGGACGTCTCCCCCTTTCATAAAACGGAAATGCGTCCAAGTCCATCACCCATCTGGGGGAAATCACACTCCTTCAAATAGTTCATCCGTTGATGCACTTCTCAGATTGCTTCTGGAACCCCTTCAGCAATGACGCGTCTCAACCGAAAGTTCTACTTTTGCTGAGCTCGCGTTCGGGTTGGCGCTGACATGCCATCAAAATAAAACCATCTACACCGGAGTTCATGGCCAGCATCGAACCCAGCAAGCTCGATCGCATGAAGCGCAGCTTTGGAAGCGATGCGGCACTCGATGAAGTGTTCATCGTGCTGAGTATCGGCGCAGGGCTGATCGCAACCCTGGGTTTACTCGCCGACAGCCCCGCCGTCGTAATCGGAGCGATGGTCGTGGCTCCCTGGATCATGCCGCTAAGAGCTGCCGCTTTTGCCGTGCTCTTTGGTGACATCCCCCTGCTCACCCGTTCCTTGCGGACGCTGATGGTGGGCGTGCTCGCGACCACTGTCCTTTCCATCCTGCTGGGGAAGCTGGCCGGTTTGCCTCAATTCGGTTCAGAAGTCGCAGCACGTACGTCGCCGAATCTTCTCGACTTAGGAATCGCTCTTGTCGCCGGTGGACTGGCCACTTACGCCAAGCTACGCAGTGATGCAGTGAGCTCACTTGCAGGAACTGCCATTGCAGTTGCTCTTGTACCGCCTATCTGCGTGATGGGGCTACTTCTATCCCATGCGCACTGGGAAGAAGCATTAGGAGCCGGTCTCCTATTTGCCACCAACCTTCTTGGCATTTTGACCGGGGGATTGGTCTTAATGGCCTGCAAGGATTCCCACTTTCGACAAGAACTCAAGAGAAGCCATTTAGGAGCTGCAAACTTTGCACTCACAGGTTTATTACTGATTCCGCTAGGGAGCAGTTTTATCACTCTTCTTGGACAAGCAAACAAAGAAAATACGCGCGATTCAGTGGAAAAGACTATTGAACAATTTCTAACGCGCGAGACCTTAACTTTTGGAGACAAAAAGCAAGTTGATATGGAGAAAGTTGATATTGACTGGGATCAAAACCCACCGGTCGTTCGAGTCGTCGTGCGTGTTGCAGACCCAGAACTGCCAACTTTCAAACAAGTCTCAGCCGTTCAAGAAGAGATCAATAAACGGCAAGGGCTTCGATTTCGACTTGTCGTTCAACGCACAGCTGTTGACATTGTAGGGCCCAAAGAAAAGCCCAATATTCAAACCCCAATCTCCAAACAACTCATCGACTCAGACATACAGGAAAGTGATATAGCAGAAACCATTCATGGCAAGAAGCCATTCAAAGATGTACCCAGAATCGAAGACATGCCTTTTCTCGACAACATGAGATTCGTTGAGAAGGCAGAGAAGAATAACCTCAACTCAACATCTGAGCGTGAAGAGATCAAGGCTCCAGAACTTCCCCTTGACAATCGAACAGAAGGCAAATCCTTGGACTAGCTCTTTTTGAGTCCCATCATGAAACCGTTCTGAGCTTGAAGACGAGCAGCCACGAGAAATTCTTGAACACTTTCAGTCTGAACAAGGGGCTGTCGACCAGCTTCTACATCGCGATAGAGATCAGCCACACTCCATGCCGAGCTGCGCTGATCCGCCTGAAACCGAGGGATGAGATGCAGGTGAAGATGACGCGCGCCCTCCCCAAAGGCAATCAAGTAAACCCGGTCGCAGCCGCTCACCTTTTGAACAAGCTTGGAAGCTTGTTGAACAACTGTTCCCCATTCGCCGGCTTCATCACCCAGAAAGTCGATTGCACCAGCGAGATGGCGACGAGCATCGAGCAAACACCAACCAAGCAAGGGAGAAGGATGCGGATGGTGACGCAGTAACCAATGCCGATTGCGCCAGATTTCTAGTTCACGCAGATGTTCAACATCGGAATGAATCTCACAAATCCCACAGTGTTGTGAACACTCAATCAAATCAACAGAAGTAGGCGTGTCTGGATTGATTGCCATCTTTTAAGGATTGTGGTCGCTCCATGATCCTGATCGAATGCCAGTGGTGATCGTTGAATCAAAGACTCTCATCAGCGCACAAAAAAGCCCCCTCGTTTTAGGAGGGGGCTTTCTAGTTCAGTTGATCTGAACTTTTAAGGGGTTCCAGATCAACCGATTGCAGGTGCTTGAAGTGCCACAGGTGTGGACTCAGCAGCTGCCAGGTCGAGGGGGAAGTTATGAGCGTTGCGCTCGTGCATCACTTCCATGCCAAGTCCAGCTCTGTTAAGAACGTCGGCCCATGTGTTCAGGACGCGGCCCTGACCATCAAGGATTGACTGGTTGAAGTTGAAGCCGTTCAAGTTGAAGGCCATGGTTGACACGCCAAGGGCGGTGAACCAGATGCCGACTACAGGCCAGGCTGCAAGGAAGAAGTGAAGGCTACGGCTGTTGTTGAACGAGGCGTATTGGAAGATCAGGCGACCGAAGTAGCCGTGAGCAGCCACGATGTTGTACGTCTCTTCTTCTTGGCCGAACTTATAGCCGTAGTTCTGGGACTCGGTCTCGGTTGTTTCACGAACCAAGGATGAGGTCACCAATGAACCGTGCATGGCGGAGAACAGTGAACCACCGAAGACACCAGCCACTCCAAGCATGTGGAAGGGGTGCATCAGGATGTTGTGCTCAGCCTGGAAGACCAACATGTAGTTGAAGGTTCCAGAGATGCCCAAAGGCATGGCGTCAGAGAAAGAACCCTGACCGAAGGGGTAGACCAGGAACACTGCAGATGCAGCAGCAACAGGTGCGCTGTATGCAACACAGATCCAAGGGCGCATGCCCAAGCGGTAGGAAAGTTCCCACTCACGTCCCATATAGGCGTAGATGCCGATCAGGAAGTGGAACACAACCAGTTGGAAAGGACCGCCGTTGTAGAGCCACTCGTCGAGTGAGGCAGCTTCCCAGATTGGGTAGAAGTGCAAGCCAATGGCGTTGCTGGAAGGAACAACAGCACCAGAAATGATGTTGTTGCCATACATCAGTGAACCTGCAACAGGCTCGCGGATGCCGTCGATATCAACCGGAGGTGCGGCGATAAAAGCAACGATGAAGCAAGTGGTAGCGGCAAGCAGTGTGGGGATCATCAGAACACCGAACCAACCGACATAAAGACGGTTGTTGGTGGAGGTGACCCACTCACAGAACTGCTGCCAGCCGTTAGCGCCGGAGCGCTGCTGGATGGTGGTAGTCATGAATACGGAAAAGAAGGTCTCGCAAGGAGACGGTTACGGAAGGGCAGGACGCCCTGCCGAATGCATTGTAAAGCAAGTTTGCGGTTTGTGTTCGAGCTTTAAGGGCCAACATCTCCTTTTGCTTCACGGCAAGAGCAGCTTCAAGAGAGCAACTTCAGAAAGGCTTAAGATTTGAGCGGACACCTTGAGGACAGTCTCGTGGTTTTAATTCGATGGCTTCAGGCTGGCCAGCGCACTGAGGAAACTGTTCCCGTGGCCATGGCTCGCCATCGGCGGAATGAGCTTGAAGCCCAAGGAGCAGTTGTGTACTGGAGCGAACGACTAGGCAACGCCTTCTAGCCATCCAAACTGGTTTCGTCGCAACAGGAACAATGACAATCAGCTCCAGGGCATCCCGCTTTCAAAGAGGGGTCATCACTGTTGCGTTAGCCAGTTCTGCAGCAATGGCTCTCAGCGCCTGCGGATCAAAAACACTGCCTGTCAATAAGACACAGCGCCAAACGATCAATCGTTTGGAACAACGCATCGAGCAGCTCGAACGCCAAGTCGGAGAACAGCTCCCAACGACTTCAGGCAACAGCAGCAAGGTTCCTGCCGGCCCTGTCAGTTCCATCACGATGAGGACAGGAACTGCTGATGACAGGCTGAGGATCTACTGGGCTGACGGCACGCGCAGTGACCTCCCCTGCACCAAAGAACAAAACACTTGGGCCTGTGGGTAGAGCTGGTAGAGCTGTCCCTGGGACACAAGTCACAACCGATTACATCTTCAGCATGCCTAGAGCGTTGAACAAGTGATTCATCGCGTCAAAATTGCAGCATGAATCAGCTCAAAACCGTGTTGGCGCTCATCGGCGGCATTTGGCTATTGACTCCAAATGCCGCAACAGCACAGACCTCCAGGCCATTACCACTAACGCAACCAAAAGCAGCCAATCTCGCGCGCATGCGTGCAGAGTCGCTGAATGGAGGTTTAGGTCAATACAGAGCAGCAAGCTGCATGTACGAAACCGGAGCAGGGTCCTGTCTCGAGTCCATCAGCAATAAAGGGTTCCAATTCTTGTTTCAAGGTGGTGCTCCGGGTTGGCAACAGCAAACCCCTCCCAACCCAACCATCGAGACATCGGTACTTGTCTCCAGAGACGGTGACCGAATCCTGGAGGTCTCTTACAACGGAACGATCCGTTAAGTGCAAGATCTAGTTGACAGATCACGTCTCCGTGACTCCGATGTAGAAGCATTATTTGATTCTGCATGAATCTCCGTACCCTCTCGGCCATGGCCGTGATCACTGGTGCAAGCGTGATGGGCGCAACACCTGGACTCGCTCAAGACACCATCTCGGCATCCCAAGTGAGAGCGATCAATTTGGCTCGCAACACTGCTGTTGCCAAAAACGGTGGACTAAACGTTTATCGCCCTCAGCCATGCATGTTTCAGACCAGTGATGGAGGAGGGGATTGCCTTGTGAATCAAGACGAAAACGGATACACCTTCCAATTTCTTGGTGGAGCCCCAGGATGGCCTGAAAACGACAGTTCACCCACCACAGAAACAGAAATCCAGATTGCTCCGGATGGGCGAACCGTGAATGAGGTCCTCTACAACGGTTCACCCCGCTGATAGCTGCGCTTGAAGTGCCTCTGTCCATTTAAAAGACAGAGGCCAGCTCTCTCTAAGGGTGAGACTCAACGCAATGGCCTTTTCGGCATAAGCCGCTTCATTGATAAAAAGAGGAACCTCTCCATCCGCCCCCTCATAGGCAATGCAACTGCCATCAGCTCTCTGAAAGAGCGGATCGCCGCGACGCATGGGCTGCCAGTCCGAACCCTGACGCTGAGGGTGAACGAAAGCGTCAGGTGAACCGGATGAAGAACGCGGGAGGTCAAGACTCCCCAGATGGCGATGAACCACCAATTGACTGGGGTAGCGGGCTCGACCAGCGAGCACATCAGAGCAGGCCTCAAAGACGGCCTCGAGAGCCAAGCGAGTTTGCATCAGGATTTTGTAGTGACGCACCATCTGGGGGACGGGCCCCACTTCAATCACCAGGCCACAGGGCCAGCTCTCCACCAAAAATCCTTGTTGAGCCTGATCGGCTTCATGGAGATAAACCGGCAAGCCAAGACGTCCCTGAACAAGCGCCGCCAATGCCAAATCAGCAGGCCGACGTCCATAGACCACCAAGGAACTTCCCATCGAAGACGTGGTGCTGTGGAGATCGATCACAAACCCACAGGCCTCGATGCCTTCCGGGCCGTAACGGCTAACCAGATCGAAGGCACGCTGAACTTCGAGATCCACCTTGGATGAGGAAGTTCGCTCTAAACCAACCTGCTTAAGAAGACCAGGCTGGAACGATCGATTGAGATCTCTTTCGAGGTAACGACACCCTTTGGCATAGGCATCGGGATTGCCAATCACCGAAAGCGCCTCGCATCCATGGGTCTGAATCAAATGCGGCTGCTGCTGCCACTGTTCCAACAGCCAGGGAGCATTGATCTCATTCCCATGGGTTCCAGCCACCACAAGCACTCGAGGGCTTGGCATCAACTCTCAGCAGCCTCAAACAATCTGATGGAAGATAAGTGGAAATGGAACAACGATGGCAATCCATCCACTGATTGTGCGCAGCGCTCGTCAAGGATGGCGCTGGCAATGGCTCCGCCTGATGGGAGGACTAGGCCCTGCCGACCAAGGAGGTCACTATCAGCGCCCAACCAGCACGCCGATGCAAACCCTCGTCTTAGGGGAGAAGGAGCTTCAAGCGAGAGACGGCAAAACAAAACCCCACCTGATCGTTGGCCGAAGTTGCCCATGGGCACATCGTGTCTGGCTGGTGTTTCAACTAAGAGGACTCAGCGCAAGCATCAACCTGCTGATGGCCGATGCCGATCACGACGAAGGGCGGTGGCGACTGGAGCCGACCTGGCTCGGCTGCGACAACCTCCTTGATCTTTACAAGTTGTGCGGAGCACCTCCCAGCTACAGGGCCACGGTGCCGGTGCTGGTTGATCCGGGTGCAAATGCATCCGATCGCCCCCGATTGCTGGGGAATGACAGCACCCCCCTGAGCGCAGCACTTTGTTCGTGGCCGGCAGAGGCGACAGCTCTTAATCTCGCCCCTAGCGAATTGAAACCTGCCATCAACGCATGGCAGGAGCTCATCCAACCCTCCATCAACGACGGCGTCTATCGATGTGGATTTGCGCGGAACCAAAAGGCCTTCGATCAAGCCAGCCAAGCCCTGTTCTCAGCTTTGGAGAAAGTAGAGGAGAGCTTGCAGACCAAAGGACCATGGCTCTGCGGCGAGCGAATCACGCTGGCAGACGTGCGACTTTTCCCCACGTTGATCCGTTGGGAAGTGGTCTATGCATCCCTCTTTGGTTGTAGTGCCAAGCCACTCTGGATGTTTCCAGCCCTTTGGAGCTGGCGTCAACGCTTCTTTGCGCTTCCTGGAGCCAGTGAGAGTTGCGACAGCCAAGGGTGGAAACAGGATTATTTCGGAGCACTGTTTCCCCTCAATCCAAGCGGAATTGTTCCAGATAGCCCTGACCTGAGCAAACTGATTGGGGCGGGAGTGGCACAACCGAAATGACAACCAACAGCAAGGCAAGAACCGATCAATCAGAACCCAGCTTTGAGGGGGTGTATGGCCCCTATTGCATCACTCTTCGGGATCAGAGAGAGGTTCAGCTTTACCGAATCTGCTTGCTGATCTGTGGTCTGAGCTTCAGTGCCGGACTCGGACAATGGATTCTCATAGGGCCCCAACTAGCGCCCCTATGGCTGTTGCCCCTTGCCGTATCACTAGGCCTGGCCTTGCGCTGGATTCATATTTACTTGCGCCCTCTCCATCAAGCCCTTCAACTGTTTTGGGCCGCTGGATGCATCGGCTGGCTGGTCTTGGCCATCCAGGCTGGTCCGTCCAATATTTTCTACACACTCGAGAGCCAACGTCTTTGGGTCCTGGTGATTGGCCCTCTGTTTGCAGCCCTAGCAGGCATCGGTTTCAAGGAATTCTTTTGCTTCAGACGTCCAGAAGCAATCGGACTCACTCTGCTTCTGCCAGTTGCACTCCTCGGTTATTTAAGTGGCCTGATTGCAGGGCCAGCAGCTATCAGCATGATGGCGATTTCCTCCGCTCTTCTCGTGCTTCTTTCCTTACGCAAATTCGGTATGGAAGCCGCTGCTGACGTCGGAGATAAGAGCGTATTTGCTTATCTAGAAGACCTGCGTAAGGCCAAGAGCACGTGAGCCTGATCAGTCTTGTCGATGCATCTAAAGACTTCGGCATCCGCACGCTGTTTGCAGACCTAACCCTCCATATTCGGGAGGGTGATCGCCTGGGACTCATTGGCCCCAATGGGTCAGGGAAGTCAACCTTGCTGAAAGTGCTTGCAGGCGAGGAGCCGCTTGGGGGAGGAGAACGACGCTGCTCATCGCGGTTGAGGGTCGAGCTTGTTGGCCAAGAGAGCAGCGTGGACCCTGGCCTCACCGTCTTAGAACAGGTGTTGGCAGGGTGCGGAGAGAAACGAGACCTGCTGCTGCGTTTCAGTGAACTCAGCGAAGCCGTTGCCGACAATCCAGACAACGCAGTTCTGCTAGCCGAGCTGGGCGTCCTGAGTCAAAGGATGGATGAATCAGAGGCTTGGAGTCTCGAACAACAGTGCCAGGAAGTCCTGCAAAGGCTTGGGATCACTGATCTGCACAGCCCTGTGGAAGCTCTCTCAGGTGGATATCGCAAACGGGTAGGACTGGCATCGGCCCTTGTGGCTTGTCCTGATGTCCTTCTTCTCGATGAGCCCACCAACCACCTCGATGCCGCAGCGGTGGAGTGGTTGCAAAGCTGGCTAGATCGGTATCCAGGTGCGCTTGTCCTCGTTACCCATGACCGCTATGTACTGGATCGCGTAACCCGCAGGATCGTGGAAGTGGAGCTGGGGGAAGCACGCAGTATTGACGGCAATTACAGCGCTTATCTGCAGCGAAAAGCCGAACAAAATCTCGCCGATGCAGCTGGTGCTGCCAAATTTAAAAGCGTGCTCCGACGCGAATTGGCTTGGTTACGCCAAGGGCCAAAGGCCCGCAGCACCAAACAAAAAGCGCGGCTGCAACGCATCGACGAGATGCAGAGTGCGCCAACGAAACAAAGTCGCAGCCAGCTGGAGATGGCAAGTGTGAGTCGTCGTATTGGGAAGGTAGCGATCGAAGCGGAGCATCTCTCCGTCTCAGCTGACGGCAGCAAAGACGGCCCCTTATTGCTCTCAGACTTCAGTTACAGCTTCAGCCCAGAAGATCGTATCGGAATCATTGGCCCCAACGGAAGTGGCAAATCAACCCTGCTGGACCTGATCGCGGGACGCCGTCAGCCAACTGGCGGATCGCTTCAGATTGGAGAAACTGTTCATCTCGGATATCTCGACCAACACACCGATGTCCTCAGCGATGGGAAGGGGTTAGAGCGCAAAGTGATCGACTTTGTCGAGGAAGCGGCATCAACTATTGACCTGGGGAATGAGCAACTCAGTGCATCTCAGCTGCTGGAACGCTTTTTGTTCCCACCAGCACAACAACACAGCCCCCTCAGCAAACTCTCTGGTGGAGAGCGACGGCGCTTAAGCCTGTGCCGCATGTTGATTCAGGCCCCAAACGTGTTGCTGCTCGACGAGCCAACCAACGACTTGGATGTCCAGACCCTGAGTGTGCTCGAAGATCTCCTCGAGGACTTCCGTGGCTGTGTTGTCGTCGTATCGCACGATCGCTATTTCTTAGACCGCACCGTTGACCGTCTCTTCTGTTTTGAGAACGGACGCCTACAGCGTTTTGAAGGGAACTACAGCGCATTTCTTGATCACCGTCGTGATCTAGAGAAAGCGCAAAGCGAAGCAATGGCAGCGCAGCAAACCGCCCAACGTTCGGCAAAAGCAGCTTCCAAAAAGGTCTCATCTGCAGACAACAAGCTGAAACGGCGCAGTTTTAAAGAATCGAAGGAGCTGGAGCGCCTCGACAGCGACCTCCCCGCCCTAGAGCTGAGAAAACAGGAGCTGGAACAGGCCATCGCTAGTGGAAGGGGAGATCTCAGCTCTCTGAGCTTGGAACTCGCAGCCTTATTGGACTCGCTTCATACAAGCGAGGAGCGCTGGCTGGAACTCAGTGAACTCGAGCCTTAAGCCTTTGCGCCCGTGGATGGATCGCATCGCCCCTAGTCAGTGACGTCCGCCAGGTTGTTAAGGAAACCATCTCGCCGGCAGGATCATTGGCACTGGAGAAAACCAGCCGTAAAATAATTTCATCGCAATTGGCTTTCAAGAGCCGCCGATTCCATGAAATCCATCGACGAGCACATCAAGAAAGATCAGTCAGAGATTGAAGCCGCTCGTGCTTCAGGAGACCAAGCAAAGTTGCGTCACCTGACTGACGAGCTTCATTCTCTTGAGGAATACAAGGAACACAATCCTGCGGACAAGCACGATCCCACCTCACTCGAGCTTTATTGCGATGCAAACCCAGACGCTGACGAGTGCCGCGTCTACGACGACTGAGCTATCGAGCCCCTCTAAGTGATGAACCTGCCTTCCAAGGCAGGTTTTTTTATGCCCTTTCAATCCAGCATCCAGCCCTAGATCCCCAATTCGCTCCAGACACGATCCAACATTTGATTCAACCCGCGACTCATCGCTGCCGAGATCAGGAGAGGAGTGCGTCCGCTGGCATCAGTCAGCGCAGAAATGATCGCGTCTAGATCTTCTTCCTGAATGAGCTCTTGCTTATTGATAACCAGAATTCTGGGGCGCTCAACCAGCCCATGTCCATAGGCTTCAAGCTCCTTTTCAACAACGCGAAGATCCAGCAAAGGATCTTCGGCGCCGCCATCCACAAGGTGAATAAGGAGTCGGGTGCGTTCGATATGGCGGAGGAAATCGTGGCCCAAGCCCGCACCCTGGGCTGCACCAGCAATCAAACCAGGAATATCCGCGAACACGGTGCCGTCTCCTGTCGGGCGGCGCACCACACCAAGATTCGGGATCAGGGTTGTGAACGGGTAGTCGGCAATTTTGGGTCGAGCTGCAGATAAAACACTGATCAAGGTGCTTTTCCCCGCATTCGGAAGCCCAATAATCCCAACTTCGGCTAACAGCTTGAGCTCCAGCTGCAACGGCCATTCTTCGCCGTCACGGCCCTCCGTGAATTTTTCTGGAGCACGATTTCGATTGCTCAGGTAATGGGCATTGCCCAGCCCGCCCCGACCCCCAAACGCCACGGTCAGACGTTCTCCCGGTGTCGTGAGGTCACCGAGCACGATTCCCGTACTCATATGACGAACCTCAGTGCCACATGGAACCTTGATCACCAACGGCGGGCCTGATGCCCCAGTGCAGCGATTGGGACCTCCCCGGCGCCCATCATCCCCGGCGAATAGCCGTTTGTATTTGAAATCCAAAAGGGTTTGCAGGTTGGAATCTGCCTCCAACACCACATCCGCGCCCTGGCCTCCATCACCACCAGAAGGTCCACCCGCTGGAACATATTTTTCTCGACGGAAGGCCATGATGCCGTCACCACCACGGCCACCCCGCACGGAAATGCGCGCTTGGTCGATGAACTGCACAGCAAGCCTCAGTTGGGGCCAATTCCCAACCCTAGGATCGAAGAGTACGAGGACAAGAGCTTGGCCGGGGTTCGCTTCGAGGCACTCAGCAAGAACTATCCCTCCCGTGGGGGGGGCAAGGCTGTTGAGGTGATCCGTGATCTCTCTCTCAGCATCGCTGACGGCGAATTTCTTGTGCTCGTTGGTCCCTCTGGCTGCGGCAAAAGCACACTTCTGCGACTGATGGCAGGCCTGGAATCCCCCAGCTCTGGAGAGATCCTGGTGGGAGACCAACCCGTATCTGGCCTGAGGCCAGCGAAGCGCAATGTGGCGATGGTGTTCCAAAGCTATGCGCTCTATCCCCATCTGAGCGTTCGCGACAACTTGGCCTTCGGCCTGAGGAGAAGCCAAAAGCGCACGAGCTTGCAACAGCTCCAGGACCAACTTCACCGCAACACACGCCGACTCCCTGCTGCTCTAAGGATTCCCTCGCATCGAGAGCAGCAGCTCGAGAAGCGCATCCAGGATGTGGCGCAATCTCTCGAATTGGATCAGCTCCTCGATCGTCGACCGAAGGAACTGTCTGGCGGACAAAAACAACGGGTGGCCCTGGGCCGGGCCATGGCCCGCAAACCGGAGGTGTTCCTGATGGATGAACCACTGAGCAATCTCGACGCAAAATTACGCGGTAGTACTCGCGCGCGGATCGTTGACCTCCAGCGACAACTCGGGACCACCACCATCTATGTCACCCATGACCAGGTGGAAGCGATGACCATGGGCCACCGCATCGCCGTGCTTAACCAGGGACACCTGCAGCAACTGGGCACTCCGATGGAGTTGTACCGCTGGCCTTCAAATTTGTTTGTGGCCCAGTTCATCGGCAGCCCACCGATGAACGTGCTGCCCGTCCATGTCGGGCCTGGTGCCACGTTGATGCTCAAGGACAGACGCCTCAACGTGGAGGGTCCCACCAGGGCCCTACTTCAGGTCCTCGAAGGCCAACAGCTAAGCGGAGGAATCCGTCCTGAGCATCTGCATGTTGCACCAGCAACCAACCGAAATCTTCCGGCTGAAGTGAGTCACAGTGAGGTTTTAGGGAACGAGCAACTGCTCACCTGCCGCCTGCTAGACGGAGACCACCTAGTGCAGGTGAGAGCTGATCCAAGCCTGAACGTTTCGATTGGAAGATCGATTCATTTAGAAGCCGATCCAGATGGCTGGAGGTTATTTGATGAAGCTGGGGATGCCATTGCATTACCAGAGCTCCCACCAGTCGATACCGATGAGCCTCAACTGCCCCAGCTGAGCTGAGATCAGAGATCAGCGCACCCAAACAACGCTGCAACCTGGACCGCCATCTCCCTGATCGGCATCACCAACGCGTTCCACATACGGGAGTGAATCAAGCCACTGACGCAAGCCGCGTTTAAGGCGGCCAGTCCCGATCCCGTGGATCACCCAAACCGGACCATTGGCTCCACGAAGCAGCTCTTCCACAGCGGCTTCAGCTTCATGCACTCTCTGGCCGCGAACATCCACCGTGTTCCGAGCGGTGCGCACCTGGGAGCCGCCGACTCCTCGCCGCGCTTTCACTTGAACCACAGGTTTCTCAGGCGGTGCAGCTCGACGGCCATCCAGGCTTTCCACCGATTGAAGATCCACCATGCTGCGCATCACACCACAGCGCACACTCAGTTGCTGACCATCGTCTGAAACCTCAAGCACCTCGGCCGCTTTATCGAGGGCAAGCAGGCGAATGCGCTCGCCCACCGAGGGGCGCCATTCCGGATGCAGGCGACGCTCTGGAACGGAGCGATGGTTCGATTCAAGCTTGCGTAGCCGCTGACCAGCGCGGCGAGCGGTTTCACCATCCGCCTTCTGATCCCGCAACCTGCGAATCAAATGACGCACCTCTTTTTGACCATCGCGAATCGAACTCTCCAAACGCTGACGTCCCAACTCCTGCTGCTGCGCAGAGTTTTTGCGTTGCTGCTCCCAGCGTTGCAGTAACTCCTCGTGCAGCAATTCAGTTCGAGCCAAGAGTGCAGCCGCATCTTCAGCCGCGGCCTGTTGGCGTTGCCGCTGCTCTTCAAGACCACGAATCACAGCGTTGACATCGCCGTCCCCACTGGGCTTCAACAGTTGCCTGGCTTGTTCAATCACACCGCTGTCAAAACCAAGACGCGTTGCGATCGCCAAGGCATTGCTGCGTCCTGGAATCCCCCAAAGCAGCTGATACGTCGGAGAAAGAGAATCGCTATCAAAGGCCACAGAGGCATTTTCAAAGCGTGAATCGCTGTACTTGAGTGCTTTGAGCTCCCCAAAGTGGGTCGTAGCAATAGTGAGTCGGGCGCAATTAGCCAAATTGCGCAGCAACGCAATCGCCAGGGCCGTGCCTTCACTGGGATCGGTGCCAGCGCCCACCTCATCGAGCAGAACCAACGCCGGCGACGGTCCAGAGGAGATGGATTGAAGGATGCTTCCGATCCTTTTCACATGACCACTAAACGTGGACAAACTCTGCTGAAGCGACTGTTCGTCTCCGATGTCTGCAAGAACCTGTGCACACCAAGGGAGTGAGGGACTGCCGTTGCACGGAATCCACATACCGGCCCTCGCCATCAATGCGGCTAAGCCAATGCTCTTCAAGGTCACTGTTTTGCCACCGGTATTGGGTCCCGTGATGGCAACAACCCGCAACTGCTCCGACACATCAATGCTCACGGGCACCACAGGGGAGCCACCCTCCTTGCGCTGCTGCCAAACCAGCAGTGGATGGCGCAGCTCCAGAATTTGAAATGGAGCATCAGCTTGAGCTTCAAGCCGGGGTGGTACGGCACCAAGCCACTGGCCGTAACGCCCCCTCGCCAAGGCCAGATCTAACTTCAACAACACAGCCATCAAGCGAGCGATCGCATCGATTTGCTCTGCAACGGCAGCACTGAGCTCCGCCAGAACCCGACGCTCCTCCTCTCTGATTCGGCCATCGAGGGCGGCCAGACGATTGCCGAGACCAATCACAGTCTTCGGTTCAACAAACACAGTGTTGCCAGACGAAGAGCTGTCGTGAACCATTCCTGGACATTGAGAGGCGGCACCAGCCTTCACCGCTAAAACCGGTCGACCATGGCGTTCGGCAATCACGGTGTCTTGCAACAAAGACGCCCAGCGCCTCACAACTGCCTGCAAACGATCACGCCGTTCCTGTCGTGCAACCTGCCATTGGAGACGCAACTCTTCCAACGATTCACTCGCTCGGTTCGCAACGCGCCCCCCCTCTTCAAGGGCAAATTTCAAACTTTGCTCGAGCTCAGGAAGCGTCGCCACATTCTCCAGCAGAGCTGAACAGTCAGGTCTTAAGTCAGGGTCATCGATCTGACGGCGTAGACGTCGGGCTGCGGAGAGTGTGTGCGCCACAGACAACAACTCCTCGCCTGAGGCTGTTCCGCCTTTGGAACAGCGGAGCACAACCATCTCGAGGTCATACACCCCTTGAAAACTCAATCCGCCATCAAGGAGACCGTCCAGGCTGGCGAGCTCCATACTCCTTGTTTGGAGGGTCAACGTGGTTTCGAGATCAGCTGGCAGCTGCCCCTTCAAACAGTGCTGACGCCCCTGTGGTGTATTGGCAAATGTTGAAAAGTGCTGGCACAAGCGAGGCCACTCCAGCAACTCCAGTGTCTCTTCCAGGATCGAAACCGAGGGAGGCGCCGATGTTGTGCGCGATTCAGACGTCATCAAGAGAGACCCGCCGATGCCTCCATCTGGTTGGAGGGGATGCCACCGGGAGGTTCATACAGCATCTCAAGCCAGTTCCCGTCTGGATCCCGGAAGTAGAAAGAGGCTGTGCCATCTCTGTGGTCATGGACGGCCCCAACGCTGACCCCAGTCGCTTTTAAGTGATCGTGGACCACATCAACCTCGGCGCGATCGCGAAAGTGAAAAGCAAAATGCGGCCCTGCAGCTTTGTAGCTGGGTCCCAGCAGGGCTAATCCATCTCGACTCTCTCCCGCTTCGAGATAACACCAGTCGTCCGCCTTCCATACCAAGCGCATGCCGAGATCACAGTAAAAAGCGATCGCACGTGACAGATCCTGCACACGGATGGCGACGTGGCCAAGGCGCTGTACCGCTGGCATAGGTGCTGTGAAACAAGAGGGTCATTCTGGTGTGTCAATCGCCATCTGTGAGTGACTCCACGAGCCAGAGCGTTTCATGACCCAGACCGCCTATGACCTAGCCATTTTCAACGCATCTTTAGCCACTCGGCAGCATCACAAGCGTGATAAGTGAGGATTAAATCGGCACCTGCCCGCTTGAAGCTCAGCAAGGTCTCGAGGACCACCGCTCGTTCATCAATCCATCCACGTTCGGCAGCCGCCTTGACCATGGAGTACTCGCCACTGACGTTATAAGCAGCGATCGGAAGCTCTGACTCATCGCGAAGGCGGCAGATGATGTCCAGATAAGCCAACCCTGGCTTCACCATCATGATGTCGGCACCTTCTTGTTCATCAAGCTGGGCCTCCGTGATGGCCTCACGCGCATTGGCCGGATCCATCTGATAGGTGTCTTTGTTTTTCGGGATCACTTTCTCAGTGGTTGCTCGAGGGGCGGAATCGAGCGCCTCGCGAAACGGGCCGTAATAAGCGGAGGAATATTTTGCGGTGTAGCTGATGATGCCAACGTGTTCGAAACCGGCATCATCAAGGGCTTCACGAATGGCGCCAACGCGGCCATCCATCATGTCGCTGGGTCCGATCAGATCAGCCCCGGCCTCCGCCTGCATCACAGCCTGCTTGCACAGCTGATCGATGGTTTCGTCGTTCAGCACGATGCCTTCTGGGCTCACAATCCCGTCGTGGCCATCACAGGAGTAAGGGTCGAGGGCAACGTCGGTCATGATTGCCATATTTGGAACATCTCTCTTGAGCTGACGAATCGCCCTGGGAATCAAACCATTGGCATTGAAACTTTCTGAACCGTCTTCAGTTTTCAGGCCTTCAGCCACCTTGGGGAAAAGCACCACGCAGCGAATCCCCAGATCCCAGGCTCGCTGAACCTCAGCACTCAAGCGATCGAGACTCCAGCGATTTGCGCCTGGCATGGCACCGATCGGCTCAACCTCAGCGCCTTCGTGCACAAACAGCGGATAAATAAAATCAGCTGGAAGCAATTGGTTTTCGCGCACCATGGCCCTTAAGGCAGGAGAGCGACGCAAACGGCGGGGGCGATAGGTGATCTCCATTAATAAGGCCTGACAACAGATCCTGAAATCGTAAATCCCGCCTCAAAGGCTGGCGTTCTGAATCCACTGTTGACGTGGATCTCCGTCTCTGCTGCTCTGAAGCTGTTCAAGGAGCTCACGCTGTTCGTCTGACCACTGCTTGGGCCATTGAAGATCGAGGGTGAGCAAAAGATCTCCACGGACTGACTTTCCTGGCCAGCCTTTTCCTCGTAGGCGAAGGCTCTTCCCTGGAGCTGTGCCAGGGGGAATGGTGACGTCTGCCTCACCATCAGGCGTCATGACTTTGACCATTCCACCAAGAGCAAGTTCGTCGAATGCAACGGGCAATTCAGCTCGCAACTGATCGCCATCCAGGGTCCAGATCGGATGCGGTTGAACGTCAATCACGAGATAAAGATCACCCCGACGCCCCGTACCCGGTTGAACATTTCCCTTGCCCTTAAGCCGAAGCTTGGATCCGCTTTTCACTCCAGGAGGGATCCGAACCTGAACCCGCTCATCATTGACAGACAAGGTGCGCTCCCCCCCCCGAAACGCCTCTGAGAACGTCACCTTGACCGCTGCTTCTGCATCAAGGCTGATTGGCGCTCTCGATCCACCACGGGGAAAGCCGCCGCCGGGGAAACCACCGCCAGGAAAACCGCCGCCATTCCCGGCGGGACCAGAGCCACCCCCAGCCCCACCACCGAAGCGGCCCAAAAGGTCATTGATGAAATCGTCAAAGTTGCCGTAGCGGCCAAAGTCAACATCAACTCCTGCGGGGCCTGAGCCACCACCAGGCATGCCTGCCTGGTTCCAATATTGGCCAAATTGTTCGTAGCGACGGCGCTTCTCAGGATCAGAAAGCACCTCATAGGCTTCACTCACCTCTTTAAAGCGCGCTTCAGCGTCCTGATCGTCGGGATTCACATCAGGGTGATACTGACGAGCCAACTTGCGAAAAGCACGCTTCACCGTGTCGGCGTCTGCACTGCGTTCCACACCCAGCACTTTGAAGTAATCGCGGTAGCCACTGCCGGCCATGGAATTCATCAACCCGTAGGGCTGCAGATCAGATCCAGAGAATAGTTTCGTCCGTAGATGCGGACCGGAGCAATGGCGGGATGCCCGAACGGCAGAGCGTTCTTAGATTTAGGAAATGGTTGAAATCAGCAAATTGTTGCCTGTGTTGGCATCTCTGGCGTCGCTCGCGCTGCCATTTCCAGCTGCAGCGACACCCAATCCAATAGATCTTGCAGACCACCTCAGTACAAGCAAGGCGCTTTACTACGGCTCTTGGCGATGTCCTGCCTGCATCACACAAACCAAATTGTTCGGCGATGCAGCCAACAAACTTCCTTATGTGGAATGCGCGAAACCCAAGGAACTTCCGATTCAAGCGGCGGCCTGTAAAACAGCCGAAATTCGCGCGTATCCCACCTGGATTCTTGAGAACGGCGAGCGCCAAGAAGGAGTTCAAACCCTCGAGCAACTCAAGGTGTGGACATCCATGCCAGCCCGTCCTTAATCCATGGCGCTTCCAAAACTAGCCTTAGTTCACGGCTTCAGCTGGAGGCACTGGAGAGGAGATTTGCTGGGCGGCCTGACGGCAGCCGTGGTGGCCCTACCCCTAGCCCTTGCATTCGGAAACGCAGCACTTGGACCCGGCGGAGCCATATACGGGCTGTACGGAGCGATCATTACGGGATTTCTAGCCGCTCTTTTTGGCGGTACCCCTTCGCAAGTCACAGGTCCTACTGGACCGATGAGCGTCACCGTGGCCGGGGTAATTGGAACACTCGCAGCCGTTGGAATTTCTCGGGAGCTTGGGAGCAATGAGTTACTCCCACTCGTCATGGGAGCCGTATTGATCGGCGGGCTCATTCAGATCCTGATGGGGGTTCTGCGCCTTGGTCGCTATATCACCCTGGTTCCTTATTCCGTTGTATCGGGGTTCATGTCTGGCATTGGAGTAATTATTCTGTGCCTACAAATTGGACCCTTATTGGGAATCAAAAGCCAGGGCGGAGTGATCACTTCGCTTGGAACAGTCTTTAGTCAATTTAACCCCAATACAGCTGCGTTACTGATCGGCGCATTAACGTTAGCAGTGGTTTTTTTAACCCCTAAGAGGATCAGCACCTGGGTTCCATCACCACTAATTGCATTGGTCGTGATTACACCTCTTTCGATGCTGTTGTTTCAAGACGGCATCCCCCGAATCGGAACCATTCCAGAAGGTGGATTGAATTTCAGCCTGCCGAATCTCAAAGACCACTTCCCTGTCTTATTACGCGCTGGGCTTGTGCTCGCGGTTCTCGGTGCGATTGACTCGCTGCTCACATCACTGGTAGCCGACAACATCAGCCAAAGTCGTCACCACTCCAACAGAGAACTCATCGGGCAAGGCATTGCCAACAGCGTTGCTGGGCTGTTCAACGGACTACCTGGGGCCGGAGCAACGATGCGAACGGTCATTAATATTAAATCTGGAGGCCGAACACCCATCTCAGGGATGGCGCATTCAGTTTTTTTACTTGTGTTGCTGCTAGGCGCTGGGCCTTTAGCAGAAAGCATTCCAGAGGCGTTGTTAGCGGGAATATTAATCAAAGTAGGCCTAGATATTATCGACTGGGGTTTTCTATTAAGAGCACACCGTCTCTCCATCAAGACTGCGCTTGTGATGTGGGGAGTTTTACTGATGACCGTGTTCTGGGATCTCATCGGCGCAGTCCTCGTTGGCATGTTTGTTGCCAACCTTTTAACCATTGAATCGATCACAACGCATCAACTGGAAAGCATGAATTCAGAAGATAGTTCTGAGCTCGATCAAGAAGAGCAACATCTACTCAATCGCTGTGGAGACGCACTCATGCTGTTTCGCTTGGAGGGACCACTTAGTTTTGGTGCCGCAAAAGGAATTAGCGAACGCATGACCCAAATCAGGCAGTACAAAATACTTTTACTCGATGTAACAGACGTTCCACATCTTGGTATTACCGCCACATTGGCGATCGAAAGGATGGTGGAGGAAGCTGAGCACCACAAACGCCAAGTCCTGATCGCGGGCGCAAATGCAAAGGTCAAAGCGCGTCTGGAACAATTCCGAATCCATGAGCTAACTGGAAGCAGGAGAGAAGCTTTGGCACTTGCAGCTGAAGAACTAGACCAGAGCTAACGACGCCAAAAAACAGCAAGCGGCAGTATTTATACTCAACAATCAGCTGCTGTAGCCATGGGCACGCGGAAGATAGGGATTCTCGACAAAATATTTGCACGAATAAAGCCTCCATGGAAATCCTTACAGCTCTTGCCATTGCACCATTCCTAGCCGC